>JBBEWH010000013.1:0-156756 GCA_037414955.1 Actinomycetes bacterium KLBMP 9797
CATTTTGGCCCGGCTAAAGGGCTAAGGCCTCTTCAAAACGGCGTCATACAAGTCGTTATAGCGACTTGACGGACGCCTTGATCATGGAGGTTAGTCGAAGGGGAGCAGGGTGTAGAGGCCGTAGAGGACGGCGAGCGCGCAGAGGGAGAAGCACAGCCAGGCGACGAGGTGGGCGCCCGGCCGGGCATCTTCCGTCGGGGTGCCGTCGGAGCCCGCGAGGCGTGCCACGCCGACCGCGAACAGCGCGACCACGCCGACACCGGCGATGAGGCCGACCGCGAGTACCTGTCCGAGTTCCGACCACGGGATCTGCATGATGGCCCCTTTCGAAGAGTCACGCGGCTGCCGAGAGAGCGGCGGTCTCGTCGCGGTCGTTGACGTTGTGCGCATGCACCGGGTCGCGCCGGGAGGCCAGGTAGATCGCCAGCGCGGCGACCGCACCGGCCAACGCCACCAGGACGACGCCCGCCGTCCCGGTGTCGGCGACCCGGCCCGCCACGGCCCCGATGCCCGCCGCCGCGGGCAGCGTCAACACCCACGCCACGGCCATCTGGCCGGCCACGCCCCAACGCACCTGGGCCAGCCGGCGGCCGACATCGGAGCCCACGACGGCGCCGGACGCGACGTGTGTCGTGGAGAGGGGATAGCCCAGGTGAGACGAGGTGAGGATCACCGCGGCGGCACTGGTCTCGGCCGCGAAGCCCTGCTGCGGGGCGATCTCGGTGATGCGGTGTCCGACCGTGCGGATGATCCGCCAGCCACCGATATAGGTACCGGCAGCGAGCGCCACACCGGCGCTGACGATCACCCACCACGGTGGACCGGCGTCCGATGGCAGCAGGCCGGCCGTGATCAGAGTGAGCGTGATCAGGCCCATGGTCTTCTGCGCGTCGTTGGTGCCGTGGGCCAGTGAGACCAGCGAAGCGGACATGATCTGGCCGTGCCGGAACCCGGACCGCACGCCCCGCTCCGCGGCACGCGCGGTGATCCGGTAGACGAGGAACGTGCCGACCGCGGCGACCAGTACCGCGATCAGTGGCGCGGCGATCGCGGGGATCAGCACCTTCGTCACGATCTGGCCGAACTGTACGGCGTCGCCACCCGCCGCGACCCAGGTGGCGCCGATCAGGCCGCCGATCAGCGCGTGCGACGAACTGGACGGCAGGCCGAACAGCCAGGTGAGCAGGTTCCAGACGATCGCGCCGATCAGCCCGCCGAACACGACGGCCGGCGAGATCAGGGTTTCGTCGACGATGCCGCGGTGTCGTGGAAGCCGTTGGTGAAGTCGAAGGCCAGGGCGGTGACGACGACCATCACGACGATGAAGTCCATGGATCGCTTCCTGCCCGTCCCCACGAACGACGGCGGACGGCCAGGCAAACCCTCGGTAAACTGTCCCGCCCTCATGATCAAGGCGTCCCTCACGTCGCTCTAGCGACTACAGGGACGCCTTGATCATGGGTGGGTTGACCGCACTGACATAGGACGTAGGATGTCTACCCTCCCGTCAATGTTCCCGAGGGCGTGAACCGATGACAAGGCACAGACTGCGGTCCGCGGTCGTCGTCGCCGCGATGGCCGCTGCCACTCTGCTCACCGGCGGTCCGGCGTACGCCGCCGAGCCGCACCACGAGGAAGGGGCGGTCTACACCGCGAAGACGGACGGCTACTTCTGCTTCCGGATCCCGGCGATCGTCAAGGCCACCAACGGCGACCTGTTGGCGTTCGCCGAAGGCCGGATCAACAACTGCGACGACCGGGGCAACATCGACCTGGTTCTGAAGCGGTCGCAGGACGGCGGTCACACCTGGGGTCCGTTGCAGGTCGTGTCCCGTGGCAACGGCGATACGCACGGCAACCCGATGCCCATCGTGGACGAGCGGACCGGCCGCGTCGTGCTGTTCACGACCCACAACCCGGGCACGGGTACCGGCGGCCGAGTTCCGTTCCTGCAGGTCAGCGACGACCAAGGGGTGACCTGGAGTGCGCCACGAGAGATGACCGAGCTGATCCGGCCGGAGTGGACCGCCTGGTATGCCACCGGCCCGGTGCACGCCATCCAGCTCACACGCGGCCCGCACGCCGGACGGCTGGTGATGAGCGCCAACCACGAGTCGGCCGGACCTGACGGGACGAGCGTCGCCGGCATCCACCTCGGGTACAGCGACGACGGCGGCGACACCTGGCAGCTGGGCGCCAGCGCCGGTGGCGCCACCGACGACATCTTCGTCAACGAGTCCACCCTCGTGGAGCTGACCGACGGGCGCATCTACGTCAACGTGCGCGAAGCCGGGACGGCCGAGGGCACGCGGGCGTACGCGATCTCCAGCGACGGCGGCGCCAGTTACGACGCGCCGTTCCGGATGGTCCCCGCGCTGACGATGCCGGTCGTGCAGGGCGCGTTGCTACGGCTTACCGCCACCGACGAAGGTGACGCGCGGAACCGCATCCTGTTCTCCGGGCCCGCCAACCCCGGCAAGCGCGCGGCCTTGACGATCCGGTCCTCCTACGATGAGGCCCAGACGTGGGAGACCTGGCAGGACGGCAAGGTCATCAGCTGGGGCCCGGGCGGATACTCCGACCTGGTCAAGATCGAGACGGATCCGGCCCTCGGTCCCGTGGCCGGCGTGCTCTACGAGAGCGGCGTGGCCGCCCTCTACGAGGTGATCCAGTTCGTGCGGTTCAACGAGGCGTACCTCGACACCCCGAACGATTCGCCGCCGAGCCTGCCGCCGGCGCCGGAACCGGGCCCGACGACCCCGGACGCGGCACCGCGCCACCACAACACCGCATACGTACGCGGCAACGCGACGCTGGGTAAGGGCCGGTTCGGTGACGGGCTGGCGCTCGACGGCGTGGACGACTATGTGGAGGTGCCCTACAACCCGGCCGTCGACCTCGAGGACGACCCGTTCACGATCATGACGTGGTTCCGGTACAAGGAAACCTCCGGCAGCATCGTGATCTGGTGGTTCTACCAGGTGGGTACGGGAGCCGCGCAGATCTGGCTGCGGGCCGAGCCGGCGAGCAATCGCATCAGGGGTGTCGTCGGCACCGGCCAGGGCGACGCGAACATCACCATCGCGGGCGCGTACAACGACGGGCTGTGGCACCACGTCGCCATGCGGCGAACGGCGACCCGGGTCACGGTCCTCATCGACGGCGCCACCGTGGCCGACCTGGCCGCGCCCCGCGGCTCGGTGACCACCGGCAAGGAGTTCGGCATCCACAGCGTCTACCTCGGCCGGCGTGTCGACGGCCTCAACAACACGTTCCGCGGCGCCCTCGACGAGTTCCGGATCTACGGCCGTGCCCTCAACGCCGACGAGCTGCGGGCCGTCCGGAAGCACAACGCACCCATCGCCGGGCAGCTCCGGCTCCGCCTTCCCTTCTCGAGAATCGATCCGCAGCGGTCCTTCGTCGAGGCTGTAACTGCTCGCTAGGACCGTGCGCACAGCACTTGACGGCGTCGCTCGGCGGGGTCGCGGTGGGTCGGGGTGTCGGGCTGTCATGGACGGTATCGTCATGGGTCGCGGATGCGCTTCAGTCGCGGTCTTGCCAGTACAGTCTCTCGTCCTTGTCTGGGTCGCTGACGATCTCGCATTCGGCGTCGAGCCACATCGTGGCACGCCTCTTCGGCGTATAGGCGGGCCAGGTCGGCACGCCCGTCGCGGTGGGACGGCCCGTGCGGGCGAAGCCCGCCCACAGTCCGCTCATGTGCCGTGCGGTCGCCAACCGCCCCGGCGATTGATCGGCGTAGAGGAAGAAGTCGAGGTTCTTGTCGGTGTTGGCGAATTTGAGGTTGATGTCGGACGCGTGCGGCGAGCCGAGGGGGAAATCGGTGCCGGGCACCAGGGTCGGGTTCTGGTAGGCGAGCTGGTACATGAACACGGGCGCGGCGCGCTGCGCCACCTTGGCCTCCGCGAGCTTGATCGCGTCGCGCCAGATGGGCGAGGTGGTGATCGCGAAGTAGAGCTGTGCCGGCGTCGCGTCGGGCCGCGATGTGCGGAAGGTGTTGATGATCTGGTCGAGCTCGGCGCCCTGGTAGGTGCTACTCAGCCTGGTGCGTAGGCCGGTCTCGTCGATGCTGAAGATGTCGCGGGGCCCGAAGAGGCTGAAGAACACCGTTTCGTCGCGGCATGTGCCGCACATCAGCGGCTTGCCGGCCGAGAAGGGCGCGACGCCGTCGGCGAAGGGGTGCCGCGGGATGACGGTGCCGTCGACGAAGGCGCCGAAGCCGGGCAGCGGCGGCGGGTCGCCCCATGGTGCGACGCCGTTCGCGGCTTCGGACTGCTGGATCTCGAGCAGCCTCGCGGCCGGAATCTCGTGCAGCCGGGGAATGTCCGCTGTGGTCAGTCCCAACAGCTCCAGCGTGCGCTTGGCCCGAGCGGTGGCGCCCTCGCGGGTGGGGAAGCGCAGCGGCGCGGCGCTTTCGATCGAAGCCTTGTGGAACAGCGGCGCGGCGGCGGGCATGGTGTAGATGGCCGCGGTCTTGGCGCCGCCGCCGCTCTCGCCCCAGACCATGATGTTGTGGGGTCGCCCCCGAAGTTCTCGATGTTCTCCCGGGTCCAGCGCAGTGCCGCGAGTATGTCCAGCATCCCCTGGTTGGCGGCGTAGTCGCCACCGGCGAGATCGCCCAGGAACAGATAGCCCAGCATGCCCAGCCGGTGGTTGGACTCGACCACCACCACGTCATAGAGCTGCGCAAGGTGGGTGCCGTCCTGGCCGGTGGCGGAGCCGGAGCCGATCATGTAGCCGCCGCCGTGGTTGTAGAACATCACCGGCCGCCGCTCGCGGTCGGCGGCGGGGGTCCAGATGTTGAGGTAGAGGCAGTCTTCGGAGGGTGCCGGCATCCGGCCGTTGCCGTTGGGCCCCATCTCGTTACCCGCTGCCTGGAACGCCGGGTTGGGAAAGGTCACCGCGTCGCGCACGCCGGACCAGCGGCTGGGCGGCTTCGGGGCCTTGAACCGGAGTTCACCCAGCGGCGGCCTGGCGTAGGGCACGCCGAGGAACTTGACGATGCCGTCCTCGCGTATCCCGCGCACCTTGCCGTAACGGGTTGCCGCCTCATCCGTTCTCCCTCCGTCCCGCACAAGTGCTGGCAACGGCACAGCCATCCCGGCGACCACCGACAGCGACCGGCCGATCATCGCTCTCCGGTTCATGCCCAGCCCTTCCATCAGACCTCCTCGTTGGCGGAGAGCGCATACGGTTCGCGCTCTGGAATTCCTATGTGAACGAACCGGTTTCTCGAGCCGGCTCGCCAGCTCCGCGGCGGGCCGTGCTCACGAGCGCCAGACTTCTTCGGGCGCAGGGTGGATCTGGTGCCACAGCGAGTCCGGAATCGGATGCTGAGCGCGGCGGAAGTGGCGGGTGGCGTGGGTGGCGGCGGTTGACTGTGGTGTCAGGTGTGCCGCTGAGCGCTGGGTGGCCCGGTGGTACGGCGGGTGACGAGGGTGGGGGAGAGCTTGATCTGGGCGGCGGGCCGTTTGCGGTCGGCGATGCGGTCGAGCAGCAAGCGGGCGGCGTTGGCGCCGATCTGGTGGCCGGCTTGGTCGACGCTGGTCAGCGAGATGGAGCGGAAGGCGGCGAAGGTGGTGTTGTCGTAGCCGGCGACGGAGATGTCTTCGGGCACCCGTAGGCCGGCTTCGGCGATGGCGTCGAGGGCGCCCATGGCGACGATGTCGGCGCCGGCGAAGATCGCGGTCGGCCGCACTGGGCGGGCCAGAAGTTGCTGGGCGCCGAGGTAGCCGCCCTGCTGTGTGTAGCTGGTGGCGGTGATGTCGATGTGGTCGGTCAGGCCGCGGGCTTGCATGGCGTGGCGGTAGCCGGCGGCGCGGATGGCGTTGGGCATCTCGGCGAGATGGTCCGGGTCGGTCTCGTGGTGGTCGATGTGGGCGATCCGTTGGTGGCCGAGGTCAGCGAGGTGGTCGACGACGAGCGCGGCGCCGGCGAGGTCGTCGTCGGCGACACTGTCGTAGGTCCGGGACCGGCCGTGCCGGCCGACCACGATGGTGGGCACGGCCGCGGCGACGTGGTCCAGGTGCGCGCGCGACGAGACCGGCGCGATGAGGATCAGCCCGTCCATGCTGCGGTCGATCATGGCGTGGGTGACCTTGGCTTCGGCCTCCCGGCCGTTGCTGCCTGGGCCGAGCAGCACCTGGTAGTCGGTGTCGGCGAGGTGGTCGGTGAGGCCGTCGAGGATCTGGGCGAAGAACGGGTTGATGATGTTGGGCAGCATCACGCCGATGGTGTAGGTCTGGCCGCGCATGCCGCGGGCGGCGGCGTTGGGCCGGTAGCCGAGCTCCGCGATGGCCTGACGGACTCGGGCCTGCATCTTCGGGCTGACCCCGTAGGCGTTGCGTAGCACCTTGGAGACCGCGGTCGTGGAGGCCTCAGCGTGTCGGGCGACGTCGACGATGGTGATTCGCCGCGACGGCGCTACCGGGGTGTCCATCGAATCCTCCTGGGCGGCAGCGTGGGGAACGTTGTCTGAGGAGTGTAATCGCTTTCCTGCCTGGTCGTTGGCTGGCCTCTTGACGACCAACGGATCAACTTCTAGGGTCAAGCGAAACATCTTGGAAAACGTTACCCAACAGTCCGGCCGTCGCATCGCGGTACTTCCGGTGCGGCGAGCATTGATGAAACGTTCCGGGAAGTAGACCCAACTGATGACAACTATCCCGGACGGGTATAAACCGGGTCGCCAACGGGCCTCGGGTAAGGCGCCGCCGTGGTGGTTCGCGGCGCCGGCGATGCTGCTGTTCGCCTTCGTGGTTCTGATACCGAGCGCGCGGGGCGTGTACTACGCCTTCACCGACTGGGATGGGCTGAGCCCGGACTTCTCCTGGATCGGGCTCGGCAACTTCACCGACATGCTGCAAGACGCGACAGCGCGCCAGGCGATCTGGCACACGCTGCTGATCGCGGTGGCCATCACGGTCATCCAGAACGGCGTCGGGCTGCTGCTCGCGCTCGGCGTCAACACGGTGATCAAGTCGCGGAACGTGCTGCGGGTGTTCCTGTTCGCCCCGGCGATCATCACCCCGATCGTGACCGCCTACCTGTGGCGCAACCTGCTCGGCCCGGACGGCGCGGTCAACAGCCTGCTCGGCGCGGTCGGTCTGGATTCTTTGCGGCAGAACTGGCTCGGCGACCCGCAGCTGGCGCTGTGGTCGATCGTCGGCGTGATCGTCTGGCAGTTCGCCGGCTACTCGATGGTGATCTTCCTGGCCGGGCTGCAGTCGGTGCCGAAGGAGATCTACGAGGCCGCCGCGATCGACGGCACCGGACCGGTACGCCGCTTCTGGTATGTGGTCCGGCCGCTGCTCGCGCCGGCGTTCACGATCAACCTGATGCTGTCGATCATCGGCGGGATCAAGCTCTTCGACCAGGTGTTCGCGTTGACAGGGGGCGGACCGGGGCACGCCACCGACACCATCTCCACGCTGATCTACAAGGAAGCGTTCACGCTCGGCGAGTTCGGCTACAGCATCGCCCTCGCCGTCGTCCTCACGATCATCGTGGCGGTCGTGTCCACGGGGCAGTACTTCGTGTTGGCGCGCGGGGAGAGGGCGGCGTCATGAACCGGTACCGCAGGCGCACGTTCCTGCTCGAGCTGATGATGGTCGCGGCCGCGCTGGTCGTCGCGTTTCCGGTGTACGTGCTGGTGAACCTCGCTGTCCGACCAGTCTCGGACACGTCCTCGCCGCTCCGGCCGACCACCAACCCGACGCTCGACAACTTCAGCCAGGCCTGGGAGCGAGGCGGGCTCGGCGGGGCGCTGTTCAACAGCGTGCTCGTCACCACGCTGAGCGTCGTCGTCGTGCTGGCCGTGTCGTCGCTGGCCGCGTACCCACTGGCCCGAGCGACGGCGAAATGGTCACGGGGCATGTTCCTGCTGATCATGCTGGGCTTGCTGCTGCCGTTCCAGCTGGCCGCCCTGCCGCTGTACCAGACGATGCGCGACCTGGGGTTGCTGGGCAGCGTGTGGGCGCTGGTGTTGTTCTACTCCGGGCTGCAGGTGCCGTTCACCACGTTCCTCTACATCGGATTCATGCGGGCGCTGCCCCGCGACTTCGAGGAGGCCGCGCTGATCGACGGGGCCGCGCCGCTGCAGGTTTTCCGGCTCGTGGTGTTCCCGATGCTCAAGCCGATCACGTACACCGCACTGGTGTTGAACGCGATCTCGGTGTGGAACGACTTCTTCACGCCGCTGCTGTACCTGTCCGGCACCGATCAGCAGACCCTGCCGGTCGCGATCGCCGGGTTCGTCGGCCAGTACGCGGCGGACTGGAACCTCATCTTCGCCGCGCTGGTGATCAGCATCGTGCCGATCCTGGCCGTCTACTTCGCGCTGCAGCGCAGCATCATCAACGGCTTCGCCGGAGGGCTGAAGGGATGACACCGTAAGGTCGCCCAGGCGGCGGAGGTCCTGGGCCGGCACGAGGCCAACGAACATGTGGGCCTTGCAGGCCGGCATCCGGGCCGCGTTCATCGAGTCCTACCTGGACGACGATGGAAGCGTGGCCGGCGATACGTAGACCTGCTGCACCAGGACGAATATCCGTCCTGGGGGTACTCGATCCGGTACGCCGTCCGCGCCAACACCGACACGCTGCCCCAGCCGGCATAGACGGTGCACTCCGCCGTACCGTGCCAGTGGCTTGACGAGGGGCAGAGCTGGCGGTTCGGAAGGTCCGGATGACCATGCAGGGGGACGGCAACATGGTGCTCTACCGGCCCGGCTACACCGCGGCGGTCTGGTCGACGAGGACCAACGGCCGGTGCGGCTACTGGACGACGACGATCGGCCTGCAAACGGACTCGAACTTCGTCATCTACTGCAGGTTGTTCACGGACGCTGACGGCTGGCAGATGTACCCCATCTGGTCCACCGGAACGGTCATCCACTGATGCGCTGACCGCAACGCTGACGGTGTGGGTCCGGCCGCTGGTTCGCGTGGCGGTCTGGCCGCATCGGCCGCTCGCCCGCGTGGCCCCTACTGCCCGGCGACATCGACCCCGAGCAGATCACCGCCGACCTCGCCGACGGGATCCTGACCATCCGCGTACCGAAGACCGAGGCGGCGGCATCGCACGTTCTCAGGTTCGACGCGCCGGATCCGGTCGCCAGGCCCCGGCTTGTCGCCGCATCAGCCGCCGTTATGCGCTGGGAGGGGCTGCGGCGTACTCGGTGTCGGTGACCGGTTCGAGCCAGTGGACGACGTCGTGCTGGTCGTCTGATTCGTTGATGGCGAGGTGGACCATGAGTCGGTTGGGTGCGGCGCCGTGCCAGTGTTCCTCGTCGGCTTCGAACAGGACGCGGTCGCCGGGGCGGATGATTTCGATGGGTCCGCCTCGGCGCTGACACAATCCGACGCCTTCGGTGACGAAGACGGTCTGGCTGAGTGGGTGACGGTGCCAGTGGGTACGGGCGCCGGGCATGAAGTGCACCAGGTTCGCCGTCACCCGTGAGGGCGGGGGTGCGGCAGCGACCGCGTCGATGTAGACGTCGCCGGTGAACCAGTCACTGGATCCTTTGGCGGTGTCAAGGCAGCTGCGGGTGATCTGCATCGGGTTCCTTCGGTGTCGTGTGGGTGAGGAACTGGATCCTGGCCAGGTTCGGCAGGTGTCCGCCGTCGCCGATCACCGGTGAGTAGAACGCGGGGCCGAGTGCGTTGGTGGTGAGAAGGTTCTGTTGCGGGTCTTGTACGGATGTGACTGCGTCGGTGATGGCTTCCAGCGCCCATCGCAGGCTCCACCTGTCGAGCGTAGGCCGCGGTGACGCTGCGCGCTGTTGACCAGGGGTTCCCTGTCAGTACACCCATCCATAGTGACTTCTTGCCCGTTCGGGCGGCGGGTTCACTGGATGCCGTGGCCCGCAGGGCCGTCCTGATCGAAGCGGTGAACGGAGCTCACGACCATGCATGGAGCCGTCATGTACGGGCCCTTGCGAGCGCCGTCCGGGACGGCCTCACCCACACATGGAGATGCCATGCCAGCCTCACGCGCGGCCATCTGCGCAGTGCTGTTGACGGTCGTCGGACTGACCGTTACCGGCTGCGGCGACAACGTTCAATCTGGCGACACCCGCGGTGGAACACCATCCACATCGCCGTCGCCCAGCCGCACCGACTCCTCCCCTCACCAGGAAGAGCAGATGAAGATCCAGATCACCATCGGCAGTCAACGCTTTCAGGCCACGATCTTCGACAGCGCCGCCGGCAGTGACCTCATCGCCCAGCTACCCCTGACCATCGACATGACCGATCACGGCTCGGTGGAGAAGACCGGTCCACTGCCGGCACCGCTGTCACTCGATGGTCAACCAGATGGTGCGGATCCCGACGTCGCAGATGTCGGGTACTACGCACCCGGCAACGATCTCGTCTTCTACTACGGCGATCAGTCGTACTTCCCCGGCATCGTGATTCTCGGTCGCCTGGACGGCGACGCCGCCAGCCGCATCGCCGATATGGAAGGCGCCATCACCGCGACCGTCGAGGCCCGCGCCGCGTCCGGAGGTCAACGGACAGATGGTTGAACGCCCCACATCGCGGCGATATGGCGGACGTCGGTGCCGCAGCAGCCGCCGACGAGCGCAAGGCTCGGCAGCTGTGGCCGCAGAGCGTCCTGGGCACGGGCAAGCTCGACGGGGTCGCCCTCGTCCAGTTCCGTAGCGGCGTCCAGCTCCTCGTGGCTGCGCGGCGACGCGTTGACGCGGAGCCCCACGATGCGCGAACGCCAGGCCGCGTCGTCGGTCAACGCGGAGGCGATGTGGTCTGGATGGGCGCAGTTGATCATGAAGTAGTCGGGTCGGGCCTCGGCGTCGACCTCGTCGATGGCGGCCGGCAGCGATGTGCCGTCGGGGAGCCGCCCGTCGACCTCGACCGTGAACGACACGGCTACCGGCAGCCCGGCGGAGCGTGCGGCGCGGACGATGCCGATCGCCTCGCCGGTGCCGGTCAGGGTGAGCGCGGTGATCAGATCGGCGCCGGCCTCGGCGAACGCCTCGATCTGGGGCGCGTGGTAGGCGGCGGCATCGTCTGGGTCGATCTTCGCGCCGGCGACGTAGCCGTCGCCGCGCGGGCCGAGGTTACCGCTGATCAGCAGTGTCTCGATGTCGGCCTTGTCGCGCAGCCGTTGCAGCAGCCTCACGGCGTCTCGGTTGACACGGCGAAGCTCGCCGGTGGTGTAGCCGAGCCGGTCGCCCCAGTCGGTGCTGGCCCGCCAGGTCGGGGTCTCCAGTTGCAAGGCCGCGCCGGCTCGCCTGGCTACGTCGACGTAGGCGCCGTAGTAGCGCGAGAGTAGCTCCCGGCCCCGGTCGTCGTCGATGAGCGGGAACGCGGCGAAGTCCGGCAGGTCGACGCCGTGGTGGTAGATGAGATCGGTCTCCAGGCCACCGTCGGTGACAACCGGGCGCCCCGACAGCTGCGGCAGCGACGTGTGCATGATCTTTCCTTCCTCGTACCAGACTGAACAGTCTGTTTGTAGCAGACCAGTTGGTCTGGTACAACCGAGATGTGCCAAGAGACGGCAACCCGACACGCGAGCGGATTCTGCGCGTCGCCGAGCGGCTCATGACCGACCAGGGCTACAGCGCCACGTCGGTCGACCAGGTGATCGCCGAGGCCGCCAGCTCCAAGGGCGCGTTCTTCCACCACTTCAGCTCGAAGACCGACCTGGCGGTCCAGCTCGTGGAGCGGTACGTGGCCGCGGACCTGGCCCACCTGGACGCCGGCCTCACCGCCACAGCGAATGAAACCGACCCCGCGGCTCGTGCGGTGGCGTTCCTGCGCTACTACGAGGACCGGGCTGACGAGCTGATGTCCGAGCAGTCCGGTTGCCTGTACGCCACCGTGCTGGCCGAGCGGGAGTTCACCGGCAGCGAGATCAACGAGCGGGTCGCCCAGGCCACGCGCGCCTGGCGGGACGCGCTGGCCGGCATGCTCCGCGCGGCTCTAGCCGCCCGCCGGTCGGGCGTGGTCATCGACGTCGACGCACTGGCCGATCATCTGTACACCACGTTCGAGGGCGGTTTCATCCTGTGCCGCACCTACGAGGACCGCTCGGCGATGCGCGCCCAGCTCCGGATCTACCGCCAGCTGATCGAGGCGCTGCTGCGGCTCGACTGACCGGCCGGCCGGCATGCCACCGTGGGCTGCGCCGGTCCGAGGTCGGCGGGCATCGGACAGGACGGTGCGGTTATGCGAACGGGCAGTCGTATGCCGCGGGATCCGGCTGCTCGATGACGAGCACAACGGGGGAGTCGGTAGGCCGAGGCGGGTCGGCCGGCACGGCCGCGATCCATGCCAGGGACATCAGTCCGGCGGCTGCCACGAAGGTCACCTTCATGCCGATGGTCACGCGCACGTCGCGGTTCCTTTCTCCGGGTCGACTACGGGCGCAGTAGGGTCTTGACGGCGCGGCGCTCGTCCATCGCCTTGTAGCCTTCGGCGGCCTGCTCCAGGGGCAGGTCGAGATCGAAGACCTTGCCCGGGTCGATCGTGTGGTTGCCGATCAGCTCCATCAGATCGGGCAGGAACCGCCGCACCGGGGCAGGACCGCCGTGCAGGTGCACCAGCGAGTTGAACATGTCCATGCCGGGCAGGCTGACGTCGTGGGTGACGCCGACGTAGCCGACGTGGCCCCCGCGTCGGGTCGAGTTGATCGCCTGCGTCATCGACTCCTGCGTGCCGACCGCCTCCACGACCGAGTGTGCGCCGAGCCCGCCGGTCATCTCCTTGATCTTCGCGATGCCGTCGTCGCCGCGCTCGGTGACGATGTCGGTCGCCCCGAACTCCCGGGCGAGCCGCTGCCGGGATTCGTGTCGGCTCATCGCGATGATCCGCTCCGCGCCGAGCTGCTTGGCGGCGAGCACGGCCAGCAGCCCGACGGCGCCGTCCCCCACGACCGCGACTGTCTTGCCGGGTCCGGCCTCGGCCGCCACCGTGGCGAACCAGCCGGTGCCGAGCACGTCGGAGGCGGCCAGGTAGCTGGGGAGCAGGTCCGCGGACGGCACCTCGGGGGTCGCGACCAGGGTGCCGTCGGCCAGCGGCACGCGTGCGTACTGTGCCTGGGAGCCGATGGTGCCCATGAGCACCCGGTGGATGCAGCCGGACTGGTAGCCGGCCCGGCAGATCTCACAGGTGTTGTCGCTGGCCCAGAACGAGCCGACCACGAACTGGCCGGGCGTGATGGCGGTGACCTCGCTGCCGACCTCTTCGACGATGCCGACGTACTCGTGGCCCATCGCCGTCGGGCCCTCGAGCTTCTCGACGCCGCGGTACGGCCACAGATCGGATCCGCAGACGCAGGTCGCCGACAGCCGCAGGATCGCGTCGGTGGGCTGCTCGATCCGCGGGTCCGGCCGGTCTTCGACCCGGACGTCGCCGGGGGCGTGCATGACAACGCCACGCATGATGACTCCCTTATCGATGCTCTGGTGATCGGTTGCCTGGTGTCGGGTGAAGCGTCGACGATCAGGCGATTATCTTGTCGTAAGGATGACTGGACACTTCCACTCCTCACCGGGCAGCGGATCAGGATCGGACACGGCCGGCGCGCCACAGTCCGGGAACCGCACGCCGTGCCGCGAAAGACGCGTTGACTTCCAGGCAAGCACCTTCGCGATCAATGAGGGATACCCTGTCAATACACCCTTCGTCCGAATATCCGTCGCGGTTAGGGGTAGGGGAACGGCCGTCGAACAGGAGACGGGCATCCGCGGCGGCCAGGAACCGGCCGCGCCGGCGGTACTACGGGCTGACCGCGGACGCCATCGCGGCCTAACGTCCGTGCCGCCATCGCACAAGTGCCGCGATCATCGCTGCCCAGTCCTGCTCCGGTCCCGTGCGACCGCGCAACGCGGATTTCAGGCGGGCGACGTCGTGCCAGTCGAGCTGGCCGAGCCCGGTGTGGCTGAGCTCGCGCAGCACCGGATTCCATAGCCGCCACAGCCGCACCGACCGGTCGAGACCGCCGCTGGCAAGCAACTCACCGTCCGGCGTGATCACCAGCCTTAGTACCTTGTCTTCGTGCCCGGAAAGGACACCGGCGGACATGCCGGAGGGCAACTCCCACAGCCGTATGGTGCCGTCGGCGCCGCCGCTGGCGAGCAATCCGCCGTCCGAGGTCACCGCCAGGTCGGTCACCGCACCACGGTGCCCGCGGAGGACTGCCGCCGGCTCACCGAAGGGAAGGCGCCACAGTCGGATCAGCCCATCCAGGTCTCCGCTGATCAACAGAGCCCCGTCAGGTGTGATTGCCAGTCGCGACAACCAGTTTTCGTGTCCAGCGGGTCCGGAGGGGGTATCGATCGGATCCCCGTGCGGCAGCCGCCACAACCGCACCCGGCCATCGTGTCCTCCGGTGGCCAACAATCGACCCTCCGGGCTCGTTGCCAGGCACGAGATCGGGCCCTCGTGGGCTGCCTGCGTGCTGAGCAGGACACAGCCCGGCAAAGTCCACAGGCTTAGCTTGCCGTCGAAGCCACCGAGGATGATCCGGCCCTCGGCGGCCAGTGACACCGCCACCTCGTTGGCATGCGAGATGCCCGACAGGGAATGGTGGCCGGCCGGCTCGCCGCCCGGCATGCGCCACGCGGTCAGGCCGGAACTACCCGTGCCGACCAGGAATCGGCCGTCCGACGTCTCGACCAGCGACGACAGGCCGGTCTGCGCGGTGCCGCCAACCTCGTCGAACGCGGTGCTCAGCTCGCCCGCCGGTTCACCAGAGGGCAATCGCCACCGCAGCACCGGGCTGAAGGTGGAGGCAATGAGCGTGCTGCCGTCGCCGGTGACGAGCAGGCCGGTCGTGTTGCGGCCGTCGAACACACTGACTGGCTCACCCGACGGCAATCGCCACAGCCGGACGGAGCGGTCCCAGGCGGCACTGGCGAGGAGTTCACCGTCCGGTGTGACCGCCAGATGGGGGACGTGCTTGCGGTGGCCACGCAGGATACGTGGCTCGCTGGGCATGGCGACCCGCACGGTGTCCACAGTGCGCGACAGGGCGAGCTGGGCCAGTTCGTCGAAGCCGCCCTGTTCAACCTCATGGGGCCGCCACCGCCGCCGGGCCAACTCGCGCAGTATCCGCACGCCCCACGCCGGTGGGGCTTCGCGCACCAGCCGCCACAGCTCCTCCCACCGGCCGGTCGCGGTCAGGATTCCGATCGCCGCAGCCCACTCCGCGTGCGACAGGTCGACAGCGCGACGTTTCGTCCCCGCCCCGGCGATCAGCCGCACCCAGTCCAGCCGCGCCGATGCCCGCGCCCGTCCGGCCAGCCTGGCCCGCAGCGTTTCGTCGGCGAGCACCTGCGCCGACCGCAACGCGGCGCCGTCGGCGTCGACCTCGGCGTACCGCTCGAACTCTCCGGCCAGAAACAACATCAAGGCCCGGCGGCTCGGGTCCGAGTGCTCGTACCCGGCGGTGGCGACCAACTCGGTCAACCGCTCGTCGCCTGTCGCGATCATGAGATCGCAGACGATATCCACGCTCACCTGATCGTCGAGCTCAGCCAGAGCGCGCGCGGCTACGCTGGTGACTCGCTTGTCCCCGCCGAACACGTACGCGCGGGCCAAGCCCTTGACCGCACGCGGCGACCGTACGGCCGCAAGGCGATGGGCCGCCCGCCACCTTAGCCACCAGCCGATGGTCGGGGTGATCGAGTGCCGCATCCGTTCGATCAACACGTCGACCTTGTGATCGTCCAACATCAGTCATCCGTCCCACGCCGAGATCCGTGCCGCCGACCGACCGGCCATGCCTTCGGCGCGGCCCGGCACCGCTCGGCCGGCTCTGACGGTTGTCCCGAGTCCCGCGCCTGTCGTCCTATCCAGGGTGCCGGGTGACGGAGTCGAGCATGGCGGCACGGTCGCGGTGGAGGAGCGTGACGGGCAGGCCTGGGTCTGGGGCGGCGTGGCGCGGCGAGCGGCCCCGCCACGCCGCCCCTTCACCCGAAGTTCATCAGGTCGCGTGGTTCAGACGAAGGCGAGGTCAGCAGGTGCGGGAGTTGTAGGCGGCCCAATAGGGGCCCCCGTCCTGAGGCGGGTAGAACCTGTAGTTCCCGTCGGGCGAACGCTGCAACACGAAATCCTGCGACCTGTACTGGCTCCTAGAGCCCGCCACCCCGTCGAACACCACGAACAGCCACCCGTTCTGGTTGTCGTGCTGCGTGATCCTGTTGCCCGCCCTTGTCCAGCTGTTCCGGCCGGCGGAGCCGTCCGCGACGAGGCCCTGGTCCCGCTGGAAATTCCTCGTTGCGGCATCGGTCTGGTCGCCGAAGACGCCATCGACCCCGGACGAGGGCAGGTAACCATTTGCCCAAAGAATTGTCTGCCACAGACAGGCGACGTTCGAGGAGCGGTGCGTGGCGACGTTGACGACGCCCTCGTCGTCGAAGTCGTCAGATACCCCGCCGCTGCCGTATACGAACGCCCGGCCGCTGTAGGAGCCGCTCGCCGCGGCCGGCGTGGCGATGGTGACGCTCATGCCGACGGCCAACGTGGCGGCGACGGCTGGGACGGCGCCTTTACGGAGTAGGCGGCGAATGAAACGGTGGGAAGACATCAATCTCCTCGGTTACTCAAGGATGTGGGTAACGGTCCCGCTTGGGCTTCGCGCGTCGTCGCGCATCCCGGGTACGGGGGCTCGATTGGGCAGTTCGGACGGTAGAACGGTACGGTGGGGCCCGTATAATCGCTGCACAACTGGCGTATAGACCACCCACGCGCCCCGTGATCCGGGTGCGGCGCACCCGGTGACAGATAGCCGCGCCACATGTGAGGTGCCTGTGCGTTTCGACCTCCTCGGCCCGCTCCGCGTGTACCGGGAAGGCCAGCCAGTTCCGCTGGGCTCGGTGAAGCAACGTCTCCTGTTGGCCACCCTGCTGCTGCGCCCGAATGAGGTCGTCAGCACCAACGAGTTGGCCGCGATGCTGTGGGGCGACGGACAGCCGGCGTCGGCCGCGGCGAACCTGCGCACCTACGTACGCGGGCTGCGGCAGTCGCTGGGCGGCGGGGCGCCCTGGGAGGGGATAACCGCTGCGGCCGGCGGCTACCTGCTGCGGGTGGGGCAGGGCGAGCGGGATCTGGACCTGTTCGACGCCGCGGCGGCGCGGGGCCGCGACGCTCTCGCCGCTTCAGATGCGGACCGGGCCGAGGTTGAGCTTTCCGCCGCGTTGGGCCTGTGGCGTGGGGACTCGCTGTCCGACCTGCCGCTGCGTCCGGCGCTGGCCCGGCGGGTAGCGCAGTTGGAGGAGCGCCGGCTGCTCGCCGAGGAGGACTACGCCGAGGCGGTGCTGGCGCTCGGCGCGCCGGCCGACGTGGTGCGCCGGCTGCGTGCCCTGCTCGACCGGCACCCGCTGCGGCAGCGGGCGTGGGGCCAGCTGATGATGGGCCTGTACCGCATCGGCGACGTGGCCGGCGCACTGGATGCCTTCCGGCGGGCACGGCAGGTACTGGCGGAGGAGACCGGACTCGATCCCGCGCCGGAACTCGTCAAGTTGTACGACGACATCCTGCATCACCGCCCGGGACTGGCAGCGCAGCCGACACCGGGGCCGGACGGGCCGGCGTCGGGCACGGCTCCGGGGCCGCTCATCCAGCGCCCCGAGCAGCTGCCGCGTGCGGTGCCGGAGTTCGTCGGCCGCGGAGCCGAGCTGGCCAGCCTCGACGCGCTCCTGGACGGCGGGGTGCAGGGGCCGACCAGCGTGGTCATCGCTGCGGTGTCCGGCATGGCCGGAGTCGGCAAGACCGCCCTGGCGCTGCACTGGGCGCATCGGGCGGCCGACCGCTTCCCCGACGGCCAGCTCTATGTGAACCTTCGCGGATACGACGACGCCGGCGTGGTGTCCCCGCCCGACGCCCTGTCCGGCTTCCTCGAAGCGCTCGGGGTGCCCCACGCCCGGATACCCTCCGGCGTGGAGGCCCGGACGGGGCTCTACCGCAGCCTGCTGGCCTCCCGCCGGATGCTCGTGGTGCTCGACAACGCTCGCGACTCCGCCCAGGTACGCGCCCTGCTGCCCGGTGCCGGCGGCTGCATGGTCGTGGTCACCAGTCGCGACCGGCTCGGCGGCCTGATCGCCGCCGAGTGCGCCGCGCCGTTGACGCTGGGCGTGCTCACGGCCGAGGAGTCGACGAGCCTGCTCGCCAGCCGGCTCGGCGCCAGCCGCCTCGCCTCCGAGCCGGCCGCGGTGGCCGACATCGTGGAGGCCGCTGGCCGGCTCCCGCTGGCACTGTCGATAGTGGCGGCGCGCGCCGCCACCCATCCCACGTTTCCGCTCGGCGCCATCGCCGCCGAACTGCGCTCAGCCGAGGCGAGGCTGGACGCGTTGGCCGACGGCGACGTCCGGCGCGTCTTCTCCTGGTCGTACCTTGCCCTGGGGCAGGACGCGGCCTGGCTGTTCACCCTGTTGGGGCTACATCCGGGCCCGGACCTGACCGCCGCCGCGGCCGCAGCGCTCGCCGGCGTGTCGACAGCGGCCGTTACGCCGCGACTGCGGGAGTTGACCCGACTCCATCTGCTGTCCGAGCACACGCCCGGCCGGTACGCTTTCCACGATCTTCTGCGGGCCTATGCGGCCGAGCTCGCGGAGTCGTCGGAGCGCGCCGACGAACGCGCGGCCGCCCAACAGCGCCTGTACGACCACTACCTGCACGCCGCCTATCCGGCGGCCCTGCTGCTCCAGCCGCAGTGGCCTCCGATCGAGCCGGTGCCCCCGCTGCCCGTACCCGCCAGGCGGCCGGTCACCGATCACGACGGCGCGCTCGCCTGGTTCACGGCGGAGCACCGGGTGCTGATCCGGGTGGTCCGGCAGGCCGCCGAGAACGGCTTCGAAGCGTACGCCTGGCAGATCGCCTGGGCGTTGAACACCTTCCTGGCACCGCGCGGCCTGTGGCAGGACCAGCTCGCCACCCAACAGGTCGCGCTGGCCGCCGCAGAGAAGATCGACGACCTCGCCGGCCAGGCCGCTGCCAACCGGCTGCTTTCCCGCGCACTGACCCGACTCGGCGACCGCGACGCCGCCGAGTACCGGCTGAAGCGCGCGCTCGAGCTACACGAACGCCTCGGCGATCCGACTGGTCAGGCGCAGACGCTGCACAACTACTGCGAACTCTGCTACCTGGACGGCCGGCTCGACGAGGCGCTCGCACACGGTCGCGAGGCGCTGCGGCTCTATCGGCTGGCCGGTAACCGCTCGGGGGAAGCCCGGACGCTCAACGCGATCGGTTGGCTGCTGGCCACCACCGGCGACTATGTCCAGGCCATCGAGAGTTGCACCGAAGCACTCGCCCAGCAACGACGAAGCGGCGACCGCAACGGCCAGGCCGCGACGCTGGACAGCCTCGGCTTCGCCTACGACCGCCTCGGCGAACGCGAGCGCGCGGCCGACTGCTACGAGCAGGCGATCCAACTCTTTCGCGACTCCGTCGACCGGTATCACGAGGCGGAGACCCTTATCCGGCTCGGGGACACCCGGGAAGGGATGGGCGACCGGACCGCTGCCGCGGCCGCCTGGCGCCAGGCCGTGCGGATCTACGAGGAGGTGGGCGACCCCGCGGCCGAGGAGGCCCGCCGCCGCCTCGAACGTCGTTGACACTGACCCACACGATCAGGAGCGAACATCAAGACATCGGCGCGATCTTCCGCTTCCACTTCCGCTTGCCTCAACTGACAATCCGCAGCGCTTCGCCGGCGCCGCAGCGGGCAAGGACCCGCTCTGATGAGCGCCGTCAGTTCAGTACGGCAGTACGGCGCCGGTGTAGTTCTCCGCGAGTCCCGCTGCGGCGGTGCGGGAGGACGTGACATACGCCAACTGGGTGATCTGCATCTGGCGCAGGAACGCGGCGTCCGGGTCGGCGTCGGGAGGTGTGTGCAACATGCTCGTCATCCACCACGAGAAGTGGGTGGCCCGCCATACGCGGCGCAGCGCGTCGTCGGAGTAGCTGTCGATCAGGTCGTCGCTGCCGTCCTGGATGGCGCGGACCAGCGCGGCGGCGAGTTTGTTGACGTCGGCGATGGCGAGGTTGAGGCCCTTGGCGCCGGTGGGCGGCACGATGTGCGACGCGTCGCCGGCGAGGAAGAGCCGCCCCCAGCGCATGGGCGCGCTGACGAAGCTGCGCATCGGGGTGACCGACTTCTCCAGCGTCGGGCCGGACGTGAGGGTCCACCCGTCGAGGGCGAAGCGTGTCGACAGCGCTTCCCAGACGCGGTCGTCGGGCCAGTTGGTGACGTTGTCGTCCGCTGCGATCTGCAGGTAGAGCCGGCTGACCTCGGCCGAGCGCATGCTGTGCAGAGCGAAGCCGTCGGGGTGCCAGGCGTAGATGAGTTCGTCGGTGGAAGGCGGGACGTCGGCGAGGATGCCGAGCCAGGAGAACGGGTACGCCCGTTGCGCCACCGTGCGTAGCGACTCAGGGATCGTGTTGCGGCTGACCCCGTGGAAGCCGTCGCAGCCGGCGATGTAGTCGCAGTCGATGCGGCGCGGGTGGCCACCGGCGTCGCGGAACGTGATACGCGGATGGTCGGTGTCGGCGTCCTCGATGCGGGTCTGGCTCACCTCCCAATGGATCTGCTGGTCGCCGGCGACGCGGGCGTTGACAAGGTCCTTGGTGAGCTGCGTCTGGCCGTAGATCCAGACCGACTGCCCGCAGGACTCGACGAAGTCGATGTGCTCGCGGTGGCCGGGCCACTGGAGGTATACGCCGTCGTGGCGGAGCCCTTCCTTGTGCAGTCGTTCGCCGACCCCGTACTCGGTGAGGACGTCGACGGCGCCGTGTTCGATCACTCCGGCGCGGATGCGCGCCTCCACGTACTCGCGTGAGCGGCTCTCCACGATGACGGACTCGATGCCGTGCTGGGCGAGGATCTGGGCGAGCAGGAGACCACTCGGTCCAGAGCCGACGATGCCGACCTGGGTTCGCATGGCGACGATGGTGAGCCGCGACGGCGACTGGCCACCAGTCCTTCTTTCCGTCCAGTGAAAGTCGCCGCCAACAATCATGATCGGGTGGCGTCCAGGCGGGCGGCGATGCCTTCGGCGGCCAGCCGGATGGGTGGAGCCAGTTTGGCTGGTTCGACGCGGACGCTGTGCACGACGGCGCCGACCGCGGCGACGGGACGGCCGGCGTGGTCGAGGATGGGGACGGCTACCGAGCAGGTGCCCAGCGTCATCTCCTCACGGGTGACGGCGTAGCCGCGCTGCGCGGCCTGTTCCAGGTCGGCGCTGAGCCGGCCGGGTTCGACGATGGTGTAGCGGGTGGGTCTGGCGAGTGGGCGGGCGAGGTAGTCGCGCCGGAAGTCGGGGCGTTCGTGGGCGAGCAGCGCCTTGCCGACGCCGGTGGCGTGCAGGGGTAGCCGGCCACCGATGCGGGAGACGATCGGCACTGATCGGTGGCCGGCGAGCTTCTCGACATAGAGAACGTCGTCGCCGTCGCGGACGGCGAGGTGCACGTTCTCACGGGTGGCTTCGTAGAGGGTTTGCAGGAACGGCAGGGCGATTTCTCGTAGGCGGAAATGCAGCGGGCCGAGCAGTCCGACCTCCCACAGCCGTAGTCCGATCTCGTAGTGGCCATCGTCGCTGCGGTACAGACCTCGCCAGGCGACGAGTTCGCCGATCAGGCGATGGGTGGTGGCCAGGGGGAGCCCTGCGCGGCGGGAGATCTCTGTCAACGACAGGCGCGGATGGGCGATGTCGAAGGAGTCGAGAATGGCGAGTAGGCGCGAGGTCACCGACTGGCCGGGCTGGCTGGTGCGTCCTGCCATGCGGGTGTCAGGTGCGGGCGGGTGCTGACGCGTCGGCCTTGGCTTTCTGGATCTGCTCGTAGACGTGGCCGCGCAGCTCGGTGAAGCGCGGATGCGAGCGGGTGGTCAGCTGGTCTCGGTCGGCGGGCAGGTCAATGACCAGGTCTTGCTGGACGATTGTCGGCGAGCTGGACAGGACGACGACCCGTTGCCCCAGGTATACCGCTTCGTCGATGTCGTGGGTGACGAAGAGGATGGTCATCTCGAACTGGGTCCAGATCCGGCGGATCAGATCCTCAAGGTCCGCGCGGGTTTGGGCATCGACGGCGGCGAACGGTTCGTCCATGAGCAGGATGTGGGGTTCGTACGCGATGGCGCGGGCGATGGCTACGCGCTGTTGCATGCCGCCGGACAGCTGCCATGGGTACGCCGCGCCGGCATCGGTCAGGCCGACCGCGTCGAGTGCCCGCCCGACGAGTTCCCGCCGCCGTGCGGTCGGTAGCTTCTTCTCCTTCAGGGGCAGTTCGACGTTGGCGGCGACGCTCATCCACGGGAACAGGCTGCGGCCGTACTCCTGCAGCACCACCGCCATGTTCGCCGGTGGCCCGCTGACCGTCAGGCCCTCCAGCACCACCCGGCCCGATGTGGGCGCCAGCAACCCGGACACGCACTTGAGCAGCGTGGTCTTGCCGCAGCCGGACGGGCCGACCAGGCAGACCAGCTCGGCGGCATCGATGTGAAAGGTCAGGTCGCGCAGGGCCTCCACGGACCGACCGTGCCCGGCATAGATCTTGCGCAAGTGTTCGACTTCCAGCATCAGGATGCGCCTTTCGTGTGTCAGTGGCCGCGCGCCGCGGCGCGTAGACCGAAGTACCAGAACAGGACCCGGCGCTCGACGAGGCGAAAGACGGTGGCCAGGCTGAAGCCGAGCAGGCCGAGCAGGATGGTGCCCGACCACATCTCGGGAATGGCGAATGTCCGCTGGAACTGGATGATCGCGAACCCGAGTCCTTCGCTGGCGGCGAACATCTCGCTGATCACCATCAGGATGATCGCGATCGACAGAGCCTGCCGCAGGCCGGCGAAGATCTGTGGGCCGGCGGCGGGCAACGTCAGGTGCCGGAGCCGGCGCAGCCTACCGATGCGGTAGGAGCGGGCCGTATCGACCAGCACCGGGTCGACGGCGCGCACGCCTTCGACGGTGTTGAGCAGGATCGGCCACACGGCCCCGATCGCGATCACGGTGATTTTCATCTGGTCGCCGATGCCGGCGAACAAGATCAGAACAGGTACCAGCACCGGGGGTGGGATCGCGCGGAGAAACTCCAGGCCGGGCTCGGCGATCCGGCGTACCGGCCGGGACTGGCCGATCACGACCCCGGCGCCGATCGCCACCACGGCGGCGAGCAGGTATCCGGCGGCGAGACGGCCCAGGCTGGGTAGCACGTCCGTGGTGAGCCGGTCGCCGATCCACACGTCGACGAGGCGGCAAGGATCCGCCGCAGCGGCGGCAGATAGAAGTTGGTGCTCGCACCGGAGGTCCACCACCAGGCGGCGATCAGCAGCGCCGGCAGGGTCACCGTGGCGGCCAGCCGCCGCGGTACGCCGCTCATGCGACCGCCTCCCCGCGCACCGACGGATGCCAGGACAGCAGGCGGCGTTCCGCCCA
Organism: Actinomycetes bacterium KLBMP 9797; assembly: GCA_037414955.1. GTDB lineage: Bacteria > Actinomycetota > Actinomycetes > Mycobacteriales > Micromonosporaceae > Phytohabitans. The sequence goes on from JBBEWH010000013.1 coordinate 23,414, forward strand.
TCTGGCCAGAGTGTTGATGAGGATGCCGACCACGCCCGTGACCATGACGAGGGCGTACAGGGTGGGGATGGCGCCACCGGACTGCGCGAGGGCGATCTGCTGACCCAGACCGGGAGCGCCGATGACCAACTCGCCGGTCACCGCGAGCACCAGGGCCACCGCCGAGGCCAGTCGCAGGCCGGTCATCACGTACGGCAGGGCGGTCGGCCAGACGACGTGGCGGATGCGACCCCAGCGGCTGAGCCGGTATGACCGGGCGGTGTCGGCCGCGACCGGGTCGACGTCCTGGACCCCGTAGAGGACCTGGATGAGAACCTGCCAGAACGACGCGTACACGATGAGAAGCAGCTTGGAGCGCAGGTCGGCGCCGAACAGCAGCACCGCGAGCGGGATCAGCGCCACCGACGGGATGGGGCGCAGGAACTCGATCGTCGAGCTCGTGGCGACCCGCAGGAACGGCGTGGTGCCGATCAGCACCCCCACGCCGATCGCCGCGACCGCCGCGATGGCCAAGCCGATGGCCCAGCCGCGCAGCGTCTCGTACAGGGCGAACCAGAACAGCGACCGGCCGGCCTCCTCGGCGAGGGCGTCGACGACCTCGTGCAGCGGCGGGAGGTAGGCCGCCGAGACGAGACCGGTGTGCGGAACGACCTCGAACAGGGCCAGCATCAGGACGATTCCGGTCACGGTCTGCGCCCACGGCGGGAACCCGATCCGGGTGCCCGCCGTGGCGCTTGGGGTGGAGACTGTCATGGCAGCAGGGCCGTCAGGTCCGGCTTGGCTGACACGAGCCCGTCGGCGACCGCGAGGTCGGCCAGGGCACCGAGGGCGGTGGTGTCGATGCTGGCCGGCCACTGCGGCAGGGTGAGTGTTTTCGCCTGCTCGCCGGTGATCTTCGTGTAGGTGGTGATGACCGCCCGGGCCTCATCCGGGTGCGCCTGAGCGTAGGCGGATGACTCCACCATGGCCTCGGTGAACCGCTTCACCAGATCTGGGTCCTCCTCTCCCCGCTGGGTGGTGGTGAAATAGGCCGCGACCGGCAGGTTGGGTGCGGTGTCGACGAAGTTCCACGCCACCACCCGCGCTCCCTGTGCCTTGGCCGCGGACAGGAACGGTTCCACCACCCACGCCGCGTCGACCTTCTTGCTGGCCAGGGCGGCGGGCATCTCCGGGAACGCCAGCTCGGTGAACTTGCCCTTGTCCGGATCGCCGCCGGCCTTGCGCACCGAGGCGCGCACCGTGGTGTCACCGATGTTCTTCAGGGTGTTCACCGAGACCGTCTTTCCCGCCAGATCCTTGGCGGTCCGGATCGGGCTGTCGGCGTTGACGACGACCGCGCCGAAGTCCGCGCCGGCCTTGCCGGTGGACGAGTTCCCCGCGCAAGTGATCTTGAGGGGCAAGCCCTTGCTCGACGCGATCATCAGCGAAGTGATGTTGGAGAACCCGAACTGGAACTGTCCGGAGACCACACCAGGCACAATCGCCGCGCCGCCCTGGGCGGCGACCAGGTCCAGGTCGATTCCGCGAGCCGAGAAGAAGCCCTTCTGCTTGCCCAGATAGATCGGTGCCACGTCGACGATCGGGATGACCCCGACCGTGACCTTCTTCGCGGCGTCAGCCTGCGACCCGCTGTTATCAGCCGCCGGCGACGCGCAGCCGGCCAGCCCCAACAGGGCCGCCGCCGCAGCCGCGGTGAGGGTTCGGCGCATGGAGGACCTCCAAGTCCACAAAGCGTTCGTCAAGATCGTTGGTAGTCGTGGGTCAATCTCGCCGTAACGAAGTGCAGTCATGGTGGGCCGGGCAGCGGCGCGGATCCTACGAACGGCTTCCACTGGCCGGAAGATCATCGGATTCGCACGACAGATTGGTAGCGGAAGACAACAGCTCTGTCACATGAGCGAGGTTTCCAGTATGTTGCCGATCAGCGGCGCATACGGACGGCGCGGCCGGCGAGGGAGGGCGGCACATGGCCGATAGATCCGTCACGCTGCGTGCACTCTCGATCCTCGACGCGTTCGACGTGACGCACCGCCGGCTCAACCTGACCGAGATCGCCCGCCGTGCGGAGCTGCCGCTGGCCACCGCCCACCGGCACGTCCGCGAGCTGGTCGACTGGCAGGCCCTCGAGAAGCGGGAGGACGGGACCTACCAGATCGGGTCCCGGCTGTGGCACCTCGGCCTGCTCTCGCCGATGCACGCCGAACTGCGCGAATTGGCGCTGCCACACCTGCAGGACCTCTACGCGGCCACCGGCGCCACCGTGCACCTCGCCGTCCGGGAAGGCACCGCGGCCCTCTACGTCGAACGCCTGGGCGGTGTCCGGTCCGTCCCCGTGGTGTCCCGGCCTGGCGGCACCTTGCCGTTGCATGCGACCGCCGTCGGCAAGGTACTCCTCGCGTGGGCCCCACCCGACGTACGGCGCTCCGCGCTGACCCGGCTGCGCCGGCTCACCCCGTACACGATGGTGGAACCCGCGCGCCTGGCCGCGCAGCTCGACGAGGTCCGCCGTACCGGCACGGCCTTCACCCGGGAGGAGATGGTCGTGGGCGCCTCGTCGATCGCCGTGGGCGTGACCGCGGCCGGCGGCGTCACGGCCGCGGTGGGCCTCGTCATACCCAGCACCCGGCCGAACATCTGGACCGGCCTGCCCGCGCTGCGCGCGGCGGCGGTCGCCATCGGCACGCGACTGCGGGCTCGCGAGGACGCCGAGCGGATCACCTGGGCGGCCGGCTGATCCGCCCCGGGCGGCCCGGATGTGACGGCGATCAGGTGGCCTTCCATCTGCCGGAAGGCACGCGTTGTGGCGGACCCAGGCCCTGACGAGGGTGGACCCACCTTCGACGAAAGGACCGCGATGGGACCTCGACGCGGCGCATCGGCCGGGCTGGTTGCGCTCGGCACTGCTGCCCTACTCGTGCTCGCCGGCTCCAGCGTTGCCGCCGCGGGGTCGAACGCGGGGCGACCCGCTCGTGCGCAAGCCTCGCATCGACACACCTGGCGCACACGACGATCGTGAGCGCCACTGCCGTACCCGCCACCGCGTCGGTGCCGGCGCACTGCGCCGTCCAACTGGTTATCACCAATCCTCCAGCCGGGGACCAGGTCAAGGTGGGCGTATGGCTGCCCACGCAGAACTGGAACCGCCGCTTCCAGGGCGTCGGTGGCGGCGGCTTCTCCGGCGGCTCACCCGACACCGCACCGGTCGCGGCGCTGCGGGAGGGGTACGCGGCCGCGGCGACCGACGCCGGACACACCGGAGCCAGCGGCAGCTTCGCCCTCAACCCGGACGGCACGCTCAACTGGCAACTCATCGCCGACTTCGGCTATCTCGGCATCCACGAGATGACGGTGGCGGCCAAGACTCTGGTCCGGACGTTCTACGGCACGTCGTCGTTCCACAGCTACTTCAACGGCTGCTCCACCGGCGGCCGGCAAGGCCTGATGGAGGCGCAGCGCTACCCCACGGACTACGACGGCATCGCCGCCGCCGCACCGGCGATCAACTGGACCAAGTTCCACCCGGCCCAGTTCTGGGGCCAGCTGCGGATGCTGCTCGCCGGCAACGTCATCCCGCCTTGCGAACTCGCCGCGGCCACCCAGGCGGCCACCGCGGCCTGCGACCCCCGCGACGGGGTGACCGACGGGATCGTCGGCGACTGGCAAGGCTGCCGGTTCGACGCCCGCACCCTGATCGGCACCGCCACCCCGTGCGGCACCATCACCGCCACCGACGCCGACCTCATCAACACGATGTGGGCGGGACCGCGCGACACCGACGGCGAATCCCTCTGGTACGGCCTGGAGCGCGACGCTCCCCTGCAGGCACTGAACAACAGCTCCGGCGGCAGCGGCCAGCCCTTCTTCGTCGGGCTGGAGTGGTTCCGGTACTTCCTGCTGCAGAACCCGGGATGGGACTGGCGGACCATGACGTACGAGCAGTACCTGCTGCTGTTCCAGCAATCCGTCCTCCAGTACCAGGCCGTGATCGCCACCGACGACCCGGACCTGTCCCGATTCCGCGACGCCGGCGGCAAGGTGGTCTTCTGGCACGGCACCGCCGACCCGCTGATCTTCTTCCGCGGCAGCGTCGACTACTACCAGCGGCTGGCAGCGGCCATGGGCGGCGCCAGGCAGACCAAGAAGTTCGCCCGATTCTTCGTCGCGCCGGGCGTCGGCCACTGCGGCGGCGGCCAGGGCGCCGCGCCCGCCGACCCGCTCGACGCCGTCGTGCGGTGGGTCGAGCATGGCAAGGCCCCGGACGCCCTGCCCGGACAGCGCGCCGACTCCGCCGGCAACGTGGTGCTCACCCGTCCGGTCTGCCCGTACCCCCTCGTGGCTCGGTACTCCGGACGCGGCGCGACCACGGACGCGAAAAACTTCACCTGCGCGGGCGGATTCCAGTAAGGAGGGCTTTATGCCGCCCGTCTGCTGATACGGCCCCACTCACGGGTCGCGGCCGGCTCCCACTTGGCGTGCTGCCGGTGGAAGAGCTTCGCGGCGCGGATGCCGCTCCACCCTTTCGGGAGTAGTTCCTCGGGGAGCGCGGGGTCGGCCAGGACCAGGAGGCGCCAGGCGTGCACAAGCCGGGTGACCCGGGCGATCGGGTCGTCGGAGGGTGCGTGGGTGAACTCGGCGATGAACTGCTCGTATTTCTGCTCCATCTCGTCGAGGTCCCACGCCTGGCGGGCCAGGGTCAGCGGGTCGCCGCCCGTGGCGAGGTGCTCGGAAAGGAACATCTGGGCGTGCTCCCGCACGCCGGCGTCGTCCAGGACGAGTTGGGCCTCCGTGGTCCGGTCGGTGCGGGTGCTGACCCAGACGCCGGGCGCCGGCCGGCCGAAGCCCGCCCACGCCATCCGCGTGTTCAGCAGGTACCGGCCGGCCCGGTTGGACTCCGGCACCCGGGCCAGCACCATCAACCACCGGCGGTCCCAGTGTGGCTGGGTGGCGGTGAATCCGAAGATGCGCGCGGCGCCGACGTTGAGAAACTGCTCGAACGCCGGGCTGAGCTGCCACCAGGTGTAGCGTCCTTCCCGCCGGGGGATGAGCCACCCGTCCGCCGAGGCCCGGACCAGGGCCTGCCGGCAGGCGTCCTCCTCGACGCCGAGGCGGCCGAGCGCGTCGATGAAGGCCGAGGTGGGCGCGGGCTGCCGGGCCGGCCGCACATAGTCGCCCAGGACGGTGATCAGCAAGCCGCGTACGCCGCCGGTGCCGGCGGCGTACCGGCGCGAGAAGACGAACCTCTCCTCGGACGCACTACCGAACTGGGCCGCGGAGGGCGTGGGCTCGCGGGACTCAGACATGCCCGCAGTTGTGGACGGGCGTCGATCCACCGATCGGGGCAGAGGGCACCGGCCTATCCTACGGGCCTGTTCGCTATGCGAACGAGATGCTCGGCTGGTCGTTACCGCTGGTCGACGCTATGCGACACACGAACGGCGATTCGCAACGACGATGATCTGCGCCTTGCCGAGGTCTAGCGCGAGAGCACTGGGAAACGACGCCATGGGATCCGGCATCGCGGGATCGTCGTTCGACACTGTCGTTGACGACCTAAGTCGCAACGTCGTATCGTCTCCAACGACAGACTTCGATGGAATACGAGTCGCGCGGGGCCCAGCGCCGTCGTGCCAGCGCTCGCATGTGATCGCAAGTCCACCGGAAGTACGCAGTTGAGGGAGGGGTAATGCGCCTATCGCGGTTCCGTCTGCTCGTCGCAGTCACCGTGCCGTTGGCGGTGGCCGCCACGGTCGGTGCGGTCTCGGTGACCGGGGCGGCCGCGGCCGCGGGCTGCCGAGTCAGCTACTCGGTCGGCTCGCAGTGGTCGGGAGGCTTCACCGGCAATGTGAGCGTGACCAACCTGGGCGATCCGCTCACCGGTTGGACGCTGACCTGGTCGTTCGGCGCCGGCCAGCAGGTGACCCAAGCGTGGAACGCCACGGTCACCCAGAGCGGGGCGCAGGTATCCGCCCGCAACGTCGGTTGGAACGGCAGCCTCGCCACCAACGCCAGCGCGAGCTTCGGCTTCAACGGCTCGTGGAACAACAACAGCAACCCGGCGCCGTCGAGCTTCTCGCTCAACGGCACGGTCTGCAACGGCGGCACCACCCCCACCTCCGCGCCGCCCACCTCCGCACCGCCCACGTCCACGCCGCCGACGAGTCCGCCGCCGACCACCGGCGGCCCGCAGCCGGCCAACTCGATGGGCTTCATCGGCTGCTCCATGGCGGAGAACGTCTCGCAGGGGTACGTCGCCGTCGGCGGCCGCCGCATGTGGGGCCCGTACGGGACTGGCGGCCTGGTCGTGCAGTCCTGGACCAACACCGACTCCAGCGCGTGGCAGCGGTTCGACCAGCAGGCGAGTAGGTTCGGACGACCGACGGCCGTGTGGGTGCAGATCTGCATCTTCGCCCAGAACGGTGCCACCTACAACGAGGTCCAGCAGCTCATCGCGAACGCCCGCCAGCACGCCGCTCCCGGCGCCACGATCTACATCTCCGGCCAGCCGCTCTACGACCCCGGCCAGACCTGCACCCTGGCCGGCGCCAATGGGCCACAGCTGACCGACAACCTGGCCCGGCAGGCGGCCGCCGACGCGACACAGAACGTGATCTACCCCGGACAGTTCAGGCTCCGCAACGGCGAGGTCGCCGACGGCTGTCACGCGAACACGGCCGGCCAGCAGTCGCTGGGCCGGCAGGCCATCGGGTACTGGGGCTAGGCGGTGGGTGACCGGGGCGGCACGGATCAACGCCGCCCCGGTCATGGTGCTATATGGAGTGCCCTAACGGCTGGCGAGCCGACGTGCGCCGCACCGTCGTGGCTGCCGACTAGCTCAGCTTGGATCGGGGACCACAGTGGCAAGCGGGTGTGGTTGGCCGCAGGGTGACCCGTGCGCCGAGTGATTGATTACACGGCTGCGCCGTGGGGGATGGGGCGCTCGTTGTGCGCGCGGTGCCGGTAGCGCAGGGGGGATTCTCCGGTCTCTCGTTTGAATGCGGTGCTGAATGCGGCGTCGGAGGCGTAGCCCAGGTCGACCGCGAGGGAACCGATGCGCACGTCGGCGCCGCGCAGGGCGCGCTGGGCCAGGAGCATCCGGTAGCGGCTGAGGTAGGTCAGCGGCGGGACGCCGGCCACCGCCCGGAAATGCCGGGCGAACGAGGAGCGGGACATCGCGGCGGCGCGCGCCAGATCCTCCAGGCCCCACGGCTTTCCGGGCTCGGAGTGCATGAGTTCGAGGGCGGGGCGCAGCCGTTCGTCGGTCAGCACCCGGAGCCATCCGGGCGGTGCCTCGGCCTGGTCGAGGTAGGCGCGGAGGGCTGAGAGCACGAGGAGCTGGGCGTATTGCCGGATGGCGAACGCGGAGCCGGTGCGGTTGTCGGCGATCTCGTCGAACAGCTGGTCCAGGAGGCCACGCATGCTGGTCGCGGCCGATGCCCGGACGTGTCCCACCGGCGGCATTGTTTGCAGCAGCAACTCGCGGCCGGCTGGGTTGATGTCCACGGCGGTGCCGATGACGATGTCGTCGGTGCTGCGGTCGGCGTCGGTAAGGCCGGTGAAGTTCTCCTCGGGCCCGATCTGCCGGCGTGGTCCGGTGCCGGTGCCGCCCTCGTGCTGCAGCCATGACCGGTTGGTGAGGATGGCGACGTCGCCCGGCGCGAGTTCGATCGGCTCGTCGATGCCGTCGGTGAGCAGCCGGCCGTGGCCGGACACCATGGCGATGAGCTTCAGCGAGTCCCCGCAGGGCGACCGCGCCACCCACGGGCCACGCGCCGCGAAACCGCCGGCCACGACACCTCGGATCTCGACGAGGTCGAACACCTCGGACAGCTGGTCCTTGCGCATGCTGACACTCTCGCGCAAAAAGTATGGACGGACAAGCATTCAGCGTCCAGCCACGGTTGCCCAGACTGGAACCACGCCGCGTCGGCAGACCGAGGAGTTGGTTCGAATGTCACATCAGCCCATGGACGGATCCCGGACGATTGTCATCACCGGCGGAAGCAGTGAATCGAGTTATCCGGCCGACTCCGTCGGCGGGTCGGCCGGGATGTCGCGGCGTACGGTGCTGTCGGCCGGGATGGGTCTGGTCACGGTCGGTGGCGTCGCCGCGGTCGGGGCCGGTGTGGCCGACGCGACGGTAGGCGCCGGTCGGGTCGGTGCCGGTCATTCCGGCGGGCCCGGTCGGATCATGTCGGTCAGCCCGGTAACGCTGTCAGCGCCCGGCCGTGCCGCGCCTCTGGAGGTGCGGGTCTCCGCCCCGGTGACCGGACGCAACCTGCCGGTCATCCTCTTCGCCCACGGCCACGGTCAGGTGAACTTCCTCAACTCGTACCTCGGCTACGGTCCGATCGTCGACTACTTCTCCTCGCACGGCTTCGTGGTGATCCAGCCCACTCACCTGGACGCGATGGCGCTCGGCCTGCGTGATGCCGATGACCCAGATGCACCCCTGTACGCGCGGGCGCGGGCCGAGGACATGTCCCGCATCCTCGACCAGCTCGACGTGATCGAGAAGGCCGTGCCGCAGCTTGCCGGGCGCCTGGACCGGGATAAGGTCGCCGTAGTGGGCCACTCGTTGGGCGGGCATACGGCCGCCCTGTTGCTGGGCATGCAGTTCGACGATCCGTCTCAGAGCGGCCGGAAGGTGAGCCTCGTCGACCGCCGGATCAGAACGGGTGTGATGATCGCCCCGCCCGGCCGGGGTGGCGATGCGCTGCACGACCAGGTGGCCGAGCTCTACCCCGCCCTGAACGCCCCAGACTTCTCCACGATGCGCACGCCGGCACTCGTCGTCGCGGGCGACAAGGACCTCTCCACCACCTTCACCGACCTGGGCGCGAGCTGGCGGATGGACGCGTACTTCCTCTCCCCGGGTCCCAAGTCGCTGCTCACCGTGTTCGACGGGGAGCACCAACTCGGCGGAATCTGCGGATACGACTCCGTCCTGACCACCGACGAGAACCCCCAGCGGGTCGCCGCGGTCGGGCGGCTGACCTCGGCCTACCTGCGCACCGCGTTCGACCGCCGGGATCCCGCCTGGCAGCAGGCGCGGGACGCGCTGACGACCGGAGCCAACCCGATCGGACGGGTCGACTCCAAGTAAGCGTCGACTCCAAGTAAGCCCAGTGATCCGAGCCAGTTCGTGAGGCGGCGGGTGGTGAGGCGGGTGACAACCATTGCTGCATCACCACCCGCACGCTTGAACGCTTCCCCAATCGCTCTCAGGGCTCAGCCCAGCTTTCCGACGATCTTCGCTACTTCGGCAGGCATGGACAGGAACGGCGCATGTGCGGCATCGAGTGTCACGACGGAGGTCTGATTCTCCGGGAAGGCGGCGTCCGTTTCGGCGATGAACAATCGCTGGAGTGCCGGCCGGATCGCCACGTCGCGCGAACAGACGACATAGGTCCGGGGGATGGAGCCCCAAGCGTCGCGGGTCAGGTCGGTGGTGGCGTGCATCATGCTGGCCGGGGCGTCCGGGGTCAGCAGTCCCAGGGCGGCGTCGGCGACGATCGGGTCGACATCGCCGTAGAACGCGTCGCGAAGCTGCTGGCGGTAGGCGAGGTCGTTCGAGGCGAGGTCGAGCCGCAGCGCGCCCGTCGCGTTGGGATCGCCCCGCAGCGCGGACAGGACCAGCGCCCAGCAGATCGGCCGCGGCGTCGAGGTCCACAGTGGCCACCGGTGAGACTTCGGTGGCCAGCGCCGCCGGGTCGAACGGACGCATGGTCAGGCACGCGGGCCGACGGGCACGCAGCCCGTGTCCGGCCATGTCGACCGCCAGAGCCGGACGGCCGTAGGGCACGAGGTGGGCGATGACCTCGGTCCAGCACCAGGCGCCATGCCAGGAGCCGGGCAGCAGAAGGATCGGCGTGGAACTGGGGGGCATAGCCGCTCCATGGGGATCGGAGGTCGCCGTCACAGGAGTTTGTCCTGGGTGAACGGGACATCCCGGAGGCGGAGGGCGGTGGCGTGGTAGATCGCGTTGCCGATCGCCGCGGGCACCCCAGTTCCGGGTGTCTCACCGAAGCCGCGTGCGCCAAGCGAGGGTTTGTGGTTGTCGTCCGGGCGATCGACGAACAGGGCTTCCACCGACGGGACATCGGCGCAGACCGGGACCAGATAGGTGGACAGGTTGGGGTTGACGACCCGGGCCGTGTGAGGATCCACCATCGTGTGCTCCATCAGCGCGAAGCCCAGGCCCCATGTCACGCCGCCGATCACCTGTCCACGCGCGGTCCGGCGGTTGAGCACCCGCCCTACGTCATAGGCGGCCACGACGCGGCTCACCCGCAACGCGCCGACCCGTGGCCGTATCCGGACCTCCACGAACACCGCTCCAGACGTGTGTCCGGGTACGTTCCGCCTTTCGCCCTGCACCTCGAGCACGCTGCCACGGCGGCGCATGACGCCACGGAAGGTGTCACGGCGACGGCGGTCGCCTCGGGCGTACAGCCGACCGTCCGCCACGACGACCTCCTCGGCCGGCACGCCATACAGATCGGAATGGGGGTCGGCGACGGCGAGACGTACCACGGTGTCTCGCGCGGTCCTCGCCGCCTGATCCACCGGACCGACCACGCTCGGCATCGTGGCCGAACCCGCCGAGATCGACGCACGGGGAAACTCGGTGTCGCCGAGCAGCGTCGTGACGTGGCCGAGCGGTACGCCGAGCCCATCGGCAGCGACCTGAGTCAGCACGGTGTAGGTGCCGGTGCCGATCTCCTGGCTCGCGGTCCGCAGGGTCGCCCGCCCGTCCAGCCCGACGGTGAGCGAGGCCAAGGACTCGATCCAGTTGAAGCTGTGGAACTCGGTAGCCATGCCCCAGCCCACGTACTCGTCGCCAACCCTCATGGACCCCGGCCGGGGATCGCGCCGCTCCCAGCCGAATGCCTTGGCCCCCATCCGATAGCACTCCAGCAGGTGGTCGCTCGGGTCGATCGCGGTGTGGTTGCGTACCCGCACCTCCACGGGGTCGATGCCGACCTCGTAGCTGAGCTCGTCCAAGGCGGTCTCGAGAGCGAAGTGAGCCGTCGTCTCGGGTGAGCGCATGTAGCTGGACGTGTGCAGATCCAGCTTGACGCCCATCTGCCGTACGTGGACGTTCGGGCAGGTGTAAAGGTTGATCGTGGAGTCACTGGAGTTGTAGACCCCGTTCTCGGTACGGCTCAGCTGCTGCGTCGAGGTGTCGACGATCGCGGTCAGAACACCCTGCCGGGTCGCGCCGACCCGCAGTTCGCGACTGAACTCGGAACGGTGGCCGTTCGAGGTGTACATCTGCGCCCGGGACAGCACCAGCTTCACCGGCCGTCCGACGAGACTCGCCGCCTCCGCGGTGAGCAGGGTGTGGGGATAGACGGGCCCCTTGGCGCCGAAGCCTCCGCCGAGGTAGGGCGAGACCACCCGGACCTTGGTCAGATCGGAGATGTTGAACGCTTGAGACACGATCATGCGGGTGAAGACGACGCCCTGTGCGCTCTCGTAGAGAGTCAGCTCGTCGTCCCTCCAGACGGCGGTGGTGGTGTGCGGCTCGATCGGATTGTGATGCTGCATCGGGCTGCTGTAGGACCGCTCGATCCGCACCGGCGCCTGCCCGAAAGCTGCCTCGGCGTCCCCGCGGACGTACTCGTTGTCCCTGTTGCGGAACGCGGACGGCAGGAACGCTTCATCCATCGCGTCTGCCAGCCGGACGACGGCCTCCTCGGCGCGGTAGCGCACGCGCACGAGATTGGCGGCCTCCTGTGCCTGCTCCAGGGTTTCGGCCACCACGTAAGCGACCGGCTGCCCGTTGTGGTGGATACGGGTATCCTGCATCGGCACGAAGCCCTTGGTGTACGGGAACGCCGGCACCGTGAACCTCCGCATGTCGCGGTGGGTGTAGACCGCCACGACTCCGGGGTGGGCCAGCGCCGCACGGGTGTCGATCTCGAGGATCTCCCCCCGGGCGATCGTGCTCATCACCATGAACCCGTGCAGCGCGTCGGTCACCTCGTTGTCCGCGGCGTACCGGGCCGCGCCGGTGACCTTCACCCGGCCGTCCACCCGCTCCACGCCCTGACCGACCAGCTCGGTCATCGCATGCCTCCCAGATCGCTGAGGACGCTCGCCAGCGCCCGCTGAACGAGTTGGACCTTGAACCTGTTGTCCTCGTACGGCCTGGCCTCCCGGACGAGGGCCCGGCCCGCGTTGTCGATCGCCGCCTCCGTGAGCGGACGGCCTCGTAGCGCGGTCTCGACGCGCGGATCCCGCCACGGACGCGTGCCTATCCCGCCGAACGCCAGTCGCACGTCCTGCACGACACCGCCTCTCAACTGGAGCGCGGCCGCCACGGACACCACGGCGAACTCGAAGGTCGCCCGGTCGCGCAGCTTCAGGTAGCGCGAGTGGGTGGCCAGGGACGTGCGCGGAACGTCCACCCCGGTGATGAGGTCTTCGCTGCGCATCACCGTCTCCTTGGTCGGGGTCGACCCGGGCAGGAGGTAGAAGTCGGAGATGGGGACGGCCCGGGCTCCGTCAGGGCCGAGCAGACGCACCCTCGCGTCCAGCGCCGTCAGCGCCACCGCCAGATCGGAGGGATGCGTAGCGATGCAGTGGTCACTGCCACCGAGAATCGCATGCCCGCGGCTATGCCCGTTGATCGCCGGGCAGCCACTGCCGGGAGCACGCTTGTTGCACGGTGAGGCCGGGTCACGGAAGTACCCGCACCTGGTGCGTTGCAACAGGTTCCCGCCGATCGTGGCCATGTTGCGGACCTGTGGGGACGCCGAGGCCAGCAGCGCCTCCGACAACACCGGAAACGCCCGCCTCAGCCCGGAATGCTCGGCGACCTCCCGCATCCGGGCCAGGCCGCCCACGCGCAGCCACCGGGAGTCCAGAGTGATCCGGTTGATGTCCAGGTGGCTCACATCCACCACGTGGTCGTGAACCTCCGCTCCGTCCCGCATCAGGTTGAGCAGGTCGGTGCCGCCGGCGATGAACGTCGAGTTCGGTGTTCTGGCGGCGATCCGTACCGCGTCGGCCGGATCTTCCGCGACCGTGTACCCGAACGCCCTCACCGCCCGATCTCCTTTGCTGCGTCGGCGACAGCCGCGACGATGTTCTGGTAAGCCGCGCACCGGCACAGGTTTCCGCTCATCCACTCCCGGATCTCGGCCTCGGAACCCGTGTGACCTTCGTCGATACAGGCCACGGCGGACATGATCTGACCGGGAGTGCACGCACCACACTGGAACGCGTCGTGACGGATGAACGCCTCCTGTACCGGATGCAGGTCATCGCCTCGCGCCAGTCCTTCCACGGTGGTGACCTCGGCGCCCTGCGTCATGACCGCCAGGGTCAGGCAGGACTTGATTCGCTCACCGTCCAACAGCACCGTGCACGCGCCGCACTCGCCCCGGTCACAGCCCTTCTTCGTGCCGGTCATGCGGAGGCGTTCACGCAGCGCGTCCAGCAGGGTCACCCTCGGCTCCACCGTGACCGCGTGGCGCTGCCCGTTGACCGACAGGGTGATCTCGGCCGTCGCGCCGGCGGCGACGGTGTACGCCCGGGCGGCCGTGGCGTGCGATGTTCCGGCGATAGCCGGACTCGCGATGGGTCCGACTGTTGCCCCCGCCATACCCGCTGCGGTCGCCGTGACGGACATGAGAAACGTGCGGCGGCTGAGGTCCCCGTTTTCGGGGCCGACTTCCCCGTCTGTCAGGGCTGAGGCATTCTCGTCACTGGGGGTTTCCATGATTCGCCTTTCGTAGCGGGGCCGGGCCGACGCCGCCGGAGCCGCCGATCACGAGGTCTGTTGTTCACCACGGCGCTGGGCGACGGCACGGCGGCCGTTCCCTTGTAGACCGCCCGTGACGACGGCGAGGCGCTGGGCGCCGCCTGAACTTCTCGGTGATGCGGTCATGCCATCAACGCTGCGGTGTGGCCGCATGCGGTACCAGTTGCTCCCGAAGGTGGGGATGACATCCCCCTTGGTCGGTACGTCGCCGCCGGGGGACGCTAGGCCCATGCCGACGACCAGATACGCCGAACTGGGCGCCTTCCTGCGTTCACGCCGCGACCGGGTGCGCCCCGCCGACGTGGGGCTGTCGCCGGGACCGCGGCGACGGGTTCCCGGGCTGCGTCGCGACGAGGTCGCGGTGCTGGCCGGTGCCTCGGTGGAGTACTACACCGAGCTCGAGCGCGGCGCCGGCTCCCAACCGTCCGACCAGATGCTCGCCGCGCTCGCCCGCGCGCTGCGGCTCAGCCATGACGAGCGCGACCACCTCTACCACCTGGCCAACCGCCCCATTCCCGCGCAGGGCGGTACGGCGTCGCACGTGCACCCGGGCATGCTCGACCTGCTGACGCGCATCGGGACGACACCGGCCATGGTGATCACCGACCTGCACGCCGTTCTGGTCCAGAACCCGCTCGCGGTCGCGCTGCTCGGCGACTTGTCGGTGCATCGGGGACGCTCGGCCAGCTTCGTCTACCGCTGGTTCGTCGACGCCGGGTCCAGGCAGGTCTATCCGGTGGAGGACCACGCGCGACAGTCCCGTTCCTTCGTCGCTGACCTGCGCGCAGCGATCGGGCGCCGCAGTCCCAGCGACGCCGAGGCGACGCACCTGATCGAGGAGCTGCTCCAGCGATCACCGGAGTTCTCGGAGCTGTGGGCCGAGCACGACGTGGCGGTCAGGCGGGATGAGCGCAAACGGATCCTGCACCCGGCGGTCGGGTTGCTCAACCTCAACTGTCTCAACCTGTTCAGCGAGGACGGCCGGCAGCGGCTGCTCTGGTTCACCCCGACCGCCGGCACCGACGCCGCCGACAAGCTGGCGCTGCTGACCGTCGTCGGCACGCAGTCGATGGAACCCGACCCGGGACGGCCGGTCCGATGACGACGTCGAGGAGGAGCAGGCATGTGCGCCAAGTGAACCAAGCGGGAGCATTCTCGTCTACGGTTCACGGTAAGCTGTCGTCGCGCGATGCCGGCACTTGCATTGCGCTTACCGCGTTCCACGCACTACGTTGTCGGTTCATCGCCCCGTATGCGGCATGACACTGCGCCCGGGGGATGAGAACAGCGGTGAATGAGTACGCCATCCAGGCCGGCCCGGTCATCCTTTCCGCAGCGCATCCTGGACGCCGGGGCTGACCGGCGAGCGGACCGCCGACGGCCGGCGCCGTACCGCATCCCAGGCCGCTTTTGAGCTGGCAAGGTAATCGCGGGCGCCCTTGCGGACGATCAGCCAGGTGGAGCAGCCGGGACAGCGGGCGGTCACCCCGTCGACATCAAGGCCGAGGTGCCGACACAGCGCCACTGCCCGCGACACGTGGTACGACTGCGTCACGATCAGGGCCCGGTTGACGCCGTACACGATGCGGGCGCGAGAGCAGGAGTCGTACGTGTCTAGTCCGAACGGATCGCCCACGACACGCCACGGATCCACTCCGAGCCGCCCGGTCAGATAGGCGGTCATCGCCGCCGGCTCGTCGCCGGATGCGCCGTTGCCGTCACCCGACACGAGGACGACCCGGGCTCGCCCACTGCGCACCAGTGCCGCGGCGGTCTCCAGACGGCCGGCGAGCCGGTAGCTTGGCTGACCGTCGGGCAGGACCTCGGTGCCCAGGACAATGACGACGCCGGCGGCCGGCGCGTTGGCCTCGTCGTACACGTGGCCGCGTGCGGCGAGCGTCGTCCACAGCCATGGACTACTCAGGAGCACCAGTCCGGTCACAGCCGTGACGGCCAGCCGCCGTACGACCCGGCGACGCCGGGTGATCCAACCGTGCACCGCCGCCCACCGCAAGCCCGCCACGGCCGTCACTGTACTTGCCGGAAAGCAACAGCGATCGTCCTGTCCGCGGCCATGACAGTGAGACTGCCCCTTCGACACTCAATGGGTAAGCCGCCATCTCACGGTGTAGCTGGGGCCACCGGCGCTATAGCGGTCGGGCGATTCCAATGGTCGCCATTCGGCTCGGAGGCGTCGCGCACCGTCGGGTGGTGCACGGTGTGATTCGAGAAGCGTCGTCAGTTCGTCGTAGCGCGTGTCAACGCCACCATGTCCGGGGTGGCTGTCGGTGTCGGCGATGCCGCTCTCGTAACGGGCATTCCACCTCACAAAGATGTCCCATTGCTCGCGTTCCCAGCTCAGCGCCTGCTGGCCTACCGGCCAGACGAGATACTCGTCGTCGGGCTCGTTTGGGCGCGTGTAGTCGTGAACAGCGCGGAAGTAGTGCGGTACGCCGTCGACGTCGGCCAATCCAGCCCGCGGTCCGTCGTACCAGTCCAACTCGACGTAGACCGCCTCGAACGGCTCGTTACGCGGCTCACCCACGCAGGAAGACTACGCACCACGCCGGCGAGCGCGGCGGAGTTGGATGCGGCTGGTTTCAGGTGGGGCGGCGGATGGCCTGTACGGCGGTGTCGTAGAGGTCGAGCATGTCGGCCTGTCCGCCTAGGCGTACCCATTCCTCGTTGGCCACCTGCAGGCAGATGATCGCTGCGGCGGCGATCGCGCGGGCTTGCAGGGCACGGCGGTCGGAGTCGGGCAGTCGCGGCTCGATCAGCGGCGCGAACAGATCTTGCCAGCGGGCCTGTTTCTCGGCGTGGCCGGCGCGTAGGGACTCGTTGCCGAACAGCAGGCTGATGAATTCCAGGCGCCCTTCGGCGGTCATGTCGATCTCTTCGAGCACCTGGAACGCCGCGCGCAGCGCCGTCCAGGCGTCCTCGTCGGCCGGGCGTTCGGCGAGCCGCGCGGCGATCAGGTCGCCTTGTTCGGCCAGGCTGCTGAGCGCGAGGTCTTCCTTGCTGCGGAAGTAGTTGAACAGGGTCCGCCGGGAGACACCTGCGGCGGCGGCGACCTGGTCGAGGGTCGTGTTGTCGTAGCCGTTGGCGGCGAACAGCTCGATGGCGGTCCGGGCCAGCAGGGAGCGGACCACGGAGCGGGTCTGTTCGCGCAGGGGTGTCGGTTTCGAAGCCATGCACCGATGGTACTTCAGCTCACATGATGCAGGTACTTGCACTCCGTGCATCATGGTGCGTAGAGTGAACGGCATGAGCAAAGTTGATTACCGCAGCCAGACCGTCATCGTCACCGGCGCCAGCTCCGGCCTAGGCGCCGAATTCGCCCGCCAACTCGCCCGCCGCGGCGCCAACCTCGTCCTGGTCGCCCGCCGCGCCGACCGCCTCGAAAGCCTGGCCGCCGAACTCACCCGCGCCCACAACGTGACGGTGACCACCGTCGCCCGCGACCTCGGCCAGCCCGACGCCGGCCGCACCCTGCGCGCCGAACTCGAGTCCCGCGGCATCCACGCCACCGGCCTGGTCAACAACGCCGGCTTCGGCACCCACAACGCGTTCACCGACGAGGACCCCGACCGCCTGCAGAGCATGATCGCGCTGAACATCAGCGCGCTGGTCGATCTCAGCCGCGCCTACATCGGCCCGCTGACCGCCACCGGCAACGGCATCCTGATCAACGTCGCCAGCCTGCTCGGCTTCCAGCCGAACCCGTACATGGCCGTCTACGGCGCGACCAAATCCTTCGTCCTGAACTTCACCGAAGCGCTGTGGGAGGAGAGCCACGGCACCGGCCTGCGCGTCCTGGCCGTGAACCCCGGCGCGACGAAGACCGAGTTCTACGACGCCGCCGGCAGCCAGTCCGCCGACTACGGCACGAAACGGGCCACCCCCGAGCAGGTCGTCAAGATCGCCCTCGACACGCTCGACCGCCGCTCCGCACCCCCGTCGGTGATCACCAACAGCGGCTCGCTCGCCGTCGCCAGCAAGCTCCTGCCGCGCCGCACCATGGTCCGGATCATGGGCTGGGCGGCCCGCCGCTCGCGTCCCCAGTCGGCCGCCCGCGCCGGCCACTGAGGACGGCCCACACCCCAGCCCTCGCCGCCGCCACCCACCAACCGTTGAGGAGCACGATCATGACCGTCACCGACATCACCACCCAGCTCACCGACGCCGAGCGCTTCCAGCATCTCCTGCAAGTCCAGCGCGCCGCCTACCTGCGCGACGGAGCACCCTCCCTCGCCGCCCGCCGCAGCGACCTGGCCAGGTTCAAGGCGGCCCTGATCGCCCGGCGCCACGCGATCGAGGACGCGATCGACACCGACTTCGGGCACCGCTCGCGACACGAGACCGCGATCATGGAGATCGTCGGCGTCGTGCAGGGCATCGACTACCTGCACCGCAACCTGCGCCGGTTCATGAGGCCCACCCGCCGCCACATCGACCTGCTCCTGCGCTTCGGCAGCAACCGCATCGAATACCAGCCGCTCGGCGTGGTCGGCGTCATCTCACCGTGGAACTACCCCGTCAACCTGTCCCTGATGCCCGTGGTCACCGCGATCGCCGCCGGCAACCGCGTCATGCTCAAACCCTCGAAACTGACCCCGGCGACGAACGCGGTGCTCGCCTCGATGCTCGCCGAACTGTTCCCGCCGGAACAGGTCACCATGGTCAACGGCGACGGCTCCGCGTTCTCCAGCCTGCCGTTCGACCATCTCGTCTTCACCGGCAGCACCGAGGTCGGCCGGGCTGTGATGAAGGCCGCCAGCGAGCACCTCGTCCCCGTCACCCTGGAACTCGGCGGCAAGTCCCCGACCATCGTGGCCAAGGGACACGTAACGGATCAGGCCGTCGCCGACATCGTCTTCGGCAAACTGCTGTCCGGCGGACAGACCTGCATCGCCCCCGACTATGCCCTGGTCCACGAATCCGAGATCGACACCTTCATCGCCAGCTACGACAGACTGGTCAAGGCCGCCTACCCCGACGGCCCGACCAGCGAGGACTACACCTCGATCGTCGACGACAAGCAGTACTCGATCCTCACCGGCCTGATCGACGACGCCCGCGCCCACGGGGCGCGGATCATCGAGGTCGGGCACCGGCCGGGCGACGCGGCCCGCCGCCCGCACACCCTCGCGCCGACCGTCGTGCTCGGCGTCACCGACGACATGCGGATCGCCCACGAGGAGATCTTCGGCCCCATCCTGCCGATCTTCGGGTACCGCGACATCGACGACGCCATCGCCTACGTCAACGCCCGACCCCGACCGCTCGCGCTCTACCACTTCGGCGACAACAGCCCCGACCGGCGCAAGGTCCTCGACCGCACCACCTCCGGCAACGTCACCATCAACGGCACCCTCATGCACGTCGCACAGGACGACCTGCCCTTCGGCGGCGTCGGCGCCAGCGGGATGGGCAAATACCACGGCATCGAAGGCTTCCGCACCCTCAGCCACCCCAAAGGCATCTACACACAAGGACGCTGGAACGCCACCCGCCTCCTCCGCGCCCCGTTCAACACGCGCACCGATGCCCTGCTCAACTTCTTCCTCCGCTGAACGAGGCATCACCCGCGCCCCGCCGGCCCTGAACACCACACCCGCGGCCAGACCCCGGCCGCGGCGAACACCCTCGGAAAAGGAAACCCACCGATGACTGACCGCGACCTCGTTCTCGTCACCGGCGCCGGCGGCGTGGGCCGCCTCGTCACCGAACAGCTACGCGCGCAGAACGTACCGGTCCGCGTCCTGAGCCGCCGCGAGGACCACCGCACCGACCAGGTACGGGCACTGGGCGCCGAGGTCGTCACCGGGGAC
Source organism: Actinomycetes bacterium KLBMP 9797 (assembly GCA_037414955.1). Classification (GTDB taxonomy): domain Bacteria; phylum Actinomycetota; class Actinomycetes; order Mycobacteriales; family Micromonosporaceae; genus Phytohabitans. Next base: position 43,016 of record JBBEWH010000013.1, read on the forward strand.
CTGACCCGGGCCGAAACGGTGGCGGCCGCGCTCGACGGCGTCCGCCGGGTCTACTTCGGGCTCAGCGTGTCCCCGGACCACCTGCTGGCGGCGACCGTCATGGCCACCGTCGCCAAGGCACACGGCAACCTCGACCTGCTGGTGGACATGTCGCAGATGACGGTGTCGCAGATGACCGCCACCAGCACCACGGAATCCCACCAGCAACGGCTGCACTGGCGCGTCGTCCTGATCGAGTTCGACAGCTTCGAACAGGCGGTCGCCGCATACGAGAGTGCGGCCTACCAGGAGGCGCTGGCCGAACTCCCCGACGGCTTCGAGCGCGACTTCCGCATCATCGAAGGCCTCGACTGACCGAGGTCCCTCACCGCCCACCGGAACGAGGACCTTTGAACCTTTCGCGGTGGTTCTGCGTACCTCTGGCGACGTGATCATTGCTAGACCCTGGGGGTGGCGAGATGGCGGCGAGCGGCGTGGTCGGTGTGTCTTCCCGTGTGGCACGGGCACTGAGGCATAGCCGGTCGACTCGGCGGCGATGGGCGATGGCGGGTCTGGCCGGCCTGCTGGTGGGAACGCTGGGCTTGCCGACAGCCGCGGTCGCCGCGCCAGCGCCGGCGCCGCAAACCCAGCTGAGCGCGACGGACCTGGCGTTGATGAATGGGGTGCGCCTGGCCGGTCTGTGGGAGATGCCGGCCGGTCAGATAGCGGCCCAGCGCGGCAGCCGGGAGCGGGTGCGTGAGGTCGGCGCGGAGATCGCCGCGCAGCACGCGGATCTCGACCAGTTGGTGGTGGACGCGGCGAACAAGCTGGGTGTGCAGCTGCCCGACAAGCCGACCGACGAGCAGCAGGGCTGGCTGAACGAGATGCGCGATGCGTCTTCGGGTCGGGAGGTGGACCAGATCTTCGTGGATCGGCTGCGCGCCGCGCACGGCAAGATCTTCCCGATCGTCAATGCGGTCCGGGCCGGTACCCGTAACGAGGTGGTGCGGCAGCTGGCGCAGGATACGAACGGGTTCGTGATGACCCACATGACGCTGCTGGAGAGCACCGGCATCGTGCGGTACCAGGACCTGCCGGGCGTCGCAGTGGGGGCCGACCGGCCGGCGTCCGACTCGTTGCAGGGCGCGGCTGTGGCCTCCGTCGGAGGGATCAACACCGCCGCCATCTGGGCCGGCCTGGTGATCGCGCTGTTGCTCGGCGGGCTAGGCACGTACCGCATGTTCAGGCCGAGATAGGCGCCCTCGAGTCGAACGAGGGCGGCGAGTCCTACGCGGAACGCAGGGTCAGGTGGATGGCGTAGGCACGCAGCAGGTCGTGCATGCCGAACCGGAAGCGGCCGGTCCGGTGCAGCAGGTTGGCACGGGTCAGCAGCTCCAGTGCCCGGCGGGCGTGGTCCAGTCCGGTGTCGGCAAGCGCCGCCGCTACGTAGGCGTCCCAGTCCGGGCCGGGATGTGATCCCAGTAGCCGGAACAGGTGTGCCGCATCGGGGGGGACGTGCTGGATGGACCAGGAGAGCACCTCTCGTACGGCCGCGTACGGGTCATCACCGGCCTCCAACAGCTCCAGCCGGGCCTGCCGGTCGGCCAACTCCGCCACCAGGTCGGCGAGGGTGCTGTCCGGTCGGCCGACCGCCAGCTCCGCAGCGACCCGCAACGCCAGCGGCAGCCGGGCACACTGCTCGGCCAGCGTCGTGGCCGCCTCAGGCTCGGCCTCGACCCGCGCGCCGATCAGCCGGCGCAGCAACCCGATCGCCTCACCTGCCGGAAGTAGGTCCAGGTCGATGCGGTGCGCGCCGTGCACGGCGACCAGCCCGGCGAGGCTGTCCCGGCTGGTCACTATCACCAGGCAGGAACCGGTGCCCGGCAGCAGCGGACGTACCTGGGCCACATTGGCGGCGTTGTCCAACACGATCAGCATCCGTCGCCCGGCCAGCGCGCTGCGGTACCGGGCGGCCCGCTCTTCCATCTCCAGCGGGACGTCCTGACCGGTCACTCCCAGCGCGGCAAGGAATCTCACCAACGCATCAGCGGCCGGCATCGGCTGCTCCTGGTCGTAGCCGCGCAGGTTCACGTACAACTGTCCATCAGGGAACCGGTCGGCGACCCGATGCGCCCAATGCACCGCCAGAGCGGTCTTTCCCACGCCGGCGGTGCCCGCGATAACGGTGGTCAGCATCGCCCCAAGGGAGCCGCTGGCGCTTTCCTCCAGCAGCTTGTCGAGGTGGCGCAGTTCCGTGGCGCGGCCGGTGAAGCCGGTCAAGTCGGCAGGCAACTGCGCCGGCCGGTGCGAGGCGATGGCACCGCCCGGCGTGCCCTGCGGGTCGACCGTGAGCACTACGGCCGGCTCCGGTCCATCGGCGACGGGGGTCACGGCGAGGCACGGGTCGTGGCGCAGGATTCGCTGGTGTAGATCCCACAGCTCCGGCCCTGGAACGCTGCCCAACTCTTCGACGAGCCGGTCGTGCACCGACCGGTAGTGCGCCAGCGCGTCGACCTGCCGGCCGCTGCGATACAGCGCGAGCATCAGCTGTCCGGACAGCCGCTCGTCGAGCGGACGTCCGGCTGCCGCGGCGGTCAATTCGGAGATCAGATGCGCATGCTCACCGCGGCGCAACCGCACGTCGTTGTGGTCCAGGGTCGCCGCGAGCCGCTCGACGTCCATCGCCGCAGCGACCGATCGAAGCCAGTCGCTGTCCAGGCCGGCGAACGGGGTTCCCCGCCACAAGGTCAACGCGTCTCGCCACAGGACCACGGCCCGGTCGTCGTCCGCCGACCGGGCCTCACGCGCCAGCGCCCGGAAGCGGTGCAGGTCCACCGCCGCCGGATCGACATCGAGCACATAGCCGTGCCCGTGACGGACCAGCGCCGGCCCGCCCGCGTCGCCCAGTACGGTGCGCAGCCGCGACAGATACACATGCAACGTCGCCCGGGCCTGCTGCGGCGGCTCCTCGCCCCACACGCGGTCCACCAACTGGTCCAAGGCGACCGGGGCGCCCGGCTCGACCAACAACGCGGCCAGGACGATGCGCTGCCGGGCCGTCCCTAAACCGATCGGCCCACCCGCTGCATACCCCACAAGCGGCCCTAAGACCTCGAACCGCAACGCCCCGCCCTCCCGCTGCTCAGCCCGACCCGACCTCAAGCCATGTGCCAATGTCGATCAAGAACTCCTGGGTCACGGTAGCGCCCGGAGCCGGTCAGCGTGACGTGCCTATTCAATTTGCATGTAAACGCAAAACAAGTGGCCGCAGCAGTGTCAATCCACCCAGACTCGTGAAGGGTTCCGTCAAGCGGCTACGTCGGGCTCGGAGGCGTCAGGGCTTCCGGCGGCGAAGGTGTCCAGGTCATGACCGTCGACGAGGCGACACGGGGACGGATCACCCGCCAGGTGACGGAGCAGCGGCTCGACGGGCAGCGGGGTGTCGCTCGCCGCCAGGACGACGTTGCCGGACCGGCGGCCCCGCAGTGTCTCGTCGGGGGCGAGCAAGCACACGTACGGGAAGACCGATCGTATGCTCGTCAGCTGGGACCGGACAGTCGTGAGTGGACCGCCGTCGGCGATGTTCGCCACATACTGGCCGCCGGGGCGCAGCACCCGGGCGGCCTCCTCGACGAACTCGACCGCCAGGACGTGCGCGGGGACAGCCAGCGCCGTGTACACATCGGCGATGATCACGTCGTACCGGCAGTCACGGGTGTCGGTCAGCACGGCACGGGCGTCCCCTACCCGCACGTCGATCCGGGCGGCCGGTGGCAGCGGCAGCTTCCGCCGCACCAGGTCGACGAGGGCGCCGTCGGCTTCGGCGACGTGCTGCGTCGCCACGCGGGTGGCGGCGAAGTAGCGCGGCAGTGCCAACGCGCCGCCGCCGAGGTGCAGGATGTCGGTCTCGGTCTGCCGGGGCCGGCCAGCATCGACGACATGGGCGATGCGCCGCATGTAGTCGAATCCCAGACGGGTGGGGTCGTCCAGGTCGACATGCGACTGCGGCACGCCGTCGAGCAGCAGGGTGTACGCCCGCGGCCGATCCGCGTCCCGCGCCAGCACGGCCGTGCCGGAGTCGACCCGGACCTCGACCCGTTCGTCCGGTCCCGGCTCAGGGCCACTCCCTGTCCATTCGGGCGCCACCGTGACCGCGGGGGCCAGCTCGGCCGGGGTCGGGTTGTCGAGGATGTCGAGGAGGTCGACGTCCTTGCCCAGTTCCGAGCGGACCATGGCCTGGATCCGTACCGCGGTCAGCGACGTACCTCCGAACTCCACGAAGTCACTCTCCGCGGCGAGCACGTCGTTCTTCAACGCGGCTCGCCAGATGGTGACCAAAGTTGCGACGAGATCGTCGGACATCTCTTCCTCACCTCGTGCCATCTATCGGGTTCAGTGCCACCGCGACACTGGTCTTCCGGTCCAGTTCGGCACCACGCCGGCGCTTGGCCTCGATGCTGCCGCGACCGAGCACCAGTTTTCGGGCGCCCGCCGCGATCGCACGCCGGAGAGGCTCGTAGATCACCATGGTGAAATACGCGTAGGTGCCCTCGACCCGGGAATGGTCACAGCCCCAGCACCGGATCCGCCGCACCGTGTCCTGTCGCGACACGACGGTGAACGCGACCGGATCCTGTCCCGTCGGGTCACCCTCGCGGCAGGCGGCCAGGCAGGTCGCCTGGTCGCCCAGGGCTTCCGCGATGCCGGCCAGGTAGCTGGCGTAGTCCTCGACGGTGCCGGCCACCGTGTATCTCCGCTCGACATCGCGCAGCAGCGGTGCCAGTCGAGGATGATGGGTGCGCAGGTCCAGTTCGACGATCCGCAGCCCAGCCTCCTGGAACCGGCGTAGCTCCCGAGTGATCATCCCCTGCCGCTTCCGTGGCTGCGTCGCCAGGTATCCGGCGAAGGAGTCGAACAGGATCGGGATGTACGCCTCGTCGCTCGTCACCAGCGTCGGGTTCTGGGAGGCGACCTGTGGCAGCACGGCGGCGAGCGATTCAGCGTCCAGGAGCGGGAAGCAGGCGAAGTCGAGCTGGTCCGCCTCCGCGGTCACCAGCCGCCAGGCATCTCGCACGAGTGCCTCGCGGACCGGTTTCGGCTCAGCCCCGGGCGCCACCACGACCAACCCGGACGCCCGGCCCAGGGAGCCCAGGTAGCAGCCGGTCCGCCAACCTCGGGTGACCCGCGAGCCGCCGAGCACCAGCCGGGGGTGTGGGGTCACACGGTACGGCCGGGTCACCGGATAGATGGGGAGCAGGCCGATCGGGACCCCCGGCCGGTCCTCGACGACGACGTACCGGGCCGACTGGCCGACCTCGGCGAGGGCGCGTTCCACCCGGATCAGCTCCCGCCGGTCGGCGTCGTCGAGCAGTACGTCATCGCGACCGGTGACGACATCGGCGAGACGGGTCCTGATCCGGACGCCAGAGGACTGGGTCATCGACGCACCTCGACGACCGCCGCGTCCCCGTCATCGGCCAGGGCCGCCGCCAGACTGGCGATCGTCGGGTACCGGAACAGATCCAGCAGCGCCACCTCACGTGACAAGCGGCGGGTGAGTTCGGTCTGCACCATCAGCAGGTCGGCCGACGTACCGCCACAGTCGAAGAAGTTGGCGTCCGGTGGCGGGGCCTCGGCGACGTGGAGAACCGCGCGCCACGCCCGCGTGATCGTGGCGACCAGGGTGATGTCCCCGGTCTGGCGCAGTGGGCCGGATTCGTCCGCGGTCTCCGCGAGTGCCGCGAGCCGGGCCAGATCCGGTTTGCCGTTCGGGGTCAGTGGCAGTTCTGGCAGGACCACCACCCGGGTGGGGGCCATCGTCGCCGGCAGTCGCTCCGCGAAGTGCCGCAGCACCGCCTCACCGGTCAGCCGCTCCGGGTTCCCGACCACGAACGCGAACACCTCGGTCGTGTTCGACCGGACCGTCGCCGTCACGACACAGTCGTCGACCTGGGAGTGGTCCCGGGCGACGGCTTCCAGCTCCGCCGGCTCCACCCGGAGGCCGTTGACCGCCAGCTGCCGATCCGTGCGGCCGGTGAGCACGATGTGGCCGTCCGGTCGGCGCCAGCCCAGGTCACCGGTGTGGTACTCGCGCACCCCGTCCCTGGTCCGGAACTGACGTGCCGTCCGGGCCGGGTCGGTGAGGTACCCGAGGGCCAGGTACGGGCTGCGAACCACGATCTCACCGGTGCCGTTCACCGGCGCGGGGGAGCCGGTCGGGGTCACCACCGACAACCGCGCGGTCGGGCTCCCGGAACCGACGACCCCCTCCACCCCTGCCTCCGCCACGCTGGCCACCTGTGGGGTCTCGGTGGTGCCGTAGTACGACAGCAGCCGGGCCCGGGGGAAGAGGATGCGGGCGTCGGAGAGCCCGCTCCGGGTCACCGCCGCCCCGCCGAACCCGACCAGCCGGACCGAGGCCAGCCTGACCCCTTCCGCGACCGCGGCCGCACCGAGCACCCGTGCCATGGCCGGTGTCAGGTGCAGCACCGTGGGCGCCACCGCCGCGAGCCAGCGCACCATCTCGACCGGAGACTCCGTCGCGGCCCGTGGCGGTACGAACAGGCGCGCGCCGATGCAGAGCGGGGTGAGCAGGTCACGGAGCAGCGGATCGTGGCCAACCCCGGACAACAGCGCGAACCGGTCCTGCCGGGTGAGCCCGCGCTCGTACCACTGCACGAACGCCTGCAGCGGCTCCGCTGGCGCGGCGATGGCCACCGGCTCGCCGGTGGTGCCCGAGGTGAAGGTGACGTACGCGGCGTCGGCCGGGACCGGGGCACCGCCGGCCAGGTCGGGCTCGCCGAGCTGGTCGGCCAGGCCCGGGTGCTGCCCGTCGGTGGCGTCCCACCAGCTGCCGAGCTGAACCTGCGAGATCATCCGGTGTAGCCGTCGCGCTGGCTGGGTCGCGTCGAACAACGCGAACGGGACACCGGCAGTGAGCGCGGCGAGGACGCCGACCGCCACCGCGGGGGTCCGTGCGGCCAGAATCCCGACCGGTCCCTGACCGCGCCACGTCGTGGCCAGCTCCGTGACCGCGGCGGCGAGGTCCGCATAGGTCTGGGTGTCACCGATCGCTGGCGCGTCGCCGTACCGTTCGGTGGCCCGCCGAAACCGCTCAGCGATCCCAGGGCCCGGTGCCACGAACCCGGTGGGCTCCCGCCCGGGGTCGTGCACTCCGAAGTCGAGGTCGGAATGCACCGCCGCCGGTTCCCGCGCGAGGAGCGGCAACAGGGTCCGGAGGTGGCCGGCCATCGCCCGGACCTGCCCCTCGTCGAAGAGGTCCGTGTCGTAGACGACCTCCAGCCTCAACTCGTCACCGTCCTGGACGAAGTACCAGGTCAGGTCGAAGAGGGCACCGGCGAGCGGCGCGGGCAGCGGCTCGACCGCACAGCCGGGCAGCCGCAGCGGTGCCTGTGGGTACGACAGCATGTTGCACCAGATCTGGAACAGCGGATTGGCGCCCGGGACGCGGGGGGCGTTGACCTCACGCACCAGCACGTCGAACGGCACGTGCGGGTGCGCCAAGGCCGCCATCAACCGGCGGTGGGTGGCGGCGACCAGGTCCGCCGCCGTCGCCGTCGGGGGCACCTCACAGCGCAGCACCAGGGAGTTGTTGAAGAATCCGACCAGGTCTTCGGCGCGCGGGTCGTCACGCCCGGCCACCGGCATGCCGAGCAGGAACTCCGCACGGTCGCAGTACCGGGCGAGGATCACCTGGACACCGGTGACGAGAACGGTGAAGACGGTGGTGCGCAGCCGCTGTGCCAGGTTCCGGACGGCCGCCGTCGTGGCCGACGGCAGCGGTGCCGTCACCCGCCCGGCCCGGAACCGTGGCCGTGCCGGGCGGGGACGCTGCCCGGGCAGCCGCAGCGGCGGCGGGATGGTGGCCAACTCCGCACGCCAGAAGTCCAGCTCGGCGGCGATGGTCTGGCGGTGCGCGGCGGCTGCCTGTTCGGCCGCGAGGTCGATGAACTGTGCCGGCAACGGTTCCCAGGCCGGATCGGCACCGGCACGTACCGCCGTGTAGGCCAGCCCGAGGTCGCGCTGCAGCACGGTGAAGGACCAACCATCGGCGACGATGTGGTGGGCGAGCAGCAGCAGCGCATGGCAGTCCGGTCCCAGCCGGAACAGCACCGCCCGGAACAGCCTGCCGCCCGCGAGGTCGAACCTGGCGCGGCTGCTCTCCGCGTCGCACCGCGCGGCCAGTTCCGCTTCGCTGACAGGCACCACCACGAGCTCGACCGACGCGGACTCGACGACCCGTTGCACGTCCCGGCCGGCCACCGACTCGATGACGGTACGCAGTGCGGCGTGCCGACGGGCCACCAGGTCCAGCGCCCTGGTCAGGGCGGCGATGTCGAGGTCGCCGGTGATCCGGTGCAGTACCGGCAGGGTGTACGCCCGACAGTCCGGATACAGCCGGTGCAGCAGCAACAATGCCTGCTGCGCGGCGGACAGCGGCCCGATCCGCCGACTCGGCCGCTCGACCGGGAGCACGGGTGTGCCGGGGTGCTCCCCGATCGTCTCGGCGATGGCGCGGACGGTACGCCGTCGGTACACCTCGGCCACCGGCAGTTCGATGCCGAAGTCGCGCCGGATTCGCCCGCAGAGCCGCACCGCGGCCAGCGAGTGCCCGCCCAGGGCGGCGAAGTCGGCGGTGAGGTCGACCTGGTCCAGGCCCAGCACCTCCGCCCACAGCCGGGCCAGCGCATTCTCGGTCTCGGTCCGCGGTGTGTCGTCGACGGGCGCGGCGACCGGAGGAGGGCGCCGGGCCAGCGCCACCCGGTCGACCTTCTCGTTGACGGTGAGCGGGAGGGCGTCGACCACGACCACCCAGTGCGGCACCATGTACGAGGGCAGCAGATCGCGCGCGTGGTCGAGCACCTCGGCCGGGGTGGCGGTGCCGGTGACGTAGCCGCAGAGGGCCTCGCCGGCGGATTCCGGCTGCACCACGACGGCGGTCCCGACGCCGGGATGCCGTTCGAGGACGGTCTCCACCTCTGCCGGTTCGACCCGGAACCCCCGCAGCTTCACCTGCCGGTCGACCCGTCCACAGTAGACGAGATTGCCGTCGGGTCGGCGTCTCGCCAGGTCGCCGGTGCGGTAGAGGCGGGCGGCGGGCGCCTCCTGGAACGGGTCGGGGAGGAACCGTTCCCGGGTGAGGTCGGGCCGTCGGTGGTAACCGAGTGCCACCTGGACCCCACCGATCCAGAGTTCCCCGACCTCCCCGTCAGGGACCGGCTCGCCATCCGGGCCCAGCAGGTGGGTGGTGACCCCGCGGACGGCGACCCCGATCGGGGCCCGGCCGTCGTCCGGTTCGGGGTCGTCGAGCCGGATGTCGTACGCCGTGGCGATGACGTGGGCCTCGGTCGGGCCGTACGCGTTGATCACCGCCAGCCCGGGCACCCTGGCGGCGATGTCACGCAGCAGCCGTTCCGGAATCGGCTCTACCCCCACCATCAGCCGGCGCAACCGCAGCTCGCCCGAATGGGTGTCCAGCCATGCCCGCAGCGCCGGGAGCAGTACCGATGGCAGGTATGCGTTCGCCACCCGCTCCCGGGCCAGCAGGGCGAACAACGCCTCCGGGTCGAGCCGTGTCTCCGCCGGGACGACCAGCAGGGTGCCGCCGGCCAGCAGCACCGAGAACATCTCGTACACCGAGGCGTCGAAGCCGACCGACGCCCACATGGTGCCGACAGCCCCCGGTTCCAGGGGCTGTCGCGCCGAGAAGTCGGTCAGCAGGTTGATGAGCCCTCGGTGGTGGCACAACACCCCTTTGGGAGTGCCGGTGGACCCGGAGGTGTAGATGAGGTACGCCGGCTCCTCCCCGTGCGCGACCGGGAACTCGCCCGGACACCGCTCATCGGCGCGCCACCCGACCGGTCGTGTCGGCAAGTCGACGACAGGTGCCGGCGTCGGCCCCGGTGGGAGATCCGGGGCCCGCAGGACAGCGGCCGGGGCCGCCTCCCGGAGCACGGTGGCGATCCGGCCCGGTGGCAGCTCGGGGTCGACCGGTAGGAAGACCGCGTCGGCGGCGAGTACAGCCAGGACACCGATCACGTATCCGGTCGACGCCCCAGCGAAGACCGCGACGACGTCGCCCCGGCCAACCCCCGCCGCCCGCAGCCGCTCCGCCAGCCAGGAAGCCGTCTCCAGCAACTCGCGGTAGTCGACCGACTCGTCCCCGCACCGGATCGCGGTCCGTTCCGGTGCCGCCTGACCGGCCGCGCTGACCAGCGCGAACAGGCCCGACTCAGCCGCTGACATCGAGGATGAGCTTTCCGGTCGTCTCCCGGTTGGCCAGCGCCGTGACCGCCCTGCCCGCCTCGGCCAGCGGATACACGTGCTCGGTGACCGGCACCAGGGTGCCCTTGCCGAGCATGCCGAACAGGCCGGTCATCGTCTCGGCGGTGATCCGTGGATATCGGGTGACCAGGTCGTTCGCCCAGAACCCGACGATGCTGCGGGAGCCCTGCATCAGTGACTCGGGCCGGATCGGGCTGCTGGCCCGTCCCGCGGCGGAGCCGTAGGTGACCAGTCGACCGAGCCGGCCCAGCGCGGCCAGGGCGACATCCATGGCAGGTCCCCCGGCCATTTCCAGATAGAGGTCGACCGGCTTGCCGTCGTTCGCGGCCAGCAGGTGGTCGGCGAAGTCATCACCGGTCGGGTCGATCGCGACGTCGGCACCGAGCCGCACCGCCAGGTCCCGCTTGGCGGCGGTGGAGGCGACCGCGATCACCCGGCGGGCACCCCAGGCCCGGGCGAGCTGTACCGCCAGTGACCCCACCCCACCGGCGGCGGCACTGACCACCACGGTGTCCTGCCGGGTCATCCGCCCGGCGGTACGCAGGATGTGCCAGGCCGTGAAACCCTGGTTGGCCACCGCGAGCGCCTGCAGGTCGGTGACCGCGTCGGGGACGGGGACCAACGTCGCGGCGGGGGCGGCGACCCACTCCGCCCAGGCGCCACCGGTACGGGGCAACGCCAGGACCCGACGGCCGTCCGGGTCGGTGCCGACCGCTTCGATGCCCGGCACGTACGGCAGTGGCGGGCGGTAGTTGTAGGAACCCTCGACGACGTGTTTGTCGGCGAAGTTGACGCCGGCCTTGCCGACCTGGACGAGGACCTCGTCCTCCCCGGGCACCGGTTCGTCGAAGTCCGTTGCCACCAGCGATTCGGCGGGTCCGAAATCGCGTACCACGACAGCTTTCACTGTGCCTGCTTCCTAGTCGTGACCAGAGTTGATCGGGTCGCCGCCCGGACGCGGCCCGCCGTGCGGTCGGACCGCCAACGGGCGCTCACCGCCCGAACCGATCGACGCAGACGAATCGGAACTCGGCGGTGTACCGCCGACCATGCTCGTCCCGCAGCCACAGTTGGTCCGGATCCGGCAGCATCTCGGTGAGCCGGAGCCGGGTGTCGCCCCGCCGGCGCAGCCGGTGGCTGAGCAGCGACAACGAGATCGGGTTCGCCAGGTCGACGTGGAACGGCTTCCGTTCCCCGGCGACGATCGCGAAGACGTGCCGGGGCAGGCCGAGTTCGTCCCGCAGCCCACCCGCTGCGGCGTGCAGAGCGGCCCCCCGGCCCATCAGCCGGTCCGGCGGCACGATCCACGACTCGCGGCTGACCACGAGGTCGTCCACGGTCACCCTGGGCTGGTGTGGGCGCGCGGGCAGCATGCCGAACCGCTGCGCCGCCGCGTGGGACAGGAAGTCACCGAACACCTGCACGGCCGGGGCCTCGAACTCGCCCCGTACGTCGATCGCCACCAGCCCCGCGGCGCTGCGCCGCAGCCGCAGCCGGGCGGCTGGCAGCAGCCGCTCCGCCGGCCCGTAGGGGGTGTCCCCGCCCATCCCGAGATAGCGGTAGCGCGCCGACAGGTAGGTGTCCGGCGGTACCGTGCGGGAATTGAGCACACCGGTCCCCAGCTGGTAGATCGGAAGGATCCGGTCCTCACCCATCACCTCGTCGATGGCCCGGTGCAGCGTCGGACGGTCCGGGTGAAACGCGTAGGCCGAGAGCCCGTCCATGGTCTGCATCGCGGGGTGCACCTCGCCCAGCACGAACGCCGGCCGACCGGTGCGCACCTGCTCCAGGTCCGTTGCCCCGATCAGCAGGTCGGGGCTGTGCCAGCGGGCCTGGGCCCACAACGGCGGCCCGGCCGGGAACGCCGCCTCGACCCCGGCCCGCAGCTCCGTGCTGGTCCATGCCACGCCGCGGGCGTCAGGGTCGGTGACGAACAGCCGTTCCCAGCGCCGCCGCAGTTCGGCGGCGGCGCTGTCGGCGGGTGGTGACGACTCACCGTACGTCGCCGATCGGGCGACCACACCCAACACGTCCATCAGCGGTGTCCCGGCCACGGGGTCGACCAGCGGGGCCAGCCACGCCTCGTACTCGGCGGCGGTGCGCCGGCAGTACCACGCGGCGCCGGTGAGCACCAGGTCCAGCGCCGGCCCGATCCGGTCGAGCAGCTGGGTGCTCAGTGCGACGTCCAGGTCGCCGAGGCAGTCCTGGAACACCACCGTCCGCCCCGCGTAGAACTCTCCGGACCGCTGGTGCGCCGCCTCGCCAGTGACCTCGACGAACCGGGTGTCGAGGTCGGTCAGGGCGGCGTCCAGCGCGGGTGGGTCGGCGCGGACCGCCGCCACCCGGTCACGGGCCTCGACCATCCGGTCCAGGTCCGCCAAGGCGGCGGCCCGGCGGTCCGCGTCGGTCACCCGCAGCAACTGCCCGCGCAGCCGCCGTTCCGGCCCGGTTCCGCGAACCACCGTGAACCCGCTGGTCAGCAGCTTCATCGTGCGCAGTCGGCCGATCTCGCCGAGCACCGCCTCCCGCCCGTGGTCGGGCAGTTCGGCGACGATGTCGTCGACAGTGCGCCGACCGTCGCACAGCTCCAGCACCTGGGCCCGCAGCGGCGGACACCGCAGTTCGGTACCGTCGGCGAGCAACAGGACCCCGTCCGCGAGGTCGGTGACCGGGGCCCGGAACGGGGCGGTCCACCGGTCCAGCCGATGCCGTTCGTGCAGGGCGGCGGCGACCGCTCGGATCGCCCAGTACTCGAAGTACGTACCCCTGCGCCGGGGTGGCCGACCCGCCGCACCGATCGTGGTGGGTTCGTCGGTCCACCGCCCCCATACCACCGGCCCGAAGAAGCCGATCATGTCGTTCTTGGCGCAGTACCGGGAGGCGTAGGCCCACAGGGTGCGGTCCCGTTCGCGCTGTTTGCTCGGCTTTCTCGCGGGCCGGTCGGACCGGTACCGGCGGCGGTGGAACGCGGGGTTCTGCCAGAGCAGGGCCTCGTGGAGCAGCGGCTGTCCGTCGAGATCGGCCACCGCGGCCTGGGCCGCCTCCGCATCGCGTGCGAAGTCGCCGGTGGGTGCGATCTCGATCCAGTCGAAAGGCATGCCGGCGGTACGCGCCCTCAGGTCCGGCCAGACCTGCCACCTCCCGTGCTGGCCGAACGCGTATTCAGCCGGTCGCATCGGTCCCCCCGCCGATGCCCAGCACACCCGACAGCTTGCGGATGCTCGGATACTCGAACATGTCCGCGGCCGACAGCTCCACCGACAACGTCTCCCTGATCCGCGAAGCCAGCTGGACGACGGTCAATGACGAACCGCCCAGCAGGAAGAAGTCGTCGTCGATCCCGACCTCCGGTATCCCGAGGGACTCGCACCAGAGCCGGGCGAGTTCCCGCTGGACCGGGGTCTGTGGGGGGACGAAGGTGGTGCCGATGGTGCGGACCGGTTCGGCGGCCGCAGGCCCCGCCTCGACCGCCCGTTGGTCGAAGGTGCGGGCCTGGGCCAGTCGTTGCGGCAGCGAGCCGACCGACGTGATGACCTGAGGTCCCGGCCGCGACCCCAGGATTCGCCGGAACAGCTCGCCACCCTCGGCGTTGGTCAGCATCCCGGTGCCGCGTGTCATGTCGGCCGGCTCCGCCGGTCGGCCCGGCGGGGTCGCCGCCGCGTGGTCCACACTCCGCAGTGTGTATCCCTCGATGGCGACGCAGACCGCGCCGGTGTCGTCGACGACCAGCTCGTCGATCTCCATGAACTCGGGCCGGGCCGGGTCGTTGTGGTATGTCTGCACCACCCAGCACCGCGGCGGGATCGGCTGGTACACCTCCACCGAGCGGTAGAGGAACGGCAGATACCGGTGGCCGGCGGCACCGGCCAGCCCGTACACCGCCCGGTCCAGGAGGGCCGGATGCAGGGTGTACCGGTCCGCGTCGTCCCGGCCCACCGCCGGCACTTCCAGCTCGACCAACCCCCGGTCGTCCTTGGCCCAGTACCGGCGGACCGCCCGGAACCGTTCACCGAACTCGACGAGCCCCGAGTACGGCTGGTGCGCATCCGCTTCGATCAGCCCTTCCCGGAACGTCGCGAGGTCGAAGCCGGTGGAGTCCCGGTCCGGTGCGGTCCGCATCCGGCCCCGGCAGTGCGTGGTCGCCGGCTGCCCGGTGGAGGCGAACCGGATCGCGAACTCGAGACCGCCCGACTCCTCCGGGATGAGGGTGACCGTTCCGGTGACCGGCCCGGTGATCCGCACCGGGTCGATGAACACGACGTCCTCCAGCCTGATCGGCACCGCGCCGAGAGCGCGCCGGGCCGCGGTATGGGCCATCTCCAGCAGGCTCGTGCCGGGCAGCACCCCGACCCCGTCGATCCGGTGGTCGGTCAGCACCCAGTGCCGGTCGAGATCCAGGTCGACCTCGAAGGTCCAGCTCTCCCCGTCGGTCGCGGCACGGTGCAGCAGGGGGTGGTCCAGCGTGGTGGCCGAGGAGCCGCTCCGCAGCCGCCGAAGGGCGCGGAACCCCTCCCCGGCCCGGTCGGTCGACACCATGCCGACCTCCTCCCAACCCCACCAGTTGATCGCCACCACGTACGGTGTGCCGTCCGCTCGAGAGGTGGCGTACGCGTCGAGGAAGGCGTTCGCCGCGGCGTAGTCGCCGTGTCCGTAGTCGGCCGAGACCGCGACGATCGACGAGAACAGGGCGAGGTAGTCCAGCGCCGGCAACCGCCCGGCGCGGATCAGGGCGTCGATGACCAGCGTGCCGCGTACCTTCGGGGCGAGGATCCGCTCGGCCGCCTCCGGATCGTGCAGGGCCAGCAGTTGGCCACCGGCGATCCCGGCGGCGTGGACCACCCCGTTGATGGGACCCAGTTCTTGTTGGGTCCGGTGCACGGCGGCGGCCATCGCCTCGGCGTCGGTGACGTCGGCCCGCAGCACCAGTACCTGGGAGCCGGTCGCCTCGATCCGCCGGACCGCCGCGATCTGGCTCCGGGTCCCGGCCGGGACATCGGGATCGTCCCACCTCGCCCGGTCCGGCAGCCCGGCGCGGCCGAGCAGGGCGAGATCCGTCGGCTGCCGCTCCGCCAGGTCCTGGGCGATCGCCAGGCCGAGCCCGCCGAGCCCGCCGGTGATGAGCACGACCTCCCGACGGCGGGTCGGGTGGGTCGCCGGTACCGGCTCGTTCGGGATCGAGACGTGCTGGTGGACCCAGCGCCGACGACCACGCAGCGCCACCAGTTCGGTGTCGCCGTCGCCGCCGATCTCGCTGACCACCGCCGCCGCGACGTCTGTGTCGGCGAGGGAGACGTCGATCTGCCGGACCCGTGCCGTGCCCAGCTCCCGGGGCAGGGTGCGGAGCGGGCCGGCGATCGTGGCGCAGGCCGGCCGTGCGGGTTCACCGTTCACCGACCAGACCCGGTCGGTGACCGCGACCACCTCCACGTCCGCGCGGAAACTCCGCAGCAGGGCCTTGGCCAGGGCCGCCATCCGCTGGTAGGCGCGAACCGCGATCTGTCCCGGGTCGTCGTCGGGGTCCTCGAAGAGGGCGTAGACGATGCGGTCGGGCAGCAGACCCGCCTCGTGTACCGCCTCCACCAGCAGCTCCACGTCCTGGACACGGTCCGGATCGAACTCGTGGCCGTTCGGTCCGGTCACGAAACCCGGACCGGAGTACGCGGTCAGCACCAGCACGTCCCGCTGCCAGGCCGCCGCGATGATCCCGTCGGCCACCGGGTGGTCGGGCGTGGCGAGGACCAGCCAGGTCTGGCCGAGCAGGCTGCCGGTCCGGCGCGGCACCGGTCGGGACCGCCACGCGGGCAGGTACAGCGGGGTCAGCAGCGGATCGGTGGGAACCTCGACGACGTCGTCCGAGCCGGGCTGCCCGGGGTCTGGATCCACCCAACAGCGCCGTCGCTGGTACGGGTAGCCGGGCAGGCTCGTCCGTCGCCCAGAGCCGCCGCGTACCGCCGCCCAGTCGATGTCGACGCCGGACACCCAGAGTTGGCCGATGGTGGTGGCCAGCACCGTCGTGTCGGCGGTGGTCCCGTTCGGTGGCGCCATCGTGGTCAGTGCGGTCGCCGAACGGCGCTGGCTGGCGGCGTGCTGCCGGGCGAAGGCGCACATCGACTGCCCCGGACCGACCTGGAGGTGCACCACCCCCGGCAGCTCTTCGAGGCGGGCCAGGAAGTCCGCCAGCCGTACCTCATGGCGTGCGTGTGCGGCCCAGTACGCGGGGCTGGTCGCCTGTTCGGCGGTGATCCAGTCACCGGTCACATTGGACCCGTACCGCAGCCGGGGTGCCTGTCGGGGGAAGCTCCGCACCAGGGCGGCCAGCTCGTCGCAGACCGGCGCCATCATCCGGGAGTGGAAGGCGTGCGAGGTGCGCAGGACCGAACCGGTGATCCCGATGTCGGCCAACTCCTGGGCGAACTGCTCGACGGCGGCGATCTCACCGGAGACGACGCAGGAGGACGGTGAGTTGCTGGCGGCGATGTCCAGTTCGGAGGGCAACATCGACTGGACCGCGTCCCTGCCCAGCGGCAACGAGAGCATGCCGCCGGGCGGCAGCGCCTGCATGAGCTGCCCACGTCGGGCGACCAGAGCCAGCGCGTCCGGCAGTGCGAACACCCCGGCCAGCGTCGCCGCGACGATCTCGCCGATGCTGTGGCCCAGCAACGCCACCGGCCGGACTCCGAAGGAGAGCAGCAACTGCGCCAACGCCCATTCGACGGTGAACAGGGCGGGCTGGGTCACCGCGGTCTCGTTGAGCTTCGCCGCGGCCTCGTCGTCGTCGGCCTCGGCGTGCAGGAGCTGGCGCAGGTCGAAACCGAGCCAGGAGGCCAGCTGCTCGGCGCAGCTGTCGACGGCGTCCCGGTAGACCGGAAAGGTCCGGTACAACTCGTGCCCGGCGCCAGGGAACTGGGCACCCTGGCCAGGGAAGAGGAACGCGACCTCCGGCGACCCGGCGACCCCGACGAGGGTGTCCAATGGCGGCTGGTCGGTCAGCTGTGCGACGGCCGCGGCCGGATCGGTGACCCTGAGCAGCATGCGGTGTGGGAAGGCGGCCCGGCCCTCCTGGAGGGTGAAGGCCACCTCGGCCGGGTCGTGCCGGGTGTCCTGGAGGTGCTCGGCGAGTGCCGTGCGGGTGGCGGTGAGCGCATCGGCGGATCGGGCGGAGACCGGCCACAGCACCGGGCCGGCCAGTGGCGGCGATGCCGGTCTCGCCGGTGGTTGTTCGATGATGACGTGGGCGTTGGTGCCGCCGATGCCGAAGGAGCTGACCGCGGCGATTCGGGGTGCCCTGCCGGTCCGCCACTCGGGGTCGGACCACGCCTGTAGGTCGCGGGCAAGGCGGAACGGGGAGTCTCGCAGGTTCAACGCCGGGTTCGGGTCGTCACAGTGGAGGCTGGGGATGACGATCCCGTCGCGTACGGCGAGGATCGCCTTGAGCAGTCCGACGGTGCCGGAGGCGGGGCCGAGATGCCCGACGTTTCCCTTCACCGAGCCGAGCCAGCAGTACCGGCGGCGGGTGGTGTGTTCCCGGTAGGCCGCGGTCAGCGCCGCCACTTCGATCGGGTCTCCGACCTTCGTCGCGGTGCCGTGCGCCTCGACCATTCCGATCTCTTCGGGGTGGACCCGGGCATCAGCCAGCGCGGCCTGGATCAGCGCCCGCTGGCCCGCGACTCCGGGAGCGGTGAACCCGACCCGCTCGTCGCCGTCGTTGTTGACCGCCGATCCCCGGATCACCGCGTACACCTGGTCGCCGGCGGCCTCGGCGGCGGCCAGCGGCTTGAGTACCACCAGGGCCCCGCCGTCGGCGAAGACCGTGCCGGTGGCGTCGGCGGCGAATGGGCGGACGTGCCCGTCCCGGGACATGATCCCGCCCTCCAGGTACGGGTAGCCGGCGCCGAGCGGCACGTCGACCTGGACCCCGCCGGCGATCGCGACTTCGCACTCGCCCCGGCGCAGTGCCTGCATCGCCTGGTGCACAGCGACCAGCGAAGTGGAGCAGGCGGTGTAGACCGAGACGCTCGGTCCGGTGAAACCCAGGCGGTAGGACACCAGCGGCGCGATGTAGTCGGCGTTGTTTCCGCTGCTCATGCTGGTCAGGCCCGCCGACTGGCGGACGGCCCGGTTCTTTTCGATGTGGTCGTACCGGTACCGGTTGGTGGTCGCGCCGCCGAAGACCCCCACCTGCCGCCCGATCCGGCGGGGATCGTATCCAGCGTCGTTGAGTGCGGTGTAGGAAAGCTCGAGAAAGAGCCGGAACTGGGGATCGCAGAGCTCCGCCTCGCGCTGCGTGAAGCCGAAGAACTCCGGGTCGAACTGGTCCAGGTCGACGGCGGTGGCGGTCACCGGCCGATAGTGGGGCGCGTCCACCGCCGTGGTGGTGGGTTCCCGATCCCGCGCGACGGCGAGGTCGAAGTGCTCGATCGACTCCACGCCGGCCCGGAGGTTGTGCCAGAACTCCCGGACATCGCGCGCCCCCGGCAGCCGGGCCGCCACCCCGATGATGGCGATGGCATCGGAAATCTCACCACGAGTCACAGACAGACTCCTTCACCATGCCGTCTCGGGTCGCCGCCATAAGGGGGAGGAACGTCGGCGGCGACCATACCGGAGCGGAATTGCACCGCACTTGCAGAGGAATTGATTCTCAATCCATCCTCGATAATGGACACCAGTCACCGGAAACCAACACCCGGATCGCCCCGCCTGGGCCGGTTACGGTTCATGATGGTGGCCCGGTGTCGTGACGGCGGCACGTGGCATCCCTGTCGCGCTGAAGGTGAGACATGCTGTCGGCGAAGGAACGGTCATTGTGGCTCCTGGAACAGTCGCTTCCGGGGGCCAGTGGCATCAACAACATTCTGGTCGCCCTGGTCACCAGGGAGCGGTTGGACGTGGCCGCGGTCCGCGCGACGGTGGACCACCTCGCGCGGCGGCACCCGGCGCTGCTCACCCGGTTGCGGATCGTCGACGACGAGCCGGTACGGGTGGTGGGTGACTCCGCAGCCGTACCGTTCGAGCTGGTGGAGGCGACGGTCGAGGAGATCGGCGAGGTGTGCCGGACGATTGCGGCGCGGCCGATCGACCTGGTCGCCGAACTCCCGGTCCGGGTTGTCCTGGCGCGTTGTCCGGACCGGGACGTGGTTTGCCTGTGCCTGCACCACCTCGCGGTCGATGCGGTCTCGTGCTCGGTGCTGCTGCGGGAGTTCGCGGTCCTGTACCCACGGATGCTCGCGGACGGTCGACCGCCGGTGGCGTTGGCGGATCCGGTGCCGGCACCGTCCCGCGCCACCAGGCTGGCGGCGAGTGCCCAGTTCTGGCGGGATCACCTGGCAGGCCTCACCGTGGCACCGGCCGCCCTGGATTTCGGCCGGCCGGATCCTGACGTGCCGTCCTTCGTCGGGGGCACCGTCACCAGACGCCTCTCCGCAGCGGCGACCGCCGCCATGCGCCAGCTGCGCCGGCAGTGCCGGGCGACCGACAACATCGTGCTGTTGGCGCTCTACTACGCGCTGCTGGCCCGGCACGGCGCCGGACGCGACCTGGTGGTGGGGGTGCCGGTGGATCTGCGGGACGGTCCCGCCCGCCGCGCGGTCGGCTACTACATGAACACGCTGCCGCTGCGGGTGGCGGTGCCGCCCGAACGAAGCTTCCAGGAATTGGTCCGGGAGGTCCGCAAGCTGTTCGTCACGGCGATGAACTATGCCGATATCTCGTACGAAGAGCTGGCGCTGCCCCGTCCACACCCGGAGACCGCCTGGTGGGTCCCACCATTCCGGCACATGTTCAACTTCCGGCCACTCGCGGAAGCGCTGACCGGCGGCGATGACGAACTGCCGTTCGAGGCGCTGGAGGTGGAGGGCGGACACAGCAGGGTCGACCTCGAACTCGTGGTGCGGTACGAGGGCGCCGGGATCACCCTCCAGGCGGTCCACAGTGCCGAGATCCACCAGCCGGACGACATCGAGGCGTTGCTGGCGCGGTACGAGGCGGTGCTGGAACGGTTGCCGGAGCGGGCCGACACGCCGATCGGTGACCTCGACGTGTGGAGTGACGCCGATCGGGCCACCGTCGCCGCCACCCAGGCCACCGCCGGCCGCGCCCGCTCGCGGCGAACCGTGCCGGCACTGATCGCCGACCGGATGGCGACGAGCCCGGACGCGACGGCGATGGTCGACCGCGACGGGGCCGCGTGGAGCTACCAGGAGTTGCGGGACTGGGCGACCGGCACCGCCGCGCTGTTGACGCGCCTCGGAGTGGGCAGCGGGGCGACCGTCGGCCTGTACGCCGAACGCGGTCCGGCGTGCGCGGCCGCCGCGCTGGGAGCCTGGCTGGTCGGGGCGGCGTACCTGCCGCTCGATCCGGAGCAGCCGGCGACGCGGCTGGGGTACCAACTCGAGGACGCCCAGGTCGGGGTGCTGCTGGCGGACCGTGAGCCGCCGCCGGGGGTGGTACCACCCCGCTGCCGGGTGGTCGGCCTCGACACGGTCGGGCCGGCCCCCGGTCCGTGGCCGGAACAGGACCCGGGGGAACCGGCGTACGTCATCTACACCTCGGGCTCGACCGGGTTGCCGAAGGGGGTGGTGATCAGCCACGCCAACCTGGCGAACGTGGTCCAGCACTTCGCCGCCGAACTCGAGGTGTCGAGCCGGGACACCCTGCTGTGGTTGACGACCTTCGCGTTCGACATCTCCGCGTTGGAGGTGTTCCTGCCGCTGGTCGCCGGTGCCCGGGTGGTGGTGGCCGGCGATGACGCCCGCAGTGACGGCGCCACCCTGCTCGGTCTGGTTGAGCGGTACGACGTATCGGTGCTGCAGGCGACACCGACCACCTGGCGGTTGGTGGTGACGGAGGCGAACGGTCAGCTGCGGGGACGCCGGGTTCTCTGTGGCGGTGAGCCGCTGCCGGTGCACCTGGCCCAGGCGCTGCTGGCGACCGGGTGCCGACTCTGGAACGTGTACGGCCCCACCGAGACGACGATCTGGTCGACCAGCGCCGCGGTGACGAAAGTCGAGACCGAGGTTCCGGTGGGACGGCCGATCGCGAACACCACCGTCGTCGTCGTGGACGGACAGGGCAGGGACCGGCCGCCGGGCCTACCGGGCGAGGTCTGCATCGGCGGAGACGGGGTCGCCATCGGCTACCTGAACCGTCCGGAGTTGACCGCGCAGCGCTTCGTCGAACGGGGTGCCGCGGGCCGGCACTACCGGACCGGCGACGTCGGCCGATGGCGGCATGACGGCACCCTCGCACTATCGGGACGTAGCGACCGTCAGGTCAAGCTGCGTGGCCACCGGATCGAACTCGGCGAGGTGGAGGCGGTGCTGGAACAGCACCCGGCGGTACAGGCGGCGGCGGTGGTGCTGGTCGGGGACCCGAGCGCCGAGGGGACGTTGGTGGCATTCGTCCAGCCCGGCGGAGCGGGCACCGAGAAGCGCGACCGGCAGATCGCCGACGAGGTGTGGCGGTTCGCCCGGGAGCGGCTCGCGTCGTTCATGGTTCCCGGCGATGTGGTGGTGATGGCGACGATGCCGACGACCGGCAACGAGAAGGTGGACTACCCCGCTCTGACCGCATTGGCCCGACGGCGGGTGGTGGCTCCGCGGCCCGACGCCGCGATCGTGGCATCGGAGCCGGAGGGCTTGGTCGGAGAGCTGGTGGCCCTCTGGCGGAGTCTGCTGCGGGCGCCGGACCTGGATCACGAGGCACACTTCTTCCAGAGAGGTGGCCACTCACTGCTGGCGGCGAAACTCGCCCAGCAGGTGACCAGGGCCACCGGGGTAAAGGTGTCGCTGAGTGAGGTCCTCGCCGCACCGACGCCCCGGGCGTTGGCCGGGCTCGTCCAGGATCGACGATCGGCGGGGGTGTGACGATGCGGCGGAACTTCGGGAGATGGCGGATCATCCGGTGGCGGTGTGGCCTTCCGCTCCGGCGTAGCGGGTGAACCAGTCCTGGAAGGACGCGGTCGCGAAGACCTCCGTGTGTGAGGATTCGTGCCGGATGTCGAGGTCGTCGAAGATGGTGCCGAGGTGAGCCAGCACCTTGTCCTTGTCCTGGGCGAGCGCGGTCAGGTGGGAGTCGGTGAACCAGGCGGTCGCGGTGGTGGTGACCGGCGCGAGGGTGCCGCCGCTGAGGCCGAGGAGGTCGGCCACCACGGCGAGCCCGCGGTAGAGCTGCCGCTGTACCGGGTCACGGTGCGGATCCGGATTCTCCAACCGTGCCAGCGCGTCGGCCAGGGTCGTTTCGCTGGCGGGTCGCCGCAGCAGTCGCGCGACCGGCTCCGGGCGGCGTTTGAGCTGGTGGAGCCGGAACATCACGGCTTCCCGCCGGGAGATCGGCGTGTGCCGCAGGTCGGGGTCGACGAAGAACATCCGGTCGACGGTCTCGCCCTGCCGTTCCAGCAGATTAGCCATGACGACCGCGACGACCGCGCCGGCGCAGTAGCCGGCGATCCGGTACGGACCCGTCGGCTGAGTGGCCCGGACCTGCGCGAGGTAACCGGCGGCAAGGTCTTCGACGGTCGGCGGCGTGGGCGCGCCGTACCACCCGGGGGCACGCAGCCCGATCAGAGGTGCCGGCAACCCCTGGAGGTGCTTGAGGAACCAGTTCACCTCGCCGTCGGCCCCGTGCACCAACCAGGTCGGGGTGCCGCCGGCCCCGGCGAGGCACACCTGCTCGCCGGCCTGGTTGATCGGCTGGTTCGCGATGAACTCGCCGAGTTGCCGCGGACTGAGCAGCGGGAGGTCCACCGGCGCGTCGGTACTCAGGTGGAAGACGTCGAACAGGTCGCGCCGGATCCGCTCCCATTCGCCGGCGATGATTCCCTGCTCGCCCAGGCTGATGTGGACCGGCGGCAGTTGTGGCACCCCCAACGCCGCCGCCACGATGATCTGGCTACCCACTGTCGCGTACTCCGCGAACTCTCGGTCCAGCCGATCCAAGGTCTCCTGCGGCATGCATCCTCCTCCAGAAATGACGTCCTGGCCGCGTAGTATCGTGCCGCATCCCAGTCGAACCCGTCGTCGTCGACGGCGGTGACGAACGCAACGGCTACACCGTTCATCGGGAGGTATTCCTTGAAGACTCTGGAGTGGAACACACTTCGTGCCGGCACCAGCACTGAGTGCGTGCTCGTCGTCGACTTCAGCGCCGATGCCGGACGCCAGACCGGCAGCTTCTCCGACTTCGTCTCGCTGCTTCCGGGGCGATACACCGTGTGGGCTCCAGACCACGGCACCTGGGGCGATCCGACGGAGACCGATCCGGCGGCAAGGCTGGCGGAATGGCTTGCCGGCGCGGACCGTTTCGGGCCGGACGTCGTGGCCGTGGTCGGTTACTGCGCGGGTTACGGGTTGGCCGCCGCGTTCGCCGAACACCTCGCCGGCCCGACGCCGGCGGCGCTGATCCTCCTCGACCCGTTGCCGGTGCTGCCGCAGACCCTCCTGCACGAGTACGTCGAAGCGGTCGGCCAGTTCGCGCCGGTCCTTCAGCCGGAGGTCGTCGGCCGGGCCGTCGAATGGGCCAAGGAGCGCGCCAAGCGGGACAACGACCTACTCACACTGGCCCGACGCCTCACCGCCTCGTACACCGACCTCGCAGCCGACGGCTGCCGGGAGTTGGGCATCGAGACCGAATACGGAGAGCAGCTGGTTCGCCGCCTCAGCGGCTATCTGTCCTATCTGGTGATCGCGTCGACCGCACCACCGCCCCGGAACAGCCCGACCCTTGTCCTGCGTTCCAGCGAACCGGTTTCGGCGGCCCTGCCCGAGACGTATCCCGACGCTCCACGGCTCAACGTATCCCGGGCCGACCTGCTTCGCAGCCAGGAGGTGGCCGACATGGTGACGCAGGTCCTGGCCCATTCCGTGCGGGATTGACGGGTGCTACCGCTGGCTCCGGAACGTCCACAGTTCAGGAAAGGCAGGCTGGTCGAGGGTCGTGCGCAGATAGCCGACCCCGCTGGATCCGGCGGTTCCGCGCCGGCCTCCGATGATGCGCTCGACCGCCTTCGCGTGGCGGTAGCGCCACAACTGCACGAGTTCGTCGAGGTCGGTGAAGAGTTCACACAGGACGGTCGCCGGCCCGTCGTCGGCGTAGATCTTCTCAAATGCGCGTTCCAGTTCGGTATCGGGCTCGACCGGTCGGGTGACGTCGCGGTGCCGTCGCCGCTCGGGTATGGGGTAACCCAGCGCGGCGAGCGTGGTCAGCAGCGAATCGTACAGCGACGGCCGGGCCATGGCGGCGGCGATGCGGTGCCGCGCCGCGCTGTCCGGCGGATATCGCTTCGCCACCGCCGCGTCACGGCGGCCGAGCACGGCCTCCAGTTCCCGGAATTGGGCCGACTCGAAGGCACTGGCGGTGCCGAGATGTGGACGGAGCCGGGCGAACTGACCCGGTGACATGGTCTCCAGCACGTCGAACTGGCTGACGATCACCGACCAGATAGCCAGGATGCGCCGGGACAATCGCACGCTCTGGCCCAGGTCCGCGGCCGTCAACCGTTCCTGCAACGCACCGCATTCGTGCAGCAGCTGCTTGAACCAGAGTTCGCAGATCTGGTGCAGTGCGATGAACAGTGGCTCGTCGGCCACGTCCGAGCGGGGGAGTTGGGCGCTGAGCAGCTGGTCCAGGTTGAGGTAGTCGGCATAGGTGGGCGCGGGGCCGGTGGCCGTGGTGTGACTCGGAGACCGCGGATCGCCCAGACGCATCGCGTCAGTATGTCATGGGCTATGTGTCATTTCGGTGGCCAGCGCCACTCTTTCCGGCATGGTCATTTGTCTTCGTAGTCGCGATCGCCTCGCGGCTGCATTTACCTGCAGTCTTTGCCAAGCCACCTTGACATGGCAACGGCTCCGCCGGAACGTGGTGGGTTCGCGCCGGCAACATGGCTGATCTCCCCGACCGATCGGAGTGGGAATGACGATGGCACGACCCTCCGGGTCGATGGTCCGGAGGTGATGGGTGTGTCCCGAGGCCGCTTCAAGGACCCTACGTTGGTGAATCTGGCCAGCCCTGACGAGGAACCGGAGCTGGACCTGTTCCTCCTGCCCGGCGCCGGGGCCGGACCGAGCTCGTTCAGCAGCTGGGCCGGGTCGGTGCCGCCGGGCTGGCGGGTCACCGCCGCCTGTCTGCCCGGCCGGGACCGCCGCACCGGTGAGCCGTTCGTGACGTCGATGGCGCAGTGCGCGGACCTGCTGGCGGCTGCGACGCGGGAGCTGGACCGACCGCTGGTGCTACTCGGCCACAGCCTCGGCGGCATGCTCGCCTTCGAGGTGGCCAAGCGGGTACCGGTGGTGACGATCTTCACGGTGGGCTCCTCGCCGCCCGACCGCATCGTGGACACCGGTGGCGGCTCCGACGAGATGATCGACCGGACCGTCCGCGAGGTGCTGCACAACGCCGGTGTCCCGGACTCGCCGGTGCTGGACGACCTGGTGGATGTCGTGTCCCCGATCATGCGGGCCGACCTGAGGATGGCGCACAGTTGCCGGGCACCGGAGCCGCGGGCTGTCGGATGCGACATCGTCTCCTACTACGGCGCGGCGGACGCCATGCCGGCGCTGTCGTGGCAGCCGTTCACCACGGCCCATGCCGACGTGGTGGTGTACGAGGGTGACCACCACGCGGTCCACACCGACGTCCGCTGGTTCGTCGCAGACATGGCGTACCGGCTGGCCACCTGCGGCACCTCGACCCGGCCGCCGTCCGAGCGGTGCGGGGGAACCCCTGGGAGCGTGGTATGGGATCACACCTAACCAGCCAGCATTGGGCTGCCCGCAGCCCGCAGGTGACGGGCGGGTTCGCCGCGGACACGGCCGCGGTCGCCGATCATCTCGCCGCCGGTGCGGACCTGCTGAGTCGGTTGCCCCATAAGCCGGACCGGGGCCCGGACGAGCGGGCCACCGCCGCCCGGATCCACGCCGTCTGCCGCCGCACCCGCGGCGCGTACCTGCGGCGGCACGGCGACGCCTGGTACGACGAGCTGGCCGGTGGGTGTCACGGGATGCGGCTCGCGGATGTGGTCGCGGCGGCCACCGCCGGGCATCCCGGACTACTGCCCGACCCGGCCGCGTTGGCGACAGAGGCCGGTCGACCGCAGCGAGACAAGGAAGGCTACGAGATCGACCTGGGGATGGTCGCCGCCTCCTGGCTGCGGTCCGACCGGGTCGGACCGCAGCTGGTGCATGCGATGCTCCAACCGACCGCGGCGGCGCGGGAACTGCTGGCGGAGTTCCGTCGCGACAGGCGGGTCGACCTGGGCACGGTGATGGTGGCGCGGGACGGCCACGTCGGTCACGTGACCATCCGCAACGAGCGGTTCCTCAACGCCGAGGACGACGCCACCGTGGCGGCGCTGGAGACCGCGGTCGACCTGGTGCTGCTCGACGACGGCATCGAGGTGGGGGTGCTGCGCGGCGGTCCGGTGTCGCATCCGCGCTACCAGGGGCGACGCGTGTTCAGCTCCGGCATCAACCTCACTCACCTGTACCACGGCCGGATCACGCTGCTGGAGTTCATGTTGCGGCGGGAACTGGGGCCGATGAACAAGATGCTGCGTGGACACCGGCTCGGCGACGACCCGTACGACGACCTGTCGCTGGGTCCGCACGCGTCCAGTAACGAGAAACCGTGGATCGGTGTGGTGGACGCGTTCGCCATCGGTGGCGGCATGCAGCTGCTGCTGTTGCTGGACCACGTGGTGGCGGCCGGTGGGTCGTACCTGCGGATGCCGGCGCTCAACGAAGGCATCGTTCCGGGCAGCGGGAACCTGCGGTTGACCCGGTTCGCCGGCACGCGGCTGGCCCGACGGGTGATCTTCAGCGGCGTGACCCTGCCGGTGGAAGATCCGGAAGGGCGCCTGTTCTGTGACGAGGTGCTGCCGCCCGAGGCGCTCGAGGACGCCGTGGCGGCGGCCGCGGAGCGGCTGCGCAACCCGTCGATCATCGCCAACCGCCGGTTGCTGCTGCACGCCGAGGAACCTCCCGACGCCTTCCGGAGGTACCTGGCGGGGTACGCCTGGGAGCAGGCGAACCTGCTGCACAGCGCAACGCTCATCGAGAAGTTGGAGCGGACATGGATGGTGCGGCCGCGGAGCCTGTGACACCGGCCGGCAGCGCCCCTGTGACACCGGCCGGCAGCGCCGGCGTGGCCGGTGGTGGGCCACTCGCGGGGCTGCGGGTCGTGGAGATGGCGGCGATCGGCCCGGTGCCGTTCGCCGCGATGCTGCTCGCGGACCTCGGTGCCGACGTGGTGAAGGTGGACCGGCCCACCACGGTCGCCGATGCCGGCGGACCGTTGCACCGGGGTCGGCCGTCGGTCGCGGTGGACCTGACCCACCCCGAGGGCGTGGAGGTGGTGCTGCGGCTCGTCGAGTCCGCGGACGTCCTGCTGGAGGGGCAGCGACCGGGGGTAATGGAAGGGCTCGGCCTCGGTCCGCGGGTGTGCCGGCAACGCAACCGGCGGCTGGTCTACGGGCGGATGACCGGCTGGGGGCAGACCGGTCCCGCGGCAGGTACCGCCGGCCACGACATCAACTTCATCGCGGTCGCGGGGGCGTTGCGGAGTTTCGCCGCGCCCGGTGCGGCCCCGGTACCGCCGCTGAACCTGCTCGGCGACTTCGGTGGTGGCGGGATGCTGCTGGCGTTCGGCGTGCTGTGCGCGGTGCTGGAGGCGCGCGGCTCCGGACAGGGACAGGTGGTCGATGCGGCGATGGTGGACGGCACCGTGCTGCTGACGACCATGCTGCACGCCATGTTGGCGCGCGGTGAGTGGACCCGCGAACCCGGCGGGAACCTACTCGACGGCGCGGCACCGTTCTACACCGTGTACGAGGCCGCCGACGGCGAGTACGTCAGTGTCGGTGCTGTCGAGCCGTACCTCTACCGGGTGCTGCTCGACCGGGTCGGCTGGCGGGAGGCGGACCTGCCGGACCGCGACGACCGGTCGCAGTGGCCGGAGCTGCGGCGCCGGTTCGCGGCGCTGTTCCGGACCCGGACCCGGGACGAGTGGTGCCGGATCTTCGACGGCACCGACGCGTGCGTGACGCCGGTGCTGTACGCGGACGAGGCGCCGCACCACCCGCACCACGTCGCTCGGGGCACGTTCGTGACCCACGACGGGACGGTGCAGCCGGCGCCGGCGCCGCGGTTCAGCCGTACCCCTGGCCGTATCCACCGGCCCGCGTCGCTTCCCGGGGCCGACACCGACGAGACGCTCGCGGCGTGGGGATTCGACCCCTCGGAGATCGAGTGGCTGCGCGGCGAGGGTGCGATCGGCGAGCCGCGCTGAGCGCTGCTCAGCTGTACCGCGCCAGCAGTGCCGCGATCCGGGCGCGGGTCGTCGCACTGCGGGGGATCTCGGCGGCGGCGACGTCGATCGGGTGGACGTCGACGGCGCCATCCGGCCATCCCGGTGGGATGTCGGGTGTTCTGTCGGCGCTGTGTATCAGCGCCACCGCACCGGTGGGTGGCGGTGGTGACGTGTCCATTGTGGCGTGCAGGAAGCCGAACCAGGAACGGTACCGGCGGACCAGCAGGCCGGCGACCGACTCGGCCTCGTCGCCGAGCGCTGCGACGGCGTCCCGCCGCAGGACGTCGAGGATCGCCGGCAGGGTCGGTGGATCCGGGGCGTCCAGCGTGAGGTCGGCGCCCAGATTGCGGCGAACGGTGGCGAGCTCGGCCTGTATCACGTCCGTGGTCACCCAGGTGGGGTCCACCAGCAGTACCGGGACCGCGGTGCCGGTGCCGCCGGTGTTCGCGGCGATCATCAGCGCCAGTGTCGCCGTGCTGCAGGTGCCGATGACCGCGGCGGGTCTGAGGTCGGCCACGCGCGTCGCGTAGCCGTGCGCCAAGGCGGTCAGCGACGGGGTGGCACCGGTACGGCCGAGGTCGGTGACGGGGTCGATCCGGTGCACGGCGTGGCCGGCGCAGTCGGCGGCCAGCAGATCGCAGATCGTTCCGGTGGCGGCGAACGCCGCGAAATCGACGACCAGAACCGGCCTGCCGGTGCCGCCGCCGTGCGGTGTCACCGCCAGAACGCCGGTGAGGCCGCCAGCTGGCGCGGTCACGCCGGCTCCTCCGACCCGTCGGCGAGCCGCGCGTACAGCGCCGCCAGCACCGGGCTCTCCGGTTCGAACAGGTGGAAGTGTCCGCCAGGCGCGATGGTGGCTTCGAACTCGCCGGCGGCCTGCGCCTTCCACGCCCGCACGTCGTCCGGTGTGGCGACCGGGTCGGAATCACCACCGAACGCGAGCACGGGACACGGCAGCGGTGCCTCGGCGCGGTACCGGTACGTCGCGGCGACGGTGAGGTCGTCCCGCAGCAACGGGAGCATGGCGCCCAGCAGCGCCGCGGAATCCGGGTCCGCGGCCGTTTCGCCGCCCAGATACCCCAGCTGGTGGAGCATCGCCTTGAGCGCGGCGTCGTCGCCTGGCGCGCTGGCGTTCAGTACCTGCGGTGCCGGTAGTCCGGACACCGCGAGGAACCTGGGCAGTGGCAGCCCCCGGCGTCGCAGTAGCCGGGTCAGCTCGAACGACACCAACGCACCCATGCTGTGCCCGAAGAAGGCGTACCGGCGGGTCGTCAGGTCGGCGAGCGCGTCGGCCAGCGCCTCGACCATCGGCTCCAGCGTGGTGAAGCGGGACTCGGCCATCCGGTTCTCGCGGCCCGGCAGCTGTACCGCGAGGATCTCGGCGGACACCTGGAACTGGTGCCGCCACCGCCAGAACGTGGAGGCACCGGAACCGGCGTGGGGAAAACAGATGAGGGTCGGGGCACTGGGACGCGCCGGTCCGACACGGGTCACCCAACGAGCCAAAGCCGACCTCCCTTCGTCGCCGCGCCGCCCGAAAGATACCCGACGATACCCATCGCTGGGCGCTGCAATTCTTTCGCAAGTCCGCTGCAATGGCGTCGCCGTACGCTGCTGAACGGTCCTATGTGGTGGCTATGGGGGACGCAGATGACGAAATCTCTGAGCCGGTGACGAGATCGACGGAAGCGCTGTTGCGGGAGATCTGGGCCCAGGTTCTGGGCACGGAGTCCGTCGGGCTCGACGACAACCTGTTCGCGTTGGGTGGCCACTCGATCACGGTGGCCCGCATCCTGGCGCGGGTGCGTGACGTCTTCGGTCAGGAACTGGACTTCTCCGCGCTGTTCGAGGCGCCGACGGTCGCGGCGTTCGCCCGACAACTCGACGCGGCCCGGTCCCAAGCCGTGACCGCACCGCGGCTGACGCCGTGCGTCGACGGCACCGCGGCGCCGTTGTCGTCCGCGCAGCGGCGGATGTGGTTCCTCAGTCAACTCGCTCCCGGCAATCCCTTCTACAACGCCGAGATGGCGTTCCGACTGCGGGGTGCGGTCGACGCCGGACGGCTGGAACGGGCACTGGCGGCGGTGGTGGCGCGGCACGCGGCGCTGCGGACGTCGTTCCCGGACGCCGGCGGTCGCCCGCGGCAGGTGGTGGCGGAGGCGGTCGAGGTGCCGCTGCCGGTGATGCGGGTCGCCGACCTGGACGCGGCGCGGGCCGCCGCCGAGCGATGGTGCCGGCAACCATTCGACCTCGGGTCCGGCCCGCTGATCCGGGCCGGACTGTTCCGGTGTGCCGCCGACGACCACGTACTGGTGTTGGTGCTGCACCATATCGTGACCGACGGCTGGTCCATGGGACTGCTGGTCGACGAGCTCAGCCGGTGGTATGACGCCGACGGTGACCCAGGGCTGCCGGCACTGCCGGTGCAGTACGCCGACTTCGCGGTGTGGCAGCGGTCGTGGCTCGACGACCTGGCGCCGCGGGAACTGCGCTGGTGGCGGGAACGGCTGCGGGGAGCGCCGGCGGCGATGGCGCTGCCGATCGACCGGGTCCGACCCGCGACCCAGAGTTTCCGTGGCCGGCGGCTGGACGTGGCGTTTCCGCCGGACCTGATGGCGGCGGTCGCCCGCGTCGGGCGGGCGGCCACCGCGACGATGTACATGACGCTGCTGGCCGCGTACGCCGTGCTGCTGTCGCGGTTCGGCGCCGGTGACGACGTGGTGGTGGGTTCGCCGGCCGCCGGCCGCACCCATCGTGAGCTGGAGCGGCTGATCGGGTTCTTCGTCAACACGTTGGTGCTGCGGGTGGACTGCTCCGACGATCCGTCGTTTCGCACCCTGGTCGCCAGGGTGCGGCAGCTGACGGTCAGTGCGTACGACCACCAGGACCTGCCGTTCGACCGGTTGGTGGACGATCTGGCCCCGGCCCGGGAGCTGAGCCGCAACCCGCTGGTGCAGACGCTGTTCCAAGTCTGGCAACCGGGTCGCGGTGGTGGTGGACTGCCGCGGCTGTCGGGCGTCACGGCCACCGAGTTCCCGCTCGACCTGGTGACCACGCGACTGGACCTCGAGTTGCACGTCATCGACCACGGTGACGGGCGGTGGACAGGACGGTGGGTGTACGCCACCGACCTGTTCTCGGCGTCGACGGTGCGCCGGTTGGCGGACGTGTTTCTGCGGTTGCTGGCGGCTGCCGTCGACGATCCGGACCTGCCGGTGTCCCGGTTGCCGGTGCTCGACGACGATCAGCGCAGCTGGTTGGCGGCCCGCAACGACACCGCCGTCCCGGTACCGGACACGACGGTGCCGGAGCTGGTCGCCGGGCAGGATCCCGGCGCGGTGGCGGTGCTGCGCGGCGGCACCGGGACGACGTACGGGGATTTGGACCGCCGGGTCGGCGTGCTGGCGGCGGCACTGCGCGCCCGTGGCGTCGGCCGTGGGTCGATGGTGGCGATCGGGACGTCGCGGGACGCCGGTCTCCTGGTGGCGATGCTGGCGGTGTGGCGCCTCGCCGCCGTGTGTGTGCCGCTGGACCGGGACGACCCGACCGAACGGTGGGAGTTCGTCGTCGGTGACGCCGGTGTGGTGCTGGTGGTGGCGGACGGACCGATCGCGGGCGTGTCGGCACCGGTGCTGCGGATCGGTGCCGACGGCATCGTCGCCGGAACGTCCGAGCCACCGCCTGGGGTGGTGGCCCGGCCCGACGATGCGGCGTACGTGCTGTACACGTCCGGATCCACCGGTCGCCCGAAGGGCGTGCTGGTACCGCACCGGGCTGTCGTCAACCTGCTCCGCTGGCACGCCGGCTTCCTCCGGCGGCACGCGGGGGAGCAGGCGTCCCCGCCTGCCCTCGACACGATCGCGAGCACGGCGTACACGTTCGACATCGCGATGGTCGAACTGTTCGGCCCGTTGACCGTCGGTGGCCGGGTGGTCCTCGTCGACGATGTGCGGAACCTGGTCGACGGGCTGCCCCCGGGCTGCCACCGCGCGATGCTCAACACCGTGCCGTCGGCGGCGGCGCAGCTCGTCGCGACCGGACTGCCGCGCGGACTCGAGGTGATCGGTCTGGCGGGTGAGCAGCTCCCGCGGGCGCTGGTCGACAAGCTCCACGACGAGCCCGACACCCGGCTGGTCATGAACCTGTACGGTCCGACGGAGTGCACGATCTACGCGACCGGTGCCGTGGTCGACGCCGGTGGCGAGCAGCCACCACCGATCGGCGGGCCGGTCGCCAACGTCGAGGCGCACGTCCTCGACGTGCATGGGGAGCCGGTGCCGGTAGGTGCGCTCGGTGAGCTGTATCTCGGCGGCACCGGCGTGGCCTGGGGCTACGTGAACCGTCCCGCGCTCACCGCGGAGCGGTTCGTTCCCGACCCCTTCTCGGGTCGGGTCGGAGCACGGCTGTACCGGACCGGTGATCTGGTGCGGTGGAACACCGACGGGCAGCTGACGTTCCACGGGCGGCTCGACAGCCAGGTCAAGGTCCGGGGCTACCGCGTCGAGTGTGGCGAGGTGGAGTCCTGCCTGTGGGAGCATCCGGCTGTCGGTGAGGTCGCCGTCGTCGACCGGGAGGACCTGGCCGGGGAACGCCGGCTCGTGGGGTACGTGGTGCCGAAGCGCCGGGCACCCGACGGGGACCGGCACCCGGAGCAGGTGGCGTCGTGGCGGACGGTGTGGGACCAGATCTACCTGCGGGGTGACCTCGGCGACCCGGCGTTCGACGTCCGGGGCTGGGTCGACAGCCGTACCCGCGAACCGGTGCCGGCGGCGGAGATGCGGGAGTGGCGGGACGCGACGGTGGCCCGGATCCGGCGCCTCGCGCCGTCCCGGGTGCTGGAGATCGGATGCGGCAGCGGGCTGCTGATGTGGCCGTTGCTCGCTGGCGGTGACGGGGTCCCGGGCTGCGACGAATACCTGGGCTGTGACATCTCCGCGCCGGTGGTGGCCCAGCTGCGGTCCGAAGTGGACCGTCGCGGGCTGGGTAACGTCACGCTGTTCGAGGCGGACGCGCTGGCGGCGACGCGGCATCCCGGGGCCCAGGGTGTGGATCTCGTCATCCTCAACTCGGTGTGCCAGTACTTCCCCGACCTCGACTACCTGCGCACCGTGCTGACCTCGGTGGCGCGGCTGGTGGCGCCGGGTGGCTGGATCTTCGTCGGGGACCTGCGGGACCACACCCTGGCGCCGCTGTTCCGGCTGTTCGTGGAGACGGCGGGGGAGCAGCCGCCGAGCGGGCGGGACCTCGCCGTCCGAGTGCAGCGCGGGGTGCTGCGGGAGACCGAGCTGATGGTCGCGCCGGCGCTGTTCTGGGGACTGCCGGAGACCTGCGAGGCGGTCACCAAGGTCGTCGTCGAGCCGCGCGGTGGGCGGTACGACAACGAGATGACGCTGTTCCGGTACGACGTCTCGCTGCAGGTGGGGGGAAGGGCGGCGGCCTCCACCGTGACCTGGTTCGACCACCGGGACCTGACCGGTACGCACGCCGGCGTGGAGGTGGTGCTGCGGGGTGCCGAACCGAAATCCGTCATCGGCGTCCGGGGCATCCCGGACCGGCGGCTCGCCGGCTACCAGCGCACCCTGGCGGGCCTGCGTCACCTGCCCGTCGCGGACGTCACGGGCTCCGACGTCGAGGAGCTGACGCGGATGGCGGCGGACGCCGGCCGGCAGGTGTGCGTGACCCGACCGGCGGGTGCCGATCCGGCCGAGCCGGGGACCGTGTTGGACGCGGTGTTCTGGGTCGGGGACGGGCGATGGGATCCGCCGGTCGCGGTCCCGGAACCCGTGCCGCTGCCCGACGAGCTGCTGGCCAACCACCCCTACACCGCCGGTGACGCGGCCGGTGCGAAGGCGCTCGGGGAGCGGCTCACCCGCTACCTGCGGGCCCGGCTGCCGCGGTACGAGGTGCCGTCGGCGATCGTGCCGGTCACCCGGCTGCCCCGGACGGCGTCCGGGAAGGTGGACCGGGAACAGTTGCGGCGCGCACCGGTCCACTGGACGGACACCGCGTTCGGGTCCGGCGCCGCCGGTGTGGTGCCACCGAGCACCGAACTGGAGCAGCGGCTGTGCGGCGTCTTCGCGGACCTGCTCGGGCTGCCGCCCGCCGAGGTGGGAGTGGAGCAGAACTTCTTCGCCCTCGGCGGCAACTCCCTGCTCGCCATCGAACTCGTCGCCCGGGCCCGGGACGCCGGCTGCCACATCGGCATCCAGGACGTGTTCAGCGACCAGACGGTCCGGCAACTCGCCACCCGTGGCACGACCGCGACGGTGGCCCACACCACGCGGGAGGCGGGATGACCGTGGCGGGTGGCGAACGCCAACTGCCGATGTCGGGGCTGCAGCGGGGACTGCTGCTGCATGCCGTCGGTGCCGCCGACCCGGCCGCCTACGTCCAGCAGGCGCGGTGGCGGGTCACCGGACCGTGCGATGTCGATGTCGTGCGTGCCCGGTTCGCCGTCCTCGTCGCCCGCCACGCGGCACTGCGGACCGGCTTCCGGCGGTCGGCCGGCGGTGACCTTGTGCAGGTGATCGTCGACGCGGTCGGTGACGTCGCCGTACCGCTGTTCGACTGGCGGCAGGAGCCGCGGTCGGACCGGATCCCGCGGTACCGCGATCTCGTCGCGGGGCAACGGCGCGACGGCTTCGACCTGGCCGCGCCACCGCTGGCGCGGCCGGTCGTGGTGCGGTTCGAGGACGACGTGTGGGACCTGATCCTCACCTTCCACCACATCATCCTCGACGGGGTGAGCGTGGAGCTGCTGCGCGCCGCACTGCTGTCGGACGCGCCGACCGCCGCCGAGGACGGGCCGGACCGGTACGCGGACTTCCTGCGCTGGTGCGACTCCCAGGACGACCCCGGGCGGCACCGGGCGCACTGGGAGGCGACGCTGGCGACGGTGTGCCGGCACGACAGCGGGACCGCCGCCGGATGGCGGGTCGGCGCGGAGACCGGACTCGCCGGTGCCCACGAGCAGTACCGGTTCCGGGTGGACCGGCCGCTGGCGGCGGCCGTGGAGGCGACGCGGACGGAGCTGGGCACCACCGCGGCCAACCTGTACCTCGGCGCCTGGCTGCTAACCTGCGCGCGGGCGTCCGGGTCGGCCGCCGTCACCTGCGGCGTCACGGAGTCGTTGCGGCACCATGCCGGCCGGGAGCTCGGTGCCGACCTGTCGCGGGAGATCGGGCTGCTGACCAACACGTTGCCGGTGGGCGCCGTGGTGGCACCGACGGGCAGCGCCCGCGACGTGATCGCCGCGGTGCACCGGCAACGCGCCGGCTACCTGGGCGAGCGGATCACCACACCGCTGTGGCGGATCGGCGCGTGGCTGCGTCCGGAACTCCAGGACCGGCCCCTGTTGCGGTACCTGTTCTCGTTCCAGGAGTTGCCGGCCGTGCCGCCGGTGACCGGGCCGGACGGCGTGGTCGGCAACTCCGACCTGCTCGCCGACGGTCGGGAGGCATGGTTCGAACCGACGTCCGCCGGTGTCCACTACGACCTCGCGCTGGCGGTGGTACCGGGAGCGCGGCCGGAACTCGTCCTGGCGTACCGCCCCGGTGGGTACGACCCCGCCGCGGTGGAGCGGATCGCCGCGGACTACCTCCGGGTGCTGGCGGCGATCGGTGCCGACCCCGACGTCCGGGCGGATGAGATCGAGCTGTCGGCGGCGGAGTACGACCTCGTGGTCCGGGACTTCAACGCCACCACGCTGGACGTCGCCGAGGCCACCCTGCCGGAGCTGGTCGCGGCGCAGGCGGCCACCACCCCGGACGCCGTCGCGGTGAGCTGTGGCGACGACCGGCTCAGCTACCGCGACCTCGACCGGCGGGCCAACCAGCTCGCGCACCACCTGCGGGCCCGGGGAGTGGGGCCGGAGGTGGTGGTGGGGGTGTGCCTGCCGCGTGGGATCGACCTGCCGGTGGTGCTGCTCGGCATCATGAGGGCCGGCGGCGCGTACCTCCCGCTCGACCCCGAGGAACCGCCGGAGCGGGCGCCGTATCTGCTCACCGATGGCGCCGCGGCGTTCCTGGTCACCGACGTGCCGCGGGGGTTCGGGCATCCGGAGTACCTGCTGCCCGCCGAGGCCGCCGCGGTCGCGGCCCAGCCGGCCCGGCCACTGCCGCCGCTGGCACGGCCCGAGCACCCGATCTACGTCGTCTACACGTCCGGGTCGACGGGGCGGCCGAAGGGTGT
Source organism: Actinomycetes bacterium KLBMP 9797 (assembly GCA_037414955.1). GTDB lineage: Bacteria > Actinomycetota > Actinomycetes > Mycobacteriales > Micromonosporaceae > Phytohabitans. The sequence goes on from JBBEWH010000013.1 coordinate 79,793, forward strand.
GGTGGTGCCGCACGGCGCCGTCGCGAATCTTGCCGCCGCCCTGCGGGCGGCCCACGGCGGTGGCGTGGGGCAACGGGTGCTGCAACTCGCGCCGGTGCGGTTCGACGCCAGCGTCTTCGACTTCAGCCTCGCGCTGACCACCGGGGCGACGCTGGTGCTGCCACCGCCCGGCCGCGCCGGGGTCGGTTCCGACCTGCTACGGACGCTGCGCGTCGGCGAGGTGACGTGCGCGGCGATCCTGTCCGCGGCCCTGCGGTCGCTGCCCCGGGAGCCGCTACCGGCGCTGCGGACGCTCATCTCAGGTGGCGAGACCATCCCGGTGGACGTGGTCAACCACTGGGCCGCCGGCCGGCGGTTCGTCAGCGCGTACGGGCCGACCGAGGCGACGGTCGTGTGCACCAGCATGGACGTCGTCGCCCCCGTCGCCACGTATCCGCCGATCGGCCGGCCGATCGGCAACAGCACGATGTACGTCCTTGACGGCCGGATGCGTCCGGTGCCGGTTGGCGTGACGGGGGAGCTGTACATCGGGGGTGCCGGGATCGCCCGCGGGTACGCGGAACAGCCGGCCGCGACGGCGGAGCGGTTCGTGCCGGACCCGTTCTCGGGGCGCGCCGGCGCCCGGCTGTACCGGACCGGCGACCTCGGCCGGTGGACCGCCGACGGCACCGTGGTGTTCTGCGGCCGGGTCGACGACCAGGTGAAGATCCGTGGCTACCGCGTCGAATGCGATGAGGTGACGGCGGTGCTGCGGGACCACCCGGCGGTCCGGGAGGCCGCCGTGGTCGCCCGTGCCGACGGCCAGGACCAGCGGCTGGTGGCGTACGTCGTGCCCGCCGCCGACGACGTGGTGATCCGGGACCTCCGGGCAGACCTGGCCCGGTGGTTGCCGGACTACATGGTGCCGTCGGCGTTCGTGACACTCGCCGCGTTGCCGACGACGGCGAGCGGGAAACTGGACCGGGCGGCGTTGCCGGCGCCGAAACCGGAACGGTCGGACGGCGCCCACCGCCGGCCCGGCAACCACACCGCGGAGCTGCTGGCCGGCATCTGGGCCGAGGTGCTGGGCGTCGAGGCGGTCGGCGCCACCGACGACTTCTTCGCCCTTGGCGGGCATTCCCTGCTCGCCGCCCGCGCCGCCACCCGGATCGGGGAGGCGCTCGGGCAGGACGTGCCGGTGGCGGCGCTGTTCGCGCACCCGACGGTCGAGGCGCTCGCCACCGTCATCGACGGGGCGCGCGCACCGGATCAGAACCGGCCGCCGCTGCGGCGTCGCGGTGACACCGGCCCGGCACCGCTGTCGGCCGGCCAGCGGCAGCTGTGGTTCATGGCCGAGCTGGTGCCCGGCAACCCGCTCTACAACACCGGGTTCGCGGTACGGCTGCGCGGCGACTGTGACGCGGCCCGGCTGCGGCGGGCACTGGCCGACGTGGTGGACCGGCACGCGGTGCTGCGGAGTTCGTTCCCGAGCGTCGACGGGCAGCCCCGGCAGGTGGTGGCGCCCGTGTCCGATGTGGTGCTGCCGGTGGTGGACGTCGCCGACGCCGATGCGGCGCGGGCGGCGGCCCGGCAGTGGGGTCGGCGGGTGTTCGACCTGGCGGCCGGCCCGCTGTGCCGGTTCGTACTGTTCCGGATCGCGCCCGGCGACCAGGTGCTGCTGGTTTCGCTGCACCACATCGTCACTGACGGCCTCTCCATGCGGCTGCTGGCCGCGGAGGTGGCCCAGCGGTACGACGGCGCCCACGACCTGCCGGAACTGCCGGTCCAGTACGCCGACTTCGCGGTGTGGCAACAGTCGTGGTCGGGCACCGACGTGACGGCACGGCAGCTGGACTGGTGGGTCGACCAGCTGACCGGGGCGCCCCCGGTGCTGGACCTGCCGACCGACCACCCGCGACCGCCGAAGCCGCGGTTCGCCGGTGGGACGGTCGACGTCACCCTGCCGCCAGAGCTCATGGCGGCAGTGGCGCGGGTGGCGCGGGCGGAGTCCGCGACCATGTTCATGACGCTGCTGGCGGTGTACGCCGTTCTGCTGGTGCGGACGGGCGGCCACCCCGACGTGGTCGTCGGGATCCCCACCGCCGGCCGGCCGCACCGTGCGCTGGACACCGTCATCGGCCCGTTCGCGAACCTGTTGCCGGCCCGGATCGACTGCCGCGACGCGACCGGCGGCACGGACGTGTCGTTCCGGGAGCTGCTGGCCCGGGTGCGTCAGGTGACCATCGCCGCGATGGACCACGCGGACGTGCCGTTCGAGCGGCTGGTGGAGCGGCTCGCCCCGACCCGAGACCTCAGCCGCCACCCGCTGGTGCAGACGCTGTTCCAAGTGGTGCACGCCGGCGCGACGCTGGACCTGCCAGGCATGGTCGTCGAGGACTTCGCCGTGGACCTGGTGACCACCCGGCTGGACCTGGAACTGCACGTCGTCGACCACGGCGACGGCCGGTGGCACGCCCAGTTCGTCTACGCCTCCGAACTGTTCGACGCCGCGACGATGACCCGGTTCGCCGACAGCTATCTGCGACTGCTGGCGACGGTGGCCGCGGACCCGGGGGTACCGCTGCCACAACTGGAAACGCTCACCGTCGCGGAACGGGATGCGCTGGCGGGTGGTGCGGTGACCGTTCCCGCGGCGCTGGTACCGGAGCTGGCCGCCCGTCAGACCGGTGGTGGGCTGGCGGTGGTATGCGGCGATGTCGCCGTCAGTTACGACGATCTGGCCGAGCGGGTGGAGCGGCTCGCCGCGGCGCTGGTGGCAGCCGGTGTGACGGCCGGTGCGGTGGTGGGCGTCGGAACCTCCCGCGGCGTCGGTGCGGTGGTGGCGTTGTTGGCGGTGTGGCGCGCCGGCGGGGTGTGCGCGCCGCTGGACCGAGCGGACCCGGTGGAGCGGTGGGAACACGTGGCCACGACCACCGCCATGGCGGTGTTGGTGACCGAGCCGGGACCGGTGCGGCTGCCGGTGCCTGCCGTCGTCGTCGACGCTGGTGGCGTACCGGTCGGGGACGTGACGGAGGCAGCGGTGCCGGCGGCGGTGCTGAGTCCCGACGACGCCGCGTACATCATCACGACCTCTGGTTCCACCGGACTGCCGAAACTGGTGTGCGTGACGCACGGCAGCCTCGCCGCGATCACCGCGTACAGCCGTCGGGCCTGGGAGGTGGGACCGGGCGTGCGGGTGGGGCAGGCCCTGTCACTGGCGTTCGACGTGGCGATGCTGGACGTGGCGGTGGCGGTGAGCAGCCACGCCACGCTCCATATCGCTCCGCAGGACCGCAGCTACGGCACGGGGCTGGAGGACTTCCTGCGCACCGCGCGGATCGACGTCATGCAGACCGTGCCGGCGTTGTGGACGGGACTGCGACCGGAGTGCGGTGCGGCCCTGCGGCACCTCGCCATCGGTGGCGAGGCCATGCCGGTGGAGACGCTGCGCCGATGGGGTGACCGCATCGGCACGGTGCACCACGTGTACGGGACCACCGAGGCCGGCGTGTACGCCACCGAGCAGACCTACACCCCGGCCACCATCCCGGACACGCCGACGGTCGGGCGGCCCGTCGCCAACATGACGGCGTACCTGCTCGACGATCGGATGGCGCCGGTGCCGGTCGGTGCCGTCGGTGAGCTCCACCTCGGCGGTGCCGGATTGGCCTGGGGATACGTCGGCCAGCCGGGCCTCACCGCGGAACGGTTCCTGCCCGACCCGTTCGCGGAACGGCCGGGTGGGCGCCTGTACCGGTCCGGGGACCTGGGCCGCTGGACCGCCGACGGTCGCCTGGAGTTCGCCGGCCGCGCGGACCACCAGGTGAAGATCCGTGGCTACCGGGTGGAATGCGGCGAGATCGAGTCCCGGTTGCGGGAGCATCCCGCGATCCGGGAGGCGGCCGTGGTGCCCCGTGGTGCCGGCGCCGACCGGCATCTGGCGGCGTACGTCGCGGGTGACGGTGTGCCGGCGGCCGACACGCTCCGGGACTGGTTGCGGCCGAAACTGCCGGCGTACCTGCTGCCGCAGCGGTTCGTGCGACTGCCGGCACTCCCGAAGACCACCAGCGGCAAGGTGGACCGCACCGCGTTGCCGGAACCGGCGCCGGAGTCGGGCGGCGACGGGGAGCCGCCCCGGTCGGAGGCGGCGACGCCGACCGAGGAACTGGTCGCGGGGATCTGGGCGGAGGTGCTCGGTCTCGACGAGGTCGGGCGGCACGACAACTTCTTCGCCCTGGGCGGTCACTCGCTGCTCGCGGTACAGGTGATGGCCCGGGTGCGGGACGTGTTCGGGCTCGACGTCGAGTTGTCCACGCTGTTCGAGGGGCCGACCCTGACGGAGGTGGCCCGCCTGATCGACGATGCGGTCTCGACGCGGCCGCGGCTGCCGGCACTGACCCGTACCTTCCCCGACGACCTCGCCGGCCGTGACGACCTGCCGCTGTCGTTCGGACAGGAACGGCTGTGGTTCACCAATCGCCTCGTGCCTGACAACCCGTTCTACAACACGGCGTCGGCGGTCCGGTTCGACGGTGCCCTGGACCTGCTGCGGCTGCGCCGGGCACTGACCGCGGCGGTGGCGCGGCACGCGGTGCTGCGGGCGGCGTTCCCGGTGGTGCACGGTGAGGTACGGCAGGTGGTGGCCGCGGCGGCCGAGGTGGAGCTGCCGGTGGTCGAGGTCGCCGACGCCGACGCCGCGCGGGACGCCGTACAGCGCTGGGGTCGGCGGGTGTTCGACCTGACGGCCGGCCCGCTGTACCGGTTCGCGGTGTTCCGCATCGGGCCACGCGACCATGTACTGCTGGTGGTCCTGCACCACATCGTCGCCGACGGCTGGTCGGTGCGGGTCTTCACCGGCGAGTTGGGCCGCTACTACCGCGCCGACGACGCGGCCGCGCTGCCGGAACTGCCGGTCCAGTATGCCGACTTCGCCTCGTGGCAACGGCAGTGGCTGACCGGTGAGCTGCTGGCACGGGAGTTGGACTGGTGGAGTGACCGGTTGCGCGGCATGCCGCCGACGCTGCGGCTGCCCATCGACCGGCCGCGGCCCCGGTCGATGAGCTTCCAGGGACACCGGCTGGCGGTCGCATTGCCGTCGAAGCTGATGGCCGAGGTCGCCGCCGTGGCGCGGGCGACACCCGCGACGATGTTCATGCTGCTGCTGGCCGCCTACGTCGCGGTGCTGTCCCGGACCGGCGCCGGCGACGACGTGGTGGTGGGTTCGGCGGGTGCCGGACGCAGCCACCGGGAGCTGGAAGGGCTGGTCGGGTTCTTCGTCAACACCCTGGTGATGCGGGTGGACTGCGCGGGCGACCCGTCGTTCGAGGAGCTGCTGGAGCGGGTCCGGCGGGTGACCATCGACGTCTACGACCACCAAGACGTCCCGTTCGAGCGGTTGGTGGAGCGGCTGGCCCCGGCCCGGGACCTGAGTCGCAACCCGCTGGTGCAGACGCTGTTCCAGGTGTCGCAGTTCCCGGCCGGCGACACCGGACCGCGACTGCCGGGCCTGCGGTCGGAGGCGTTCCCGCTGGACCTGGTCACCACCCGGGTCGACCTGGAGCTGCACGTCGTCGACCACGGTGACGGCCGGTGGAGCGCGGAGTTCGTCTACGCCACCGACCTGTTCGACCGGGCCACCGTGCAGGGGCTGGCCGATGCGTACCGGCGGCTGCTGGACCTGGTCGCCGACGACCCGGAGCTGCCGTTGTCGGCGCTGGTGACGGCACTGCCGGCAGCCGGTCCCGCCGCCGTGTCCGACGACGGCGCCTCGTGGGACGCGCCCCGGGACGACGTCGAACGGCGGATCGCCGCCATCTGGGCTGAGGTCGTGGGCCTACCCCGGATCGGGATATTCGACAACTTCTTCGACCGCGGTGGCACCGAACTCGCCGCGGTCGCCGCCGCGGCCCAGATGACCGAGGCGCTGCGGGCCGGGGTGCCGGTGCCGGTCGCCATGATCTTCGCGCACCCGACCGTCGCCGAGTGCGGCGCCGCGCTGCGGCGTCACGACCCTGCCCGTCACGGCCGTACCGGGCAATGAGGAGGAGCAACGATGGTACGGGAGATTCCGGAGATCACCGCGGCGGCGGCGACGGACCTGTGGGACACCTACGCGCTCCCACGCCGGCCCGTCGTGGTGCGCGGACTGTTCCGGGACCAGCCGATCGCCGAGGCCGCCACCGTGGCGGGGGCTCGCCGGCTGCTCGGTGACGCGCCGGTGCTGATCAAGGAGGAGTACAGCCGCAGTTTCGCCGGTGATGGGCAGGCCCCGGAACCGGAGCTCGCTTCCCTCGACGACTACGTCGGCCGGTACGGCGACGAGCCGGACAGCGGCCGGGTCGTCACCGAGTGGGACGTGCCACCCACGTTGCTGGAGCTGTTCACGCTGCCGGAGTTCTGCCGCCCGCAGGCTCCCGTGCACGACCTGTTCTTGCACGCGTTCCTCGCCGGCCCCGGCAACTACGCCCACCTGCACTTCGACCAGGACCAGCGGCACGTGCTGCTGGTGCAGGTCTTCGGCCGGAAGCGGGTGGTGGTGTTCCCGCCATCGGCGTCGCGGTGGCTGCACCCGTTCGGCAACCTCGGCTCGATCCGGCTGCAGGGGATGGCCCCTGCCGAACGGGACGCGTTCATCGCCCTGGCCGGGGGCGCGCAGGTGATCCTGGAGCCGACCGACGCGCTGTTCATGCCGCTGCTGGTGTGGCACTTCGCCGACTACGTCGATTTCGGGATGTCGTTCAACATCCGGTTCCGGCGCAACGCCCACAACCGGTTCCTGTCGGCCGACAACTTCGCCGGCGACCGCTACGTGCAGGCGGTGTCGGAGCCGTTCGGCGCGGTGCGGGTCGGCGACCCGCTGCCCGCCGACCTGGCCGCCGAGTTCGCCCGCATCACCGCCGTGCACGATGCCGACCATCCCGACCGGGAGGCGAAGTACCGCGCGATGCGGGCCACCTTCCGCGATATCGCCCGGCAGCGGGGCGACGGCGCCGACCCGGTCTACGTGTTCCCCCTCGAGGACATGGACGAACGGCAGGCGATGCTGGGCATGCGCGGCACCTTCCGCTACCGGCCGGACGGCCGCAGCGCCGCCGACATGATGGTGGTCGACGACCGGCCGGCGGCCGGTTCCCAGCTCCGGATGGTGCGCGACCTGGTCCGCCGGCACGGCTATCCTGACCCGTTGTTCGCCAGGGTGCTGGCCAACAAGTTCGCCAAGGCCACGGTGGCGGAGCTCACCCGTGGCGAGGTCGCGCGGCTGGTGGCGTACCTGCAGTCCCCGTCCGGCCTGCTGCGGGCACCGGTAACGGTCTAATGGCTGTTCTCGACCGACTCCGCGACTTCCGCCAACGGGGCACGCTGGACCTGGTAGCGCTGGCCTGGCGTACCCATCCCGTCCGGCTGCTCGCGGTGACGGCCACGATCGCTGTCGGAATCGTGGGCATGCCGTCGTTCGCGGTGTTCACCGGACTCGCGGTGGGTGAGCTGCCGGCGACCGTCGCCGGCGGCCTCGACTCGCCGGCGGGACGGCAACTGGTCTGGTGGGCCACGGCCGCGGGCGTCGTCTTCGTCGTCACCCAGGGCGCCGCGCAGGCCCGGCGGGTGTGGGGCGAGGTCCTCGGACAGCGGCTCGCGATCGCGTTGCGGGATCAGGCCCTGGCGGTGTGCGCCGCGGACCACGGCGACCTGCCCGACGGCGACGCGACCCGCGACGACCTCGCCCTGGTCGCCGGTGCCGCCCGCGGCCTGCCGCTCGACCGGGCCACCGCCGGTCTCGCCGAGGTGGCGACGACGACCTTCTCGACCCTGGGTACCGCGGTCGTCCTGTTCTTCTTCCACGTCTGGGTGGGATTGTGCGTCGGGGCGGCGTGGGTGGTCGCGCGCCTGGTGGTCACCCGGGAGAGCCACCGCCGGCTGGAGCTGCTGTTCGGCCAGGCCACCGCGCTGCGGCGGGCCCAGTACCTGCGGGGGCTCGCGACCGGACCGCAAGCGGCCAAGGAGATCCGCGTCTTCGGGCTGCGGTCGTGGCTGCTGGACCGGTTGCACCAGGCGTGGGAGGTGCCGGTCACCGCGCTGTGGGCGCGGCGGCGGCCCGGCAACCGCCGGGTCCTGCTGCTCACCGCCGTACTGGTGCCGCTGTACGTGGTGCTGTTCGTCGTGCTGGTCGTCGAAGCGGCCCGCGGTGCGGTGTCGTTGGCGGCGTTCGCCGTGTTCCTCCAGGCGTTGATCGGCACCGCGGCGGTCTTCGGGAGCGCTGCCGCCTACGGGCTCGATGTCGCCCTCGCGCCCGTGGCCGCGCTGCGGCGGCTCCAGCAGCGGAGGGCCGGGACCCGACCGTCGGCGGGCGTGGCAGCACCGCCGCCCGAGCCACGGGACGCGTTGGTGGTGGACGATGTGCGGTTCCGGTATCCCGGTGCCGGCACCGACGCGCTGCGCGGGGTGTCGCTGCGGATCGCCGCCGGCGAGTCGGTGGCGCTGGTCGGCGCCAACGGTGCCGGCAAGACGACCCTGCTGAAGCTGCTCGGCGGGTTCGGTCGACCGGACGCCGGCAGGATCCTGATCGACGGCGAGGACCTGTCCGGGCTGGATCTGGTGGCGTGGCGCCGCTCGCTGGCCATGGTGTTCCAGGACTTCGTGCGGTTGCCGCTGACGGTGGCCGACAACGTCACGATGCTGCGGGATGCCGGCGACCCGGCGGTGGTGCGGGAGTGCCTCGATCTCGCCGGTGCCGGTGACCTGGTCGCCGATCTTCCCGACGGGATCGACACCGTGCTGGACCCGGAACAGCCCGGCGGTGTGGACCTGTCCGGTGGCCAGTGGCAGCGACTGGCACTGGCCCGGGCGTGCTACGCGGTACGGCAGGGCGCCCGGACGCTGCTGCTCGACGAACCGACGGCCAACGTGGACGTCGCCGGGGAGCTGGAGATCTTCGACCGGCTGCGGGCCAACGCCGCGGGACTCACCACCGTGGTGGTGTCCCACCGGTTCGCCGTCGTGAGACGCATGGACCGGATCTGCGTGTTCGATGGCGGGGCCGTTATCGAGGACGGTACGCACGACGAGCTGATGGCGGCCGGGGGGCGGTACCACACGATGTTCCTCGCCCAGGCCGCTCCGTTCGCGACACCGAGGGGCGTCCGGTGACCGGCCCCGCCACCGGATGGCGGGCGGTCGCGACGGTCGCCGCGACGACGGTCCGCGCCGACCCGCCGCGGGCGTTGCTGGCCGCGCTCGGCACCCTCACGATGTCGGTCCAGCCGGTGGTGCTGGCGCTGTTGGTCCGGGCCACGGCCGACGCCGTCGTCGATGGGGCCACCGGGGCCGCCGCCGGGTACGCGGTGGCGCTCGCGGTGGCTGTCGGTGCGCAGATTCCCTTGCTGTGGTTCACGTTCGGGTTGCGTACCGTCGTCGAGGAGAAGATCCGGCACGCGATCGAACTCCGGCTCGCGGATGCGACGATGACCGGCTGGAGCGTGGCCCACCACGAGGACCCGGCGGTCGCTGACGAGATCAGCCTGGTGGAACAGGACATCACCCGGGTCGCCCAGATCCTGGTCTTCGCCCTCACCCTCACCGGTGCCGTCGTCCAGTTGGTGTTCGCGGTCGCGGTGCTCGGTGCGCTGCACCCGGCGCTCGTGCTGCTCCCGGTGGTCGGCCTGGTGCAGGTGTGGGCCGGGCAGCACGGTGACACCCGCCGGCAACGGTCGCTGGAACAGGCCGTGTCCGGCGTCCGGCTGGCCACCGCGCTGTTCCGGATCGGGTCCCGGCGCGACCACGCCGCGGAACTCGCCCTCGGCGGTGCCGCCGGTCTGCGACGCCGTCATCACGAGGTCGCCACGGCCGCCCAACGACAGCGGGAAAGCGGCGAGTACGCCGCGGCCTGGCCGGTGGCGGCGTCGGCGGTGATGTTCGGCGCTGCGTACGTCGGCGCGGTCGTCGTGGTCCTGCTGTCGGCGGTCGCCACCGCGGCGAGCATCGGTGACGTGTTGCTGACCATCACGTTGGCCGCACAGGTCACCGGCCAGGTGGCCATCGCCGCCGACGTCGGGGTGCAGTTGGTCCGGGCGCGCCGCACCGCCGGACGCTATCTCGCGGTGCTCGCCCGGCTGGCCCAGGAGCAGCCGCCGGATCCCGCTGGCACCACCGACGGTGCCGCTAGCGGTCCGGTCGCGTTGGACGGTGTCACGTTCCGCTACCCGGGATCGGCGACACCGGCGCTACGCGGCCTCGACCTGGTGATCCGGCCCGGTGAGACGGTCGCGATCGTCGGCGGCAACGGCGCCGGGAAGACCACGATCGGCAAGCTGCTGTGCCGGCTGTACGACCCGACCGAAGGCCAGGTGCGGTATGCCGGTCGGGACCTGCGCACCCTCGACGTGGCCGGCTGGCGGGCCGGCACGTCCGCGGCGTACCAGGACTTCGTCCGGTTCGAGCTGACGGCGGGTGATGGTGTCGGCATCGGTGACTTGCCGTACGTCGACGACACCGCGCGGATCGGTGACGCACTGCATGCCGCTGACGCCGGTGCGCTGGTGGCCAGGCTGCCGGCCGGGCTCGCCACGCCGCTCGGTGACTCGTTCCCGGACGGCATCGACCTGTCCACCGGGCAGTGGCAGCGGCTCGCGGTCGCGCGGGCGTTCATGCGGGGTGCGCCGCGGCTCGTCGTCTTCGACGAACCGACCGCGTCGCTCGACCCGGAGACCGAACAACGGCTGTTCCAGCAGTACGCCGCCGCGTCCCGGCAGCGGCGCGAGTCCGGCGACGGCGCCGTCGTCATCATCACGCACCGGCTGGGTTCGGTCCGGTTCGCCGACCGGATCGTCGTCGTCGACGCCGGCACGGTGGTGGAGACCGGCACCCACGACGAGTTGATCGGCACCGGCGGCCGGTACGCCGGCCTGATGCGGACCCATGCCACGGCGTACGGACTCACCACGTCCGCCGCCGCTTCCATCGCCACGAAGGAGATGCCTTGACCGTGCCCACCGACCAGGACGCCGTCGACACGACGCCGTACGTCGTCGTCCGTAACCACGAGGACCAGTACTCCATCTGGATCGCCGACCGCGCCCTGCCAGCCGGCTGGGAGGCCGTCGGCGAGGCACGGCCGCGCCAGGACTGTCTGGCGTGGATCGAGGAGAACTGGACCGACATGCGTCCCCGCAGCGTCCGCGAGCGCGCCGCCGACGCCCCGACCACCGCCAGCTGAAACCGAAGGATCGCGTCTGATGGTGAAGGACTCCGCAAGACCGAACCCGCCGCCCCTGGTTTCCGGTGCCGCCAACGGCGGCGACCTGCCACTGTCCCCGCGGCAGCGGCGGTGGTGGTTCCTCAGCCAGGTCCGCCCCGACAGCCCGGTCGGCACCACCGTGGTGGCGTACCGGATCCGCGGCCCGCTCCACGTCGAACGGCTGACCATGGCGGTGCGGGCCGTCGTCAGCCGGCACAGTGTGCTGCGCACCGGGTTTCCCGGAGTCGTCGGACAGCCGCGGCCGACCGTCGCCGAGACCGTGGACGTCCGGGTGGCGGTCCAGGACGTCACCGACGACGCACAGGCCGCCGACGCGGCGGCCCGCTGGGGGCGGGAACCGTTCGACGTGGGTCGCGGTCCGCTGCTGCGGTGCGCCCTCTTCCGGTCCGGGGCCCGCGACCACCTGTTGGCGGTGGCGGTCCACCAGCTGGTAGCCGACGAGCAGTCGGCCGCGCAGTTCGTCACCGAGGTGTGCGCCCGTTACGGCGGCGACCCGGTGGCGGCGCCGTCACCGCAGTACGCCGACTACGTGGTCTGGCAGCGGGATTGGCTGGCCTGCGGTGCGCTCGACGGGCAGCGGGAGTACTGGCGGCAGCGGCTCGCGGACGCGCCGGCGGCGTTGGAACTGCCCACCGACCACACCCGGCCGGCGTTGTCGAGCTTCACCGCCGGCCGCCACCGCTTCGCGATCCCCGAACTGGCGCTGTCGTCGGGCGCCACGGCGCTGCTCACCGGCTTCCTGCTGCTGCTCGGCCGGTACACGGGGCGCGACGACGTGCAGGTGGGGCTGCACACCGATGGACGGTATGCCGGCGTCGACACCGCGATCGGTCCGTTCGCCGGCACGGTGGTGGTGCGCGCCGACCGCGTCGCCGGGTCGTTCGCCGAGCTGTCCGAGCGCGTGGCGGCCATCGTCACGGAGGCCACCGGGCACGGCGACGTGCCGTTCGAACAGCTCGTGGAGGAGCTGGCACCCGCCCGTGACCTGAGCCGTAACCCGGTGGTACAGGTCGGTTTCGGTATCACCGGACCGCACGCCACACCGGCGCTGCCGGAAGCGTCCGTGGAACGTGTCGACGTCGCGCCAGCCGCCACCCTGATGGACCTCGAGCTGCGGGTCACGCCACGTGCCGACGGCGGCTGGGACGGCGACCTGCGCTACGCCACCGACCTGTTCGCGCCTGCCACCGTCGCCCGTATGGTCGGCGCGTATCTGCGGCTGCTGGCAGCGGCCGCCGCTGACCCGCACGCCCCGGTGTCGCGGCTGGAACTGCTCCCCGAAGACGACCGGCACCAGATCGCGCAGTGGAACGCCACCGCGCTGCCGGTGCCGGAGCGGACCGTCCACGAACTGGTCGACGCCCGTGCCGTCGCTGCTCCTGACGCGACCGCGGTGGTGTGCGGCCCGGACTCGTTGACGTACGGCGAGTTGCGGACCCGTGCCAACCGGCTGGCACACGCGCTGCGGGCCCGCGGCGTCGGGCCGGACAGCGTAGTCGGGCTGTGCCTGCCGCGGGGTGTCGACATGGTCGTCGGGGTGCTCGGCATTCTCGCCGCGGGCGGGGCCTACCTGCCACTGCACCCGGACGACCCGGTGGACCGGCTGGTGTTCATGGTCGACGACGGCGGTGCCGGCGTCGTCGTCACCCACAGCGCGGTACCGGAGGAGGTGGTCGGCAAACTCGGCCGTGACATCGTCCGCATCGACAGCGCCGACGTCACCGGTCAGCCGGGTGACACGCCGGTGGTGGCGGTCGGCCCCGAACATGCCGCCTACGTGATCTACACGTCCGGCTCCACCGGGCGGCCGAAGGGTGTGTGCGTACCGCACGGCGGCTACGCGAATCTGGTCGCGTGGCATCTCGACCAGTACCGGCTCGGTGACGGGGACCGCTGCGGCCAGTTCAGCCGCATCACGTTCGACGCGTCCGCGTGGGAGATCGGCCCGGCGCTGGCAGCGGGGGCGACCCTGGTGGTCGCCCCAGACGAGGCCCGCGCCACCAGCGACACCGTGGTCGAGTGGCTGGCCGCCGAGCGGATCACGGTGACCTTCCTACCGGTGCAACTCGCCGAGCGGCTGTTCCGCGACCCGCGGGCCGCTGACATGTCGCTCCGGCTGCTGCTCACCGGCTCGGACCGGCTCATGCAGTACCCGCCGGCCTCGCTGCCGTTCGAGGTCGTCAACCACTACGGCCCCACTGAGTGCAGCGTGATCTCCACCGCGGGCCGGGTCCCCGGTGCGGGAGGTGACCGACCGCCGTCGATCGGCACCCCGGTCGCGAACACCGAGATCCACGTCTTGGACCCGTATCTGAAACCGGTGCCGGTCGGCGCCCCCGGCGAGATCTACGTCGGTGGCAGGTCCATCGGACGGGGGTACCTGAACCGGCCGGGACTCACCGCGGAGCAGTTCCCGCCGGACCCGTTCTCCGGTCGGCCAGGCGGGCGGCTGTACCGCACCGGTGACCTCGGCCGCTGGACACCCGACGGCGTGCTGGAGTTCCTCGGCCGCCGCGACAACCAGGTGAAGATACGGGGCTACCGCATCGAGTGCGGCGAGATCGAGTCCTGTCTGCTGGCGCACCCGCAGGTAGCCGAGGCCGTCGTGGTGGTCCGGGACGACTCCGGTGACAAGCGCCTGGTCGGTTACGTCGTGCCCACCGCGGACGGTGGCGAGGCGACGACTGCGGCCGCGTTGCGGGCGCATCTGCTGCGGCAGTTGCCGGACTACATGGTCCCGGCGTCGTGGGTGATGCTCGCGGACCTTCCGAAGAACGCTTCCGCGAAGGTCGACCGCAGGGCGCTGCCACCACCCCGACCGGTGCGGCCCGACCTGGAGTCCCCGTACGCCGCCCCCCGTACCGCCGTCGAACGGACCCTGGTCGCGATCTGGTCCGAGGTGCTCGGGGTCGACGGGGTCGGGGTGTACGACAACTTCTTCGAGCTGGGCGGCCACTCGCTGCTGGCCACCAAGATCGTCGGGATGATCGAACGAGACCTGGCGCCCGGCGAGATCGACCTGCGCGCCGTGTTCGAGTACCCGACCATCGCGGAACTGGCCGCGAGCCTCGCGCCCGATGACACCACCGTCCCGTCCCGCACCGCCCCGGCCACCGCCGCCTACAAGGAGTGAACGCCATGAAACCACTGGTCGTCGATGTTGACAGTCATTTCCAGGAGCCGCCCGAGTGGCTCGTCGAGGTGGACGCGCCACTGGCGAAGGAGGTGTCGCCGTCGTGGCTGTTCGCGACCTCGACGGCGGACCTGTTCACCTTCTTCACCGACAACGCTCCGCGCGACGTCATCGCCAAGAGCACCAACGGGTTGCCCGTGCCGATCCGGGCCGCGCAGGAGTTCGCCCGCGGGTTCACCGACCTCGCCGAGGCCACGCGGGCGCTGCGGAACAGCCAGTTCCGCGGTGCCGTGTACCCGTGGGCGGGGTACCGGCCCGACGAACGGATCAAGCACCTCGACGACAATGGCATCGACATCCAGTTCGTCAACCCGGCCGTCGGGCTGACCGCGATCGGGCGGATCGCCCGCCACCTCGGACCGCAGACGTTCCCGCGCACCATCCGGGGGTACAACACCTGGGCGGCCGGTGTCCTGCACGGCCACACCGACCGGCTGGTGCCGACGACCCTGCTGTGGTGGGAGAACCCGGAGTGGTCGGTCGCGGAACTGCACCGGATGCGGGCGCTGGGTAGCCGGGCGTTCCTGATCCCGGGCCGGCCCATCGACAACAAGTCCATCGCCCATCCGGACTTCGAGCCGGTGTGGGCGGCGGCCGCCGAGCTCGGCATGGTCGGCATCCTGCACATCGGGTTTCTGGGCTGCCCGGTCGTCGACGAAGGCTGGTACCACACCGGCAGTGACCAGATGGCCGACGTCGGCTACGTCCTCGCCAGCATCCAGCCGGTGGTGCCGCAGATGGTGTCGGCCGCGATGATCGCCTCCGGTCTGCTGGAGCGGCACCCGAACCTGCACATCATCATCGAGGAGTTCGGCGCCGCGGAGTGGGCGCCGGCCTGGGTGGAGGGCTTCGACAGCCTCCTCGACCTCCACGTGCTGCGACAGATCACCGGCAAGTGGCGGCTGCCGCTGAAGCCGAGTGAGTACTTCCGCCGCCAGGTGCTGATCGCCGCCCAGCCCGGCGACTCCATCGACCAGGCGATGGAGCTGCTCGGCACCGGTTCGGTGGTGTTCTCCTCCGACTTTCCCCACCCGGAGGGCTCCGACTCGGCCATGGCCGCCTTCACCGACCAGTTCGACGACGCCCACAGCGGCGGTGACGCGGCGATGACGTCGTTCTTCGGGGACAGGATGCGACAGGTCCTGGCGATCGGGGCGTGATGGGGAGGTCGGCCGGGTGGCGGCGCCCGCACACCCACGAGCTCAGCCCGCCGGCGTGCACGGCGATCTTCGAACGGGAGCCCGCCGACCTGGACCGCGCGCCGTGACCCGACCGTTCCGCTTCGGCGTGCAGGTCGGGGAGGCCACCGACCGGCACGCCTGGGACCGGACCGCCCGGCAGGCCGAGGCGCTGGGGTACGCGACGCTCGTCGTGCCTGATCACCTCGTCGGCCCGTTGGCGCCGCTGCCCGCCCTGGTGGCCGCGGCGTACGCGACGACGACGTTGCG
This sequence comes from Actinomycetes bacterium KLBMP 9797, assembly GCA_037414955.1. Lineage (GTDB taxonomy): Bacteria > Actinomycetota > Actinomycetes > Mycobacteriales > Micromonosporaceae > Phytohabitans. The sequence continues at coordinate 95,664 of JBBEWH010000013.1, forward strand.
GGTGGGCACCCTGGTGCTCGCCAACGACTTCCGCCATCCGATGGTGCTCGCCCACGAGGCCGCGACCGTGGATCTGCTCACCGACGGCCGGTTGGAACTGGGCCTGGGCGCGGGATGGCGGGCCGACCAGTACGCGGCCGCCGGCATCGACTTCGATCCACCCGACGTCCGCGTCGACCGGATGATCGGGGCCGTGGAGGTGGTCCGGACCGTCCTCGGTGGCGGCACTGCCGCCGACGACCACGGTGCGGCGGCTCCCGCCGGGATGACGCGGCCGGTGCAGAAGTCGGTGCCGATCCTGGTGGGAGGTGGTTCGCGGCGGGTGCTCGCCGCGGCCGGGCGGCTCGCGGATATCGTCAGCGTTCATCACGACCTGCGTGGCGGGGTGCCCCGTGCCGCGGACGTCACCGCGGAGATGACCGCCCGCAAGCTGGAGTGGGTGCGTGCCGGAGCCGGTCACCGGTTTCCCGAGTTGGAACTGGAGATCGGCATCGGCATCCTCTGGATCACCCGCAACCGCCGCACCGTCCTGGACAGCCTGGCACGGTCGATGGAGCTGTCCGTGTCCCAGGTGGCGGAGCAGCCGGCGGTACTCGTCGGGTCGGTGAACGGCATCGCCGACCAGCTCCGGCACCGCCGGGAGCGCTACGGCTTCAGCTACATCGTGGTGATGGGCGGCCAGATGCACGCCGCCGCGCCGCTGGTCGAGATGCTGTCCGGCACCTGACCGCACCGCGGAAGCGGTTCGAGACCGGCGATGGTCTCGGCCGGCCCGGCTGCGCCACGGTCGTAGCACACCACCGGCCGTCGGGGCTCATTGCCGGCCGGCCGCCGTCGCGTCGGCGGAACCGGCGAGGACGGCCGCCAGCCCGGCGACGGTCGGGTTGTTGAGGACGTCGGCGATGTCGAGCGACGCGCCATGTCCGCTGAGCCGACCGATGAGCCGGACCACCTGCAGGGAATCGCCGCCCAGCGCGAAGAAGTTGTCCTGCCGCCGGACGACAGGCACCCGGAGCACCTGCTGCCACGTCGTGGCCACCAGCGTCTCCCACGGTTCCCGCAGCGGGTCGTCATCGGCGCCGCCGGGCCCGGGTGGCGCTGGCGGATTGTCGGTCAGCAGGCGACGACGGTCGACCTTCCCGTTGGGTGTGAGCGGGAGCGCGGTGTGGACGTGGAACCGTGCCGGCACCATCGCCCGCGGCAACCGTTCCCGCAGGTACCGGCGCAGCGCATCGCCGTTGAAGGCGCCCGCGTCTCCGGCCGGCTGGATGTGCGCCACGAGGTGCGTGCGGCCGTCGTCGGCAACGAGCGCCGCCACCGCCCGCGCCACCGCCGGATGACCCGCCACGACGGCTTCGACCTCGGCGAGCTCGATCCGGACACCGTGCAGTTTCACCTGGTGGTCGCGCCGCCCCCGATACTCGAGGAGACCGTCGGGACGGGACCGGACGATGTCCCCGGTGGCGTACCGGCGGGTGCCGGCCGCGGCGGCCCGGAACCGGTCGGCGGTCAACGCGGGTTGGCCGAGGTATCCACGCGCCACCCCGACACCGCCGATGAGAAGCTCACCGGCGACGCCGGGCGGCACGTCGGCCCCCCGCTCGTCCACGATCGACACGTCGACACCGGGAAGAGGCCGGCCGATCGGCACCGAACCGGTCTCCTCGCCCGTCACCTGGTGCATCGTCGCGTAGATTGTCGCCTCCGTCGGCCCGTAGCCGTTCCACACCACGCATCCGGTGGCCCTCAGGTCGCCGGCCAGCGTCGGCGGCAGCGGCTCACCGGCGCTGACGACCGTCGCCTGGCCGCGCCATCCCGCCTCGACCAGCACCGCGAGTCGAGACGGCGTGCTCTGCACCACCGTGACGCCACCGTCGACGATGCGGCGGGCCACCCGTACCGGGTCGTCCGCCTCGCGGTCGGTCACCAGCTCCACGCGCGCACCGGCGACCAGGGCGAACAGCAGCTCCACGATGGCGATGTCGAACGCGACGGTGGTCCACCCGAGGACCACGTCGTCGGCCGACAGGCCCAGCCGGTCGATGACGGCGTCCGCGATCGCGGCGAGGGCCCGGTGCTCGACCGCGACGCCTTTCGGTGTTCCGGTCGAACCCGAGGTGTACAGCACGTAGGCGACGTCAGCGCACTGGACCGGTGCCGTGGCGTCGCCGGTCACGTCCGTGACGTCCACCGTGGTGACGTCCACGGCCCGACGGCCGGACGCATGGTGCAGCGTGGCCGGGGCACCGACCACCGCGGTGGCACCGGCGTCGTCGAGCAGCTGGGCGATCCGCAGCGCTGGCTGGTCCGGGTCGATCGGCAGCAGTACGGCGCCGGCCCGCAGCACCCCGAGGAGGGCGACCACGAGGTCCGGTGTGCGGGGCAGCAGCACTGCGACGACCGTACCGGCGGTGCCCCGCAGCGCCGCCGCCACGGCACCGGACCGGAGCCACAGCTGCCGGTAGGGCAGTGCGTCCTCGCTGGTGGCGACCGCGACCTGGTCCGGGTGCCGACGTACGGTGGCGGCGATCCGGTCGCAGATGGTGGTGCGGGCCTGGTCGGCGTGGTCGGTCGGTGGTGCCGCGGCCGGGCGGCGCCGGGGTGGTGGTTGGTCGGGAGCGGCCGCGAGCGCGGCGAGGCCCTCCAGGAAGACCACACCGAACGCGCGCAGGTCATCGACGTGCCAGTAGTCACGGCGGCCCTGCAGGAGGACGCTGAGCTGACCGGTGCCGGCCAGAGCCGCGACCTCCACGGTCAGCGGAAAGTGGGTATCGCTGGCGTTGCGGAAGCTGTCGGTCGCCACGACGCCGGACCGCACCAGCCGGTCCTGGACGTGGAAGTCGGTGAACTGGAACAGGTTGTCCACGGGCGGCCGGTGCGGAGCAGCCCGCTGGATGTCCGACAGCGGGTACCGGCGGTACGGCTGCATCTCCCGTTCCGCTGCCGCCGCCTCCCTGGCCAACTCGAGCCAGGACGACGACCCGCGGTGCACCGGCACCCGCAGCGGCACGGTGTTCAGGAACAGCCCGAGCGCCCGGTCGCCGCCGGGTGAACTCAGCCGACCGTGCGTCACCTGCCCGACCACGATCTCCGAAGCGGCACCGGTGTACGCGCCGAGCGTGGCGGCGTGGACGGCCAGCAGCAGCGACTTCAGCGGCACCGCGGCAACCCGCGCTATCTGCCGCAACCGGCCCGACACCTCGGTGGACACCGGCAGCTCGAGCGATGTGACGCGGCGGTCAGCCGGCCGGCCGCCGCGCGTGAGACCACGCGGGGCCGGGCCGGCGAGGTAACCGGTCCAGAAGTCACGCGCCCGCGTCGAGCCGCGGGCCGCGAGTTCTGCGGCGACGTAGTCGCGGAACGGTGGCAGCGGGCCGGTGGCCGTGGTGGCGGGCGAGGTGTCGGTGTACCGGGCGACGAGTTCGGCGAACAAGCTGGCGCTGCTCCACCCGTCGAGCAGCGCGTGGTGTTCGGACCAGGTGAGCCGGAAGGCGTCCGTACCGAGGACCGTCACGGCGAACCGGACCATGGGTGCGACGCGCCAGTCCACCTTGCGGTCCTGTTCGGCGGCCCATGCCGCCTTGGCCGCGTCCCGTTGCGCGGTAGCGGACATTCCACTGTGGTCGGCGACGCTGAGCCCGGCGGTCGCCTGCCGGTGCACTCGCGCGACCGGCACATCGCAGGTGTGCAGGTCGAAGGAGGTGCGCAGCGCCTCGTGCCGGGCAACCAGCTCCGCGAGGCACTGCCGCATCCGGTCACCGTCGAAGCTGGCGTTGACCACCGCGCTGCGGACACTGTGGTAGCTGCCGGAGTCGGTGCCCTCCGCGTGGTACAGCATTCCGAGCTGCAACGCGGTCAGGGGATACGCGTCGACGACGTCGTCCGGCAGGCGGCGACGGTCGTCCGAGCTGAGCAGGCTCAGTGGTGCCGTCGGCGCCGGCTCCGTCGTGGTGGCCGCGACCCGCCGCGCGAGCGTACGGATCGTCCGGCCGCGGAGAAGGTCGGTGAGGTCGAACCGGGCACCCCGCGCCGCGCACGCCGACGCCACCCTGATCGCCACCATCGAGTCGCCGCCGGCGGCGAAGAAGTCGTCATCGAGGCCGACCGTCTCGACGTTGAGGATCTCGCACCAGACATCGTGCAACGTCTGCTCCACCGGCGACAATGCGGGTGGCGGGACACTGCCCACCGGCATCCGGCGCGCCGTACGCGTAAACGCCTCCGGCGGCGTGACCTCACCCACCATGCAGCCCCCTTCGCGCCGCCGTGTCTGTCACCGAGGATTGTGGACCCCGGAGGTCCTCCTTCGCTTTGGACCGGTGGGGGTTGCAGAAACATGCAAGCCTGTGGCTTCGTTCTTCACAGATCCATCCGAAGGTGATCTCCTGTCCTTGCACAAGGGGGTAGGACTGGGTTGGAGATAGGGAGTCCGTTGGGGCTGTCGACGGAGGTTGTTCCCAGGCTGACCAGGTGGGGGATGACGCCCGATGCCGATCTCGGCTACCGAGCGTTGTGGATGCTGGGGCCCCATACGGCCGCGCGGCTCGCCCGGGAGTTGGGTATGGCCCAGCGCCGGGTGCTTCGCGCCCTTGACGAGCTCGCGGCCGTGGGGGCGGTACGCCCGTTCCGGATGGCCGCGAATGCCGGGTACTGGTCGAGGGACGGTTTGATGTGGGAGGCGGTGGCGCTGGAGCGGGTGCTGCACACGTTGCGGCAACGCCGTACGCCCGACTCGGCCCTCGAACGGTGGCGCCAGCACATCACGACCGTCAGCGGGGTAGGCCTCGCGACCCTGGAGGACGCCTCGGTGCGGCGGTGGCCGACCCGTGCGGCCGCCCGCCAGCGGGCGTCGACTCTCATCGCCGCTGAACTCCACGAGCATCTGGCCATCAACACCGAAGAGGTCTTCGACGCCGAGGCGACCGCTGCGGCCCTGCCGCTGGACAACAGCATGCTGGCGCGCGGCATCCAGTTGCGCGTGCTCGGCCGGCCACCAAGCGACGGCGACCGCTTGAGCGCGTACGCCACCGCGTTCGGCCGCTCCGGTGCGATGTACCGGGAGCTGGAGAAGCTTCCGTTGAAGTTGATGATTTTCGATCGGCGGGTCGCGTTCCTTCCGAGCGACCCTCTGGACCTCGAAAAGGGCTACGTCGAGGTCGCCGACGTGGAGGTCGTGCGCGCTCTGGCGGGCATGTTCGACAGGCTGTGGGCCGACGGGAGGGATCCACGGGAGCAGGGGGTACCACCCATCGACCTGAACAACCGGGAGCTGGCACTCGTGCGCCTGCTCGCCATGGGATACACCGACCAATCAGCGGCGCAGGAACTGCGGCTCAGCGTCCGCACCGTCGCTTACACCATGCGAAACCTGATGGACCGCCTCGGAGTCGAGAACCGGTTCCAGCTCGCACTCCTGCTCGGCGCGGCCGGCGCCGCACCCCAGCCGCCCCGTTACGGTGACAGCGGACCCAAGGAAACCTGAGGAGATTTCGTGTCACACCCGCTCGTGCGGCCAGTCATCAGCGCCGCCGCCGCGCTCACGACGATCCTGGCGCTGACGCTCGGCACAGCGTCGCAGGCGCAGGCCGCCCAACCCTGGCTCCCGGCGGACTGCGCGACCGGGCAGTTCACCGGGATCGAGACGAGCATCGACAACAAGCAGACCGCGCTCCGCGGCTATGTCATGCCGTGCGCGCCGTCTCTGGGCCACCCCAAGTTCGCACTGGTCGTCTTCTCGCCGGATCCCTTCTCCAGCGCGTTCGCATACTCGAACCTGGTGGTGAGCTACGAGCCCGACCGGCCGACCATGTTCGCCGGCGTCTTCCGCTCCAGGCCCCACGGCGAGCAGGTGGGAGTGTGCGCCATGCGTACCCTCAGCGACCGGATCGCCTGTGTCCGCGTGACGTTTTCGGACGACGACTCCGCCATGATGGAGCCGATCCCCGTCACCGACCCGCTCGTCCGGAAGAATGTCTTCTATGTCGAGGATGAAGTACCGCCATCGGACCCACACGGATTCTGCGGCTCCTGCCTAGAGCTGCCCGTGTCCTGACCCGGCGAGCACGCTGAATTCGGCGCGCAGCGATATGTCTTCCATCAATAAGAAGGATGGCCCATGATGCGCGGATGGGATCCGACGTGGGACCAAGCGACACTGGATCGGCAATACTCGCCCAGCTCGTGTGTGCCAAGCATCGACTACTATCTTCAGGAGTACGCCCGGTTGAGCGCGGATGCGCGTCAGGCAGAAATCGTACGAACGGATCTGCGCTACGGAGAAAGCCCTGACGAAGTCCTTGATCTGTTTCCCAGCGAGGCACCGGACGCGCCATTGCAGATCTTCATCCATGGGGGCAACTGGCAAGAACTGACCAAGGATAGTTCCGCATTCGCGGTGCGGCCGTTTCTTCGCCAAGGCGCCGCCTTTGCGGTGGTGAACTACGGGCTCGCCCCCTCCGTCCCGCTCGACGAGATGATCTCCATGATCTGCCGCAGCGTCGACTGGCTCCGTGTGCACGCTTCAGAACTAGGTTTCAATCCCCAGCGGATGCACCTGAGTGGCGCCTCTGCCGGCGCGCACCTCGTGGCCATGGCCCTGGTGCGTAAAATCCCTGAAGTCGCCGGAGTCACCCTGATGAGCGGCATGTACGACCTGGAGCCGGTCAGACATTCATACATCAACCTGGCCCTTCGCCTCGACGCAGCCGCCGCACGGCGTAACAGCCCGATCCATCACCTCCCGTCGGCGTTGCCTCCGGTAGTCATCGCCCGCGGTGGCAACGAGACGGACGAGTACATCAGACAGCACGACATCATGGTGACAGCGCTCCGCGAACGGACCCGAGTCGTCGAGGTCGTCGAAGCTGGGCGAAACCATTTCGACCTGCCGTATGACCTCGGCGTTGCGGGCACCGCACTCGGCGACGCGGTCCTCGCGCAGATGGGGCTAACCGATTCCGGCGAAACATAGCCGGCGACAATCAGAGGTGCGGCGGCGCCGCATACACAAGCTGGACCTTCCGACGCCTAGAGCGTCGCGGCGGCCCGCACCTGAGACCAGGTCACGTGGGCGGTGGCGTCGGCGACGGAGGCCGCCACCACCTCCAGGGCCCGGCGCCGCACGTCGTCGGGCAGGTCGGTGCCGAACCGGTCGGCGAACAGGACGGTCTGGGGTCGGGCCAGGCCACCGAGCGCCTCGCGGACGATGGCGACCAGTTCGCCCGCGAGCGCCGGCCCGGCCAGCGCGTCCGGCGTGGGGACGACGCATGCGACGATCCGGCGACCGACGCGCGGGTCGGCGACGGACACCACCTCCGCGGCGCGCAGGAACGGGTGCTCGAGCAGGACGTCGCGCACCTCGGCCAGCGAGACGAGCTGGCCGGAGACGCTGACCACGGGGTCGATCCGGCCGAGGAACTCCAGTTGCCCGTTGCCATGGCGCACCGCACGGTCGCCGGTGGCGTACACACCGGGCCAGCGCCGCCAGTGGTCGTACCCGATCTCACCCTCGATGGCCCGTAGCGTGCCGGCCCATGGCCGGCGCAGGACCAGCTCTCCCGCCGTACCGTCGGGCACCTCACTCGCGCCGTCGACGACCGCCAGTCCGGCGTCGGGCAGCCGACCGGGGTCGGCCGGCGCGTCGACAGCGACGATCCCACCCAGCTCGATCTGCCCCCACGCGTCCACCACCGCGTCTTTTTCGCCCGTGACCCGGTCGGCGATCCAAGCGCGCAGGTCCGGCCGTAGCGGCTCGCCCATCGCGATGACCCGGTTGAGCGTACGCAGCGAGGACTCTGGTGGGGCGGCGTCGGCCCAGCCGCGTACCCGGGCGAGCACGGAAGGTGTGGTGAGGACCGTGCTGACGGCGTACCGCTCGATGATGTCCCACAGCCGCCGGTGGTTCGGTATGTCGACGGTGCCCTCGAACATCACGGTGGTGTCGCCGCAGGCGAGCGGGCCGAGCACGCCGTGCACCTGGGCGCCGATGGACGCGAGGTCGACGGGGCACCAGAATGCCCCGCCGTGGCTGAGCCCGTACCGGTGCACGGCGCTCGCCGCGGCCAGCAGGTTCGCGGTGCCGTGAACGGCGAGGACCGGTCGCCCGCGCCGGTGGGCCAGCCAGGTCAGCAGCAGCGGATGCTCGGCCGGCAGGGCCGGCACTGGGTCGACCGGCGCCGGTGGCGGCATTCGCGCCGGGGCGAGCAGGTCGTGCAGCCAGCGGTCGCCTTCGTACCAGGCGACGTCCAGGCCGGTCCGGCGGACGACCACGGTGTGCTGGACACCGCCGGCGGCGGTCAACGCCTCGTCCACTCTGGACTTGGTGGGGATGATGGTGCCGTGCCGCCACGCGCCGTCCTGGGTGATCAGGACCCTCGGTGCGACGAACTCCAGCCGCTCGGCCAGCGCCTCGACCGGCAGCGGCGTCGGGATCAAGCAGAACGGCGCGCCGATCCGCGCGCAGGCCAACATCGCCGCGACCGCCTCGGGCAGCCAGCCCAGGTGCAGCGCGACCCGGTCGCCCGGGGCTACACCGAGACTGCGCAGCGCCACCGCCAGCGCGGCCACCTCCCTGTCCAGTTCGCCGAAGGTCAGCGTGCGCCGATCGCCCGGCTCGCCCTCCCAGTGGATGGCCGCTCGGTCCGCGGGGTGCCGGTCCGCGCAGTTGACCGCGGCGTTGAGCGTGCCGTCGCGGAACCACCGGCCGAGCCGATCCACCGGCTCGTACGCCGCGCTGGGCGGCGTGGTCCAGGTCAGGGTGTCGGCCACCGCGGCCCATCGGGGGTCGGCCGGCTCAGGCATGGCCGAGCATCCGGCCCGCCGCACTGGTCGCGCGGGTCAGCTCCACCGCCGCCTTGGCGACCAGGTCCTCGTCCCCGACCGAGGCGACCAGCGCGGCGGCGGTCCGGCCGGAGCCGTCGACCACCGGCACGGCCACCTCGATCAATTCGTGCCCGGGTACCGGCAGCGCCAGGTGGTCCGCCGTGCGCCAGGCCGCTCGCCCCTGGCCCGCGGCGCGCCGCTGCTCCTCGTCGGCCCGCGCGACCGCCTGCTCCCAGCCGGTGTCGTCGGCGCGCGCGGCGAGCATCCGCCCGGGGGCGGTGGACAGTGCCGGGACGATCCGGTGCGGCTCGCGGTACAGCACGCCGTCACCCCCCTCGACCCGATCCACGTACGCGACGCTGCCGCGCAGGTACAGCGCGACGTACACGGAATTGCCCAGGGCGTCCCGCACCGCCGGCAGGTATGGCGAGAGCGCGGCGAGCACCGGCAGGCGGGCGAGGTACCGGTGCGAGAAGCGGACCAGCTCGGGTCCGAGCCCGTATCGCGCCGAGTGGGTGTCCTGCTCGACGAGCCCCGCCAGGCTGAGCGAGCGGAGCAGCCGGTGCACGGTCGGCACCGACAGACCGGACCGTTCGGCGAGGCCGGTGAGGTGCTGGTACGGCGCACCGTCGGCGAGCAGGTGAAGCAGCGTGACCGCGTTGCGCACGGTGCCGAGCGAGCCGCGCAGATCCGCCTCCATACCGGTCACGGGAGCACGGTATCAACTCGAACGTCGAATCCGAATAGGGTAGTTGACTTTCACATACTGGAAACCTACCGTCAGGTCACTGCACCACTGGAGGTAGCGGCGTGATCACTCGGGAGTATCGCTTTCCGCTCAACAGCAGCACGCTGCCCCCCGGTCGACCGCTGCTGGAGGTCGACGATCTCGGCCTGCGCTTCGGTGGTGTGCAGGCGCTCGCCGGGGTGTCGTTACAGGTCCGGCAAGGAGAGATCCACGCGGTCATCGGCCCGAACGGCGCCGGCAAGTCCAGCCTCCTCAACTGCGTGTCCGGGCTGTACCGCCCGCAGCGCGGCCGCGTAACCCTGCACACCGCCGACGGCCCGGTCCGGCTTCTCGGCCGGGCGCCGCACCGCATCGCCCGCCTCGGCGTGGCCCGCTCGTTTCAGAACATCGAGCTGTTCCGGCACCTGACCGTGCTGGAGAACCTCCTGCTCGGCCGGCACCACCGGATGAGCACCGCGCTGCTGCCGGCGCTGCTGTGGTTCGGGCCGGCGCGCCGGCAGGAGATCGCCCACCGTGAGCTGGTCGAAGAGGTGATCGACCTACTGGAGCTGCAGGCGGTCCGGCACCAGCAGGTCGCCTCGCTCGCCTACGGATACGCCAAGCGGGTCGAGCTGGGCCGGGCACTGTGCCTGCAGCCGACCATCCTGCTGCTCGACGAGCCGATGGCCGGCATGAACACCGAGGAAAAGGAGGACATGGCTAGGTACGTGCTCGACGTCAACGAGCTGGCCGGGGTGACGGTCGTGTTGATCGAGCACGACATGGACGTCGTCATGGACATCTCGCACCAGGTCACCGTCCTGGACTTCGGCCGGCTCATCGCCTCGGGCCCTCCGGAACAGATCCGCGACGACCCGGCGGTCATCGACGCCTACCTCGGCGAGGCGGCCGGCGGCCCAGGACCGACCGGCGCCGGAGCATCCACATGAGTCGGCCGGACACCTTTCCCCGGCTGCTGGCGCAGCACGCCGCACAGCAGCCCCACGCCGTCGCGCTACAGGAGAAGCGGTACGGGATCTGGCAGCCGGTGACCTGGGCGCAGTACGCCCGGCGAGTGCACGACTTCGCGTACGGCTTGGCCGAATTGGGCGTGCAGCGCGGCGAGGTGGTCGCCGTGCTCGGCGACAACCGGCCGGAGTGGCTGATCACGGAGCTCGCCGCCCAGTGCCTGGGTGCCTGTGTCGTCGGGGTGTATCCGACCAGCATCGGCGACGAGGTCCGGCACGTCCTGGACACCGCCGAGGTCGGGGTGGTCGTGGCAGAGGACCAGGAACAGGTCGACAAGCTGATCCGGCTCAAGGACGCACTGCCCAAGCTGACCACGATCGTGTACTACGACCCGCGCGGGCTCACCGGCTACCCGCAGCCCTACCTGGCGACGTTCGGCGACGTCGAGGCGGCCGGGGCACAGGCCCGGGCCCGGGACCCGCGGCGGCTCGACGCCGAGATCGCCCAGGGCGATCCGGCCGACACCGCGGTCATCTGTACCACCTCCGGGACCACGGCCCGGCCGAAACTCGCCGAGCTGTCACACGCGAACCTGCTCGCGATGGCCGAGCACCTCACCGAGATCGACCCGATCGGACCCGGCTACCGGTACGTGTCGTTCCTGCCGCTGGCGTGGATCGGCGAGCAGATGCTGGCCGTCGCGTGCGGACTGCGCTCGAGCATGACGCTGTCGTTCCCGGAGCGGGCGGCGACCCAGCGAACGGACCTGCGGGAGATCGGCCCGGATCTGATGTTCAGCCCGCCGCGGATCTGGGAGTCGATGCTCTCCGAGGTTCAGGTCCGCATCGACGAGGCCGGTTGGCTCAAGCGCCGGGTGTTCGCCTGGGCGTACCGGGTGGGCGATCGGGCGGCGACCCGGCCCGGCCGGCGCGGCGGCGCCCTCTGGCGGATCGCCGATCTGGCCGGGCTGCGGCCGGTACGCGATCAGCTTGGCCTGGCCCGGGTGCGGCGCTGCTACACCGGTGGAGCACCGCTGTCGCCGGACGTGTTCCGGTTCTTCCACGCGATCGGGGTCAACCTCAAGCAGATCTACGGCCAGACCGAGATCTGCGGTATCGCCGTGGCGCACCGCGACGGCGGCGTGCGGTTCCACACTGTCGGCGCGCCGATCCCCGGCACCGAGCTACGCATCGCCGATGACGGCGAGATCCTGCTGCGCTCGGCGAGCGTCTTCCGCCGCTACCTGCACGATCCGCGGGCCACCGCGCGCGTCAAGACGGCAGAGGGCTGGCTGCACACTGGCGACGCCGGGTACCTCGACGATGGGGAGCTGGTCGTCATCGACCGGCAGTCCGACGTGCTGTCACTGCCCGACGGCAGCCGGTTCTCCTCCGCGTTCATCGAGAACAGGCTCAAGTTCTCCCCGTACGTGGAGGAGGCGGTCAGCTTCCACGGCGCGGCCGGCATCACCGCGATGGTGTGCGTCGACCCTCGGGTGGTCGGCGCCTGGGCCGAGCGGGCCCGGCTCGGCTACACCACCTACACCGACCTGGCCGGCAAGCCGGAGGTGGCCGACCTGCTCGCCGAGGAGGTGGCCCAAGCCAACGCCGACCTTCCGGAGCCGATCCGGGTGCGCCGGTTCACGCTGCTGCACAAGCAACTCGACCCGGACGACGACGAGATCACCCGGACCCGCAAGGTCCGCCGGAGCGTGGTCAGCGACCGGTACGCCGCCATCATCGCCGCCCTGGACCGGGGCGACGCGTCGGTGGACGTGCACACCACGGTCAGCTACCAGGACGGCACCCGCGTCGAGCGGACCATCACGCTCGCGATCCGGGAGCCGGTCAACCAGCAGGCGCTGGCACGGCGACCTCGCCGCCCGGTCTGGAGTGGACGCGTATGACTGACTTCATCCAATTGACGGTCTACGGCCTCGCCAACGGCGCGGTGCTCGCGCTGGCCGCGCTCGGCTTCGTCCTCATCTACAAGGCGACCAGCGTCATCAACTTCGCGCAGGGCGAGCTGCTGCTGATCGGCGCGTACCTGTTCTACACCGCGTTCGTGCTGCTTCGCCTGCCGTTGGCCGTGGCGGTCGTCGCCGGCGTCGTCGCCGCCGCGGTGCTCGGCGTGGCGATCGAGCGGGTAGTGCTACGGCCGCTGATCGGCGAGGACCCGATCGCGGTCATCATGGTGACGATCGGGCTCGCCGCGATCCTCAAAGCCGCCGTGCAGATGTTCTACGGCACCACACCGAGGCAGATGCCCAAGGTGCTGCCCACCGGATCGGTGGACATCGCCGGGGCACCGGTGCCGCTGGACCGGCTCACCGCGGTCGGGGTCGCAGCCGTGGCGCTCGCCGCGTTCGCCGCGTTCTTCCGCTGGTCCCGGCACGGCATCGCGATGCGGGCGGTCGCCGACGACCAGCAGGCCGCGCTGGCCCAGGGAATCTCGGTACGGCGAATCTTCGCGCTCGCCTGGGCGCTGGCGGCGGTCAGCGCGCTGCTGGGCGGCGTCCTGCTCGCCGACATCGCCGAGGTCAGCCAGAACCTGGCGAGTTTCGGGTTGGTCGTGTTCCCGGTGGTGATTCTCGGCGGCCTCGACTCCGTACCGGGCACCATCGTCGGCGGCGCCGTCATCGGCCTGCTCAGCCAGTACGCCGAGGGTTTTTCACCGGGTGCCTCACAGGTCGTGCCGTACGTGGCGCTGGTACTCATCCTGCTCGTGCGCCCGTACGGGCTGTTCGGCCAGGTCCGGATCGAGAGGGTGTGACATGGCGGCGACCGCGACCGGTGTCTACCACACCTCCTACGCCGCCGAGCTGCGGTTGCGGCACACCGGTGCCGAGCGGTTCCGGCTGGTGCTGGTCTTCGTCGCGCTGCTCGCGCTGCCATGGACGGTCGACACCTACTGGCTGGGCATCGTCAACACGATCGGCATCGCCGTCATCGGCGCCGTCGGGCTGAACATCCTGGTCGGCTTCACCGGCCAGATCTCGCTGGGCCAGGGCGGCTTCCTGGCCGTCGGGGCGTTCACCTCGGCGCTGCTGGTCCAGCGCGCCGGCCTGCCGATCCCCCTCGCGATGACCGCGGCGGTCCTGGTCACCGCGGCCGTCGGGGCGTTCTTCGGCCTACCGGCGCTGCGGCTCAAGGGCTTGTACCTGGCGATCGCGACGATCGCCAGCCAGGAGATCATCGTGTTCGTGGTACGCCGCTGGCGCTGGCTCACCGGCGGCCAGGGTTTCCTCGACGTCGACCGGCTCACCCTGTTCGGCTACCGGGTGCCGCGCACCAGCTTCGAGTTCGTCTGGTACTGGATCATCGCGGGCCTCGCCGTGCTGGCCGTGCTCAGCGCCCGCAACCTGTTCCGCACCGCGCTCGGCCGGTCCTTCATGGCGGTCCGCGACCAGGACGTCGCCGCCTCGGCCATCGGGGTCGACCTGACCCGCACGAAGCTGGTCGCGTTCGCCGTCTCGTCGGGGTACGTGGGACTGGCCGGAGCGCTCACCGCGCACTACACCGAGACGGTCACCTGGGAGCGGTTCACCATCGACGTCTCGATCCAGTACCTCGCGATGATCATCGTCGGGGGACTCGGCAGCGTCGCGGGTGCGGTGTACGGCGCGGCGTTCATCATGCTGCTGCCGCCGCTGCTGGCCGAGCTGGCCGGCAGCGTGCGCGGCTTCGCACCGTTCCTGGCCGACCAGCTACCCGCGGTCCAGGCCGCCAGCTTCGGGCTGGTGATTGTGCTGTTTCTGCTGTTCGAGCCGCGCGGGCTGGACCGGATCTGGCGTCGCGCGAAGGACTACGTCCGCTACTGGCCGTTCCGGTACTAGGAGGTCAAGGCCATGAAGAGACTCAGCCACGCGATAGTCGCCGGTGCCGCCCTCGCGCTGGTCGCCGGCTGCGGCGGCCCCGGCGGCGGGGACGCCGGTGCCGGCACCGAAGGCAAGGAGATCGTCGTCGGCGTGCTTGCCGACCTGAGCGGTGCGACCGCGGACGTCGGCAAGCCGTACAACGAGGGGATGCTCGCGTACGTCGACAAGATCAATGCTGCCGGCGGGATCAACGGCAGCGCGATCAAGGCGTTGAGTGAGGACTACGCGTACAAGGTGCCCACCGCCGAGGAGAAGTACAAGAAGTACGTCTCCGAGCAGGCCGTGGCGATCCAGGGCTGGGGGACCGGAGACTCGGAGGCGTTGCGGAGCAAGGTCAAAGACGACGAGCTCCCGTTCATGTCCGCCTCGTACGCCGAGGTGCTGACCGATCCCAGCCAGTCGCCGTACAACTTCGTGGTGGCCCCGACCTACTCCGACCAGATGCGCGTGGCGCTGGACCACATCGCGGCGCAGGACCCGACCGCGCAGGTCGCCGTGTTCCACCACGACTCGCCGTTCGGCACAGCGCCGCTGGCCGACGGCGCGCAATGGCTCAAGGACAAGGGCTACCGGCTCGGATACAAGGCGTACCCGATGAAGGCTGGCGCCACCGACCAGATCGGGCTGCTCCAGCAGGCCAGGGCCCAGGGCGCCAAGTACATCGTGATCCAGAACGTGTCCAGCCCGGCCGCGGTGGTCGCCCGCGACATCGCGGCCCAAAAGCTGGACATGACGATCGTCTGCCTGAACTGGTGCTCGGACGAGCTGTTCGTCAAGACCGCCGGAGCCGCGGCGGAAGGTCACCTGATGGTGCAACCGTTCGCGCCACCGAGCGCCGGCAAGCCCGGCCACCAGGAGGTCCGGCAGTACTGCCAGAGCAAGGGAATCGACCTGGACGCCAAGGGCCTGCACTTCGTGCAGGGCTGGTACACGATGCACGTGATGGTCAAGGGCATCGAGAAGGTGCTCAGCGAGGACAAAGATCTGACCGGCCCGAACCTGCGCGCCGCGTTGGAGGCGATGCCCGAGGTCGACACCGGCGGGGTCACCGGCCCGATCAAGTTCTCCGCCGACAGCCACCGAGGCAGCACCGCCTCCGGCCTCTACCGGGTCTCCGGCGGAAAGCTGACCGAGGTCTCCGCCGGGGTGGTACCGAAGCAGTGAACCAGAACCCCGACGTGGCCGCCGCACCCACCGCGCTGACCGTGCAGAACCTGCAGGTCATCTACGACCAGGTCATCCTGGTGCTGCGCGGGCTGTCGCTCGCGGTACCGGCCGGCCAGATCATCGCGCTGCTCGGCTCGAACGGCGCGGGCAAATCCACCACGCTCAAGGCGATCGCCGGGCTGCTGCCCACCGAACACGGTGAGATCACCGACGGCACGATCCGGGTCGGCAGCCTGGACATCACCGGAATGGACGCGGCGGCACGGGTACGCCACGGCATAGCCCTGGTGATGGAGGGCCGGCGCGTGTTCGAGCACCTCACCGTGCACGAGAACCTCGTGGCCGGCGGATACACCCGCGGCCCCAAGGCCGACTACGCCAGGGTGTACGAGTTCCTGCCGGGCCTCGCGGCGCTGCGCTCCCGGGTGGCCGGCTACCTGTCCGGCGGCGAGCAGCAGATGCTGGCCATCGGCCGGGCGCTGATGTCCGACCCACGCCTGCTGCTGCTCGACGAGCCGTCGCTCGGGCTGGCTCCCCGCCTGGTCGACGAGGTGTTCCGGGTGATCCAGCAACTGAATACCCAGCTCGGCCTCACCGTGCTGCTGGTCGAACAGAACGCCCGGCGCGCGCTGGCCGTGGCGCACCGCGGCTACATCATGGAGTCCGGCCGGATCATGCTCGACGGCACCGCGGCGGAGCTCGCCGACAATCCCGACGTCAAGGAGTTCTACCTGGGCCTGGGCGAGGCGGACCACCGCCGGCGGTACCGCGACGTCAAACACTACAAACGCCGCAAGCGCTGGCTGTAAGGAAGGGGATGGCGTGCTCGCCGACCGAATCTCACAGTACCTCCACGGTCTGGATGCCCTGGTCGCCGACACCGTGAACGAAGCGGCCGCCCGGGTACCGGCAATCGCGGCCCGGCTCGCCGCGGCCGGGATCGACGAGGTACGCGAGGTCGCCGACCTCGACCCCCTGCCGGTGCTGACCAAGGACGAGCTGATCCAGGCGCAGCAGACCGATCCGCCATTCGGCGGCACGGTGACCCCAGACGCGCGGCTACGCAAGGTGTTCGCCTCACCGGGCCCGCTGTTCGAGCCGCAACTCGCCGGTACTGATCCGTGGCGCTGGGGCGAGGCGCTACGCGCCGCCGGGTTCGGCCCGCACGACGTGGTGCTCAACTGCTTCAGCTACCACCTCTCACCTGCCGGCGCCATGTTCGAGGAAGGCGCGCTCGCGCTCGGCGCCACCGTGATCCCGGCCGGCGTCGGCAACCAGGAGCTACAGATCCAGACCGCGGTACGAATCGGCGCCACGGCGTACACCGGGCTGCCCTCATACCTCAAAGCATTGCTCGAGAAGGCCGCGGCGCTCGGCACGCCGCTGGCGATCCGGCGCGCGCTGGTCACCGCCGAGCCGCTGCCCGACTCGCTACGCGACTGGTTGGCATCCTATGTGGACACAGTTCACCAGGCGTACGGGACCGCGGAGACCGGGCTGCTCGGATACGAGACCGCGCCGAACTCCGGACTCGCTCTCCCCGGCGGCGTGCTCGTGCAGATCTGCGATCCGGCGACCGGTGCCACAGTGCTCGACGACGACAGCATCGGCCAGGTGGTGGTCACGCTGCTGCGACCGGAGCAGCCGTTGGTCCGGTTCGGCACCGGTGACCTGTCAGCCTGGCGCCTCGGCGCCGACTCGTCACTGCGCCTGGCCGGCGTACTCGGCCGCATCGGCGAAGCGGTCAAGGTACGCGGGATGTTCCTACACCCTCGGCAGGCGGCGCAGGCACTGGACACGGAACCGGGCATCGCCGCCTACCGCTTCGTCATCGACCGGATCGAGCACCGCGACACGCTGCGCTGCGAACTGGTACCCGCGCCCGGCGCCGACGCCGGACTGGCCGACCGGATACGGGAGAAGATCCAGTCCCGGCTGCGGCTCACCGCCGACGTCGTCTGCGTACCAGCA
This sequence comes from Actinomycetes bacterium KLBMP 9797, assembly GCA_037414955.1. Classification (GTDB taxonomy): domain Bacteria; phylum Actinomycetota; class Actinomycetes; order Mycobacteriales; family Micromonosporaceae; genus Phytohabitans. The sequence goes on from JBBEWH010000013.1 coordinate 113,195, forward strand.
CTCGACGACGGTCCGACACTCGACGACCGCCGAGTCTGGTAGACGGGGGATGTTCGTCAGCTGATCGCCTCGAAGACGGGCGGAACAATTCGTGACCGGTGTCGGATGATCGGTTCAAGCTAGTTGACGATCATGTGATACCTATCATCGATCTTGACCAGTGCCTATACGGTCGTCGCATGAAGATGGGATGGGCGGTTCTGGCCGCTGTCATGGCGGTTGTGCTGGTTCTTGCCGTTATGTTTCTCGTCGTCCACCTCGCCCGCCGGCGGGACCGCAGCACCGGCATGCTCAAGATGGACATCGTCGTCAGCATCGTGGCCTTGGCCTTCACGGTCTTCTTCGGCGCGATGGCGCTACCCGGTCCACCCGACACACCGAATGCGTCATCAACAGAACCCGCACCCTCGGCCACACCGACTAGCGGCCGCCCGTCGCCGTCAGGCCAACCCCCTCCCACCGCAACCGGCCAACCCGCGACGAAGAGAGCACCATCTCCACCCGGTAACGAGGCGACCAGCAAACAGGCCATCCGCACCTCCGCGCCGGCACCGCCGCACAGGCTCACCGCGACGATCCGGTGCGCGCCGTGCAGCACGGATCAGCGGACGATCACCATGACCGGCACGATCTCCGGTCCGCCGGCTGACGGCCATCGGGTACGCATCTTCAACAACACTGGCGGCACCTACTTCGGCGGCCGGGATGTCGGCGATGGGAACGGCGGGCCGTGGACCAGCCAGACCTACGTCGGCAACGACCGAGCGGACGGCCCCCCGACGATCCTCTACGACATTTGCCTCTACGACATTTGCCTCTACGACGTCGACGCGGCCTTCACCGCGTACCTGGACGGCAGAAGCGACAAGAACGCCGCCATGACCAAGTTCCCGGCCGCGGGAACGGCCAAGCGGCTCGCCTGCGTCTCGGTCACCTGGCACCGCCCGACATCGTAACAACGCTGCCGCATGCAGCGTTGGCGGACTGTAAAGGTTATCTTGACAGACCCCGTCGCCGCTGTTCCGGGCTCGCCGGCGCGAGCGGGACGAATGTCCGCCGCCCCGGGACGTGGGACGAAGGGTGCTTTAGGCGAATTGAAGTCGGCATGATCAAGGCGTGCCCCAAGTCGTTATAACCACGTGTGGGCCGCCGGGATCAAGGGGGGGGGTGTCACCGTTGCGCCCCGCGCATCGTCGACGCTGCGACGTGGGGGTTCGAGTCGCCGACGCACACCCGTCTCGACGGCGTAATTCGGTCGCGTTGGGGCCGGCGGGCTGGTTTAGTTGGGAGCCAACAGCACCGAAGGAGGACCGATGCGAGCGACGTTCATGGCTGTCGAAGTTGACCTCTTTGTCGATTCGAAGGGCATGACGTTTGCCGCGCACTGTCAACCTCGGGATCCTGGCGCACGTCGACGCCGGTAAGACCACCCTCACCGAGCGGCTGCTCTACGCCGCCGGCGTGATCGGTGAGCCCGGCCGGGTCGACCACGGCACCACGCAGACCGACTCGCTCGCGCTGGAACGGCAGCGCGGCATCACGATCCGGTCCGCGGTTGTCGCGCTGACGATCGGCGACACCTCCATCAACGTGATCGACACCCCTGGCCACCCGGACTTCGTCGCCGAGGTGGATCGGGTGCTCGGCGTGCTCGACGGCGCCGTCCTGGTGATCTCCGCCGTCGAGGGCGTGCAGCCGCAGACCCGCGTGCTGATGCGGGCGCTGCGCCGGCTGCGCGTGCCGACGATCCTGTTCATCAACAAGGTGGACCGCCGGGGCGCCGACGTCGACCGGGTGCTGGGGCAGATCCGGCACCGGCTGGGCATCACCGCCGTACCAATGAGTACCGGTCGCGACGCGCTGGTCGAGGCGCTGGCCGAACACGACGACCGGCTGCTGGCCGCATACATCGGGGACGAGGCGAGCCTGACCCCGGCACGGCTGCGGGCGGAGCTGGCGGCGCAGACCGGGCGGGCGCTGGTCCACCCGGTGTACGCCGGCTCGGCCGTCACCGGCGCCGGCGTCCAGGCGCTGATGGCCGGCCTGGTCGACCTGCTGCCCGCCGCGACCGGCGACCCGGATGGCCCGGTCAGTGGCACCATCTTCAAGATCGAGCGCGGCCCGGCCGGCGAGAAGATCGCCTACGTACGGATGTTCGCCGGCACGGTCCACACCCGCGAGCGGCTTTCCGACGGGCCACAAAAGGTGACCGCGATCAGCGTCTTCGACGGCGGCGCCTGGGTGCGGCGGGACGCCGTGTCCGCCACCGAGATCGGCCGGCTGTGGGGGCTGAGCGGCAGCAAGGTCGGCGACCCCGTCGGCGCGCCCCACGGAGAACAACGACACCACTTCGCCCCGCCCACCCTGCAGGCCATCGTCGAGCCCGTCCGGTACGCCGACCACGTCGCCCTGCGCGCCGCGCTGGCCCAGCTGGCCGAGCAGGACCCGCTGATCGACGTGCGCACGGACGGCGCACACCACGAGCTGGCCGTCTCGCTCTACGGCGAGGTGCAGAAGGAGGTCATCCAGGCCACACTCGCCGCCGACTACGGCGTCGACGTCACGTTCCGCGAGACCACCCCCCTCTACATCGAACGCCCGGCCGGCACCGGCGAGGCGGTCGAGGTGCTCAACACCCCGCAGAACCCGCACCGCGCCACGATCGGGCTGCGCGTCGAGCCCGCCCCGCCCGGCTCGGGCGTCACGTTCCGCCTCGGCGTCGACTTCCGCGTGGTACCGCTGTACGTCTACCGCAACATGCCCGAGTTCGCGGCCAGCATGGAGCAGTACGTGCGTGACGCGCTGAGCGAAGGGCTATACGGCTGGCCGGTCAGCGACTGCGTGGTGACGATGTTCCGCAGTGGATACAGCGTCCCGGACGGGCCGCCCTCGGTCAGCGGCCCGCTCAGCACCGCCGCCGACTTCCGCAAGCTCACGCCGGTGGTGCTCGGGCAGGCTCTCGCCGACGCGGGCACGGCGGTGTGCGAGCCGATGTCGCGGGTACGGGTCGACGCGCCCGCCGACTGCCTCGGTGCTCTCCTCGGCGCCCTCGGCGACCTGACCGCGGCGGTCGAGACGCCGACGGTCCAGGGCACGGAGGTCGTCATCGAGGCGGTGCTGACCGCCGCCCGCGTACCCGATCTGCAGCGCCGGTTGCCGGGCCTGACCAGCGGCGATGGCGTGCTCGACGCGGCCTTCGCCGGGCATCGGCCGGTGCGTGGGAGGCCGCCGGTAAATCCGTCGCGGGTCGCGTCCGGGCCGCGTCGCGTTGACCGCGATGTGATCCCTTGACGGCTCCCGCGCCCGCACCCGCGGCCATTGCCCGGCCGGCGGAAGGATCGATCCCGTCGGTGGCTTCCCATGTCACAAGCAGCCCTGGTCGCTCACGACCTCGTCCGCACGTTCGGCGCGCCGGCGATGCATACTGCGTCGAGCGGCTCGGCGCACTTCCGCTCCTGTCCCGGCCAGGCGCGGAGTGGAACTACACGATTTCAACCGATGTACTCGCGGTCATCGGTCTCTGGGCCGGCGCGGGGGCGCCCGCCGTTAAGCGCCGGGCGCCCCACGTCGTCAGGCGCGTGGGCCGAGGAACAGGCCGCCGCTGGCGTCGATGACCTGTCCGGTGATCCAGCGCGCGGAGTCGGAGGCGAGGAAGCCGACCACGTCGGCGACGTCCTCGGGTCCGCCCAGTCGGTTGAGCGCGGTCATTGCGGTGATGAGCTCGGTCAGCCCCGGTGTCTCGAAGGCTGGTCCGTTGGTCGCCGTGCGGGTGGCGCCGGGAGCGACCGCGTTCACCGTGATGCCGCGGTCCCCGAGCTGGTTGGCCAGGGTGCGGCTCATGGTTTCGACGGCGCCTTTGGTCATGGCGAACGACGTCTGGGTGGCGTTGGCCATCCGGGTAGCCACCGAAGAGATCGTGATGATCCGGCCACCGTCGCGGAGCAGGGGCAACGCGCGTTCGATGATGAAGTACGGCGCTCGTACGTTCACTGCGAACAGATGGTCGAACTGGGCGCGTGTGGTCGTGCCGAGCGGTCCCGCGGGTGGCGCCGCCGCGTTGTTGATGAGAATGTCCAGTGGCCGCCCGGCTAGGCCTGCCTCGACCCCCGCGAAGAGGGTCTCGACGTCGCCGTCGGTGCCTAGTTCCGCCGCGACGGCGTACCCGGTCCCGCCGGCCCGGGCAATCGCATCGGCCGTCGCCGTCGCGCCGTCCTTGTCGGTGCCGAAGTGTGCGATGACCGTCGCTCCCCGTGCCGCCAGCCGGATTGCGATCGCCTGCCCGATGCCGCGAGACGCGCCGGTCACCAGGGCCGTCTTGTCAGACAAATCCCTCACGATGCGTGGGTACGACGCCACGACCGTCAACGACATCGCCGAGGCCGCGGGTGTCTCTGCCATGACCGTGTACCGGCATTTCCCGACGAAAGAAGACCTCGTGCTGGTCGATCAGAACGGTCCGCTGCTTGCCAAGCGGATCGCGGCAACGCCTGCCGATCAAAGCGTGGTGCACCGCATCGGCAGCGCGCTCGTCGACTCGGCGCGGATCATGACCGCGGACGACGACCGGTTCCTGCTTGCCCGCCTTCAACTGATGATTTCGACGCCGGCGCTGCGTGCCCGCCACCTGGACAACCACCACGTCCTTCAACAAGCCATCGTCGAGGGACTAGGTGTCGATATCGCCGACTCGGAGGCGCAGTTCCGCGCCCAAGCTGCGGCAAGCGCGTGCCTGGCAGCCATGCACGCCGCGCTGGTGCGGTGGGCGAAGGACGACGCGCGCACCGATCTGCCCGACCTGATCGCGAAGGCGCTAGCAGCTGCCTTCGGTGACGACAAGACTCCGCGGTAGCTGACAGCTTCGCCGGGCCAGACGAAGCCCATTGCCCGCGGTCTCGGCGCCGGGCGGAACGAGAATGCCGAATTGAAGATCATGGCCATAGTCGGGCATGTCGTCGGGTCCTTGACGGTGTGTCAGGAGCAGGAGACGGCGATCTTGCCCGGGGTGCTGGCGCCGAAGGCGGCGAAGGCCTCGGTGGCCTGCTCCAGCGGGTAGGTGGCGGTGACCGGCACGCGCAGTGCGCCAGAGGCGACCTGCTCGGCCAGCGAGGTCAGGATCAGGGCATCGGTGTCGGCCATGATCGTGTGGACGGTGACGTCCTGCTCCTTGACGTCGTCCTGGGTCAGCCCGGTGCAGGAGGCGATCTGACCGCCCGGCCGTAGCAGAGCGGCCAGCTGGGCGCCGTCACCCGCCAGGTGCAGCACCGCGTCCACACCGTCCGGGGCGATCGCGCGGACCTGTCCCTCCAGGTCACCGGTGAAGTCGACCACGTTCACCTCCGCGTCGGTCAGGCCGGTGACGAAGTCGGTCTGCGCGCCGGGGCGGGCGGTCGCGATCACCTTCGCGCCACGAGCCGCGGCGAGCTGTACCGCCAGCGAACCCACCCCGCCGGCGGCCCCGGAGATCAGCAGCGTCTGGCCCTCGGCCAGGGCCACCGCATCCAGGCTCACCAGGGCAGTGACCCCGGCCACGCCCAGCGCGGCCGCGTCCCCCGCCGCCACACCCGCCGGGATGCGGGCGACTCCGTGTCTGGCGGGCACGGTGACGTACTGGGCCAGCGAACCGGCGCCCAGGTACGGCTTGCGCACGACACCGAAGACCGCGTCGCCGACCGCGAAGCCGTCCACGCCCTCACCGAGCGCCTCGACGGTGCCCGCGAAGTCCTGGCCGAGGACCAGCGGGAACCGGTGCTCCATAAACCCTTGCGTGTAGCCGGCGGCGGTGGCGATGTCGATGCCGTTCAACGAAGCGGCGGCCACCTTGACCAGCAATTCCCCGGCCTCCGGGCGAGGAGTGTCCACCTCAGTTACGGCCGGGGCCGAGGGGACGGATTCGAGCACGACAGCGCGCATGACAACACCCCTTCAAATAAGTGGACCGGGTGGCCCACTTTCGGTGACGCCCACCGTACAGCAGAAACGGGCCGACCGTTCCACTTGAGTAGAGTGGGGGATGTGACCTCACCAACGTCGGACCAGAGGCCGGGCCAGCAGCCCGCCACCGGACTGCGCGCCGACGCCGAACGCAATCGCTGCCGCATCCTGGACGCCGCCCGTCGCCTCTACGCCACCAAAGGACTCGGCGTCTCCATGGCCTCCGTCGCCCGCGAGGCAGGCGTCGGCAAAGCCACCCTCGGCCGGCGCTTCGCCACCCGGGAGGAACTCCTCAACGCTGTCTTCGCCGACCGCATGGACGCCTACGCCGACGCCGCCGCCGAAGCACTCGCCGACCCCGACCCCTGGCACGGCTTCACCGGATATCTCCACGCCATCTGCGCCATGCAGGCAGCCGACCGCGGCTTCGCCGACATCTTGGCCATGTCCTTCCCCACCGCCGAGGCGCTGGAAGCCCGCCGCGCCGAGGCGTACCACCAGCTGCTCGAACTCATCACCCGCGCCAAGAACACCGGGCACCTGCGGGAGGACTTCACCCACCAGGACATCGTCATCCTGCTCATCGCCAACGCCGGAGTCGTCACCGCCACCGGCGACGCCGCCCCCGACACCTGGCGCCGCCTCGTCGGCCACATGATCCGTTCTTACGCCGCACCCGGCGCACCGATCCCCCCGCTGCCCGAAGCCCCGAGGCCCACCGCTCTCTACCGCGCCATGGTCCGCCTCTCACAAACCGCCCCGGGCACCGCCTAGGGCGGCGCAAAGCCGCCGACCTGAGCCTGGGCGCCGGCTCCTGCCAGGTCCACATCGTCGTGCTCGACAGCAGCCCGCCCGACGACGAACCCGCGCCGGCGGCCAACCGGCCTGAGCGCCGTTTTAACAGTCGTCTCAGGTTCGCTCGGTATGAAGTGGAGGCATCGCCGGGTGACGCGGTCTCGGCCTTTGCCGGCATGGCCGAACGCGCCGCGCTCTACGACGGCACGGTCAGCGCCGGCCCCGCACCGGACGGCGGCTGGACCGTCCACGCGACCCTGAAAGGCAGCCATTCATGATCACTGTGCTCGTGGTGGACGCCCAGCCGCTGCAGCGCTTCGGGTTCCGCATGCTGTTGGAGAGCACCCCCGACACCGAGATCGTCGGCGAGGCGGAGAACGGCGCCGAGGCCGTTCGGCGGATCGCCGAGCTGCATCCCGACGTGGTGCTGATGGACATCCGCATGCCGGGCGTCGACGGGATCGAGGCCACCCGGCGCATCGTCGCCGCCGGTGGGCGTTCGCGGATCCTGGTGCTGACGACGTTCGACGTGGACCGGTACGCGCTCGCCGCGCTGCAGGCCGGGGCGAGCGGTTTCCTGCTCAAGGACACCCGCCCGGAGGAGCTGCTCGCCGGCATCCGGGCCGTCGCCGCCGGGGACGCGGTGATCGCGCCGGCGCTGACTCGGCGGCTGCTCGACGCGTTCGCCGACCGGCTCGACGATGACCTCTGCGGGCCCGTGCGGGAGGATCCCCGGCTGGACTCCCTGACCGACCGCGAGCGCGAGATCCTCGTCGCCATCGGCCACGGCCTCACCAACGGCGAGATCGCGCAACGGTTCACGCTGTCGGAGTCGACGGTGAAGACTCACGTCGGGCGGGTCCTGGCCAAGATCGGCGCACGAGACCGGATCCAGGCCGTCATCCTCGCCTACGACCTGAGACTCACCCGGCCGATTTAGCGCTTCATCTCGCGCGTCCGTCGGGGGCGCGACCGTAGTTCCCAGCCGCACCGCTCCGGGCGGATCCGCTCCGCGTGATCGACCGCTCCGCTGCCGGGTCCGCGTGCAGCCGCCCACGTCGCCGCCCGTCCGACCGCCACGACGCCGCACGGGTGTGAGTTCAGTGCGGACGTGTGTGAGCTCAGAGCTGTTTTCGGCTTGTTGACCTCAGTGAGCTCACACACGTTCGACCGCTTCGTCAGGACTTGCGGGGGGAGACCGTCATGATGCCGATGCACATCTCGTCGCTGGTGCCGTCGCCCCACACCACGTAGCGCGGCGGCAGCTTGCTCAGCTGCGGCAGCCGTTTGCGCAGCCCCGCGTCGTGCGTACACGTCACCCGCAGCGTGTCCCCCGGACCGATCTCCACCGGCGACGGTAGCTTCACCAGCCGCTGGTTGTCGAAGTCGAACTGCGGCACGTCCAGCACGACCCTGGCGTTCGGCGTGCCCGGGTTGAGTTCGACCTTGATGGCCCGCCCGAGCAGGTGCATGTGGCCGAAACCGGCGAACAGCGTCATCGGCGCCTCCACCTCCTGGTCGCAGGTCTGGGTGTCCCCGGGCTTCGGCGCGCTCTGGCCGCACTCCTCCAGCTGCTCGTCCGCCATGTCGCCGACCTCTGGCCCGAACCGCTTCGTCACGTCCGCGATCGAGGTCGCCCGGTCACAGAGCGGACCCGACTCGTCGGCGGCGCAGGGCAGGTCGGTCGGCGCGTCGAGCGACCACGTCTCGAGTTCCCGGGTCTGCGGCGTGCCGTCCGTCAGCCGCAGCCGCACCGCCGAGCGGTCCGACCCGGCCGGCTTGCCGTCGGTCGCGAGCAGGTTGTAGTGGATCTGGAGGACGAGCAGGCTGCCCGGCTCCAGCTTGTAGCCGGCGTCCTGGGTGAGCAGTGTCTCCGTGGCGCCCGGCGCCCAGGTGTCCACCCACGCCGCGTCTCCCTCTTCTACCTCGGCGCCGTCCACGCCGGTCCCGCCGAAACACTGCCAGCCGAGGCCGGGGGTCTTCGCCTCCTGCTCGCGCACCGCGGCAGCGCCGCCCGGCGGCACCGCGTACACGATGGCGTGGTGCGCGATGGCGACGTTCTCCGGCATGACCTGGGTCCCGGTCAGGAACGCCGCCTTGGTCAGGCCCGGATCGATCACCTGGCACCGGTACTCGTCCGTGCCGCCGCCCTCCGGCGGCGCGGGCGTGTAGGCCTCGGCCATCCTCAGGTCGACGAACCGCTCGCCGGCGCGCAGCGGCTGCGGTGGAGCCGACGACCCGCCCGCGTGCGCGCTGTGCGAGTCGGGCGCGGCGGGCGCCGCACTGTTGTCGGCGTCCGACCCGCAGGCGGCGACGACAGCGATCACCGTCGCCAGCGCCATGGTGGCCGCCCCGAACCTCCGCAGTGGACTGTCAGGTTTCGTCATAGCCTGAACGCTAGGCCCGATTCCATCCTGTTTCGTCGTACTGCGGTCGTCATCCTCGGGAGGGAGGTGGTACCACGGTACGGAACACCGTTCGACACCCGCACGAGAATCAAGGCCCGTCGCAACTAGGCCCGAAGTCACGCCCACGAAAGTCCGTCGGCGATGGACGGGAGCCAAACTCCAAGCCACAAACCGGAACCGCCGATGCGTTCAGAGCCATGCCGGTCTCGACGCCTGGACGTCGATGCTTGGGGCCGTGCAAGCTCCGACCTGATGGACCTCGACGCCCACCGGTACGTCGCCGACATGCTCGCCGGCATGGACGTCCGGTACGACCTGGGCGACGCCACCGGCTCGTCGGCACCCTGTGCCCGGACACGAAGCTGACGCTGGAGCGGCCCGACCCGGACGTCGTCACCGCGGTGACCCGGTCGGCGGACCTGCTGCGTGACGGGCGTTGGCTCCTGCTCGACCTCGTCGACCGCGCGGCGGTCCGCGACGCCGCCGCGTGGACCGGACGGGTCAACACCGTCACCGCCCGCACGGACCGGGTGGACGTCGACGCGTTGCTCATCCGGCCCGACGGCTGTGTCGCCTGGGCCTTGCCTACCGGGCAGGACCTGGACGCCACCACGCTGGTGCGTGCGCTGGGCACCTGGTTCGGCCAACCGGCCTGAGCGCCGTATTAACGGTCGTCTCAGATTCGCTCGGTACGAAGTCGGCATCAGAAAAGCGATGTAACCCGCATGTAGGAGGCTAGTGATGGCAGTCAACGCAGCGCCGCCCGGGGAAGCGCCGGCCGGTCGGTTGGCAGGCCGGTGGGTGCCGTGGTTGGTGATTGGCTTGTGGGTGGCGCTGGCGGCGGTCATGGTGCCGCTGAGCGGAAAGCTGAGCTCGGTCACCACCGACAGCGCCGCGGACACCCTGCCGGCCAGTGCCGAGTCCACCAAGGTGGCGGTGCTGGAGGACAGTCTGCCCGGCGGTGAGGACAACACGTTCGTCTTCGTGTACCACCGCGCCGGCGGCATGACCGACGCCGACCGCGCGACGGTCGAGCGCCACTACAACACCCTTGCCAAGCGGTACCCGCCGAAGGTGGCGGCCCCGGCCGGCGGCGAGGACGAGGGCCCACCGACGAGCCCCTCTACCGACGGCAGGGCGATGATGTTCACCCTTGAGGTGAGCACGACCTACGGCGCACCGGAGGCCATCGTCGGGCCGTTGCGTGACGCCGCGAAGGACCGCCCCGCCGGCCTGGAACTCGACGTGACCGGGCCGGCCGCGGTCGACGGCGACATGGACGCCGTCTTCGACGGCATCGACCTGCAGGTCTTCCTCACCACCGTCGTCGTCGTCACGCTCCTGCTCATACTCACCTACCGCAGCCCGGTGTTGTGGCTCATCCCGCTGGTGGTCGTGGGCGCGGCCGCACTGACCGCGATGGCGACCGTCTACCTGCTCGTCAAGGGCTTCGGCATCGTGGTCAACGACCAGAACTCGGCGCTGCTGACGATCCTGGTGTTCGGCGTCGGCACGGACTACGCGCTGTTGCTCATCGCCCGGTACCGGGAGACACTGCACCACCACGAGAACGTCCGGGTCGCGATGGTCCACGCGCTACGCGGAGCGGCGCCGGCCATCGTCGCGTCCGCGGCCACCGTGATCGCCGGCCTGCTCTGCCTGCTCGTCGCGGACCTGAACAGCACCAGCGGGTTGGGCCCGATCGGTGCGGCCGGCATCCTGTGCGCGCTGGTGGCCATGCTGACGCTGTTCCCGGCGGTGCTCGTGGTGCTCGGCAGGCGGATCTTCTGGCCGGCCATCCCGCGGTTCAACACGGCCGTGGAGGAGAAGCCGGGGCTGTGGGGACGGCTCGGCACCGCCATCAGCCGCCGCCGGTGGGTGGCGACGCTCGGCTCGCTCGGAGTCCTCGGCGTGCTCGCCATCGGGCTGGCGGGCAACACCGGCGCCCTGCGGGAGCAGGACCAGTTCCTGTCCGCGCCGGAGTCGGTCACCGGCTTCACCGTCCTCCGCCAGCACTTCCCGGAGCTCGGCGGCCAGCCGATGACGATCTTCACGCGGCCGGCGTACCAGGAGCGGGTGCTCGACATCGTCAAGCGCACTCCCGGCGTGGCAGTGGCCATCCCGGGTCAGACCAGCGGAGGCTGGGCCGACATCTCCGTGTTCCCGACCGACGCGCCGGACACCGCCGCGGAGTACGACACGATCAAGCGGGTGCGCACCGCCGTGCACGCGGTGAACGGGGCGGCGGCGATCGTCGGCGGGCCGAGCGCGGAGAACCTCGACACCGAGGTGACCACCAGCCGCGACGAGAAGCTGGTGATCCCGCTGGTGCTCACCGTCGTCCTGATCGTCCTCGGGCTGCTGCTGCGCGCGATCGTGGCCCCACTGGTCCTGATGGCCACCGTGATCGTCTCATTCGCCGCGGCCTTCGGCGGCAGCGTGTTCGTCTTCGACACGATCCTCGGGTTCAAGGGCGTCGACTACTCGGTGCCGCTGCTGGCATTCCTGTTCCTGGTGGCGCTCGGCGTCGACTACAACATCTTCCTGGCCAGCCGGGCCCGGGAGGAGACCGCGCGTCTCGGCACCAGAGAGGGCATGCTCAAAGCCCTCTCCGCCACCGGTGGCGTCATCACCTCGGCAGGCATGGTCCTGGCGGCCACGTTCGCGGTCCTCGCCACACTTCCGCTGGTGATGCTGATCGAGGTCGGGTTCCTGGTCGCCTTCGGCGTGCTGCTCGACGCCCTGCTGGTGCGGTCGGTCCTGGTGCCCGCCCTCACCCTGCTGATCGGCCGGCGGATCTGGTGGCCGAGCCGGCTGTGCCGTCCACCGGCGGAGCCCCCGAACGGTCAACAGTCGCTCGCCGACGACGAGGAGCCCGCGCTGCAACGGTGAGCGCGGCGGCACGGACGAGATCCGGGACGGGGACCCAGACCCGTCCCGGGTCTTTCATGGGCCCGACGGCCGCCGCCCTTTGGTCCTGCGCCGTGCGGCAGGGGGCTAGGGTCGGCGCACCGCGGTGTCCTCCCCGGCGGTGAGCCGCGCGATCGGGGCGGGCGGGGCCGCGGCTGGAAGGTCGACCCGAAGCAGCGCGCCACCGCGTGCGGACCGGGCGACGGTGACCCGGCCGCCGTGGGCGTCGACGACCCGCTGCACGATCGACAGCCCCAGACCGGATCCCGGCAGCGCCCGGGCGCTGTCGGCACGGTAGAACCGGTCGAATACCCGCGGCACGTCGGCGGCGTCGATGCCCGGCCCGGCGTCGTCGACCTCGAGCACCGCCGACGCGCCCTCGGCACGGAGCCGGACCTGGACCGGCTGGTCCGCGGGGGACCACTTGCCGGCGTTGTCGATGAGGTTGAGCACCGCCCGCTGGAGCGCAGCGGAACGCCCGCTCATCCACACGGAGGTCACGTCGAGCGCGATCTCGATGTCGGGCACGCGGGAACGCGCCCGGGTCGCGGCGGCCACCACGACGTCGGCGAGGTCGAGCAGCTCGGTGCTCTCGTCGTTGACGTCACCGCGCGCCAGGTCGGTCAGCTCGGCGGCAAGGGTGCTCAACTCGGCCACCTGGGCGCCGAGATCGTTGAGCAGCCGGGTCCGGCTCTGCGCCGAGAGGGCAGTGTCGAGGGTGCCGCGCCGGTCGAGCCGGATCAGCAGCTCGACGTTGAGGCGCAGGCTGGTGAGCGGGGTCTTGAGCTCGTGGGCGGCGTCCTCGGCGAGCAGCCGCTGGGCCCGACGGGAGTCCCGGAGCGCGGCGAGCATGTCGTTGATCGACCGGATCAGCCGCCGGATCTCCCCGCCGCCCTCATCCGGGATGTCGGCGTCGAGATCCTGGGTGTGCGCGACACGGACCGCGGCGGCGGTCAACCGGTCGATCGGCGCCAGCCCGGTCCGCGCCACGGTCCGGCCGACGATGGCGCCCCCGGCCACGCAGAGCAGCCCGATCAGCAGCATGCCCAACCCGAACCGGTTGAGCGGGTCGTCGTCGGCGACGCGGGCCGCCACCTGGACCGCGCCGTCGCCCGCCCGCAGCGTGTAGATGAGGTAGCCGTCGCCGTCGCCCGACTCCATCAGGTCGGCCGACGCGCCCTGCACCACGCGTCTGGCCTGCTCGCTGACCGGGGGCAGCGCGGGTTGGCCGGCCGGCGTCCGGGTCACGCCGTCGGGCAGGATGACCCGCACCAGCCGACCGGATCCGGGATACGGCGGTAGCTGGACCTGCGCCAGGCCGGCGCGCTCCGCGTTCGTCGCCAGGACGCGGGAGTCGGCGCGCAGCTGATCCTCGGCGGTGTCCTGCAGCTCCCCGTCCAGCAGCTCGATGGCCACCTGCATGGCCACGAGCACGCTGACCGCGATGGCCGTCGCCGCGATCACCGTCAGCCTGGTCCGCAGGGACCGCCGGCGCCACCATCGGGTCAGCCGTCGCGAGCCCCGGCCGGCGGCGCCCCAGCTCACGGGGGAGTCTCCCGCAACGTGTACCCCAAGCCGCGCAGCGTGTAGATCAGTCGCGGCTCACCCTCGGCCTCCATCTTGCGGCGCAGGTAGCTCACGTACACCTGGAGGTTGTTGGCGGTGGCGCTCATGTCGAAGCCCCAGATCGCCTCGAACAGCGCGTCGCGGGTCAACACCCGGGTCGCGTTGCGCACGAGGACCTGCAGCAGGGAGAACTCGGTCCGGGTCAGGTGCAGCGGCCGCCCACCCCGCCACGCCTCGAACCTGTCGGGATCGAGCCGGACGTCGGCGAACGACAGGATCTGCGACTCGTCGTCGCCCGGCGCGCGGCGGCGCAGCAGGGCCCGGACCCGGGCCAGCAACTCCTCGGTGGCGAACGGCTTGGGCAGATAGTCGTCGGCGCCCGCGTCCAGCCCCGCGACCCGGTCGGAGACCTGATCCCGGGCGGTCAGCATCAGCACCGGCAGATCCTGACCCGCCGCCCGCAACCGCCGGCAGGTCTCCAACCCGCCGAGGCGGGGCATCATCACGTCGAGGATCAGCAGATCCGGCGCGTCGCCACCGACCCCGTCGAGCACGGCGAGACCGTTGGCGACGATGCTGGTGTCGTAACCCTCCACTTGGAGCACCCGCTCCAGCGACTCGCGGATGGCCGCCTCGTCATCCGCGATCATGATCCGCACGCCGGCCCGCCCCCCTCCAGTCGATGCTTTGCCGCTCATCCTCCCCGATCAACCTGAGGCCAGGATTAGAGCCGTCGCGTCGATGGCGTTGAGGCGCTCGAAAACCGGTGGACCAGCGGTGCTGCGGGCCGATACCGTGCTGCCGAGCCACGTCGTCTAGCCAAGGACACTCCGTTGTACACCCTGTGAGACCTCCCGAGCGCTGATTCGTCGCGCAGCGCGCATGCGCGCCGCGTTCCTTTCCTGCTGCGGACTTCTCACTGAAACCGGTGTACTCCTATGCCCAAAAACTGGGCCGTCGTGCCCACCTGCCTGCCGCTCGTCCTCCGCCGTTGCCACGCGTGCGCGTCCGAGCACTTCCGGGCAAGCAGCGAATTTCACGTCAACGCAAACCACAAGCTCCTCGACGCCTGGCTCCTCGCGCTCTGCACCGCCTGCGGGGACCCTGCGAAGCTCACCGTCCTGGAGCGGATGAATGCGCGGCTCCACGCGACCCGAGGTGCTGGACCAGCTGCACGACAACGACGCCGGCCTGGCAGCCGAGCTGCTCCAGGGTCCGGCCGTGCGATGCCACAATCGCATCACCCTCGACTGGGACAGCGCCTGGCGCCTCGACACCGGCGGATCGGATCGCTGTGACATGAGGCGATCGACGTCTCGGTCCACCTTGCGGCCCGGATCCCAAGGCGATCAACTTGACGACTTTCTGGTATCCGCTGGTAACCCTGATAAATGAGGCTAGGTGGGGTATATCGATCTCGTGCCGGTTGTGGCGCGAGGGCTTGTCGGGCCGCTGATGCCGGCCGCTTCGAGTAGGCGGCGCCAGCCGCGCAGGTCGGGTCGGTCGGCGCTGGCGGCGATCACCCTGTCGGGGCGCACCAGGAGCGCGTCGGCGCCGGCCCGGTCCAGCAGCGCGGTGAGCGTGCCGTCGCGGTCGTCGCAGGGGACGACGCGGGTGTCGAGGGCGTCGAAGTAGGCGCGGGTCGCCGGGTCGAACGCGGCCACGTCGTCGCGGCGGCTGACGATGGCGAACCCGCTGCCGAGCACCTGATCGAGCGGCAGGTCGCCGCTGTCGACGCGTACCCGTGGTTGGGGACACAGCCGCCCGGCGGCGCGGTCGCGGCGTGCGGTGAGCGGCCCGGCGGCGAAGGCCGGCCACGCCACGTCGAGGGCCCGCCGTTCCACTCCGGGCAGGCGGGTCGCGGTACGCAGGACGGCCCGGCGGACCCGGGCGGTCCGCGCCGTGCCGCCGGTCATGAGCCAGCCGACGAGGATCGCCATGCGGACGACCCGGCGGGCGTACGGCCGCCGCTCGGCCTCGTAGGTGGACAGGAGCCGGTCGTCGGCCCGGCCGGTCAGGACCAGGGCCAGCTTCCAGGTGAGGTTGGCGGCGTCGCGGATGCCGGCGCACATGCCCTGGCCGATGAACGGCGGCGTGAGGTGCGCGGCGTCGCCGAGCAGGAAGACGCGTCCGGCGCGCCAGCGGTCGGCGATGGCGCCGCGGAAGGTGTACCAGGTGCGGCGCAGCAGCGTGAGTTTGTCGGGGTCGACCGTGCCCAGCCACGGCCGGATCAGCCCGATGATCTGCGCCTCGGTGAGCTCGTCGGGCTGTTCGTCGGGGCGCAGCCGGAACTCCCACCGGTATCGACCAGGGGTGACCATCATGAAGGTGGCGGCGCGGTCGGGGTCGCAGACCTGCTGCACGCCGTCGTAGCCGGGCAGCGGCTGCGGGCTGTGCGCGTCGACGACCAGCCACTGCTGGCTGAAGCCGAGGTCCTCCGTCTCCGCGCCGATGCGGGCGCGCGTGACGCTGTTGGCGCCGTCGCAGCCCAGGACCGCGTCGGCCCACACCGCGCGTTCGGTGCCGGTGGTCAGGTCGCGGTAGCGCACCCGCACGGGTGCCGGGCCGCCCGGCACCTGGTCGATGGCGAACACCTCGACGTCGCCGCGCAACTCGGCCCGCGGCAGTTCGGCGAGCCGGTCACGGAGTACGCGTTCGAGGTCGGGCTGGTCGAACATGTTCGCCTGCGGGTAGCCATGGATGCGCCCGGAAGGGTCGCGGGTGAACTCGGCCAGCACCCGCAGTTGGGTGTCGACCAGTTGCATGCCCAGTGCCGGGCGGGAGATCGCCCGGACCTGTTCGGCGATGCCGAGATCGGCGAAGACGCGGAACACCTCGTCGTCGAAGTGCACGGCGCGCGGTAACGGGTACACCTCGGGCCAGCGGTCCAGCACCAGACACTCGATGCCGCGCTGGGCCAGCATGATCGCGGCGGTGGTGCCGGTCGGCCCGGCTCCGATGATGACCACCGGGACGTGGCGCGTCATCGGACCGTGTTGTGTTGTACGCCGAGGTCGAGTGCGCCGTCGGCGGTGCGGATCGCGGCGACCACCCGGTCGCCGGGCCGGAGGTAGGCGCTGCTGCGGGCCTGTCCCTTGACGAACAGCTCCCACCGCTTGGCCTCGGGTAGCAGCCCGGCGATCCGCTGTACGAGCGCTCCCGGCGGCTGCAGGGCGACACCACCGGGCGTGCCGGTCAGCAGCAGGTCGCCGACGTCGAGGCGTTCTAAGGTGGACAGTTCGGTGAGGGTGGCGGCCGGGCCGAAGACCATGTCGCCGGCGAGGCTGTCCTGTCGTGTGGTGCCGTTGACCGACAGCGTCAGCCGCAAGTCGCGCCACCGGGCGACCTCGTGCCGGTCGGGCACGCACAGGTACGGCCCGACCGGGCAGAACGAGGGATAGCTCTTGCCCTTGTACCACTGGCCTTGCGGCAGCTGAACGTCACGGGCGCTGACGTCGTTGGCCAGCACGAACCCGCCAACGTAGTCGGCGAGGGTGTCGCCGTTCACCTCGACCGGCCCGGTGATCGCCTTGCCGAGGACGATGCCCAGCTCGACCTCGTAGTCGAGCAGCCGCACATGCGCGGGCCGGACGATGTCGTCGTCCGGGCCGGCCAGCGAGGCGGTCGACTTGGTGAACAACATGTTGAACGCCCGGTTCGGGTCCATGCCGGACTCGATCATGTGGGACCGGTAGTTGGCGCCCTGGCAGAGGATCCGGGCGTCCGGGACCGGGGGCAGCAGCCGCAAACTCTTGAGCCGAACGGGTTTGGTGTCGAGCGTCCGCGCCAGCTTGACGCCCTCGGCGAGCACATCGGCGGTGCTGACGTACTCGGGTGGCAGGGGCAGGACGGTGTCGTCGCGGACGACGCCCCAGGCGGCGCCGTCGTCGGTCGCGTATCGGACCAGGTTCACGCTCATTTGGTGGCCACCTTCAGCAGACCGACGAGGCGCCGGATGTCGAACTCGTTGTCGTCGGCGCGCAGCGCGGTGACGAGGTCGCGGATCAGGTGTGCGGACGGCTTGGCGCCGAGGAAATTACGGGTGACCGACGGGCCCCACTGCGCCAGCCCGCTCGCGGACATCTGCGCCCAGCCCACCTCGACGGTGTTGTCGAACATGTCCCCGTCCGCGAAGTGCTCCACCATCACGCTGTCCGGGTCGCGCCAGTAGTCGAAAATCTGGCTGCCCTGGATGTGGCGACCGATGCCCCAGGCGCGCGTGTAGCCGCGTTCCTTGAGGAACTCCCCGCCCGCGGCGACCGCGTCGAGGTCGGCCACCTCGTAGGCCGAGTGCACGTAGCGGCGGCCCGGTCCGAGATGCATCGCGAGGGTGTGGTGGTCCGCCGGGGTCGCGCCGCGGTCGCAGCGGATGAACGCCATGGTGGGGCCGCGCTCGCGCTGGCCGGGAAAGTACAGAAAGTCGCTCACGATGAGGCCGAGGTTCTCCAGGTACCAGTCCAGCGCCCCCTCGAACCGTGGCGTCTCCAGCACCACGTGGCCTAGGCGCTCGATCCGTGACGGTTCGCGTGGCGGCCGCTGGGTCGCGTTGACGCGCCGCACCTCGCCGAAGTTGAGCGGTAGCGGCGCCTGCCGCGGCAGCTCCGCAAGCTCCTCCACGCCGGCCACCACCCGCACCGGGATGCCCGACGGGTCCACCAGCCGGACCACCGCCCCACCACCTGGACCACGCCGGTCGCGGACGCTCGCCCCGTTGGCGCGCGCCAGCCTTTCCAGATCGTCGCGGCTCGACGCGCGAAACGCCGGGCCGACGAACCGCGAGCTCCGGCCATGCCGGATGATCACGCACTGGGAACCGGGCAGCGTGCCACGAAGATGCAGCTCCGCACCGTCCCGGTAAGCCGTGGCGAAGCCGAAGTCGTGGGCGAACCGCTCCGCCGCGTCCAGATCAGGCTTCTCGAACTCGAGCCAGGCCAGGTCCTCGATCTTGATCACCGGATTCCTGGCCCGATCCAGCCGGTCGCCGCGCACCGCTCCCTGCTCGCTGTGCAGGTCCTCGTGCGCCGTCTTCGCCGTCGCGCTCATATCTGATCACCTCCGCGTAACTGACGACATCATCAGTCTTCGCTCGCCACCTTGTCAACGAGACGACTCAGAACTGATGCCCTCATCACATTGAGGACGCGCCGACGCCTCGGCCGACGACGCCCGGGGGCGCTGGCCGCTAACTGAGATGTGCCCTATTCCGAGGAGATCATCTATACTGATGACATTATCAGTTACTCCCGTCTGTAGATGGAGGAGGATCTTCGATGCGTTTCCCGTCGCAACGCCCCGTGAGCCGTCGCGCCGCCATAACGGGTCTGGTGGGCCTGGGCGCGGTCGCTGCTGCGCCAGTGGCGCTGGTGAGCTGCTCGGGGGAGTCGCCGCTGTCCCTGCCGGATCCGCTCGTGCGGCAGGTGCTGCAGCGGCAGGTGCGTCGGATGGCGGACGCCACGCGTGAGGACTACCTCCAGGACGGCCAATTGCACGTCCTCCTCGCCGGGACCGGGTCGCCGGAGCCCGGCAGCACCCGTGCCGGGGCGTGCGTCGCGGTCTTGGTCGCCGGGCGCACCTTCGTCTTCGACTCCGGTCCCGGCTCTCCGGCGCGGATGCTGGCGGCGGGCGTCCCGCTCACCAGCGTCAGCGACGTCTTCCTGACCCACTACCATTCGGACCATCTCAACGGCCTGCCGGAGCTCTCCGTACAGCGCTGGGTCACTGGCAAGGCGACGTCGCCCCTGGTCGTGCACGGACCGACCGGGTCACGTTCCGGGGTCGCCGAGGTCGTGGCGGGATTCAACCAGGGCATGCTCGCGGATCGCGAGATGCGCATGGCCAACCAACCGGACCGGCTCGGGGACCCAGCGTCCGGGCTGTTGCAGGCGCGCTCCTTCGGGGTCCAGGGGCAGGACGCAGTCCGGGTCTACGCGGACGGCGACGGCGTTGTCATCGACGCCTTTCTCGTCGATCACGGTCCAGTCAAGCCTGCGGTCGGCTACCGCCTGAGCTACGCCGGCCGCAGCATGGTCGTGTCGGGTGACACGGCCAAGAGCGCCAACCTGGCCCGTCACTCCCGAAAAGCCGACCTTCTCGTGCACGAGGCGATGGACAAGCAGTCCGTCCGTGACGGCGTCGCCGCCCTTCGCGGCCTCGGCGTGAACGACCGCGCGGACCAGTTCGAATCCACCCTGCGGTACCACTCCAGCTTCGCGGACGCCGCCGAGGTCGCGGCCGAGGCGGAGGTCGCCGAGCTTGTGTACACACACATCATTCCGGACCCGCCGAACGCACTGGCTCGCAACCTGTTCCTGCAGCGCTCACGCTGCATCTTCGACGGGGACCGCGCCATCGCCGAGGACGGCGACTGGTGGCACCTCACGCCACAGATTTGAAGTAACCACGCGGGACAACCAGCCCGAAGGGGAGCCAGAGACCGCTCCGCCGCGTCCAGATCAGGCTTCTCGAACTCGAGCCAGGCCAGGTCCGCGACCTTGGTCACCGGATTCCTGGCCCGATCCAGTCGGTCGCCGCGCACCGCTCCCTGCTCGCTGTGTAGGTTCTCGAGACCGCCGGCGGCCAGCAGCCCTCGGCGGGACTTGGCGGGACACCGCAATGATGGGTGATCGCCTGCGTGGGGAGGCGTCACTAGGTGACGACCTTGCCGGCGTGGGTGCGCCCGACACGGACGCGTGTTGGACGCCACCTGCCCGCTGCCGCCACGGGGTGCCTGACCCGGCGTGGTGGTCCAGTCTGCGTTGGTTCGGGCTCGTTGTGCTCCTCCTTTCGCCATTGCGCCGGGGGAACGGTCAGACTTCGACCTGCTCCGGCGAGCCGATGGGTAGCCATCGGAGGGCGTTGCGGACGGGCGGTGACGCGTTCGCGAAGGCTGCCTCGATGCCGGGGCGCCCCTCGTGGAAGTGGCTCCAGCCCTCGTAGTGCACGGGCAGGATCGTGCGGGGGCGCAGGAGGTCGCAGAGTGCGGCGCCGTCGCGGCCGGTCATTGTGTAGTGCAGCGGGCCGGTGACGCCGAACCGTACCGCGCCCAGGTGGAGCAGGACGGTGCCGACATCGAGCCGGGACCCGACCTGCCGGACGCCTCCATAGAGGACGGTGTCACCGGAGATCCAGAGCTGGCCGTGCCGCTGGCCCTCCCAGCGCACTGCGAAGCCAATGACGTGGCCGGTGATCGGCCGGCTGAGTGGCGGGCCGTGGCGGCACGGTGTGGCGGTGATGTCGAGGGTGGGTCGCCCCGGGGATTCGAGGCGGGTGGTCTGCCATGGCAGCAGGCCGCGGGCGTGGCCGCCGAGCCGCCCGGCGCCGGCCGCGGTAGTCACCACGGTGTCCGTAGTGGACAGTAGTGAGCGGCCGAGGTCGTCGAGGTTGTCGGCGTGGTGGTCGTGGGTGAGAAGCACCGCGTCGACGGGCGGCAGGCCGGAGAGCGGAACCGCGGGCCCGGCCTCCTTGTGGGAGGCCGAGCCCCAGCCGAACCTGTACCGGCGTCCGGGCGGATCGAAGGTCGGGTCGGTGAGTAACCGCCAGCCGCCGACCTCGATCAACACGGTCGGGCCGCCGATGTGGGTGAAGCGGACGTCAGCGGGCATGGGCGAGCGCCCACTCCAGAACTTCGTCGGCGATCCGCTCCCAGCCCTTCTGCGCGGGCAGCAGGTGGGCGTAGCCGGCGTACTCGCGCCGTTCGGTGATGGTATTGGACTTGTAGTGCTTGGCGTTCGACTCCTGGATGGCCGGCGGCATGATGTGGTCCTCGCTGCCGGAGACGAACAGCAGCGGCGCCCGCTGGTCGTTGTGGTAGTCGACCCAGGTGTCCTGGTGACCGGGCTGGAAGTTGGCCAGCACGCCGCCCCACAGGATGCCGCCGGAGGCGGGGATGTGGTAGCGCTCGTAGAGGGCGCGCCCCTCCTCCTCCGAGAACGTGTTGGTGAACGCGTACTGCCACTGCTCGGGCGTCAGCCCGATCGCCTTGTGCCGGTTGGCTGGGCTCTTGAGCACCGGGAACGTCGACTTCAGCTGCGACAGGGGCACCACGCGCACGCCCTCGGTGGGTGCCGAGTTGAGCGCCACGGCGGCGGCGCCGAAGCCGTGGTCGAGCAGGATCTGGGTGAACGCGCCGCCGGCCGAGTGGCCGATGATGATCGGCGGCTCGGGCAGCGACCGGCAGACCTCTTCGAGGTGCGCGATGATCTTCGGTACGGTCACCTCGAGAATCGGGGTGGGGTCGGCGTTGAGCGCCTCCACCTCGACTTCGAAGCCGGGGTAGGCGGGTGCCACCACCTGGTGGCCCTTGCTCTGGTAGTGGGTGATCCAGTTTTCCCAGCTGCGGGGCGTCACCCAGAAGCCGTGCACCAGGACGATCGGTCTCATGCGTTGTACTCCTTGAGGAAGGCGAGCAGGTCGTCGCCGAGTTGCTGCTTGTGGGTGTCGGTGATGCCGTGCGGGGCGCCCGGGTACACCTTCAGCTGGGCGCCCTTCACGCGGGCGGCGGAGGCCTTGCCACCTACCTCGAACGGCACGACCTGGTCGTCGTCGCCGTGGATGACGAGGGTGGGTACGTCGATGGCGTCCAGGTCGGGGCGGAAGTCGGTGGCGGAGAAGGCGGCGATGCACTCGTACGCGTTGCGGTGTCCGGCGGCCATGCTCTGCAGCCAGAATACGTCCCGGATCCCTTGCGAGACGGTGCTTCCGGGGCGGTTGTGACCGAAGAACGGCCCGTCGGCGAGGTCCTTGTAGAGCTGGGAGCGGTCGGCGAGCGAGCCGGCGCGGATGCCGTCGAACACCTCGACCGGCACCCCGCCGGGGTTGTCGTCGGTCTTGAGCATGAACGGCGGCACCGCGGAGACGAGCACGACCTGGGCGACCCGCCCGGTGCCGTGCCGGCCCACATAGCGGGCCACCTCGCCGCCGCCGGTGGAGAAGCCGACCAGGGTGGCCTCGCGCAGGTCGAGCGTGTCGAGGACGGCGGCGAGGTCGTCGGCATACGTGTCCATCTCGTTGCCGTGCCAGGTCTGGGTGGAGCGGCCGTGGCCGCGCCGGTCGTGCGCGATGACCCGGTAGCCGTTGTCCGCCAGGAAGTACGCCTGCGCTTCCCAGCTGTCGGAGTGCAGCGGCCAGCCGTGGGCCAGTACGACCGGGCGGCCGGCACCCCAGTCCTTGTAGAAGAGCTGGGCGCCGTCGGAAACGGTGACGAAAGGCATGGTCTGCTCCTAGCGGTGCGATGCGGCCTGGAGGATGAGGGCGAGGGTGGCGTCGGGCTTGGAGGTCATGGCGACGTGCGAGGCGCGTACCTCGACCACGCGGGCGCCGGCCCGTTGTGCCATGAAGCGTTGCGTGGCGGCCGGGATCACCTGGTCGTCCTTGGCCACGAGAGTCCACGATGGAATGCTCTTCCAGGCCGGCTCGCCGGACGGCTGCCGGAGGGTGGCCACGTCGGCGGGGCGCTGCGAGACCGCCATGGCGGCCGCGGTGGCGGCGGGCAGGTCGGCGCAGAAGACCTCGTGGAAGAGTGGGAGCTTGATGTAGCCGTCCGCGCCGCTGGGGTGCGGGCGGATGTCGAGCGCGTCGGGTCCGAGCCGGCTGCCGGGAAACTTCGCGGAGAGGGTCTCGACCGTGTCACCGGCGTCCGGGGCGAAGGCGGCGACGTACACCAGGGCCTTGACGTTGGGGTTTGCGGTGGCGGCGTTGGTGATGACGAACCCGCCGTAGGAATGTCCGACCAGGACGACCGGGCCGGACACGGTGGACAGGACACTTCGGACGTACGCGGCGTCCGCGTCCACGCCGCGCAGCGGGTTGGCCGGCGCGAGCACCGGATACCCCTTGCGTTGCAGCCGCTTGGCGAGCTCCGTGAAGCCGGAGGCGTCGGCGAACGCGCCGTGCACGAGTACCACGGTGGGTTTGGGCGCGGTCCGGCTGGCGGCCGAGGCCACGCCGGCGCCGGTCAGCGGCACGGCGGCGGCCAGGATGAGAGCGATGATGAGTCGTCGTCGGCGGAGCACAAGGGCCTCCTAGGCGAGTGCGGAACGGATGGCGTCGGCCACGGACACGGGCCGGGAGAGTACGACCGCGTGCGAGGCGTCGACCTCGGTTGTCGTGGCGCCCACGCGTGCGGCCGCTTCGTGCTGGAGTTGCGCGTCGATGACGCGGTCGGCGGTGGCGACCAGGTAGGTGGAGGGGACGTCGGCGACTGTGGCCGTCCGCTCCTCGAAGGCGCGGGCGAGCACCGGTCGTTGCTGTGCGGCGGCCACGGCGGCGTCGGCGGTCGGCAGGTCGTGCGCGAACACCGACGGATAGGCGGCCCGGCTCAGGTAGAGCTCGATACCGGCGTCGCACCGGTAGGGGACCAGGGCCGCCAGGAGCTCGCCGGACTGGCGTACCAGGTCGATGATGTTGCCCGTGGGGGGCGGGAGCAGCGCGGCCACGTAGACGAGACCGACCACGTTGTCGGCTCGGGCCGCCGCCACGGATGCGACGGCGCCGCCGTAGCCGTGCCCGACCAGCACCACCGGGCCGTCTACCACTGCCGCGGCGGCGGCCACGTAGCGGCCGTCGATGGCCAGGCCGCGCAGCGGGTTCGGCACCGCGACGACGTCCGTACCGAGGTGGGTGCCGGCCCGGAGCGTGCCGGCCCAGCTGCCCGTATCGGCGAACGCGTCGTGCACCAGCAGCACCGTCGGTGTGCTGCCGTTGCGGGTTGCCCTGCCTGCCACCCGCTCAACGTAGGTTCGGCGGGCGGCGGTTCGCGTACGTACGACTACGTACTGTCGGCCATCGCGCGTGCCAACTCGCCGCGCGACTTGATGCCAAGCTTTGGATAAATCCGGTACAGATGCGTCGTGATCGTGCGCGGCGACAGGAACAGCCGCTCGGCGATCTCCTTGTTGCTCAGCCCTTCGGCGGCCAGCCTGGCGATCTGCAGCTCCTGCGGGGTCAGGACACCGGCCGCGTCGACCGGTCGGCGCAGCGACTCACCCGACGCGCGCAGCTCGGCCCGGGCCCGGTCGGCCCACGGCGCCGCGCCGAGGGCGTCGAACGTCGCCGCGGCCGAGCGGAGCAACGGGCGTGACTCGGCCGCGCGCCGCTGCCGCCGCAGCCACGTGCCGTACGCGTGCTGGAGCCGGGCCCGCTCGAACGGCCATCCGGACAGGTCGGCGGTGAGCGCGGCCTCGAAGACCTCGGCGTCGCGCGCGAGCAGCGCCTCGGCGTACCGCAAGGCCACCACCAGCGCGGGCGACCCACACTCGCGCGCGACCGGGGCGAGCCGCGCGGCGATCGCGCGCAGCTCGTCCTCCTGCCCGCTCCAGGCGGCCGCCTCGGCCAGATGCCCGAACGTCACGAAGCGCATGTACGGGTGGTGCGACACATCGCCAGGGTCGAAGATCCGGTGAAACTGCCGGTACGCGTCCTCCGGCCGGCCGCCGGCGAGCGCCTCGACCCCACGGATCGTCTGCACCAGCGCCAGCATCGGCAGCCGCCGGCTCGGCAACAACACGCTCTCCCCGAGATCGGCTGCCTCCCGCGCGGCGGGCCCGTCACCACGCAACGCCTGGGCGAGCCCGAGCATCAGCCGCGCGGTCAGTGCCCACGGCGGCTGGCCGGTCTCGGTGGCCAGGCTCGCAGCCTCGACCGCCGCCGGCAGCGCCACGCGCGTGTCGCCCAGGCACGCCGCCGTGTATGCCTGGCTGGTCAACAGCTGGGCGAGGACACCGATCCGCCCCTGCGCCCGCACCCCGGCAGCGGCGGCCGCGTAGAAATGCGCCGCCAGATCCAGCGCCCCGATGGCGCCGGCGGCCAAGCCCAGTGCGTGCTGCTCGGCCGGGCTCAAGTCGAACCGGGTGCGCAGCTGGGTGATGCGTTCCAGCGAGACGGCGCCACGCTCGATCGGTGCGATCATCGCCACGGTGGCCACCATCCGTGGGTCTTCCTTGGCGGCGTCGAACCGGTCGGCGACAGTCAGGTACAGCTGGATCGTCTCGGCGTCCGCATTGGACCAGAAGAACCGCAGGCCCATCGCGTGCAGTCCGTCCGTCGCGCGCACCAGGTCGCCCTCCCGACGCAGGGCGTCCACGAGCTCGGCGTAGACGGCCAGCCGGGCGGTGCCGGACCAGCCGGTGACGAACAACGTCTCGCGCAGGTACGACAGCCACGCCTGGTCGGCCGGTCGCAGGTGCTCCTCGACCACCTCGCCGAGCAGCCGCCGCGCTGCCGCGTTGTCGCCCAGCTGGGAGGCGACCTCCGAGGCGGCCAGGAGCCGCCGGCCCCGTTCGGCCGGGTCCTCGCTCAGCTGCACAGCCCGCTCGAACGCGGCCAGCGCGACGCCGGCCGCCTGGCGGTGCCCGGCCCGGGTGGCCGTCTCGGCCAGCTCCCGGGCCAGCGCCTCATCCGGCCCGGCGGCCGCCGCCGCACGGTGCCACACGTACCGGTCGGGGTCGGCGGCCACCACCTCGGCCAGCGCGGCGTGCACCCGCCTCCGCTGCGCCGCGCTCGCCGACTGGTACAGCGCTGACCGCAGCAGCGGATGCCGAAACCGCAGCCGGTACGCGTCGTCGACCTGGACCAGCCGGGTCACGACGGCCGCCTCGACGTCGTCGAGGGTCACCGGCCGCCCTTCCACCTTGGTGCACGCCGCGAGCACCTCGTCGAGGCCGTCGCCGTCGTCCAGCGCCGCGACCAGCAACAGCGACCGGGTCACCGCCGGCAGCTCGGCGACCAGCGCGGCGAACGTCCGCTCCACCCGTGTGCTCAGCGGCAACCATGACGGCAGGAGCGCCCCGCCACCCGACCGCGCGGCCACACCACCCAGCTCGACCAGACCCAGCGGGTTGCCCGCCGACTGCTCCAACACCCGCTCCCGCAGCGCGGGGGACAGGCCCGGCGCGACCCGGTCGAGCAACGCGCCCGCGTCGGCCGCCGACAACGGCTCGAGCCGCAGCTCCGGCAGCCCCGCCTTGGCCAGCAACTCGTCGACGTCCTCACCGTCGCGCGCGGTCAGCACGACCGCGACCGGATCCGACTCGACCCGCCGCGCCGCGAACGTCAGCGCCTCCCACGAGCCGCGGTCGAGCCAGTGCGCGTCTTCGACGGCCACGAAGACCGGCTCCCGCTGCCCGCCGAGCAACTCCAGCAGATCCATAGCAGCCCGATAGGGCGACTCGATCTCCCCGGCCCGGAACGCGGCACCGGCCCGTAGCGAGCGCAGCAGGCGGTGCAGCGCCGCGTACGGCACATGCACCTCCGCCTGGACCCCGGACGTGCCGACGACCCGCATCCCGCGCCCACCCGCCAGAGTGGCCACATGCGCCAGCAACGCCGACTTGCCGATCCCGGCCTCGCCACGCACCACCATGGCACCGCCGCGGTGCTCCACCGCACCGTCGACCGCCGCTGTCAGCGCGACGGTCTGCGCCTCGCGTCCGACCAGCATGCGCCAATGGTAGCCAGATGATCTATAGACAGGAGGAGCGAGTCAGCGAAGCTGATTTCGTGGCGGCTCAGGCCATCCGGGCGGTTCGCCCGCCCGAGGACGGCACCGCCCGCACCTGTCTCCTCACCGGTCTGCTGCCAGCAGCCGTCCATCTCGTTGCCCAGGCACCACAGCTTCACCCCGTGCGGCGCCTTCGACCCGTTGGCGCGACGCAGCTCCGACAGGTGCGTGCCGCCTTGGTGGTTCATGTACTCGTGCACGTCGAGCAGCCGCTGCTGCGGGTCACCGACGGGTAGATCACGACGAAGCCGTACCGGTCCGCCAGCCCGGCGTATCCGGTCTGGGAGTGGAAGCCCGGCCCGGAGCCGCCGCAGTAGTGCACGGCGACCACGATGGGCGGCCGGGCGGCGACCCTGTCCGGCACGTAGATGTGCATGCGGATGTTGCTGGGGTTGGTGCCGAAGCCGGTCACCTCGGTCAGCGTCGCCGCCGAAGCCGGCCCCGCCAAGGTCACCGCCGCGGCGGCGGCCAGTACGGCCGCCGCCAAGGTGCACAAGAGTTTGGTCTTCACTGGCAATGCTCTCCTGTCAGGGGCTGGTGCACGAGATGCCGGTCGGAGCGGCGGCACCGTCGCCGTTGGCGACGTAGCCGAAGGTGGTCGCGGCGCTGGCGGCAAGGCTGCCGTTGTACGGCGCGGTGCAGCCGGCCTGTCCCGGCGGCGGCGTGGTCGGCGGTGCGCTCGTGGGCGGTGCGCTCGTAGGCGGTGTTGACGGCGGCGGCGATGTGGGGTTGGTGCCGTCCGTGATGCTGCGCGGGACCGCGCGCAGGGCGTTGAACCAGACCGTGGCCATCTTGCCGTAGCCGCCCGCGTTGGGGTGCACGCCGTCGGCGAGGTCGGCGGTGCCCAGCGCCGGGTCCTCCTTCGGTTAGGGGCTCGTGCAGGTAAGGGCGGGTGACCTGGGTGACGGACGGGGTGCCGCCGCCGGTGGGGATGGTCCACGGGATGGCGGCGGTGCTGGGCGGGTAGGGCACGTTGTTGAACGTCCGCGTCACGTTCAGGCCGCGCCCGTATTTGTCGGCGAGGTCCATGACGGCGTTGTAGTCGTTGATGTCGATCTGGTGGCCGCCGGGGCGGTAGGCGATGCCGATCCGGTCGGGGACGCCGAGGTACTCGTAGACCAGCCGGGCGCCACGGTAGCTGTAGCTGGTGCCGATCGGGCTGGTGCGGATGTCGG
The DNA here is from genome assembly GCA_037414955.1 of Actinomycetes bacterium KLBMP 9797. GTDB lineage: Bacteria > Actinomycetota > Actinomycetes > Mycobacteriales > Micromonosporaceae > Phytohabitans. Next base: position 141,475 of record JBBEWH010000013.1, read on the forward strand.
AGCCCTCGGTGCCGATGGTGATCAGCAGCGGCCGGGACGCGATGAGAGCGCCCAGCTCGTGCTGGTCGATCGGTAGCCGGTTGGCCTGCCCCCGGAAGGTGGCGAAGCGTGGGGTGAACCAGTACGCGGCGCCGAGGATGTCGTCGAGGGTCTCGTTGTTGCTGCCGGTGGAGGAGAAGAAGCGGTAGTTGCCCATCCCGGCGGTACCCGCCGAACCCGGTCAGGTGGTATCGGTACGCCGGGGCGTCGCGGCGACGCCCAGCGATGCGGTCGTGGACTGCCACTCCGTCCGACCGCGCGTCCGGCTCGAAACAGTTGGCAGTATCGATGGAAACGGTTCGGTTGGCAACCCCGAGACCGCGAGGGCGTCGCGGAGCTGTCCGATGTGTCGTGGTCGTCATCGATCTGAATGGGGGTGGCCTCATACACTGCCGCCGTGGCGGAACGGATTGTGGAAGTCCAGCGGCGGGGCCGTCGGCGTGGAGAGTTGACCATCGCGACGATCGCGCGCCTGGCCGGCGTGTCGAAGCCGACCGTGTCCAAGGTCCTCAACGGCCGGACCGGCGTCGCGGTGGAGACCCGGCAGCGGGTCGAGGCGCTGCTGGCCGAGCACGGCTACCGGCGGCCCGACGCGGTGCCTCCCACGGCCACCCTCGAAGTGGTGTTCCACGGGCTGGAGAGCAACCAGGCGATCAAGATCATGCGTGGGGTCGAGCGGGTGGCCCGCCAGCACGAGCTCGCCGTCGGCTTCACCGAGGTGAACGACGAGGGCACCTCACACGGCCGGCCCTGGACCGAATGGGTCCTGGCACGGCGCCCGATCGGCGTGATCGCCGTGTACTCGAATATCACCCCAGCGCAGCACGCCCAACTGGCCGTCAGCGCGATCCCGCTGGTCACCCTCGACCCGACCGGGCAGCCGGTGCACCCGACCCCCTCGGTCGGCGCGACCAACTGGAGCGGCGGTATCGCCGCCACCCAGCACCTGCTCGACCTCGGCCACCGCCGGATCGCCGTAATCAGCGGACCGGCCCAGTACCTCGGCGCGCGAGCCCGGCTGGAGGGCTGCCGCGCGGCGCTGGACGCCGCCGGCATCCCGCTTGATCCCCGGCTGGTGCGCACCGGGCCCTTCGGCTTCGGGATCGGTCGCGAGTTCGGCCGCGAGCTGTTGCGCCTGCCCGACCCGCCGACCGCCGTGCTGTGCGGCAACGACCTGCAGGCCCTCGGTGTGTACACGGCCGCCGCCGAGCTCGGCCTGCGTATCCCGCACCAGCTGAGCGTGGTCGGCTTCGACGACATCGACACCACCAACTGGTGCTGGCCACCGATGACCACCGTGCGGCAGCCGTTTATCGAGATGGGCACCACGGCCGCCCGGATGGTCGTCGCCCTCGCCGCCGGCGAGGCCCTGAGCCAGCCACGGATCGAGCTGGCCACCACGCTCGTCGTCCGCGACAGCACAGCGCCGCCAGCCCGACCCTGACCGCGCCGACGGAGGCGCGGGCTTGCCACCGGGTACCCGCCCGGGCTTGAGCCTCTGCCGGCGGGGTCGGCTTGGCGGTCGCGACCTGGCTGAAGCCAGGTGATTGCCGGTGGGTCAGGCCCAACTCGCCGACGCGTAGTCCGGCCTGAAAACGGGAGCCCGCGTCGAGGGCGACCAGCAGTTCGGCGACCCGGCGGCGGTAGGTGCGCAGCGACATGTCGAGTTCCCGCGCCGCGGCCTCATGCCCGACCTGGACCGAACCGGTCCGGCAGCTGCTCGCGTTGGAGGACGAGTTTCGTGGTCCGCGCCCGGTAGGCGCGAGGAGCGTCGTCCCAGTCGGCGACCATCGTGGTCACGTCCTCGGCGGGGAAGCCGGTGCGGTCGATGAACGCCAGCAGCTCTGGCAGGACCGCGCGTGGGTGTGACACACCCAGGTGCAGGGTCAGGTCGGTGGCGTACATGTGCATGAGCGGCAGCCGCGTACCTGATGCGAGGTAGTAACCCACTGCCGTGCAGATGCCGCCCGGAGCGAGCGCCCGCAGGGCGGTGCGGAGGCCGGCGGGACGCGAGGTCGCCTCGACGGCGATGTCGTATCCGCGCAGGCGGCCGGTCCGCGACAGCGGGCCGGTCCGCGCGCCGAACCCCTCGGCGATCCGCCGGCGTGCGGGGTCGTCGTCGAGGTAGTCGACGGCCGCGGCGCCGTGGGCGACGGCCAGACCCGCCGCGTAGAGGCCGATGCTCTTGGCGCCGCCGCCGAGGATCACCGCCCGGCCACCGCCGCGTTCGACCAGCGGGGGCACCACCGCTCGCCAGGCGTCGGCGAGATTGTCGCTGGCGGCGGCCACCCGCAGCGCAGGGACACCCGCCGGCACCGGGACAAGCATGTGGTCCGCGTGAGGCACTGTCAGCGCGTCGGTGATCATGCCGCCGTAGTCACCGCTGGAGGGACCGAATCCGTACGCGGCGAGGGTCCGCCCGCGGGTCGTCGCGTCGCATTTGGAGGTGAGGCTGCGGCGGCAGGATCGGCAGACACCGCAGGAGACCGCCCAGGGCACGATCACCGTCTGCCCGGCGTGGACGGTCTGGACGTTGGCGCCTACGGCGGTGACCTCGGCGACGCATTCGTGGCCGATGCAGAACGGGCCTCGGAAGGGGACCGGGCCGCAGATCGCGGCGACGACGGGGTCGACCAGGCCGACGGCGATTCCGGCCTGCAGCGCCCGGGAGACCGGGTAGTGGATCGGCAGGGTGTCGCCGTCGCAGCGTGCGGCGAGGAACGGCCGGACGATCGCGCCGTCCGGATCGACAGGTCCGGGCGGGGTCTGTGCTCGCCACGCGAGCCGGCCGCTGCGGACGAAGTGCAGTTCACGCACGGGTCAGTCCTTGCGGACGAAGACGGGCTTGAGGTGCCGTACCGGCTCGAGCACCTCGGTGGTACGGGCGCCGAACGCCTCGGCGAGCTGCCGATGTTCCGGATCGGGATCGACGTAGAGCACGTCGGAGGCGCCCAGGGCGCGGGCGATGTCGCAGACGTACAGGCCGATAGTGCCGCGGGCGACGACCAGCACGCGGGCCCCGGGCCGGGCGCTGAGGTGTGGGGCGACCAGCCGCCACGACAGTGACCAGTTGTCGCTCGCCGACGCCATGGCCACCGGGTCCAGGCCGGCCGGGAGCGGTACCAGCATGGCGTCCGCCCAGGGCACGCGGACCAGGTCGGAGAACAGGCCACCCCAGCTGCCGCCGATCGGCGTGCCGTACATCGCCATGTGTGGAACCGACGCGCAGTGTGCTGTCAGTCCCCGGCGGCACGGCTCGCAGCTGCCACAGTTGATGGACCAGGGCACCACCACCAGGTCGCCCGCGGTCACGGTGATCACGGCGTCGCCGATCTCGACGACCTTGGCCACGCATTCGTGGCCGATGGCGAACGGCGGGTCGATGAATCCCCGACCGGCCAGGATCGCGGAATCCACGTCACAGGCCGTCGCCGTCACCGGCGCGACGATGGCTTCCTGGTCGGACCGCACCCTCGGGTCCGGTACGTCGCGCCACTCGACGGTGCGCCGCGCGATGTAGGTCAGCTCACGCATCGGCGCGCTGCGCCTTCGCCATGGCCACGAGGTCGGCGTAGCGGACGATCGAGCCACCGGCACCCCAGGTGCCCTCGCGCTGCTCGTGCACCAGCACCCAGACGTGCGAGGCGTCGTCAGGTGCCAGCCCGGCGGCCTTGAGCACGGTGTGCGTCACCTCCTCGACCAGACCCGCCTTGCGGCGCTCCGACAGAGCAGGCCGCGCAGATCGCCACACTCATCGTCGCGGCGGTGGAGGGCACCGTGGCCATGTGCCGGGCCAAGCACAGCGCCGAACCCTTGGACCGTATCGCCATGCAACTCCAGGCTCTCATCGGCGGAGCGATCAGGTGTTGACAGCGGGGCGGTGACAGATGCGATCCATGACGTACTGGGGAGGGAGTGGCTGAGCGGACGAAAGGCGGCCCGAGCTCCGTCAGGTCCTTGGGCGCCTACATGCGTTGGTCGGGCTGTCGGGAGCCCGCGGCGGATTACCCGCCGCGGGGTCCCATGGCATTCGGTTGTCAGTTTGGTGCGTGGATGGCGTCCGCCGTGGTGCCGGCGTAGTCCTTGATGGAGCCGCGGACGTACAGCGCGGTGCTGGTGTTGCCGGCGAAGTACTGCTGGATCGAGCCGGCGAACGGTGTGCTGGAGGCGTTGCGGCCGTACGCGTCGGTGTATACCGTGGTCGGGCCGCTGTTCTGCACCGTGAAGGTGCCCGGCCGGAACTCGCGCAGGGTGCCCTTGAACGGCGAGCGTGGGTCGTCCCAGGCGACCTGTTGCCCGGTCTGCTGGGTGATCTGTTTGACCTGGTCGCAGTAGGGGCCACCGCGGAGGTCCGTGTAGCACAGGTCCACGATCCGGCCGTTGTTGTTCGGCTTGCTCGGATCGTAGTAGCGCGATGGGTTGACCACGTAGAACAGTGGTGCGATGCGGAAGTTCAGCCCGGAGCCTGTTACCGAGATGTCGGAGAACCAGAAGTCGTCCATGTCGGAGACGGTGAACGGCACCGGGTTGGGGTAGAGCGGGTCCTGGTGGGTGCGGCCTTCCCGGATCGCCTCGATGCAGCCCGGTTCGGTGATGAGTCGGCCCAGTGACCGGGTGTCCGACGGCGAGTCGGCCGGCACCGGGGGCTTGACGTTGATGAACGGGCGGCCGAAGCCGGGGCATTCGCTGGGGCTGAACCCACCGGCCCGCCCGAGCGGGATCATCGCGTTGTACCGGGCCTCGGTGACCTGGCCGCCGTTGCTCGCGGTGCAGCGCTGGTTGAGCAGCAGCTCGTGGACGTTGTTGCTGAACGCGTCCGGCGAGTGGGTGCCCTGGTGGAACTTGAGCAGGATGTCGCATGTGGCGATGGTGGGCCCCTGCGGCGGGAGGAAGCTGGCGCCGTTGTCACCCTGGATCACGTTGGAGTTGTTCACGGCGAGCACCTTGTGCCCGACGTGGTCCTCGTGCCGGTGGCTGGACTCGGGCATGCTGCCCACCATCACTTCGCTGGTGTACCCGAAGGGCGGCCAGTTGGCGGTGCTGTACAGGTCCGAGGTGCGCGGGTCGTCGCCGTGCTCGTGTCCGAACGCGCAGCCGCTCGGGTCGCGCGCCGGGTGCCAGGTCGGGTAGACCTTGCCGTCCGGCCCGTAGGTCCAGTACCGCGCGTGGATTTCGCGGGAGCACTCGTTCGCCCGCGGGTTGTAGCCGGTGCCGTCGGCGGCCGCGACGATGTGGTACGCCATGCTGTGCGCCGCGCTGGCCGGCGGCAGCGCCCGACCCCAGTCCGGGTTGTTGGTCGGCGGTCGCGTGGTGGGCGGCGGCGTCGTGGGGCCGCCGCCCGGGGTGGTGGGCGTGGCGGTGGGCGGCAAACCCGTGCAGTTGATGCCGTTCAGCGCGAAGCTGGTCGGCGACGAGTTGCTGCCGGTCCACGACCCGTTGAACCCGAACGACGCCGTCGTGTCGGTCCCGAGCGATCCGTTGTAGCTGGCGTTCCGGGCGGTGACCTGGCCACCGCTTTGGGTCACTGTGGCATTCCAGGCCTGGGTGACCTGTTGCCCGTTGGCGAAGGTCCAGGTCAGCGTCCAGGACGTGAGGGGATCGCCGAGGTTCGTCACGCTCACGTTCGCGGTGAAGCCGTTGTTCCACTGCGACGCGACCGTGTAGGGGCGCGGCAGCCGGCGGCGGCGGCCGCCGGTTGCGCCGTGATCGCGGTGACGATCCCGGCCCCGGCAACTACGGTGGTGGCGGCCACGGCCGCCATCACCCTGGACCGGTGACGATGAGTACGCATGGGCAATCCTCCAAAAGGGACGGATGGACGGGAACACTTTCCGGCGGAGGCTGCCCAGTACTCAGCCGGGTTCCCACAATGTCGACGGACATCTATCGAGGTCGCGGTGTTTGCAACATCCACGAAGCTCACGGGGTGGTTACGGGCTGGCGCAGGTCGGCGACGGCGTCGTCGGGGCGCCGCTGGCGATGAAGCCGAACGTGGTGGAGGCGTTCGCGGCGAGCGGGCCGTTGTACGAGGCGTTGCGGACCGTGACCGTGGATCCGCTGGTGCTGGACGTGCCGTTCCAGACCTGGGTGATGGTTTGGCCGCTGGCGAGGGTCCAGGACACTCGCCAGCTGTTGATCGCCGAATTGCCGGCTCGGACGGTGATTTCACCCTGGTGGCCGCCGGACCACGCGTTGACCGTGCGGTACGTCGCGGCGCAGGCACCGACCGGTGGGGCGGTCGTCGGCGGAGTGGAGGTCGGAGGTGTGGTCGGGGGAGTCGTGGGCGGGGTGGTCGGCGGGGTGGTGGGTGGCGAGGTGTTCGGGCCGTCGGCGAGGGTCGGCGTCTGCCAGTCCCGCCAGTCGGCCAGGTTGCCGGCCGCCCGGCTGGAGATCCTCATGACGCCAGCGGCGTTGCCGGTCTTCAGCAGGAACTTCTGGATGTTCTGCTGCAAGGGGGTACGCCATTCCGGCCGGTTGGCGCAGTGGCTGCCGTCCTGGACGTCGGACCAGTAGGTGATGTTGGCGCCGGCACCGAGCGCCTGGTAGACCTCCGCGCCGCCCAGCGCGGCGACGCTCGCTGACCTGGGACCGAGGTTGGCGATGTGCGGGTTGTCCATGATGAACAGCCCGCGCGGCGCGACCATGGCGACCGCCGAGTGCTGGTCGACCGGCAGTGTGTTCGGGTTGCTGGTGAACGAGCCGAACGCGTCGCCCAGCCACGGCTGCTCGCCGTAGGCGCTGCTCAGGCTCTGCGCGCCTTCGCCGGGGATGCCGCGGAGGATGGGTACGCCGGCGCTGCCGGACTCAATCGGCATGGTCAGTGCGATGCGCTGGTCGAAGACGCCGACCGTGAAGGCGCCCTTGCCGAAGCGCGAGCATCCCGTGACGCCCACCGCATCGGCTTTGAGAATGGTGCCGCCGGACTGCTCGATGACGTCGATGATCCGGCTCACCCCCCAGGACCAGGCGGCCAGCAGGCCGGTGCTGCTGGTGTTGCCGTAGATGCTGTAGAACGCGCCCTGCTTGTTGTTCCGAGGCGTACCCTCCCGGCCCACCGCGTAGGGGTCGTAGTTGATGACGGCGGCGCCGGAGGATCGGATGGTGCCGGTGTCCGCGCCGAACCCGCCCAGCACGACGACGGCCGGGAACGGGCCGCTGCCACCGTTGGTCGGCAGCTGGACGCTGGCCGAGAAGCTGGTGCTGCGGCCCTGGTCCGACACGTTCACCGTGATGCTGCTGTTCGAGACCGTGCCCGTGACGGTTGCCGGCTTCGCGGGCTTCTGGCCGTAGACGTACCTCTCCGCCAGCTCCTTGATCTCGGCCCGCCGGCACCGCCAGTCGGCCTTCGTGGTGATCCGGCTACCGTCAATCTTCCGGAAGGGGTCCGGAAGCCGAGCGTTGGAAGTCAACGAGACGTTGCCGGGCACCGGACAGTCGGCGCCCTCGTCCTCGACGCCCGCCGCCACGGCTGCGGCAGTGGTGGTTCTGGCCAGTACCGTTACCGCTCCAGCGACCGCGAGCGCCGCTATCGCCAGCACGATGACCATCGAACGGATGGTAGAGCGGTCCGAGCTGATGACCACTAGGGCCTCCTTTCAGATGGGGTGATGGAAAGTACGCGTTCAGCCGGCGGCGGACCGGTCGTCACGGGCTGGTACACCACACGTCGGCGGATCGGTCGAGCCGTTGCCGCTGGCGGTGCATCCGAAGGCGAAAAGGATGCCGTCAGTGGCTGGTCAAAAAGATGGCAGCCGGCCTCGTGGCCATGCGGCAACCCGCAGCGCTGGGGCGTCGCAGCGACGCCCAGCGATGCGGTCATGGGCCGCCACTCCACCCGACCGCGCCCGGCTCGAAACAGTTAACAGTATCGATGGAAACGGTTCTCTTGGCAGCCCGAGATGGGCGAGAGCATCACGCGGCTGCGGCGCCACCTGGCAGGCTTCGCGCACCGAAGACTCGGCACGGCGTCCGCCGGTCAGCTCCAAGCCGGCGTACGACCCTTTCCGCCGATACGCCGTGATCGTCATGGATATAGTCGATGACTACCATGCGGCAGCCATTCACCAAGATAGGCGTGATGTCGCGCTTGGCGCGGCATATCGCGACGCTGCCTTCGACCGCGGCGACCACGAGCGTGGCGAGGCGGGCGGCGTCGCGTGGCGCGGTGCCGTGCTCGCGTAGCGAGGCGGCAGGTAGCGCCTCCCATTCGGCGAAGACCTCGGCGGTCGCCGCGATGGCTGGGGTCTGCTCGTCTGCGGTAGGTCACAAGCGGAAGGCCGCGGCCAGCACGCCGGGCGCCGTCCACCGTCAGGGGCGCAGGGTGGGTAGTCCGGCGGCGATGGCTGCGAGGAGGCGTTTCATGGTCGGCAGGAAGGGCGGCCGGGCTGCGGCCAGGTCTGGCTGCTGCGCGTAGACCTCGGCGAGCGTCGGTGGTGGGTTGTCGGCGGGATAGAGGACGCCGACGAGCCCGGCGGCGGCGGTCACGAGTTCGAAGCCCTCGCGATCGGTCAGGGTGGGGTGTGCCTTGGCCACCGCGGAGCCGAGATCACTGATGACATCCACCATGACGTGTTTGTAGTCGCGTGCGGCGGCGACCGAGACGTTGTGTTCCAGGCTGGTCGAGGCGTGGCTGAGTAGGTCACAGAACAGCGGTCGGGCTTCGAGGGTTTCGGCGAGGGCGTCGACGACGTCGTCGCCGGCGTCGAGCCGGCGCAGAACCCCGTCGCGCCAGTCGCGCCAGCCTTCGGCGGCAAGTTCGAGGTAGATCTCCTCGCGGGTGCCGAAGTAGCGCACGACGTTGGACTTGGCCAGTCCGACGGCCGCGGCCACGCCGCCGAGGCTGACATTGGCGACGCCGGAGTCGACGGCGAGCTGTCGCGCCACGGTGAGGATGGCGTCGCGCCGCTGCTGCTTATGTTCTGGCCGTCTGGCCCGGACGAACTCGGACATCGTGCTGGTCATCCTACGTGCCAGGTTAACAGAACGCCATCCTCTTGTTTAGGAGACAGTGTTCTGTTAAATTCGTGGGGTCAGTCCCGGACAAGCGTCCTGGGAGGTCTTCGACTCAAGAGAGATGGGCACCGCCATGACCGAGAACCGCCTCCTGCTGCGCAACGGATACGTCATCGACACCGAGCCCGAGCCGATCGCCCGGCCCGGCACGGACGTGCTGATCGAGGGCGACCGGATCGCCGCCGTCGGGCCCGACCTGCCGGCGGATCGACGCCACCGACCGGATCGTGCTGCCGGGGTTCGTCGACACCCACCGGCACGTCTGGCAATCCGCGCTGCGCAGCGCCGCCCCCGACGTCGACCTCGGCGGTTACCTCGGCCTGATCCTGGGCCAGTTCGCCCCCAGGTTCCGGCCGCCGGACGTGTACGCCGCGACCCTGGCCGGCGCGCTGGAACTGCTCGACTTCGGCATCACCACCGTCATGGACTTCTCCCAGGTGGTGCACACCCCGGACCATGCGGACGCGGCCGTCGACGCCCTGCAGGCGGCCGGGCTGCGCGCGGTGTTCGGCTATGGCTTCCCGTTCACCGGCGGCGGCGACGCCGACGACGTACGACGCGTCCGAGCCGATCGCCTCGCGGAGGACACCGCGCTGGTCACGATGGCGCTCGCCCCCGTCGGCCCGGCGTTCACCCCGATCGAGCAGGTGACCGCCGACTGGCGCCTGGCCGCCGACCTGGACCTGCCCATCACCTTCCACGTCGCCAGCGGCCCGGCCGCGGCCCGGCCGGTCTCCGTCCTGCGCGAGCACGGCCTGCTCCGCTCGAACATCCTCTACGTGCACGGCAACTCCCTCGACGAGGGCGAGCTGAAGCTGATCGCCGAGTCCGGCGGCACCGCCTCGGTCGCGCCCGCCGGAGAGGCCCAGATGGGCAGCGGAGCCCCGGTGGCCGGTCGGCTGCGTCAGGCGGGCGTGACCACCGGTCTCGGCGTCGACTCGGTCGCCTCGATCCCCGGCGACATGTTCTCGCTGATGCGGGCGGCGCTGCTGGCCAGCCAGATCGCCGGGGACCCCCGGTTCACCGTCCGCGATGTGCTGCGCATGGCGACCGTCGACGGCGCCGCGGCGCTGGGCCTGGCCGACCGGATCGGCTCGCTGCGCCCCGGCAAACAGGCCGACGTCATCCTGCTCCGGCTGAACGACCTCAACATGCTCACCGCCGAACGAGACCCGATCACCGCCGTCGTCACCGCTGCCAATCCGGCCAATGTCGACACCGTCCTGGTGGCCGGACAGATCGTCAAGACCGGCGGCCGGCTCGTCCGCGGCGACCTCGCCGAGGCCGCCCAAGCCGTACGCGCCACCGCGGCCGCCGTCAACGGCCGTTGACCCGAATCGTCAAGGAGAACCGCCATGCGCGCACTGCACGTCCCTGCCGCCGGAGCGCAGCCCGAACTCGGCGACCTGCCCGTCCCCGAGGTGGCGCCCGGCCACGTCCTGATCAGGGTGAAAGCCGTCGGGCTGAACCCGTTCGACAACATGATCCTGCCCCGCCGCACCATGCATCAAGCAGATCGGCTCGCCACTAATACCAGACGATCTCGTCTGCATACCCGCGCCGGTCACCGCGCTTTACCAGACGTACTCGTCTAAATATGCTGGGACATCCATAAACCTCTGTCGAGTGGTTGGGAGGTCGACGGATGGCGGACCAGGGCGCGGTTCCGGCCGGTGCGCCGGTCGACATGGCGCGACGCCGGCGCGGTCGGCCACGCGACGCGGGCAAGGACGCGGCGATCCACGCCGCGACCGTGGCGTTGTTGCGGGAGAGCGGCTATGCGAGCCTGACCATGGATCAGGTCGCCCACCGGACTCCGGTGAGCAAGGCCAGTCTCTATCTGCGTTGGCGCGACAAGGGTTCGTTGCTCGCCGACACCTTGCGCCAGCAGGCATCCGCCGTGCCCGCCGTGCCCGATACCGGCAGCCTGGCCGACGACATGCGAGCCTTTCTCCGGGCGCTGTGGGGACCGGGCAGCGAAATCCTGTCCACACTGGCCGCAGTGAGTGGAGAGATCCACACCAACGCCCCGCTGCGGGCCGCCTGCCAGCGGGGCGTGATCGGGACGCTCACGGAGCGGCTGCGGACGATCGTGCGTCGCGCTATATCGCGTGGCGAGCTGCCCTCGGACGCCGATGTGGAGCTGCTCGCCTGGCTGCCGTTGGCCCTGATCGAGCACTCGCGGCGCGGCCACGATCAGGACCATGGCGAGGACGAGGGAAGGGGCCAAGGTCGGCGGTTCGACGATGCGGTGATCGAACGGATCGTCCGGCAGTTCCTCAACCCGTCGTCGGCTGGCGGACCGGCCGCCGGCGTCGGCATCGCGCCGGTGCCGACGGCTGGGCGGCCGGTAGCCGCGCAGGGAGGCGGGCGTCGGCGGGGCGGGCTGACGGTCGCTGCGATCGCGCGCTTGGCCGGGGTGTCGGCGCCGACGGTTTCGAAGGTGCTCAACGGGCGCGCGGGCGTCGCCGCGGAGACCCGTCACCGAGTGGCTGCGCTGCTACGTGAGCACGAGTACCGGCGTCCGGAGACGGTCGTTCAGGCCCCCTGTGTCGAGGTGGTCTTCTTCGGGATGCAGAGCAATCTTGCGGTCAGGATCATGCGGGGGGTGGAGCAGGTCGCTAGCGAACCCCGGCTGGCTGTGGGCTTCGTCGACGTCCTGCGCCAGAGATCGGCAGGCCGCTCGTGGACCGATGACATGCTGGCACGACGCCCGACCGGGGTGATCGCGGTGAACTCGGCCTTCACCTCCGAGCATCACGCCCTGCTGCGCCCCAGCGGGATCCCGCTGGTGGCCCTGGAGCCGGCAGCTCAGCTGCCCCCGGGGATCCCGTCGGTGGAGGCGGCCAACTGGAACGGCGCGGTCACGGCCACCCGGCATCTGCTCGGCCTCGGTCATCGGCGCATCGCGGTGATCAGCGGACCGAGCGAGTTGCTATGGGCACGTGCCCGGCTGGACGGCGCCCGGGCGACACTGGAAGCCGCCGGGGTGCCGCTGGAGGAACCGCTGGTGCGTATCGGCAGTTACGCGTTCGAGGACGGCCTGAGACTCGCTGGCGAGTTACTCGGTCTGCCGGAGCGTCCGACGGCCGTGTTGTGCGGCGACGATTTGCAGGCACTCGGCGTCTACGAGGCGGCCCGGCGGGCTGGGCTGCGCATTCCGTACGACCTCAGCGTGGTCGGTTTCAACGAGATCCCGAACACCAACTGGTGCGGCCCGCCCATGACCACCGTGCGACCGCCGCTGACGGAAATGGGGGCGACCGCGGCGCGGCTAGTCCTTGCCCAGGCCGCCGGGGAGACGCTCGTGCAGGCCCGGATCGAACTTGCCACCAGCCTCGTCGTACGCGAGAGCACCGCGCCCCCGCCCCGCTGGTGACGGTCGCGGGACCACCCTCAGTCCCGGTGGACCGATTCGACGCGTCTCCCCGTCCATCCGGGAGCGCCGTTTAGTCAGCTATGTCCAAGATCTGGGTGCAGGCAGAAACGTTTCCTTGTGTTTTTAGATCCGTTCTGAGATTCTAGCTCATCGATGGCTTGTGTCCCCGGCATGTCAGGCAGCGCGGGGTCGCGCTGGTCAGCCCGGGAAGACCAGAACCAGCCACCACGTTGCGGCGCCACGCCGGCCCCGCGCCGGGGCACCACCCACCAAGGAGCCTCCATGGCCACCCATCAACGCCGAATACGGACGGCGACCGCCCTGATCACGGCGGCAATTCTCGCCCTCGGCACGCTCGTGGCCACCGGCCGGTCCACGGCCACCGCGGCCGCATGCCCCGCTCTACCCAGCTCGCTACCGGCGGCCAGTGCGTTGCCGGCGATCTCAGCGTTCCCGGATCCGTTCACGTTGTACGACGGCACCCGGATCACCAGCTCCGCCGACTGGGCCTGCCGGCGGGCACAGTTGCTCGAGCTGATCCAGTACTACGAGTACGGCCACCTACCCACGGACCCGACGACCACCACCGCGACCCTCAGCGGCAGCACCCTGACTGTCCGGGTGTCGGCCAACGGACGGAGCTCGTCGTTCACCGCCACCGTGAACCTGCCCAGCGGCAGCGGTCCATTCCCGGGATTCATCCTGCTCAACGGGCTCGCGGCGAGCACGACAAGCCGCGGGTACGCCCAGGTCACCATCAACCCCAACAGCATCGCCGCGGACAGCAGCGCCAAAACCGGAGCGTTCTGGACGTTGTACCCCAACTCCGACGCCGGGGCGCTGATGGCGTGGGCGTGGGGCGTGCACCGCACACTCGACGCGATCAAGGCGGCGGTACCGCAGATCGACGGCACGAAGGTCGGCGTGTCCGGCTACTCCCGCTACGGCAAGGCGGCCACGGTCGCCGGGGCGTTCGACGAACGGATCGCGATGACCGTGCCCGGCTCCGCGGGCACCGCCGGCCTGGGCAACTACCGGTTCTTCTTCACCAACGGCACCAATGACGAGACCCTCGACGGCATCCTCGGCGCGCCGTACTGGTTCACCCCGCGGTTCGCCACGTTCCGTGGCCAGGCCACCCGCCTGCCTATCGACCAGCACGAGGTGGGCGCGCTGGTCGCACCCCGCCTGCTACTCGCCACCAACGGCACCGAGGGCGCGGACGTCCGCACCAACCCGCAGGGCCTCGGCATCACCTACCGGGCCGCCCAGATGGTGTACCAGTACCTCGGCGCCCGCGACCGCATCGGCGTCGCCTACCGGTCCGGCAGCCACCAGATCGACATGCGGGACTACGAGGCGATCATGGACTTCGCCGACAAGTACCTCATGGGCCGGCCGATCTCACGCACATTCGACAGCGTTCCCTACCCCGCCCCGACCACCGCCCAGATCCCGTGGACCATCCCACCGAACAATCCGGCCACACCGACGCCGACGGCACCGACAACGCCACCACCCACGAGCGCCCCGCCGACCACCCAGCCGCCCACGAGCGCCCCACCCACGACCGGCGGCCCCATCGGTGCCTGCTCGGCCTCCTACCGGCAGGTCAACTCGTGGCAGGGCGGCTTCCAGGGCGAGGTCACCGTGCGCGCTGGCACCGCGGCCCTCACCAGCTGGTCCGTCGGAATGAGCTTCCCAGGGGGAACCACGCTCACTCAGCTGTGGAACGGCACGCTGAGCGGCAGCGCCCCGAACTACACAGTGCGTAACGTCTCGTACAACGGGTCGGTGGCCGCGAACGGTTCCACCACGTTCGGCTTCCTCGGCGGCGGCACCGCATCGACGCCGACGCTGATCTGCGGCTGAAGGCACGCGGAACGTCCCGCATGATGAGTCGGGACCGCTCAAAACTGTTGCCTCCCGAGCCAGTGGAGTAAATCGTGAAGAGGTCCCAGATTGCGTTGGTGGCCGCGGCGACCGCGCTGGCCACCGTGGCGAGCGTCCTGACAGCCCCGCCGCTGTCGGCCGCAACGCCTGATATCACCGTCAATACCGCCACGTCGTACCAGACGATCGACGGATTTGGCGGTGCGACCCCCATCTTCAATGGTTCCGGCATCCCGTGGACGGACAGCGAAACCCAAACCCTTGTGGGTATGGGCCAGGGGCAGCTCGGTCTGTCGATCATCCGGACCGTGGTGTTGCCGGTGTCCAGCGAGTGGGGCCTGTACGCGGGCAGCCTGCGGACGGCGAAGTCCTACGGTTCTGATGTCAAGATCCTCGCCTCGCCGTGGACGGCGCCGGCGAACTTCAAGACGAACAACAGCAGGGTGAACGGCGGCAAGCTTCGCACGGACTACTACGACGACTATGCCGAGCACTTGAACAGTTACGTGCAGTACATGAAGAGCCAGGGTGTCACGGTCGATGTGACTTCGGTCCAGAACGAGCCGGACTGGCATCCCAACTACGATTCGATGGACTGGACCGGCACCGAGATGCGGAACTGGGTCCGCACCCAGGGCACCAAGGTCAGGGACACCAGGCTCCTGGTGGGCGAGTCGCTGAGGTTCAACCGCGCGTACTCCGACCCCACGCTGCAGGACGCCACCGCGCGCAACAACATCGGGTATGTCGGCGGCCACCTGTACGACGCCGAGAACAGCGGAAACCTGTCCGCTTACCCGCTAGCGACCCAGTACGGCAAGAACCAGTGGATGACCGAGTGGAACCTGCACGCGGCCGACGGTGGTGGTTCGAACATCTGGGGGAACGCGAGCAACGCGGCGGTCTGGAACGAGACCCTGGACGACATCATGCGGACCGTGCACCGGTCGATGGAGGCC
>JBBEWH010000014.1:0-125810 GCA_037414955.1 Actinomycetes bacterium KLBMP 9797
CCCTGCTCGACTCGATCGCACCGATCCCTGGCCGGCGTGGCCGGCCCCGCCACCGCCCCGACAAGCTGCACGCGGACAAGGCATATGACCAACGCGCCCTGCGTGCTGAGGTCAGCCGGCGCGGGATCGGCGTACGGATCGCCCGCAAGGGCGTCGAGTCCTCGCAGAAGCTGGGCCGGTACCGCTGGATCGTGGAAGCGTGCCTGGCCTGGCTGATGAACAACCGCCGTCTGGTCCGCCGCTACGAACGCAAAGCCGAACACTTCCAAGCCTTCGCAGACCTGGCCTGCGTACTGATCTGCTACCGCCGCTGGCTCAAGGCCACCAACTGAGACACCCCCTTAGTCTGAATTACCTCGATCAGGGGGTTTGTGGTTAAACCAGACGTTCGGCTCGGCAAGGGGCCTTATCCTCGGCCACGCTGTAGCACGTCGCGTGGAAGGGTTGGGCGTTCATCGACTTCGTCGCCGACCAAGGCCTGGCGTTCCTCGACGCTGTCGCTCGCGCCGGCGTCCGAGACGCGTTCTACATCCGGATGGTGCACTGGGCGGCGCCTGACGCGTGGCGGATCAACGTCAAGCCGTACGACACCGCGATGTTCGATGAGACGACGCCGTCGAACTTCCAGCTACGTCTGATGCAGGTCATGTTCCCGCAGTACGACATCGCCGAAATCGTCCGGCGGCTCAACGACCACGCAGCGGGCCAGATAATTCCACCCACGCCGACGGACTGGACCACCGTCGGCCGATAGCGGCGTCTGGCCTGCGCCAACGAGCGCCAGTCCGCACGTCGAGAACGCACTATCTTCGGCATTATGCGGGTGATCCTTGTCAAGCGGGTCCGTAACGTGAACGGTGTTTCGGCGTCCTCGGTTAGTAGGTCTCGGCGGCCGACCAGCGGTAGTCACCGAATGTGACGGCGAAGGCGTTGAGTAGCCTTCTCCGGTGGCCGATCCCCGTGACGATGCCTTCAGCGACGAAGGATTTGAGCGTGTTCACGTCGAGCTGGACTGGTACGACGGGCCGCGTTGCGGACTGGCCGACATCGCCGGCGCGCCGCACTACTTCCGGCCGTCAACGACTACGCCCGCCCCGGCCAACCCAACAACGAGTACTTCGTCTGGCCGGCGAGCCAAACCGCGCTGGCCTGGGAACTGGACCAGTGGTCGATCTTCGTTGAGTGGAACACGCGTACGAGGCCGGCACCGCAACCCCTGACAGCCACCCCGGCCACGGCGGCATCGACCGCCGTTACGGCGAACTGACGAGGCTACTCGAACCACAGCGCACCATGCCCGAGAACGCCCGTCGGATGAAGGTCGAGTGGCGATGGCCAGCCTCTCCGATGCGATACCACCCCAACGGATCCGACTACGGCGCCAGGTGGCGACCGATCTAGCAGATCGGCGCCAAGCACAAGGATCGAAATGTCAGTGGACCTGGTACGAAATAGCGCGTCGCACCGCGCAAACAGGCAAACCGGCCGCGGAACACCATCTCATTGAAATTCACATACGCGGTCGGGGTACCCACTTGGCGTAAGTCGAGTGAGGCGGCGCAGTCGACTTTGCGGGAGATCGATTGAGGTTACGCCGCCCGTTCGACGATACCGCTCGCCACAGCCAGCATCGGACGGCTGCAGCAACGGCACAGCCCTCGCGCACGCGGCAGTGGCGTCGTTGCCACGTCCTCATCGACGAACTCCGGCTGTCCACAGGTGCCGCCAGCTTGCCCGAGGTGGCTTGCGTTTCATTGGTAGGTCGACCCGCCGGATCAGACGCAGGCGCCGCACACCGGTTTGCCGGGGTTATGGCTAGGGTAGATCCGGACGATGTTGGAGACCCGCGGGTCGTCCAGGGGGATCGGTGTCACCTGCGCGGAGCCCGAGGCGCGATCCCTGTTAACCACAGCGCAGGCGATCCGGCTGCTTGGACCGGCCACCAGGCAGATCACCGTTTCCCAACCCAGAAAGATGTTGGGCAAATAGACACGATTGGTGATCTGGGTAGGTGTGGCTTCGGTCCCGAGGCTCTCCAAGTTGCGCTGGGTGATGACACCGAACTCATCGCCAAACCGGGCGACGCCGACTCGACCCAGGCGGACCTGCGCGGGATCAGCGCCCGGGCAGGGTTGTGCCCACCCGATCACCGAGGCCAGGTCGTCCCCCCATGACGGCGGCACCACGCGGGTTATTTGGCCCTCGGCGCAGAAGGTGGGGTAATTCCAGGGCTCCGATGTCACGGCGGCGGCCGGCGAGCCGACTGCGATGCAGACGATGACCACGGCGGACGCTAGCGCTCCGGTCAGCAGACGCCGGCTCATGACGCCTCCTGGGTAGCGAGTGGTGACGGCGGGCTGGCCAGCCGCGCCGCGCCGAGGGCGAGGCCGAGCTGGAACCGGTTCTGCACGCCAAACCGGTCCATCAGGGCTCGCATGATGTTGCTGACTGACCGGACACTGATCCGCAGCCGCACCGCTGCAGTTGCGTCGGTGTGCCCGCCGGCCAGCAGCCTGATCAGGGCACGCTCGCGGTCTGACAGGACGACCCCTGGCACTTCGCCGTACCGCGGGTCGTTGGCTCCCATCCAGGTCCGCTCGAACAGCGTGACCAAGGCGTCGACCATCGCGGGCTGGCTGACCTCCAGGTAACCGCGCTCGAAGTCGCGCGGGTCCACCGGGAACAGCGCGACCTGCCGGTCGATGACCAGCAGTTTCATGGGCAACTCGGGCGCCTCGCGGTGGACGTACAGCGGCCGGTCGAACAGCGGCGCGTCCACGTGCAGGTCGTGGTCCGCCGGCGGCAGTCCGACCACCCGGACGGCCACCCCGCGGTCGGCCACCTGCCTCATCAGCGGCGCGGCCGCCCGGGCGGAGGCCGACTCAAAGGACTGCTCGGTATTGATAGCCAGGTGCTCACGCCGCTCGACCGCCATCAGCTCGGCCAACCGACGCCGAGTCACATCACGGCTTGGCAGATAGCGCACACCGTCGCCAAATTGCCAGGCGGTCGACGCGCAGCCGGCGAATCGCCCGTGACCCTCCAGGGCCGTCACGACGGCCTGGTGGGTGCGCGCCTGTGCCTCCGGGTCAACCCGCCGTAGTCGCCGAGACCGTAACGCCTCCACCACCTGCGCGGGTGGGAGGGTCACCCACATCGGACGTCGACGCCCGGAGCGCCCTTTCGACGTCATCCGCGCGGCGCCGACGGCGCGTAGCACGGAGAACGCCTCGTCCACCCGATGTACCGGCATGCCCAGCTCGCGGGCCAGCGCGCCAGCCGACCGCGGCCCGAGCGTCGTGATCGTCCGGTACACCAGGTCCGCGTCGCTAGACAGACCCCAGCGGACCAAAGAAGGGAGCACCGCTCCGATCGATGATCCCGTGCGCCTGGCCAGTTCTGCAGTCATCTATTCCCCCGAGACCGCTCCCCTTGCCACCAGCCCAAAGCGGCGGCGATGCGGCGATGCAACCACACCTTGAGGACAGATCACCAGACAACGTCCGATTTGCGACGTCTGGTTGCATGATCTCGCACGGCAACCCGACACATGGGCCTAGTCAGCCAGTGACCAGTCGGCATCGTCATCGGTGACGGTGGCGTCGTTGTAGGCGGAGGCGTTTGAGGTGGGCCACTGTCCTTTCGGGAAGCCGTTAACGTCGACGGCCTCGCCGTGCAGGTTGACGAGAGCGGTGGCCTTGGCGCCAAGGAAGCTCACCAGCGCCATGATCGCGGTACCGACGGTGGCCGCGCTCATCGATCGGCTTCCCGGCGGCGTCCACCGATCGATGAACGAAACAATGGATACAGGCACCGCGTCTCGCCCACTGCTTGATCAGCAAGAGTAGGACGTCTGACCGCATACTCAGCGAGGACACCGAACGCCCAACGGTGAACCGTGCGGGAGCCCGCTTCCACCGGTACCCGACGGTAGGCGAAATGGCCGGGCAACGGGCGGCGCGCCACCAGCCTCGACCCGGGCGAGGCACACCGCGCGCGGGACACATGGTCGGGCTCGGTCGAGACGACAGGCGTGGAATCCGCCGTCGGCGGGCCGAAACGGCAGCCACAGTCGGACCGATGCTTCACTCATGCGATCCGGGACAGGACAGCTGGTAGGTCGGTGACCGGCCGGTCCGCGAGCCATGAGGTTGCCCGGCGGTACGTGCGATTGTCACGGCGACAGTGCAGCCCACACCTCGTCACGATGATCGGTCCACCAGTGCAGGAACGCCTCGCCGGAGATGAACAGGTCGTCGCAGCCGTGGTCGCCGCGATCGTAGTGGTGGACCAGGTGCCAGAAGTCGGACATGCCTTTCCACCACAGCCGGTGCAAACCATCGTCGAGGTCGGCTACGGCGATGGGACGACGGTGCGGTACCCGGCGACAAACGCGGCGGCGCGGTCCAGGTCGAGTCCGTGCTCGGTCGCGAACTGGATGGTTGCGGTGCGGGCGATTTCCTCGGCGAACGGGCGGATGCGGATGCGGTCCCAGTCGATGATGGCGCGGCCGGTCCAGATGATGTTGCGGTAATGCAGGTCGCCGTGGGTCCAGCCGTATGGGCCTGTGGGCTGGTCGTCGGTTGGTCGGGCAGCGGCGTGTGTGTCGATGAGCGCGATCCGCTGGTCGAGCAGGTGGATGGCGGTGATGTCGAAAGCCCGCCCGCGGCGGCGGCTACGGTTTGGAAGCGGCGCGCTTCGGCGACGGCGTCCTCGGGCCGCACGATACGCGGGCGGTAGGCGCTGCCGTGACGTTTGGCAGCCCCGATCGCCGCGTCCGGCTGGTTGAGTTCGCGGTGGATCCGCCCGACGGCGGTACCGAGTTCCTGTGCCTAGGCGAGGCTCAGGTCGGGACCAGCCGGGTGGTGGCCGTCGAGCCACGGCAGCACGCAGTCGCGCGAGTGCCGACCTCGACGACCGGGTCGCGATCGGCGGTCAGCAACGGTGGACAGACTCACCAGGCGTGAACGCGATCATGCCAGCGGCGGACTGCGGCCGGATGGACGGTGCCGCACCGGCGGATAGGGACTCGGATTGTAAGAACTGGGGTAAGGGCGACACCATCCCGCGAGCACTCTTCCGCTAGGGTCGCGGAGGCTTAGTTGGGGCCATGCTTGGGCGGTGGCGCTTGGGTGGCGACTCTTCACGGATTGGTGACGATGACCGGTTCAGCACAGCATGACGAATGGAACGAGGCGCTCAGCCAGGGCTTCGCGATCCTGCTCGGTCGCCGGCTGGAGCAGTTTCCGCAGGCCACGTATGCCGCGTACTACGACTGCGACGACTTGGCCGTCGAATTGTTCAAGCAGGGGTTCGACCTTGCTCCACTGGCCCGCGGTGAGATCGTCCGGGCGCCCTTCGAGACGATTCCGGAGCTGGGAAAGCTGCTGGAAGGCTGGGACCTAGACACACCATATTGGAGTGTCGACCTCGGCGAGTCCATCTTCGAGGCCTGCGTGGTGGACGGCGGCGCACAACATGGGGTGCCCGAGCTCGACTCCCCGATCCGGGGCCAGGATCTCGGCAGGATCCTCATCGAGCGTGGCCTGACCCCGCAAGAGGTCTACCGGGCCTCTCCAGACATCCAATTCCGGGCACACACCGACGGATCGTTGTTCGACGCCATGCGGTTCGTCACCGGCACGCACCGTGACCCTGACCACCTCCGGTCATGCGAACCGGACTGGGGCGTCGACCCGTCCTGGGACGAGAAGCTGGCCGCCGTGGCGCATCCTGGACTGCGGGCCGCACTCCGGGACATCTGCCGCACCGAGGACAGCGCCCGTAGCGACGGTGCCTTCTACCGCGGCGCCGACGACCCGCACTTCGGTGGGCCTCGCCAAGTGGTCGCAAGCTGGCAGATCGGCGAAGGCCAGGCGTTCAAAACAGTGGTCCAGCTGCCATGACCCGACATGCGGCTACGGGTCCGGACACTTCGCCGGACGCCGCAACGAAGACTCTGCGCCCCGTGGAGTCACCCCAGCGCCACCGAACGCGGACCGCGGATGCACACCTTGCAGGCGCACTCGCCGCCGTCCACACCGGACTGGCCGTCCGGCGGTGTCGCACACAGGTAGATCTGCCATGCCTCTTTCAGCCACCCGATCTCCCGCAGCGCCGCCCGCACGTCATCGAGAAAAGCCTCCACGGGTAGGCCCAGGGCTCCACATCGGATCCTGTGATAATCGGCATGGACCCGCACAAGCGCTCAGCCACCACGCCAACCTGCTACCGGGCCCCTGGCGGCTACCCGGACCGGACTCTCACCGGCAAGCGACGACGAGCTTACGAAACAAGACCGTCAACCACTCACATGATCAACCACCTATCTCTACTGGACGCACGCACATATGATCTTGCGGTATTGACACGACCTAACCGTGCTGTCCCCAGTGGGGGATCCACGGCAGCAGTCCAGAGTGCTTTCGTATGAACCGGTTGAGTCGACGGCTGCGGCGGCGGGGGAGGCTCAGCCGCCGAGCATGTCGTACTCGGCTGGGACGATACGGCCGTGACCGCCAAGACCCAGCAGACGGTAGCGAGCACCCATCCGGATCTCCTGCCGGAACTGTTGGAGGTCGACGGGTGGATGAGAGCTTTGGGTGACCTTCCTCGGGGCTCGAACCGCAGGGCCCGGTGGAGGTGCGCGACCTGCGGGCTTGAGTGGTGGCAGGCCGCCGCAGTGCGGATGCGGGCGGCCCCCGGCTGCAAGGCGTGCCGAAGCCGTCTGCGGCGCAAGGCCGAGACGCCGCAGCCGGGCCGCAGCCTGGCTGAAGTCATGCCAGAGCTGGCCGCGGAGTGGCTGGAGTGCGTTACCTATCCCACCGCCACACCCGCGACGATCAGCGCCCAGTCCTCGGCCGAGGCGCGGTGGCGCTGCTCGGCCTGCGGCCACTCCTGGGTGAACCCGATCGTCCGGCGGACACGGTCCGGGGGCGGCGGCTGCAAGCCGTGCGCGGGCAAGCGCCGATCTGATGCCAACTCCCGGCGGGTGGCCAACCGGGTCGGCGACGCGTGCCCGGAGATCGTCGAGTTCTTCCTGCGCTGGGAAGACCTGGCCGAGCAGGCGCCGGTGTCCGAGGTGAGCGTCCGCTCCGACAAGGTCGCCTGGTGGCGCTGCGCCTGTGGCAACACCTGGCACACGAGAGTCCGGCTCCAGGTCGCCGGAAGCGTCTGCCCACGATGCCGGGCTGCGAACCGTCGGCTGCCGACCACCGCGCCACTGCGCACTACCCACCCCACGGTCGCTGACATGTTCGTCCGCAACCTCACCGACCCGCGCCGCACTCCCGACTCCCTGCCGAAATCCGCCACCGACCGTTGCCGATGGCGGTGCGGCTCCTGCGATCATGAGTGGGAGCAGACGGTGTTCAACGTGGTCGGTGCCGCCCGGCCTTGCCCTCGATGCGCGGAGTTGATGGGCGGCGCACCGCGGCCGGGCCGATCGCTCGCTGACCTGCACCCTGAGATCGCGGCCCAGTTTTTCGCCAACCAGCGGCGTCCCGAGCGCGGCCCCTCCCTTCTCCGGCCGAACTCGGTGGACCGATGCTCGTGGCGCTGCGGCGACTGCGCGCATGATTGGGTGTCCACCGTGACAAACCGAACCGCTGGCCGCGGCTGCCCGCCCTGCGGACGCAGACGGGCGGGCGAACTGCTGCGCGACCCCGGCGAAGCCGCGCCGTTTAGCAGTACACATCCGGAGCTGGCCGCGATGTTCGTCGCCAACAAGTCCCACCCCGGCCGAGACCCGCAGAGCTTCACCGCCGGGACCAACGACATCTGCATCTGGCGCTGCCCGGAATGTTTCCGGCATTTCGAACGCACCGTCGCCACCCAAGCGACCCGGCTCCTCTGCGCCGCCTGCGCGTACCTCGCTCGGGGCGTCGCCGGACGGGTCGCCCCCAACGAGAGGTCGCTCGCCACGCTCATGCCGGACGTCGCCGCGTCCTTCGTGACGAACCTTTCCTGGCCCGGGCACGGCCCGGCGACGCTGTACCCGCGTGCCGGCGCGCTCTGCTCCTGGCGTTGCCGGTGCGGTGCGCTCTTCGAGGCGCACGTGCGCGACCGCGCGAAATCACCGGACCACGGCTGCGGCCGGTGCCGCCGCCGCGGCCGCAGCCTCCTCGAACTTGAGCTCGCCCACCTGCTGGCGGCCGCGACCGGCGGCGAGGTGGAAGTCGACGTCCGCCTCGACGGCGGCAGGCGCTCGGCGGAGCGGCTGGACCTCTTCCTGCCCTCGGCCGGCCTCTACATCGACCTGGACCCGGCCCAGTGGCACGCCGACGCCGCTGCCCACGCCCGGGATCTGCGCAAATCGGAGGTGATGGCCAAGCTGGGCGTGCGATATGTGCGGGTTCGGCAGCCCGGCACGCCGCCGGTTCCGGGGAAGACCGTGGTCGCGGGTACTAAGGACGCGACGGACTGGTTTCTGGTCCTCGCGGAATGGCTGCGCTCGCAGTCCGTGCCGTGCCCGCCGCTGTCCGGCGACCGGATCGCCGCATGCCTCGGCGCCGCGCGCGAGGAGTGGAAGGCGTTCCAGAACACGCCACCCGACCAGAATCTGGCCATCTTGTTCCCGGAGCTGGCGAGCGAACTGGTCGAGAACCTGACGCGTCCGGAGATGGGCGCGCAGTGGCTGCTTCCCGGATCGGCGGACCGATGCGTCTGGCAGTGTGGGACCTGCCGGCACGTCTGGCGCACCAAGGTGGTCGACCGGGCCCGGCGCAACACCGGCTGCCCGGCGTGCTCCCGGCGGGAACGTGCCTTCCAGGCTCGTCTGAGCCGGGCCGAGCTCCGGGTCCGTGACGTCGCTCCCGAGCTGCTCGCCCAGGCCGTGCGCATCCTCGACGTCGACAAGGCTCACGACATCGAGCTGCTCGATCTGGCTCGGGGGTCGACCGTCCGGGTGCTCTGGCGATGCCCGGACTGTGCGCACGAATGGGTGGCGCCGGTCGTCACCCGTACCTCTGGACGCGGCTGCCAGCCGTGCCGACGCAGCGCGTCCCGCCAGGAGCCTTCGCCCGGTGGGTCGCTGGCCGACCTACATCCCGAGATCGCGGGCACTTTCCTTGCGAACCTGGACCACCCTGATCGGGGGCCTGATCGGCTCCGCCCGGGATCCCACGACCGCTGCCGGTGGCACTGCCCCTGCTGCGGGTCGAAGGAGTGGCAAACAACCGTCTCAGCCCGAACCCAGCGGCAGGGCTGTGGACGATGCCGCCGTATGAGGACTGGCAGGCGAGATGTCAGCGCCAGCAAGGACGAAGGGCCACAGTTCGAGCCGCTTACGCTGCTCTGAGCGCCGGCCGGGCGCGCAGGGTCGCCGCACCCGTGCGGTAGAACGCGATGACCAACAACCGGATCTGATGACCGGCCGTGCTCATGTCTCATCGTCATCCGGTGGCCCGGGTAAACCCGAACATCTGCTCCGGCAGCTTGCACCACGAACCCGTCTGGTTCAGGTACTACACGGCCGCCCAGCACCCGCCCGGTCGTCCACCCGTCACCGCCCACCGCCCTGTCGGCGTACCGGAGCCGGCGGCATCAGCGGCGCGGCCAGCTCCCACAGCGAGTCCGGCGCCCACTTCGCGATCACTCTGTCATCCACAAAGGAAGATCATTCCCGCAGCGGCGCCGGGTCGGCTCCACATCCTCGACCGGGTAGTTCCTGCTCCAGCTGCATCATTCAAGCGATGATCCGGTCGAGGAATATCACGGACGCAGCGACCGCGCCGCCGCCGGTGATAACGGCCTGCCCCGGATCACCTACCGCAAGGTAGGCCAATATCCCTACTCCGAGACCCACCAGCACAGAGAACAAGATGATCATCGCAGCACGCAGGCTCAGAAGAGCCCCTCGGTTGGTGTGCCCCGATCGCGGACGCCGAGTCATAGAAACTCCCGGTGATAATGAGACTGCCGGCTTGCCTAGCCGGCTCGCCATCCTGGTAGCTACGCCGGCTGCGAGATCCCCTCGGCTGCGGCCTAGCCGGACACATCACAGTGGAATTTCTCCAACGGGCGTGGGGTTAGCGCCGCCAGCGGAGATAAGAGACGGTCGCCAACGTTTCGCTGGCTGGCATCTGGCTAAGGAGTTCGTGATCCACGCCGAGATACAACCCAGCAGCCGCGTCCCGAGGACGCGGTCAATCGACGTGGACCAGCAACGTCGCATCGATCATGTCTTACCAGAACGCGAGCTGGCCGCACTCGCATCCGATCTTGCTGAGGTCGAGAGTACCCTCAACGGCTTTGGATTATCTGGTCAGACCGATACCGACGATCTCGCCAGATACGCAGGTGACGCCGCACTTTACAAGCGTCTGGCCCACGCCGGCCACCAAGGCCCCGAGTACGAACTGTTCCTGCTGGAACTGGCTCGCTACGGCCTCGCTGTGATCACTGCCTGGCTACGATCGGGCGTCATCTTCGCTAAGGCAGCGAGTCTTGGCAGACCTGCACGCAGGCCACTCGGACTCGCAGAGCTAGCGGAGGACGACCACACCGCGATTGCCGACCTAGCTGTCACATACGGGCTACGACTATTCATCAAGACCACGTTCAAGGAGGCTCAATGGCGGCCAGACGGTGGAGCGAGTCTCAAAACCTTCTTCATCGGCGCGTGCCTGCTTACCTTCAGCAACGCACTCAAAGCATGGCGTCCAGACCGGACGCTGCAAGAAGTGCCCACCGAGCATGTCGAGGTGCCGCTCAACGGTCATGCCGTGGATCCGTGCGACACAGTCATCACCCGCTTGAGCGCTGTCGAGTCACTCAACGACATCCAAGACGAGATCAACAGAAAGATCGTCTTGGCCAAGAGTCAGGGGCTGACCCACAAAGAGATCGCTGACAAGATTGGTGGTGGGCTCACGGAACGCGCCGTCGAGATGCGACTGAGCCGTATCCGACAAAGGGCCGGGAAGAACCTGCATACGGCGGGCGGAGGGAGGCAGTGATGCCCGGCAAATTTTCGAACGCCCAGATGACAGCAGACCAAGGTCCCAGTACCCACCCGGTGCCTGTCGACCGACACGTCGTCGACCTCGATCAGGTAGGCGAACTGGTAGCCGACTCATCCATGGGCACGACAGGAGCCCTTCACATACGCGGCACTATCCCAGCAGCGCGCGCTGCCCGCATCGTCGCCGCCGCGCTGGGACAGACCAGCGCCGAAGAGAGCACCTATTTACAGGGCCTGGCATCTCTAAACAGCGAGAAGGAGGCAACGCGACGCGAAGGCATCTCTCGACTCGGACAGGTCGTCGACCTGAACGAGGGTCTGCGTCGAACTGCCCTGCAGGTCCTCGCGAGCTTTGCTCGTCCCCCCCGACTCGACCGGTGCGACACCGCTGACGTCGCTGACGCTCTCACCATTCTTATCAACAGTGCCCGAGACGGAGATCAGACAGCGCTCGCGCACGTGGTAGACCTGCACCGAGACACCATCTATGCCTACGCCTCCCAGCTGGTCAACAGCCAAACAACGGCACTGCAGATCGCTGACGAGGTTATCGATCTAATCGCGCACCGGGCGCGTCACATCCCCGGACCCGACTGCCGACCATGGCTATGGCAGCTAACGCGCCAAGCGGCCCGCGCATGGCAGGACAGTCGCAGCGGACGCGCTACCGCCGACGCCGACGTCATCGACCACGGCGTTTCCGCGGACCTGGTCCGGGCATACCTGAACGGTATCGGCCGGACCAAACTCCTCACCGCCGTCCAGGAGGTCGAGCTGGCAAAGCAGATCGAGGCCGGGCTCTTCGCCGAGGAGAAGCTCGCCGATCTCGCGCTTACACCGGAAAAGCGGGCCGACCTCACCCTCGTCGCGGCCGAGGGCCGGGCGGCCAAAGACCACCTGCTGGAGGCGAACCTGCGGCTCGTGGTGAGCATCGCGAAGCGGTACACCGGGCGTGGCATGGCCTTCCTCGACCTCATCCAGGAAGGCAACCTCGGCCTCATCCGCGCCGTGGAGAAATTCGACTACACCAAGGGCTACAAGTTCTCCACCTACGCCACCTGGTGGATCCGCCAGGCGATCACCAACGCCATGGCCGAACAGGCTCGCACCATCCGCATCCCGGTCCACATGGTCGAGCAGGTCAACCGGATGATCCGCGCCCGGCGCGACCTGGCCGCCTCGCTCGGGCGCGAACCCACGATCGCCGAGGTCGCCACGGAGCTAGGCGTGCCGGAGTTCCAGGTGATCGAGCTCATCTCGTACGACCGAGAGCCGGTCAGCCTCGACCAAGCGGCCGGCGAAAGCGGGATCGGCGACCTCGTCGCCGACGTCGATCAGCGCGCCGAGCCAGGTGACACGCCGGCCCGAGGCGAACTCCGCAACGAGGTGGAAATAGTGCTGTCCACCTTGTCGCAGCGCGAACAGGCGGTCATCCGGGAGCGGTTCGGGCTCGACGACGGCTGCCAACGCACCCTGGACGAGGTAAGCCGCGAGTTTGGCTTGTCCCGGGAACGCATCCGGCAGATCGAGAAGGTGACCCTGCTGAAACTACGCCATCCCTCGCGCGCCAAGCGTCTCCAGACATTCAGCGCGTGATGACTCGCGGGTGCACAGCGGCCACCACACTGGCCCGGCCGCGGCAAGGCATCGAAGGTTTCGGCTAGTCAGCCAGTGACCAGTCGGCATCGTCATCGGTGACGGTGGCGTCGTTGTAGGCGGAGGCGTTCGACGTGGGCCACCGTCCTTTGGGGAAACCGTTAACGTCGACGGCCTCGCCGTGGAGGCTAACCATGGCGGTGGCCTGGGCGCCGAGAAAGGTCAGCAGCGCCATGATCGCAGCACCGACGGTGGCCGTGCTCGCGCCAGCCTCTCCCAGGACGATTCCCACGCCGGCCCAGGAGAACACCGCGGAGCCTAACGCCGTCAGTGCCGCGATGGCGGCCGCCACTAACCTGACGATCACGGCCACCAGGAGGGCGTAGAACATGAGGCCGGCGACCGCACAGGCGATGAGCAGGGTGCCGGCACTGCTGGCGATGGCACTGACGCGTAGGGCGGCCTGCGATTGGGCCTCGGCGACCGCGACGTAGGCGTCCCGGCCTTTCCCGGACCAGTCCGTATCGTCGACGACCAAGGCGTTCGCGCTCAGTGAACTGCCGACAAGGGTCGCGGCGCCGCGCACGTCCATCCACTCCCACGCGTCGATGAACATGACGATCGGCGCGTGCGCGCCCTCGATGATGTCGACGAGCAGGTCGAGCAGCTTGCGGCCGATCTCCACGGTCTTCGTCGCGAGCCATACCACAGCCTGCCGCACGTCCGCCGGCACGTACCAATGGTTCACCGCCGCGACGGCGGTGGGGATCATCAGGTCCAGCTTGGTGGAGAAGGTGGTCATCCCCGTGGTGAGGTCGGCGATCACGGCCTCGTACTGGGCCTTGCTGAAGTCGGCCACGGTCGGCTCCCTCAGTAGAGGTGGTGTATCCGGTGCGCGTTGTTCTCGTCCTCGCGTTGATAGGTGTCCGCGGCGGATCGCAGCGTGGTGGCGATCTCGGTCATCGCGGCCTGCCCTTCCTGGCATCGCGACCGCACGGCGGTGACGAGCTCGTTGTAGGGGCCCACGAGTAGCTGGAACAGGCCCGCCTCGATCCGGTTGAGCGCCAGACCACCGACCTTGGTGGCGACGGCCGCGATCGCGAGGCTTTGGTCGTCCCACTGCGCGGCTTCGGTGCGCAGGGCGTCCGTGGCCACGCTGACCTCGCGTGGGGTGGGCTGGGTCATCGCTCGTCCCCTCTCGTCGTCTGCGTGATGCGTAGCAGGGTGGACAACGCCTGGTCGGCGAGGTGGCTGAAGGCGTCAGGTTCGGGCTGTTTCGCGTGCGCGTCGAGCTGGGCTCGTGCGGTACGCAGGGCCAGGTTCAGCGCGGCGGCCAAGGCGTTGCCGTCCTGCCGTGATGCCCACGCCGCCTGGATCGAACAGGCCTGAAGCCCGGCGTGGGTAAGGGTGATCGCGACGTTTCCCGACTGGTCGGTTCCGGTTCCGGCCGCGGCCGCACCGGCCGCGGTGGAGCGCCGGAGCTGCTCTGCCGCGCGAAGCACGTCCTCTGCCACCTCGTGCGGTTCGCGTGCGGCCCCGGATCCCACGGTGTCGGGTGGCGGGAAACTCGGCTCGTGTCCGGCCCGCGCGGGCTCGCTCCGAGCTTCGAACTCCGCGACCCGCGAGGCCCATCGCATCTGGTCGAGCGCGTGGGACCACGCTTGCATGCCGGCGGTGACCGCGGCCGCCGAGGCGTCGAGAACGGCCTGCCCGATGTTGTTCGGCGCGAGCTGGTTCTGCCAGCCGGGTGCGACGCGGATCTCGGTGGGCAGGCCGTCACCGCCGATGAGCACGTGAACGGATCGGGTCGGGTCGTGCCCGTCCGCTCCTGCCGGCGCATGGGCTCGCAAGTTCTCGAACAGTTCCCGAAGTCCTTGGGTCTGTTGCTGAAGGCGTCGCAGCTTGGCGAGGATCTCCTCGGTCATGGCGTTCCCGCCGCAGGATTGGCAAGGGCCTTCGCCGCTCGGGCGATGCGGAAGGCGATCGCCGCGGCGAAGACGGTCGATTGAACCAACAGGACACCGGCTGCCGCGTACTTGCCGCTGGTGAGGAAGTCCACCGCCAGCATCGCGGTAACGCCCGCTGCCACGACCTGCAGCCACGCCACCCACCAGCGGGTGCGCGCGGAAACGCTGATCGGCCAGGCGACCACGACGCCCAGGACCGTGACCCCCGATGCGACGCCCGCGACCACCTGCGTGGCAGGCGACCCCAGTAGCGTCGCACTGGCGACCTCCGCTGACATGGCGCAGGCCAACGCCGCAACGCCGAGTCCGAGAATGGCGCTGAGCCCCCAGAACACCAGCAATGTCCGGCTGCCGTGCGCCGTATTGGCCGACGAGCTACCCAACCTGGATCACCCCAATCGGGATGGCAGTAGCGGCAGGCGGACCATTCAGACGTACCGTGACGCAACAACAACGTACAGCAATAGTGACGAGCTTCGCTGTCTTGCTCCCGACCGTTGTCACCAGCCTGCAATGTCAATCTCGCCCGCATGGGATAGTCAGGTCCGGGTTACATCACCACGTCGAAGATGCCGCTTTATCGGCTCGGCGCGAAGAACGGCACGAATAGAGATCGCCGACGCACCCGCGACGTGGTGTGAGCGCCCAACCGATGCCGCCCGGCAAGGCGCCACATTGGGTTTTAAAGATCGCATACAAGCACGCCGCTGCGTCGGCGCAGCGCATCCACCACACGATTTCCCCACCTGGCGATGGCGTGCAAAGTCTTGCGCGTATGCCGGCCCCTGGTAGCTCGGCAAGGCGTCAGTGGCCCGGCGAGCCAGCACACGCGCCTCCCTTCTGGAGCTTCGTGCCCGAACGCGAGAGCCGGCCACGCTGTCGACCCTGACGTCCGCCCGACGGCTCCTGACCGCAGGCCGTACCGGACAGGCGTCGGCCTGCCCTCGGTCAGGTGCGGGACGCCAACGCCAGCGTCGCGCGGGTGATCGCCATTGTCGCCACCGCGAGCCGCTGCTCGGGCACGAACCTGTCGCCGCCCACCGCCACCCACACCTTTGTCACCAGGTTGGCGTGCCGCGCGCGCACGAGGTACTCGGCATACCTGAAGCCGAAGTCCGACCACCGGACGAAGGCTTCGGCCTCGTCGCCGAGGCCCACAACGCGCCCGGCAGGTTCCATGCTCGTGACCAGTGCGGTGGCCCGGTACAGCCGGCCGGCGTCCTCGACCGTGGCCGGCGTCGCGGCCTCGACGCGCAAGCCTGCTGCATGACCGCCTGGCGCGCGCAGCGTGAACAGGCAGGCTGCTCCCGGCCCGGAAGGCGGCAGCTGAGGCTCGCTCGCCCGCGGCACCAGTGACAGGCCCGCGAGCGGGTCCAGGTCGGTACGCCCGCACAGGTCGATGCCGACCGCGTCGTAGCGTGGGCTGACCACGGTGGGCGCCGGACCGGAGCCCACCGCCGGCGGCGAACTGGCCAGCGTCTTGTCCGGCCCCCGCGATCCGCCGTTGCAGCTGCCCATGAGCGCAAGCGCACCCAGGGCTATGGCGCTCACCGCCGGTCGGCGCCAAGCGCCGACGCGTCGCATCATCCCCACCCCGAAGCTCCATTGATCGTCGCGACCATCCACTACCGGGTTACCTCCGTCGCGGTTCCTGTCCCGCGCAAATCCACCAGGCCGCTGCCTACCCCGCAGGGTCCACGATCGCGGCCCGGCGATACGGCATGGAATGTGCCGTCACTGCTAGGCGCCTATCCGGAAAGCGTTTCGTCCCGCGAGCGGGCTCGCGGGACGGCGCCACGAGCGGGACGGAGCGGTCACCAGTGCGCTCCCTCGTACTTTCCTTGAGCTGGCCCCCGTCGGCGGCCGCGCGCGACAGCAGGATCGCCCCGTAGGAGTAAGCGGTCCTGGCCAGCCGGCGAGGTGCAGCGGTGCTTCCGGTCAGGGCCTCGCCTCACCGGTTCGGCACTCGCTGCGCATGCGCAGGTGCTCGGCCAGCACGTCCGTGAACCACTGGCTGGGTCGTTTGTCCGACTCGCAGATGTCCTGAAGCACCAGCAGGCAGACCTCCTCAGGGATGTCGACCTCGATCGTCCCGGTCTTGGTTTCTTCCATCGTCGCTGTTCCCTTCTCAGTGGACATTGCTCGGTAATTCGTGGTCCGGCGCCGCAGTGTCCGGCGCGCCTGTTCAGCGGTCGTCGAGGCCAGATCGCCACAGGGGGTAGAACGGGGCGGCGCAGCCGCTCAGGTGCCGGTGGAGCTGTCCCAGGTCCCGGTAACCGCGCCTGGCACAGAACTCCCGGTTGTCGATGCTGGCGGCCTCCACATAAGCGGACACGCCGACGCGGCGAGGCACTTGTGGTGGTGGCGCAGCAGTGCACCGCCCAGCATTGGCGTCGCCGGCCGGCTAGGGCGAGCGGCACGGCGACGTTCGGCTTGCCGCCCGCTCGACCGCCGTTGCCCGGCGCGGTGGGCTTCCTCGCCGACCGCGGGCAGGACCGCGCCCGTGCGCACGTGCACCTCGCTGGGGTCGCGCCACACGATATTGATGGATGTTGGCGAGTGCCACCCGCCGTCCGAGTACCCGGCGGTCACGGCCGGCTCGCATTTTCACGCAGCTTGTTGATGACGCTGGCCGACTCTGTCTCGGGCAGGGCGCTGTCCCATAGCCGCTGGTACGTGTCGGTGTACTGCTGCGCGAGGGGTCCTTCCAGGTAGTGCCGGCCGGCGAGGCCTTCGGTCATCGCGACCGCCGGGTACGGCTCGCGCATGAGGAACACGGCGACCGGCTCGGGCAGCACCGGCAGCCGGCGCAGGTCCTCGGCCAGCACCCGCACGCTTACGAATGGTTGCTGGCTGAGTGCGGCCAGGTGGGTCAGCTGGTCGTGGCACAGGCCTGGCTGCTCCAGTTCCTGCCGCAGCACCGCCTGTTCGAGCAGCGCCCGCACTCCCATCCCGCTGTGGCTGTGGGCGAGCCAGGGCGTACGCGTCCGGTTCAGGCGCGCGCCGTAGGTCAGGCTCCGCATTGGCTCGGGGACCAGGTTGGGGTGGTAGACAAGGACCGCTGTGGCGCGTCCCGCCAGCCACTGCGGGGTGATGAACCATGCCTCGCTGGCGGTGACCGGGTCGCCGTCCCAGTGGTGCAGGTGCCAGACCCGGCTGGCGATGCTGAGCAGCCTCTCCCGCTGCTCGGTGTTGTGGATCCCGTACAGGTCCAGCAGCGCGACCACGTCCCCAAGCTTGATCGGCCACTGCGCCTTTTCGTACCGGCCCAGCGCCGACAGGTCGCGCCCGAGATGGGTGGCGACCTCGGCGAGGGTCATCTCCCGCTCGACGCGCAAGGCGCGCAGCCGGTCGCCGAGCCATTGCGCGCGCAGTGAGCGCACGAACCCTCTGTGCGGCATGTCGCCGTCCTTCTCCAGATCGACGGATGATAGGGGCCTTGTTGCCCGCTTGGTGTAAGCCGACAGGTTCCCGCGCCGGGTAGGAGGGCCTGGGGGCGCACCGGCGGTGGCCGAGTTCTCGTATGGCGTCTGGCCGGGTGCGGGTAATCGACCGTTGGTGTGGTCGGTGGCCTCACGCACCCTGGTCCCGGGCAGGCCTTCGCCCGATGGTCACGAGACGATCTGACCGTGCAGGTGCTCCTCGCGCGGTACGCCGGGCACTGCGAGCCGGCGGGCACCGACCAGCTCGGGGTGGGTCCTGCCGGGCGTGCGTCGCGGCAGCTGTCCGGTTTGAGCGAAGGCCGCGGTGGCGGCCTCCCACCACGGGCATGGTCCGGGAATGCAACAGGTGCGGCAACGGCCGGTGGCGGTGAGCGTGGTGTGCTCGTCGAGCACCTGCTGCGCGGCGGCCAGGCGGACGGTTTCGCTCCGGTAGACAGTCGCCATCACGATCACTCCTTTCCAGGTGCCCGTGGGCGGTGCCGGCCTCCCGGTTGCCGCGGGTGGCCGGCACCGCCACCGTGCCGGCCGGTCAGGTTGCCGTATCCAGGTTCGGGCGTGCCGCGGTGAGCACCTGGCGGGCCAGCTCCTCGCGCAGCTCGTCTGGGATGTCGAGCCGGTGGCGGTCGGCGAACGCGGCGACCGCGCGGGCGCCGGTGGTGACGGCCGCGTCCGGCACCCACTGCTCGTCGTGGTCGGCGGGGTCGACGTGGACTGGGCTCATAGCTCCTCCTTGATGGTGTTGATCAGCGCGAGTGAGTCGGCGTCGCTGTCGGCGATGTCCGCCGCGAGGTGGTTGAACAGCTTGTCGTACTTCTCGGCGGCCTCGGCCTCGATCAGCAGGGTGCCGCCGAAGTACTCCACCATGGCCACCGGCGGGTAGCCCTGCGGCATTCGGTACACGGTGAACCCGCCATAGATACCGCCGTGCGCCGGTGCCCCGTTGCGGATCACGTGGATGTCCACGTTGGGCAGCTTGCGCACCATGTCGACCACGTACTCCAGCTGCGCCTTCAACGCCGCGATCCCAGCGACCGGCCGGCGCAGCACCCCCTCGTCCACCACCATCCGCAGCTTCGGGGTTTTCTCGCCGCGGGCACGCAGCGCGTCGATGCGCTGGCGGATCTCGTAGGCGCGTTTCTTGCGCTGCTCCTCCGGCAACGGCGTGCCGAGATGGGTCCGGCCCAGGACCTCGTCCAGGTAGGCGACGTTCTGGATCATCGTCGGCATGATCGTCGGGCTGTACACGCAGATCTCTTCCGCCTGGTCGTGGATCCACCACGCCGGCGGCATCGGCCCCCACGCGGCGTTGGGCTTGGCGTCGTCGCGGTACCAGTGGTCGGCCCGCCACGCGTTCTCCGCCAGGCGGACCAGCTCACCGCGCTCGGCCTCGTCGTACACCCCGTACAGGTCCAGCAATGCCTTGACGTGTTCCTTGCGGAACGGCCACTCCGCCCGCTCGTACCTGGCGAGGGTCGAGAACTCGACACCGAGGTAGCCACCGACGTACTTGAGAGTCAGGCCGTGCTGGTCGCGCAGGTCGCGCATCCGGATGCCCAGGTACTGGGCGCGGATGGTCTGGACGTACTCAGACCGTTTCGTCGGCATGATCAAATAAGCCTTTCTCGAAGAACATCAGCAGTAGGAAATGTCGTGTCCTGGCAGGACAGGACCAGCCCTGCGGAGGCGCCCGGGGCCAGTGCCGCTTCCCGCAGCCGGTCAAACGCCTGCAGGTGGGCGGTCGCGGCGCCGTTCTCCATCAGCAGCCGTCCGCCCAGGTACTCCACGTGCGCCACCAGCGCCGGATACGGCTGGGACAAAGCGAAGACGCAGTAACCGCCACACACGTGCGGTGGCCGCGCGACACCGGCAGGCAGGATCCGAACCTGTACGTTGGTCATCTGGGAGACCGCGGCCAGATGGTCGAGCTGCTCGGCCCAGACCCGCTGGTCACAGACCGGGTGACGCAGCACGCACTCGTCCAGCACGACCTCCAGCCGCACCGGATCCGGCCGGCGCAACACCTGCTGCCGTCGCGCCGCCAGCGCTACCCGGGCGTCGACCTGCTCCTGTATCGCCCGCTCGCCCAACACAGCACGGGCCACCAGGTCGGCGTATCCGCTGGCGTGCAGCAGGTCGGGCAGACCACTCGGGGCGTAGCAGTGGATCGTGGTGGCCTCCGACTCCAGCCACAGCAGGTCCGCGAACGACTCATCGGGCACCGCGCCGTCGAAGTCCATCTCGGACCGGGACCGCCACACCGCCTCCGCCAGTCGGAACAGCCGCTCCTGCTCGTCACGGTCATGCACGCGGTACACATCCAGCAGGATGGCGACCTGATGCCGTGGCATCGACCACTCACCGCGCTCGAACCGGCCGAGCAGGGCGAAGTCCACACCGACGTACGCGGCCACATGCTTGATCGTCAAGCCGTTCTCGTCCCGCAGCTGCCGCATCAGCCGGCCCAGCACCCGCGCCCGAAACGACACCACGACCGGATCCCTAGCCACGACCACAAACCTCGCCCTCGCGCCACATGGACGGACGATCAGCAGATGCGGTGGGCGCGCCGCCGCCCGCAGAGAAGAGCGACGGCGCACCCACCCGAAGGGACCTGGGCACCAGCACACGGAAGAATCCCGCGCCAAGGCCCTTCGAGAGCAAAGACCACACACTGCCGTGCGGCACGCCCGCACGGGGGACTCGAGCGATCGGGTCACTCCCCCGTTGGGTTGTCTGCGCCACGACAGCTCCATTCGTTCTTGGCGACCCGGCCGGGCGGAGACGATGTCACGCCCGGCCGGGGGCTCACATATTCGGCTGATCACAAGGGCAGGGATCAGCCAACCGTCGACGTATGGCGTTTTGGTGGTGCGGCGCCCGCCGACGCGTCTAACCCTGGCCGATCAGCAGCGATTGCTGGCAGCCCAGAATTGGGGGTCCATGATGGACCCTGCCGCTTAAGGCTTGTGCATTTACCAACACGGTCGACAGCGCCCCTTGTCAAGGCCCTCGCGAAGCATCAGCCCATGCCTCCCATACGCGAAGCCGCGAGACGTCCCACGGAATTTGGGCGTTTCACTCGCCGCATCTGTGTTCAGATCCTCGCTGTGCTGAATCAAATCTCTCGGCACGGACCGGCCGTGCCGTAGCTTTAGTCTTGAGCACAGTCAGGTTTGGCAGGAAGGTGACAACTGGTGACATCAGAAGTCGCGATCTCTGGTAGCCGGATGACAGAACACCGCTCGCGAGAGGGCTACGAAGATCTGTTCGCCGAGTTCCTCGCGCCCTTTGCCAACCGAAGCGGTGCTCGGATCTTCGTCGGTGGCGCGAAGGGCATCGACTCACTAGTGCTGACCTGGCTAGCCCAGCACACGTCAGCAGCCATCGTCGTGGCCGTACCGGGCACGGTTTCTGGCCAGCCGGCGGAGGCGCAGGCGGCTATCCTTGAGGGCCAGCAGACCGGCCAGGTTGACGTCGTGGAGCTGGCCCATCCCGCGTTCCCGAGCGCGGCCGCGTACCACGCCCGGAACAGGTGGATGGTGGATCGCAGCCGGCTCCTCATAGCCTTTCCACACGGCGATGACCCGCGAAGCGGCACCTGGTACACGATTGGCTATGTTGCCGAGCAGGGAAAGCCGCGCCTCATCGTCCCGATCTAACCGCAAGAGGGCGAGCTGATGGACCGCCAAGAAGGTAAGCGGCAACTGCGCCGCCTCCGCGAACGTCGTGGCTGGTCCTGGGCTGATGAAGCTCGGGCCATCAAGGCCATGGCTCGTCGCCTGTCCCTGGATTGGTTGACCGATGTAGCGGTGTCCAGCATCCGGCGGACGATCGCTCGCTGGGAAAGTGACCGCACGACCTCACCGGCGCCCGACGAACGCTACCAACGAATCTTGCACCTGTACGCCGAACGTGACGGCGTCATCGATATCGGCCCAGGGTCAGACTTCCTGGAGCTGCTCGAGGCGTTCAGATCCCTGGGCGTGCCACCGGAGCGAGTCGACGATCTCCACGCCAATGTCGCCTCGTGGTCGCAATGCAAGCCCGCATTGCCCTGGCGGGTG
Source organism: Actinomycetes bacterium KLBMP 9797 (assembly GCA_037414955.1). Lineage (GTDB taxonomy): Bacteria > Actinomycetota > Actinomycetes > Mycobacteriales > Micromonosporaceae > Phytohabitans. Next base: position 22,034 of record JBBEWH010000014.1, read on the forward strand.
GACCCGGCTGACATCGCACAGGGTGACCTGACCGACCTATCAGCCACTCTCGCGGCCGTCATGACCCGAGTCGGCTCAGTACCCTTTGCGCGTTCGCAAGTCGCACTCGCGCCGTACCTCGATGCCTTCCGCCACCTGGAACTGGAGGGCCTGGCGCTGCCACCCGACGCTCACGCGCTGGCGGCGGACTGTTTCGGTGCTGCCGGGCGGCTGGCTTTCGAACTTCGCGACGACGACGCCGCCAAACAGCCCTACGCCACCGCGCTACGACATGCCGATCAGGCACCAGACAAGTGGCTCGTCGCCACTGTGCGGACCAGCCTCGCCATGATCACGATGCACCGGGGCGGCGACCTGGCGGCCACGGAGCAAATCGCCAACGCCGCCGTACGCGCGGCCCAAGACACGTCCAGCATGGCAGCGCGCGCACGAGCCGCCGCTGTCCAAGCTGAGGTAGCGGCACGACGCAATCATCACCGCCCAGCCCGATCGGCCCTCGCGCTAGCCGAGCACTACACGGCCAAGGTTGCGCCGGACGACCCCGCCGGCATGGCCTTCGACTCGGCCAGACTCGCCGGCTTCATCGGCCTCCACCACCTTCTAACAGGCGCTGGCGCGGCCGCAACAGTCGACCTCGAACGCGCCGCCAGAGGAATCACCGAAGACACCAACCCCATTCAACGCTCCATCATCATCGCTGACCTGGCCCACGCACACCTCGCGCAGCCCAAGCCGGAACCCCAAGCAGCCGTGCAGGCGCTTCATGAGTGCGCCGCGATCGTCGGCCGTACCCGCGGACGGGTCGCAACAGGACGGATCCGACGCGTCCGCCGCCTCCTGCGCCTCTGGTCCGGTGAACGCTTCCTGGCGGATCTGGACGATCACGTGTACGCGACGCTCCTTGACTGAGTTCGCCCTACCGCAAATTGAGTTCGCCCTACCGCACCCTGGCACTACTACATGCTCGATGGAATCGGACTGAACCGGCTCCTGCAGGCGCTCGGGCACCGGCCGCTCGGATCGCCATGGTTCCACTCCGCAGAGCTATACGGAGTCCTCCGTCGGTTTCCCGCGGCCGGCTGCCAGGCGCTCGCGCACCCGTGCGAGCTCCCGCAACAGGTCGTCCCACGGAAAGAGGGCCGCCGCCGGTGCCCCCATGTTAGGCGTCGGCATGGGGTACCTGTCGGGGTCGAAAAGCAGTGTCACGCCCCAGCTTCGAAGATCACGGACCGATGCCTGGAAAGCGGGATGCTTCGCCAACGCGACGTTCGGGGTGGGTACAGCCACGATCGGTAGCCCGAGGCCGATCGCCTCGTTGAGGATGCCCAGGGCCAGGGTGTCGCTGCTTCCCCGAGCCAGCTTGTTGATCGTGTTGAAGGTGGCCGGCGCGACAGTGATGGCGTCGGCGGGTGGCAGTACGTCAGGTTCGTCCGGCTGCTTGTAGTCGTATCGGACGGCATGCCCGGTGATCTTCACCAGCTCGTCGGCGTCGATGAACTTGCGGGCGGAGGGCGTCACGATGACGCACACATCCCATCCGTCCGCCTGAAGTTTGGGTATGGCGCGCGGAAGGTCACCTGCCGGCCTGCCGCCACAGGCGACAACGTAGAGCACTGGTTTGGGCACGACACCATCATGACCCACGACCCGGGCCCGTATTTGACCTTGGCTGCGCCCGCATGTGCTGGCAGACCGGCACCCAATGGCAGCTCGCGCGCATCCGGCACCCCTAGTGCCGCCACCATTCGTGATCATGGTTGGGGCTGAGAGCGAGACGTCGTTGTAATGGGCTGTTCGACTGAGGGCCGATGGCCTCGACGCCATGTATGCGCTGGACAAAGGCGCACCGCGGCCCCGAGGACGATCCAGTGACGCTCGCGCTGTACGCGCTGGACTCGCTCGCCGACGAGATGCGGGCCGCGCTGCGCTGGTCCGCCACTGGTGGCAGCGCGCGTGGTGGCCTGCGCCGGGCCAGTGGCCTGGACCAGTGGTGGCGCGAGCGGGGTATGGCCAGCGAGGGACGGCTGTGGCTGTTCCGGCTGTACGGGCGGATCGCCGAACCGGCGAGCTGATCTCCGAGGCTGAGTTCGCGGCGGCGTACCACATGCACTCGCTGTATGCCGGCGCGGACGGTGAGGTGGCCGAGGAGCTGCGGTTTTCGCAGCGGGCCGAGGCCGCGGCGCGAGAGGCCGGCGACGTCGGGCTGCTCGCCCGGTGCTCAGCGGGCGGGGTGGCTCGCTGGTCGACATGGGCCAGTTCGACGACGCCGAGCGGCTCTGCCGCGAGGTGATCGCTTGGGCCGGGACGAGCGGCGTGGCAGGTGACGCGCTGCTGGCCGTGTACGCCCTGGCCGAGCTGCTGTGGCGGCGCGGCGCGCTGGACCAGGCCGCCGAGGTGCTGGCCTCCGCCCGGCCGCTGGAGTCCGCGCCTGGCCGAGCGGGGACGCCGCAGCGTCGACTTCCTGCTCGGCATGGTCGCGCTCGGCCGCCGTGACCTGGTCGACGCCCACGATCACCTAATGGTGGCGCTGCGGTTCCGGATGGCGCACGGGTTCCACAGCAGGGCCTGCGACACGACCTGCACGTTCGCGGTGCGCTGCGGGCTCGACGGCGATGCGGTGACCGCGGCCCCCTCTTCGGGGCGGCCCAGGCCACCCGGTCCGCGCTGCGCAGCACGCCGGGCCGTTTCGGTGCCTCCTGGGCCGGAGCAGCAGACCGCGGTGCGCGCCAGGCTCGGCGACTCAGCCTTCGACGCACGAGCATCGAAGATCACCAAACTGCTCGGGGGGTGGACCGAAGACCGCCTTCGCGAGGAGATCGACAAGCTCACCAAGACCCACGGGGAACAGGGGACGCCTACGGAAATCGGGCAACCGGATTGTGCTCTTCACGTTCATTGCCGGTGCCGTGATCGGTATCGCAGGCAACGTGTTGGTAGCGGCCTTGATGAGCTGAGGTACCCTGCCCAACATGGACTCTCGCCTGATCCCGGCCGGCGCAGTGCTGGCAGGCGGGAGCGTGCTCTTCGCTGGCTTGATCTCTCTGGCTCCGGACAACCCGCCATGGGTTGTCGTGTTGACCATCGCCGCTGCCGCTCTGGCTGGCTGGGCATGGATGATTGCCGCGCGGACTCAAAGCCCTTCTTCAAAAAAAGCTCCTCACATGATCGTTCGCCCTTATCTAAATGGTCGAATGACACTCGAAGGACCTCTAACTGCCCATTGTGGAAACCACTTGGCCCATCGGGTCGGTGCGTCCGATGTCGGTGCACCATTATGGAGTGCTCCTACCTCGGCGCGTAGGAATACCTTCGAGGCATAGGTATATGCGGCCCTCCACAGGTGTTGCCAGCGCGAATGGGACGCGGTACGACGTTCCCTCTGCTGCGCCGGGCACCAATTCCATACCGGCCGGGGTCGCCCCGCGCGACCTGCTGGCCTGCCGTCTCGCCGACGCGCTCTACCGCTCAGGCAACCCGACCGGCGCCGCCCAGGTCGCGACCGCTGCGCTGCAGTACGTCGCTCACCCGGACTACCTCGACGACCTGCACTGGATAGTTGCGCAGAGCCAGACCGTCGAAGGCCGCGCCGAGGAGGCCCTGGCAGGGCTGAGCATGCTCTGGAGTCTCGACGCCAACCGGCGGCGCGGCGCGGCCCTCCGGTCCTCACGCGGAACCGCCGGCTCCTGCTCCTTGAACAGCGCCAGCGCCCCGGCCGCAGTGGGCACCCCGTAGCGTCCTCACCGGCCAGCCGGCTCAGGTCGCGGCCGGTGATGGCCGTGCTCGACGTAGAAGCGACCGGCAGCGGTCAGTTCGGCTCGCCAGACACCGCCCTTGCGGCTGACCACAACCAGACGCCGGTTCTGCAGAGCGATCGCGACGGTCTTGTTGGTGAACCCCTCCATGACCCCGTTCGGGCAACCATCCGCGATCCACCGCAAGACCATCTCCTGCCGCGGGTTGAGCGGACCGCAGAGATCGACGTGAACCTCCCCAGCCGTAGCCCGTTTTCTGGACAGCACAACGGCCAGCGCACCGCACGAGTGACGCGACGGGGCGCGCCAAACGGTCTGATTCGCCGACAGCCTCGCCCTGACGCGCCGACATCACACGATCGGGTTGGCCGTCGTCAACGTGGCCGTCGGCCGGACCCACGACGCCGTCACCTACGCCATGGCCGACCAGCAGACGCCCAGCGGCTACTACAAACTCGACCGCAAGCTCGGCGTCGTCGCCCGCCAGAGCAGCGAGATCGGCTGCTGCGCCGCCGGGGTGACCGGGTCGGCGAGCAGGTCGCGGACGGCATACCAGCAGGCGAAGGAGGGCTGAAGTGGGGGCACTCCGGCATTGCCGCGTGGTACTGGCGGGCGACGCGTGCTACTCATAGCATGCTAGGGTTCTCGTGTGAAGCACACGAGGGAAGCAATGGTCAACATAGCCATCAGCGCGACCGCGGCTTTCAAGATCGATCTTCTGGCGCGGGCCTGGAACATGACCGACGCAGAGACCGTGGATCGACTCTTGGCCGAATTCGAGTCGCGCCCACGCCGGTCATCCCAGGCCGAGCACAGCGGAGAAACCCCAAACATGGTGGCGGTCCACGCCAGCTACCAGGGCGTCGCCGTGCGAGGACGCTATGACTCGCTGCCCGGCTCGCTGGAAATCATCGATGGCCCCGGTGCCGGGCGGGTATTTAGAACGCCCAGTGCCGCGGCCATCGCGGTGGTGTCCGCCGTAAACCCGTCGGTCAATCCGAACCGCAACGGCTGGAACTTCTGGGTGATCACCGCTACCGGCGAGCGACTCCAGCGCCTGCGCCCTACCGGGCGGTAACCACTTGGCCCGGTGTGCCGGCACCGGGACCGGTCGCGGCCCCGCTCGATCCGCTGACATCGAGCGGGGTCGTCACCGCCGAAGTGAAACAGATTGGCGCGTACTATCAGTGCGCCCGGGACATATCGAGGCAGCTCCCCGTACCGTCGACCCGGACACCAACCGATTTGAAAGGATTGGGAATGGCCGCCACCTGGGAAAAGATTGTCGGCGCCATCGGGGGTTGGCTCGTCGACGCCCGCCTGGTCGCAGGTGTCATACTGCTCCTGGTTTTCCTGGGCTGGGTCATTCTCAGCGAAGACCGTACCCGACATCTGGTCAGCCTGATCCGTGCGCTGCGCCAGCCCGATCGCGCTTCGAACGGCGCGCGCCGACGACGGCCAAGGGGACGCTGATGGCCTCGTCGGGTTCCGCCAGCGCTGGGGACGGTTCGACGCACCAGGTCGCCACCCGCGCCGAGATCGCCCGCGCAGCGGATGTGGCACACCAGGCCGTGAGCAACTGGGCACGCCGGTATGCCGAGTTTCCGCAGCCGGTCCGGCTGGGCCGACAGGTGGTGTACCCGGTCGCCCAGGTCGCGGCCTGGCTCGACACCCGAACCATCCACCGCGACGCGCTGCTCCCCGGCGAGCTGCCGGGACAGACCTACGGACAACGACTGCGTACCGCGCTGGGCCTGCCGACGAACACCCCGCCCACCGAGCATGTCGAATCGACACCGCCAGAGCAACTGGACACCCGGTTGTGGGAGCCTTTGGACAAGCTGCGCCGGAACGGCGACGATCTCGAGTCGTACCAGGGCATCGTGCTGTCGCTGTTGTGCATGCAGCAGACGGATCCAGGCAGCTGGGCGGCGATCGCGAAGGCCCCGGTCAACACGATCACCGACACCGTCGCCACCGCGTGGCAGCGCCAGCCGCAATACCTCCGGCGGGCCTACACCGCGCTACACGAGGTGCCAGCGACCGCATGGTGGCGCCACCGCCTGGTACAGATCGTGACCATCCTGGCCGCCCAGACCCGACCCAGGCCCCGCCCACCAGGCCCCGCCCTCAGCGATCGGATCTCTGCGGTCGACGCGTTCGACCATCTGCTCGACCGCTTCGCCAGAGCCCGCCACAGTAGCCCAGACGCCTACCTCATCCCGGATCGACTGGCCCAGCTAATGGCCGGGTTCGCCGACCCGCCCGCCGGCCAGATCCACGATCCGTGCTGCGGTTCGGGCGAACTCCTGGTCGCCGCGCTAGCCCAGGCGCGGCGCCCGACGCCGGCCACGCCAGCACCGAGCCTGTCCGGGCGCGCGATGACCGAGCGGACCTGGCGCCTGGCCGCCATGAACATCACCATCCACGGCGGCCGAGCCGACCTCGGAGCCGGCCCACCGGACGATCCCGACGAAATCACCGCCGGAGCGGGCCCATACGACGTCGTCCTGGTCAACCCACCCTTCAACACAGTCCACTGGCGACTGGCGGCCCCGGAACGGCAACGCCCATGGCCCTACGGAGCCCCACCCGAGCACAGCGCCAACTTCGCCTGGCTCCAGTTGGCCGTGACCGCGCTGGCCCCAGGCGGGCGGGCCGTCGTGCTGATGCCCGGCGGCGCCGCCACCACCCATAACCCCCGCGAACAGGCCATCCGCAACGCCATGGTCGATCACGGAGTCGTACGGTGCGTCGTCGAACTGCCCGGCCACCTATTTCGGGAAACCACCATCCCCGTCAGCGTGTGGGTCCTCCGGTCCGCAGCCGACGACTCCCGGCCCGACATCCTGCTCATGGACGCGCGCCGTGCAGCGCGCCAGGACGGCCGTACCCATCGGGTGCTGACCACCACCGGCTGCGAGACAATCCTCACGACGTACCGCAGCTGGCTGACCGGCACCTTCGACCAGACCGCGGCGGCTGACGGCATCACCGCTACAGCGGTCCCCATCGATCAGATCCGCCGCAGCGGATACCATCTCCACCCCGACGCCTACCTGCGCCCGAAGACAGGCACTAGACCGCTCAGTGGAAACCCGCAAGCGGACCTGGACCGACTGCTCGGCGAAATCCGCCGCCTCGACCAGCAGGCGCGGGAGGCACATCTCCGACTCGAAGATGAACTCGAACGGTTGCGCCCATGGACTCCCTAATCGGCCCGATCCCCGACACCTGGCGAATCCAGCCACTGAACACTTGCTGCGAACTGCAACCCGGCCCCGGAGGCTCCGCACTGCGGGCCACCGATTACGTCCCCGTCGGGGGTGTCCCAGTGGTCAACGCCCAAGACATCGACCAAGGCCGCATCACCATCCCCCAGACCCACGTCAGCGCGGAGGCCGCCACGCGCAGGCTTGGCCGATACCGCATCGTCCCAGGCGACATTCTCCTGGTCCGCGTCGGCGGTGCCATCCGGCACGCGCTCACCGGCCCGGAACATGACCAGTGGGTGCAAGGTGGATCGTGCATCCGGCTCCGGGCTCAAGGCGATGTGCTCCCGGCCTACCTGAGCTGCTACTTGTCACACCCCGCAGTTGGGGACTGGCTAATGCAACGCACCCGCCGGGGTGTGGTGTCGACTCGCACGCCCGCCACGATCGCAACACTCCCGATCGTCGTCCCCCGGACCGAGGCACAACTGGCCGCCATCGACGCCATCGACGCCATCGACGCCAAGATCCAGGTACACGAAGAGATCGTCCGAGCCACTGGGGCGCTCCGTGACCTTGTCCTTCGGCAGTTGCTCTCCGGCAACCACACCCGGGCATAGCCCAATTCCCGGTTGATCAACGCCGTGGCGGTAGCGACCACCTGCCTTCTACCAGCACAAGCGTCATCCCCCCGGTCGCGGCGCGTTCCCGTGCTGTACGGGACCCGCCTCCACTCCACACCTGTGCGCCTGCCCCGCGTCTCTGCGCTGACCAGGGATTTTCGCCAGCCCGACTCACCGATGAACTGAACCACGTCGCCGGCAGCGGGAAGATGGCCGGCGCGCAGGTCGGCGAGCAGGCGGTCGACGACCTCCCGGCCGACGTGCAGGCCGGCCGGATTCGAACCGACGACCCCTCGTAGCGAGGTCCGCGAGGTCGCACCCGTGCAAGATCAGATACACACTCATCAAGCAGCACGTGCAACAGCGGCCGCGGCGACCGAGGGCGGTGAACTGTTCCACACGGCCGTGGATCGCTTCCCGTGAGGTGCCGACGAAGGCTACGTCGGCGCCGATACGACGCGGTAGTAGCCGATGTAGTCGACGATGACGTCGACCTCGCCGCGGCCACCGTGGAAGATGTTGACGCCGGGTTCGTGGGGGTAGATGTCGCCCAACCCGACGGTGGTGCCGGCGGCGACGGTCTTGCCGCTGCCCGTCCAGTTGAGGTTCGACGTGCCGGACCAGGCTGTCCCCGCCGGGTAGATGGCCAGGAAACCCGGCGCCGTCGATCGGGTGATCGTCACGTTTGAGGTGAACGGCGTGGGCTCCCTCCCAATCCGTCGGCGCCGGCAGGCGGACGGGAAACTCCACACCACCCGGGATACGTGTCCTTTCCCAGGTGGGACCGTCGACACGGCTGTCGAAGACACGCTGCGGTGTCACCGGAACGAACTCGCCGGGCCCGGACCGGTAGGACATGTACATCCCGATCAGGACGTCACCCGGATGGAGGTCACAGAAGACGTGGGCGACCGTGCCGTGGTGCGTGGCAGCGGGGAGGCTGGCGGATCTGATCCGGCCGCCGAGATCGGTGAGCGTACTGCTCGCGCGGATGCTGACCTGCCCGTTGGTCGAGACCAGGACGGAGCGTAGAAGCACCGAGCTGCCGGCCGCGGGACGCACGTACACGGTCGAAAAGGAGGAGCTCGCCCCGATCGGGGTGTCGAGCCGCGCGCAGAAGGTCTCGCGGCGCCCCACGGGCGTGAGGCCGCGCACCGTTCGTTGGCCGCTGGCCACGTCGACCCATTCCCACTGGGCGTCGGAGGTGATCGGCTGGAAATCCGACCCGCCGATGGACGCGTCCACGGTGGACCCCCTAGGCCGAGAGGTGGTAGCCGAATAGATCGACGATCACGTGCGTGCTACCCGTGCCGCCGGTGGTGATCCCCACCGCCCGTCCGCTCAGCCCGACGGTCGTGCTGTTGGCGACGGTCTGTCCCGGCCCGGTCCAGTTCACGGTCGACGTGCCGCCGGTGTATTCGCCTGCCGGGTAGGCGGCCAGCCAGCCCGACGAGATCGTGCCGGCCAGCGTGACGTTGAGGGCCACGGCGATGACGTTATCCGGCAGATCGATGAAGTGGACGAAACGTATCTGGCCGGGCGTGACGATGCCCCCGGTTTGCCGGGTGTCCAGCCGGCGCTGGGGCGTGACGGGCACGAAGTGCCGGGTGGCCATCGGCTGGTAGGTGACCCAGGCGCCGCGTACCGACGCGCCGACCGGCAGGTCGACCACCACGCGGGCGGGCGCGGACCCGTAGGCGGCACTGACCGGTATCGTCGCGGAGCCGCTCGGGACGGTGACGGACTGGCTGCCAAGAACCGTCACGGTGCCGATGGCGACATTGGTGGTCTCGACCCGGACGGTCACCGGCTGCCCAGCAGCCGTGTCTACCCAGGTCTGCACCTGCGTGATCGTGCTGCCGACGGGGAGCCGGATCGGCGCGGCGAAGGCGCCGGCGGCGTTGGCCGGCGTGCGAGCCAGGTAGGTGTCTTCCGAGCCGACCTGGCGGTAGCCGGTGGCCGAGTCGAGCGGCAGGAACTCCAGGAAGCTGATCGCCATGCCCTGCGGCCTCGGTGCCGGCACCTCGACGGGCAACGGTGGGGCCGCGCTGGCCGGTGCCACGCCGGCGAGCACCGCTCCACCGGTGACGAGCGCACCGGTTCCCGCGACGCCCAAGCCGCCGATGACCGAACGCCGGCTCAGCGCCGCTGCGCCTCGACGCGATTCCGTTGTGGTCCTTCCCGTGCCCGACCCGGCCCGCTGCCACCGCCGGCCTCTGATTATGGCGACGCATCGCCGCGCTAGGGTCACCCGTTTGGACGGCGTCCTCGCATCAGCGGTGTACGAGAGACATGTTCCGGTGGTAGCAGCCGCGATGGCGTGGATATGTAACCCCGGCTCGGTGACTGCGACGTGTTCCACCGTGACCGCGTCCAAGTGCGATAGCAAGGCTTCGAGTCGATCACTGGGCGTTCACGTAATCGACCCAGGGTCGGGGTCACCGGCCGTGGTGGCCTTGCGGCAGGCCGCCTCCAGCCGGGCGTCGGAGTACTTTGCCCGCCAGCGCGAGGATCGTCTGCGCCGAGCGCAGCCGGTGCAGCCGCCTGGCCGTCAAGCAGTTCGGCGATCACCGCGGCGGTCGCGGGCCCGGTCTGCTCGGCCCGTTCACGGCACCACTGCCGGGGTGCGCGTGTGGAAAGCGATCTTCTCCGGTGGGTCGTCCGCGATGTCCGTGGCCCGCCCTCAGTCCTTGCGGACGTGGGTCTTGACGAGTTCGCCGTGGTGGAAGATCTGCACCATCGTCGCGGTGGCGCGGATGTCGACGAGCTGCCCGATCAGCTTCCACGGCACGGAGTGGAGCGCCTTGCCACACTTGACGTGGACGTCCGGAGCAGCCTTGGCCCGCGACCACTCCGCCAGGGTAAACGCCGGGGCCGTCAGCAGGGTCAGCGTCCCGGACTCGGCTTGGTCGAACACCTCCGCCGGGGTGCGGCCCTCCAGGCCGCGGTGCTTGCGTTGCCCCGCGACCAGATGTTCGTCACTCAGGGCCGCCTCGCCGGCCCGTCCGCGCGAACTGGCACCACTCGTAGACCTGTCCGGGAACGGCGTCGGGGACAGCAATGGCTACCCAGATGCTCTCCGTAGACGCCGACGGTGGGGGCGAAGGGGCGCCCGGCGCGCGCTTCTGCCGGTGAGAGCGCGCGACGCGTTACCGCTGACCGCGGCACGGAGAAGTGATCGACATGGCCGGTGCTCGAATGCAGTCGGATCTGCCAGAAAGGGGCACCGGCTTGACATGTCGATGCGGGTGATGTGGAGGAGTGTTCGCCTCCACATCACCCGGTTATCAAACCTATCGCTTCCGCACGCGGTGGCGCGGTCGGCCATTGATCAGTACCGGCGCTCGACGTCGTAGTTGGTGACCGACGTCAACGTCATACCCGGCGGAAACGTCTTCGCGAGGTCATCCCACCCGGTGCCGCGGCCCGGCACGCCCGCTGGAGGATTGCCTGGGCACGTCACGTCATTGACCGAGCAGGCAGTCGGAATGTCACGTGACACCGTCTCCTGGAACGTATATCCGAAGAAGGAGAGGTTCAGCGTTAGCCTGGCCCGGACCCGGCAGGCGGCCAACGCCGACGTGTTCGTCGCCCGCGACTCGACATGGAGGCTGTTGGACGCGGGGTCGTAGGTCGCGTGGGACCACGCGAGGCATTGTCCCGCAAACGGCCAGGGGTCGTTGCCATACACCAGTTTCTCCGGGACGTCCCAGAACCCAACGGCCTGGGCCGACATGCCGGTCGTCGCTCTCTTGCCTGCTGAGACGTCGGGGGATGCGTGCGCTGGTGCAGCCGCCCCCATGAGGAGTCCGCCGCTCATGATTGCAAGCGCGAGGGTCCTTATGGCGATGCGGCCGCTGGATCGAGTGCTCAAGATGATCTCCCTTGTTCGTGGTCCCGCCGGATGTTGGCACCCGATTCGTGACCCGTTGCTGTCGCAAGAGACTGTGGACGGACGACTGTCGGTAAAGCTCTGATGATTCTGTAATTACCTGGTCAAACAGCGTTACGGGGAGGAGGGTCTATACCTGGAGTTCTGATGGTCGACTATTCGACCTTGAGTAGCGGTGGTTGGGATGGCGACGCAGTTCCAGGTGCTCGGAGATGTCAAGGTGCGTGTCGATGGACGGGCTGTGGATGTCGGCCATTCGCGACAGCGTTGCGTGCTGGTGGCGCTCCTGGTCGACGCAAACCGTCAAGTTCCAGTTGATCAACTCGTTGATCGGGTCTGGGCGCACGCTCCACCGCAACGCGCTCGGGGCGCGCTGTACAACTACCTGTCTCGGCTACGCCAGGTCTTCGCGGGTAGCGATGATGTCCGCATCGTCCGCCAACTGGGTGGCTACGTACTCCATGTCGACGCGCTTGCGGTGGACCTGCATGAGTTCCACCACCTCGTCGGTCAGGCTCAGGCGGCAGACAACGACGGCGAAGCCCTGGCGCTGCTCGAGCAGGCGTTGGGACTGTGGCGAGGGGAGGCGTTTGCCACCTTGGACACGCCCTGGTTGAACACGGTCCGCAGCTTCCTGGACCGTCAGCGGCTGGCGGTCGAACTGGATCGCAACGATCTCGCTCTTCGCCGCGGCGACCACAGCCGACTGCTGGCTGAGCTAACCGCCGGCACCGCCAGCCATCCTTTGGACGAACGCTTAGCCGGTCAGCTCATCCTGGCCCTGTACCGAGGCGGCCGCCAAGCGGAGGCTCTTGCTCACTACGAGCGGATGCGGCGCCGGCTGGCCGACGAACTCGGCGCGGACCCCAGCCCTCCGCTTCAAGACCTACACCGACAGATCCTCACCGCCGACCCGACACTGGCCGGTCCTTCCCCCGCCATCGCCCATTCCAGTTCGGAACGGCTGGAACGAGCACCTGTGCCGCGTCAGCTGCCGGCGCCGCCTCGGTCGTTCGTCGGCCGAACCCGCGAACTCATCCAACTCAACGACGTCCTTGAGACCGCCGACGACCAGCCTACGACCGTGATCGTCTCCGCTGTGTCAGGAACGGCGGGAGTGGGGAAGACCGCTTTGGCACTATATTGGGCGCACCTGATCGCTGATCGTTTCCCGCACGGGCAGTTGTATGTCAACCTGCGTGGCTACGATCAGGATCAGCCGATGACTGCCGCCGACGCGCTGGCCGGATTTCTACGTGCGCTGGGGGTGGCGGGCCAGGACATCCCGTTCGACCTCGACGAGCGCGCGGCTCGGTATCGAACCGAGATCGCCGGACGGCGGATGCTGGTGGTGTTGGACAACGCGTCGTCCGTCGAGCAGGTCCGTCCGCTGCTGCCTGGAGCACCGTCGTGCTTAGTGCTGACCACCAGTCGCGACTCCTTGGCCGGCTTGGTGGCTTTGGACGGCGCGAGCCGGCTCAACCTCGACCTGTTACCGCAGACGGACGCGTTTACGTTGCTGCACCGTCTGATCGGCCAGCGAGTCGAGGTAGAGCCGAGGGCTGCCGCGGTGCTGGCCGAGCAGTGTGTCCGGCTGCCTCTGGCGTTGCGGGTCGCGGCGGAGCTGGCTGCCAGCCGCCCAGAGTGTCCTCTCGCCGACCTCGTGGCAGAACTCGCCGATGAGCAACGCCGCTTGGACCAACTCGATGGGGGCGACGATCCACACAGCGCCGTCGCGGCCGTCTTCTCATGGTCCTACCGGCAACTGACCACCGACATCGGGCGCCTGTTTCGGCTTCTCGGGCTGCACGCCGGACCAGATGTCGATGCCTATGCCGCTGCTGCGTTGATCGACACGACCGTCGACCATGCTCGCCAACTCATGGACCGCCTCGCTCGAGCGCATCTGGTCGAGCGTAAGGGTCGAGACCGTTACGACATGCACGACCTGTTGCGCGCCTATGCTCACCGCGAGGCACACTCCCAAGACCATCCACAGTACCGGAAGGAGGCGCTGACCCGTCTATTCGATTACTACCTGACTGCCGCCGCCACCGCGACGAAGGCGCTCTACCCGTCCGAACTACACCGCCAACCAGATCTCGAACCGGCGCATACACCGGTCCCATCAGTGCATGACCCCATCACGGCCCAGTCCTGGCTGAACATTGAGAGGAACAATCTGGTCGCCTGCTGCGTCCACGCCGCCCGCCATGGCCTTTCAGCCCACGCCACGCGCTTGGCGAAAACGCTGTTCCGCTTCCTCGACACCGGTGGCTACTGCACCGACGCACTGACCATCTACACCAGCGCAGTACGCGCAGCCCGCGACACCGACGATCAATCCGCCGAAGCGTATGCGCTGTTCGATCTCGGTATCGTCCACATGGTCCACGGGCACTACGACGACGCCGTCGCCCACCATGCGTTGGCCATTGCTCTGCACCGAGAGACCGGTGACCAGGCAGGCGAGGCTTACGCGCTGTGGGGCGCCGGCATCGTCTACCGACGGCAAGGGCACCATCAAACATCGGCCCAAAACCACCGCCAGGCGCTCACGTTGTTCCGCGAGATAGAGGACCGATACGGCGAAGCCGACGCGCTCCAAGGCCTGGGCCTGGTCGAGGCCCGACTAGGCGAATACGGAGCGGCCGCCGACCATCACCGGCAAGCCCTCACCCTCTTTCGCGACACCGGCGACCGGTATGGTGAGGCACACGCATTGCACGGCCTCGGCAGCGTCGAGACTCGCCTGGGCCAGTACGGTCCTGCTGCCGCACACCACCGGCAAGCCCTCGCTCTCTTCCTCGAAACCCGTGACCTGCGCGGCCAAGCTCACGTGCACGACACCTTTGGCCTCCTCGAAGCAAAGCTTGGCAACCATCAGGCGGCCGCCGTCCATCACCAGGAAGCCCACACCCTGCACCACGAGACCGGCGACCGGCACGGCGAAGCCAGCGCTCTCAACGGTCTCGGCGAGGCTGCCCTCGCCATTGGCGAGTCCGACGAAGCCCGCGCGCGCCACGCTGCCGCACTGTCCATCGCTACCGAAATTGGTGCTCAAGAAGAACAAGCCCGAGCCCACAAAGGGCTGGCCCTGGCGCATCGTCGCGCAGATCCACCACCACGTGCAAGGTCGCCCGTTCAGACATAGCGATTCAGGCGGGACTGTCAGGCAAGCAGTGGCAAGCACGGAAAGGGGCGCTAACGCGAATGAAATCGAGCCATATGAGGAATGGTAAAGGCGGCCGCTCCGGCACTCTCGGCGGCCACGATGGAAAAGCGCAGCCACCATCCGTATCGCGCGCCGACACTCTACCGACGTTGAACGGTCAGGACCGGGCAGGAGTTTCGAGCGGCCAAGGATCCCGCTACACCCTTCTGGCTGCGATCCCGGGCCGATGACGCCGGGGACGGACCGCAGGGGAAATCAGACCCGTACGAGCGTGTGCCCAGGAGCATTGGGGAACTATGGGGATCTTGCAGACCCCGCCGCCGCGCCGCGGTAGCTCGACCCGCAGCCCTTCACCGGGCTGGAGCCTGGTGCGCACCAGTCGCAGCCACCGGCCGCCGATCCGCGCGACCGGTGCGTCTTTACTGCCCATGAACCGGAAGACCCGGACCTGATTGTGGATCTCCCGCGCTGAGCGGGACCAGTCCGCCCGGGAGAACTCCGGCTCCATCAACCCGGCACGGGGGCGTGCGCGTCGGGCTGTGGCCGACCTGGCACACCGGTGGACACCTTCTGCAGCGCCGCGGTGACTAGGTCCCGGATGAGCGGGGCGAGCCGGGCGCGTAACCGTTTGGGGGTGACGTCGTCCTCCAGCGGGACGCCGCCACGCTGGGCGAGGATCGACCCCGGTGTCGACGCCCTCATCAACGCAGTGAACCGTCACGCCGATCTCAGGGTCGCCGTTGCGAAGCGCCCACAACACCGGCGCCGGTCCACGATAACGGGGCAACAGCGATGAATTGATGTTGACCGCTGTTCCAGATTTTCACCGAGCGAGAGGAACACAAGGCCGTCGCCGTGGCGTCGAACGCACCGTTTTCCGAGTGGGGCAGGACGTTCACCGACGAACGGCTCTGCTCGGCCATCGTGGACCGGCTCACCCTCAACGGCTACCTCGTCGGAACCGGCGAACAGTCCTACCGGCTGCAGCCACACTTGAACGGCGGAACAACTAACGTCGGCGCACCTGCTCCGCGTCCAACCTCACGTACCTCGCGTAGGACGGAACGTAGGCCACGTCGTCGTCCGTGGTCAGCCATTTGTCGGCCGCCCACAGGTCAACGACGTGGAGTGCGGACAACTTTCGCTCGTCTACTTCCACGGCGAACGTCGCGCGATCACCGAATCGTCGTGCCATAAGCCAGCGAGGCTAGCAGTCACGCGGACACCACAGCTGGCGCACTGGTCTCGGCCACGCGCATCCGACGCGCATCCGTCACCTCGGGGACCCCGTACGGTCGGGGACGGTGCCCTGAGACATCGATGCGCGCCTCGTGGAAGTGCGCGCTCGATCTGGATGTGCAAACATGGCTTGCGTCCCTGGCTGATTATTGAGCGGTGATGAAGCCTGCCTCGCTGTCTGTGGAACCCGGCACGTTTTCACTGCCCACCCCGCCGCTTTTCACCGCTCTGGCCCCCGCCCGTAGCGTCCTGATCGCCGGTGCCGGTGGCGGGTTCGATGTGTACGCCGGTCTGCCTCTGGCCCTCGCGTTGTGGCACAGCGGTGTACAGGTTCATCTGGCCAACCTGTCCTTCTCCCAGCTCGAACTGGTCGACGGCGACACATGGACGGCGGAGAACATCGCGGCTGTAACGCCGGATACCACGAGCTCCGACTGGTACTTCCCCGAACGGACCCTCGCCCGGTGGCTGGCGGCTCAGGAACTGCCATCGGCGGTGTACGCCTTCCCCCCGCTCGGTGTCCAACCATTGCGGGTCGCCTACCGGCACCTGATCCAACGTCTGGGCATCGACGCGGTGGTGCTGGTCGACGGCGGCACCGACATCCTGCTACGCGGCGACGAAGCCGCCCTTGGCACACCGGTGGAGGACATCACCAGCCTCGCCGCTGTAGCCGGCATCGACGTGCCGGTGAAGCTGGTGAGCTGTCTCGGCTTCGGTATCGACGCCTACCACGGCGTCAATCACGTCCAGGTGCTGGAGAACATCGCCGCGCTCGATCGCGACGGCGGCTACCTCGGCGCGCTGTCCATACCCGGCGGCAGCCGGGAAGCGGCGCTGTACCGCGACGCCGTCGCCGACGCCCAGGCCGCCACCCCGGAGCGGCCCAGTATCGTCAACGGTCAGATCGCCGCCGCCACCGGTGGCGCATTCGGAGACGTCCAGTTCACCCGACGCACCAGCGACAGCGCCCTGTTCGTCAACCCGCTGATGGCGATCTATTTCACCGTCGACCTCGACAAGCTCGCCGCACGATGCCTCTACCTCGACCGCATTGAAAACACCGTGGGCAGGCGCCAGGTGATCGGGCGCATCGAAGCCTTCCGCAACGAGATCTCCACCCGCATTCCCCGCGCGTTTCCCCACTGAACACCGGGACGGCGGCAGGAACGCGTGCTGGCTCAGTCAGTTGGGAAGCCCCACCTAGCGCTCATGGCGACGATGCGGGCGGTCACCGCCTCTGGATCGACGAGTTGGTGCAGATGTCCGCCGGGCAGCTCGTTGACGTCCCAGCCACGTTCCCGCGCCTGCTGCGCCATGCGGTCGTACGGCGGCCCGAACAGCAGGTACCCGCATGGCCGATGGTCCCAGCCGGCGGGCACGGGAATCTGTTGCTCGTAGTAGCTCAACGGGAGCCGGGGCTGCTCGGCCGAGACCGTCGACCTGGTCTGCGGATCAGGAAACAGCGGCGCGACGTCATCCTCGTCCCACCACGTCGTCCACTGCGGCAGCCGGCCATCTGTCACCATCGTGCGCAGGTAGGTCAGCCGCTCGGGCGACGCAGCCGGCGTCGGCCCGGCACGCGAGGGCAGGCTGGCATCGACGAACAAACACCCGGCAACCGGACGCCGAGCCGCTCGTACGACAACCGGAACCGTCAGGCCGGCGTTGCTGTGCGCAACCAGCACGACCGGCTGGCCCTGCGGTAAGTAGCTGACGGCGTCGTTGACAGCGGCGGCGACGCGCGGCCAGAACGGCGGGTCGTCCGCGTCGGTCACGTGAACCAACGACGGCACAACCGCCGCTGCACCCGAGGCCGTCAGCCTGGCCGCCACAGGACCCCATGTCAGCGGCCCCAGCAACAGGCTGTGCACCAATACGAACGCGGGCTCCACCCGCCCATCATTCACGACGACCCCTGCCGGACGCCCCCAAGCCGGCACGCCCGCAGCAACAGGGCCGCTCCCGCGGCGTTCCCGTCCGACAACACAAACCCCGCCACCATCCGAACGAATCGTCGGCTGGCCTGCGGCGACGCGCCCAGCGTCCCAGACAAGAGCTGCGATGAATATCCCTTGCATCGGCCTACAACGGTCTGGCTAGCGGCGGGACCCGGCGGACTTCGCCGACTGCAACATCAACGCGCCCACCGGCGTGACCGGGCCCCCGCAGTGCCAGCGCCTGCATGATCACCGAGACCGAGAAGACGCCCAAGGCGGGCTACACTCGCGCGTCTACTACGACTGACGCGTCCTCGACTGGGATCCGTACCGGGTTCTCGTCGGGCCGTAACCACATCCACGACGGACGCCTCCGTCGGCGTCAGCAACCGGCTACAGCGGTCATCCGGCGTCGTGTCGTACGCTCTTGCACGGCCCGGATGACCGCTCCAGACGCCTTGCCGCGGACGCAATGCGGCGACGCACGTACGTCATGAACCGGCGGGACTCATGAGATCGACGGCAAACGTACTGGTAGTCGAGCACTCTTTCGCCATCGTCGACCGCGACCAAGCCGCGAGCGAGATGCCAGATTGGACAACCGGCCTGGTGGGAACCATGACGGTTGGCGCCAAGGTGTACGCCGGCATCTACTCGGGCCAGGTGCGCGTCACTATTGAGGTTCTTCCACAGCGCCCCGATCAGATCGACGTCGACCCTTGGGACGACATCGTGGAGGTCACAGTCTCCGCCGATCCTGGTGAGCTGGCCGTGCACAGCCTGGAGTACGGGCCGGGGGAGGCCCCACCGGCGCTGCCGGTACTCACGCCGGATGGGCCGGGGACGTACCGGATACGGGCACACGTGCGCGGGCGTGACCGCAGGTACGACGACATGCTAGACGAGGGCGACGAGCCAACCGAGGACTACTTGTTCAGCATCTGGTCGGCGCCCCCAGCAGCACCCTTGATCATTAGAGCGACCGACCGATGCGGCCACGGCATCCGGATCGCCAACCTCCAGACCCAACGACGCGCAGACGCACCTAGTCCACCGCCCTACACCCCTCCCAGCCACGACTACGACGAACTCACGCAGGCCCGGCTGGAGGCGGCCCGCCGGCGATCAGAACCACCGACGACCAGTTAGAGTCGTCGGCGCCGTTCCGCATTCCTTCGCAGGTCAGGTATTGCCCTGCCACTGTCCGGGGACCACTCCCTGCGGCATGGTCATACGCCGACGGAGCTCGGCGGCAATTTGGACCTTGTGCGAAGCTCGTTCACGCCGCAAGCCGGCCATCTGTGCCGCCGGCAGCGACAGCCGATAGCCGACAGCGGCCGATGATCAACCGGTAAGCCGCCGTCAAAGTCCGGCTCCAGAGTGGGTACACGGCGCCATCGGCAGGCAGGATCATCACCCTCACGCCACATTGGCCGGCCGGTGGCTCTCGCTCGCCTCGCGCAGCTCTTGCGCCTCTGGGATGCCTGTGCTCGCGACTCCCGAGACGACCTGGTCAACGCGCCACCAGTTCGACGGGACCACCCGGCCGGAGCTGATCGCCTCCAACGCGTGAAACGCCGCTTCGTCCGGCTGTCCGGCCGCAAGGAGCGCGAGCCCAAGGTCGAGGTGCGCGAGGGCGACCCGCCGTGGCCGGCTCGCACCGTCGTTGGCGGCCCGCAGCGCGTCGATCGCGGTCCGCGCATAGTCCTCGGCCGCCGGGTCGCCAGCCCACGCCAGGGTCGTCGCTGTATACGAAATGGCCTTGTTGGGGTCGTACCGGTAGTGGTGCTCCGGCCGCTCGGGTACGGGCAACGACGACACCAGATCGTTCAACCGGTCGAGGGCCTCGCGGGTCTCCGCCTGCCGGCGCATGCGGGCCCACGCGCGGGCCTCTTGGGCGGTGGCCTGAACGAACGCGGAGCTGCCCCGGGGTGCGATGGCCTGAGCGCGCTGGGAAAGCTCGACCGCCGCCACGTAGTCGCCGACACCGACGTTGAGCCGGTCCCAGGCCTGCGTCTCCATGATCCAGGCCCGGATCTCCCGGTGCTCGGCGTGCTCGGCCAGTTGCTGCGCCGTGCCCAACCGCGCGCCGGCGGCGGCCGGCCGGCGAAGGTCGATGCTGACGGTGGCGGCGAGCAGCGACAACCACCCGCCGACCACGAGAAGCCGGCGGTGCTGGGCGAGCGTCTTGCGTGCCTCCACCAGGCGCACCACGTAGGCCAGGTGCTGCCGCGTGCGCTGCAACAGGTCTTCGGGTCGGGCGGCCCCATAGGCCGTGGCGAGATCGTCGAACGCGGCCTCGAGCATGTCGAGGGTTTCCGCGCTGACGTCGCTGGCGGCCACCCGCCGCGTCAACTCGACCGCGTCCAGGCACTCGTCCTCGACGACCGCCTCACCATCCGTCTCCTGGCCCGACCCCACCTTCGGCGACGCCGGGTGCCGGCGGCCTTGCGGGCCTGCACCGGTATACGCCAGCCCGAGCAGCCCTCGCTCGATGTCCAGCCCAACGGCGATCCGCTCGAGAACCTCGTACGAGGTGACCTGCTGCTTGCCCTGCGCCACCGCACGTACCCGAGTCTCGGTCAGGCCGGTGGCCGCCGCGATCGCCGCGCGACTCATTCCCCGCGTCTTGAGGAACCGGAAGACCGCCCCGATGTCGCGGGCAGCGAGCACCTCACGGATCGGGCGACCGTCGTACACGCCGTCCGTCCACCATGATCGCTCTGGTTGCCGCGCCACTCACTCAACGCTAGCGGGCTTCTCGCGCATCCGCGCGGGTTCAGAACCGGCGACGCACGATCGAGATCCTCCCGTTGCGCCGCTCCGCCTCCTGCCGGCGGCGAGCGCGACGGCATGGCGCTCTGCCGCAAGATGGCGACCAACCCGGTGCACACTCCCCCGCCCTGGGATCACGACCGGCTTGACAAGATCACTAATACTGACGACGGCCCAGTGCACGTGCGTTTGTCCGGTACCAAGCTCGACGAGGTCCGCGGGGGAACAGCCGCAGGGCCCGCGGCCGGTCAGTCAGGTGGGGCATCGCCAGCTGGCGGAGCGGACAGTTCGACCCCCGTACCAGTCTGCGGTCGCACGCGCGTCAGGAACACGTCGAGCGGCTCGGCCGACGTCCACCAGGCGCTGTAGTAGTCGCGGAACGAACTCACCGATGAGGGTGCGTCGAGCCGGTGACCGCTCATGAAGGACCCTTCGGACGTCAGGAGAATCAGGACGGCCTTCTCGTCGATGATGGCGATGTTGATGGCATCGACGTCGCCGTCGAGGGGGACGACGCGGGCATGGTAGTTGGCGACGCCGCGCATTTCCTGCTGGTGCTGCGCCAGCCACCGCAGCATCTCGCTGCGGTGGGGCTCGGTAGAGGGCACGCCGATGATCCGGTGGAACGCGGCCCCGGGATTGCGCCTCATCCACTGCACGACGTCCCGGAAGTACTGCTTCGCCGCGGGCGACTGAAAGCTCGGCGGCGGGGTCTTGCGTACGTAGCTGGTGTAGATACGCCGCTCTGCTGTTTGCACGAGGCGGCTGAAGGAGGTGAAGAATTCGTCGCTGTGGTTGTAGTGGGTGAAGCTGGACGGTTTCTGGTTGTCCCGGATCTCCATCAGCAGCGACAGGACGATGTAGAGCGCGGCGAAGATCAGTGGGATCTGCCACTTGACGTCCCAGGCAAGCAGGTTGGCCAGGATCGAGCCGCCGACTACCACCGGCAGGGAGATCAGGAGCGCCTTGCGCTCAACAGACTGGACGTCAACATTCCGGCGCACCGAATCCCTCCTCGCGTCGGGTAAGTCGCCGCAGGGTACAGCCCGCAGGCAACGGGCGGCTCCAGCCGCGTACGCGACCTCAGTACCACCGCCACACCACGCGACGAAGCGCGCTGTCGGTCGCATGGCCACGGTGCTTGCGCGAGGGTGCCGCCTGCGACTCGGGGGCTGCTCGGGCGGCTTCCTAGAAACGGTCCGGGCCCTCTTCTTCAACCAATACCAGCGCGGCCGGGACTGAGTCTCCTACAGACCCACCGCCGCGCCGCGGTAGCCAGGCGGGCCGTTTCAGCGCGCGGTGGTGAGCAGGAACTCGGTGTTGCTGCCAGTGCGCGCCAGCCGTTCCAACAGTGCTTGCAAGGCCTGCTGGGGGCTTTGGGTGTGCAGAGCCTTGCGGAGCCGGCTGATGATGACGGCCTCGTCCGGGCCGACCAGGAGATTGTCCTTGCGGGTGCTGGAGGCGTGCACGTCGACGGCGGGAAACAGGCGTCGGTCGGCGCTGGCGCGGTCGAGTCGGAGTTCGGCGTTGCCGGTGCCCTTGTACTCCTCGTAGATGAGGGTGTCGCCCGCCGATCCGGTCTCTACCAGCGTGCTGGCGATGATGGTCAGCGAGCCGCCGCCCTCGATGTTGCGTGCGGCGCCCAGGAGCCGCTTGGGCGGCTGCAGCGCGGTGGTGCTGATGCCGCCGGACATGATCCGGGCGGATGAGGGCGCGGTGTGGTTGTAGGCGCGGCCCAGGCGCGTCAGCGAGTCCAGCAGCAGCACCACGTCGTGGCCGAGCTCGACGAGGCGTTTGGCGCGTTCGACGGCGAGTTCCGCGGTGGCGGTGTGTTCGTGCGGTGGCCGGTCGAACGGCGAGGCGATGACCTCGCCTTTGACCGACCGTTGCATGTCGGTGACCTCCTCGGGGCGTTCATCGACGAGCAGGACCATGAGGTGGCAGTCGGGATGGTTGCGGGTGATCGCGGCCGCGATGGCCTGCAGCACCATGGTCTTGCCGGCCTTGGGTGGGGAGACGATCAGCGCGCGCTGGCCCTTGCCGATCGGCATGATCAGGTCGATGACCCGGGTGGTCAGGATGTGCGGTTCGGTCTCGAGCCGCAGCCGTTCCTGTGGATGTACCGGGGTCAGGTGGTAGAAGTCCGGTCGCCGCTGGGCGTGGTCGGGCGGCAGGTCGTTGATGGTGTCCAGTCGGGACAGTGGCGCGGCCTTGCCGGGCCGGCGGTCACGCTGGCCGGTGGCGCCGCGAGACGGGTTGGCGGTTCCGGTGACCAGGTCGCCGGGGCGCAGCGCGTACCGCCTGATCAGCGCTGCCGGCAGGTAGACGTCGCCGGGACCGGGCACGTAGCCGCCGACGCGCAGGAAGCCGTGCTCGCCGGCGATGTCGACGACGCCGGCGACCGGCACCGGGCGCTCGTCGACCGGGTCGTTGTCGTTGTTGTGCAAGGGGTTCTCCTCGGACGATGAGGGAGCGGGCAGGATCGCCCAGGGCGCGACGTCGGTGGCGACATCAGAACCCGGGCCGTCGCCGTGGACGGCGCAGCGGGTGGGATTCGCGACTACGTCGATGTGGTGCCCAGGTCTGTAACCGCCTGGGTTTGGGTGATACGCCGCGCGGGCGGCCAACGTGCCGGCATCCGCTACGGGTTACTGCCGTCACCGTAGCTCGGCCAGCGGTCGAGGGCAACAACCGCCCACACGCAGGTACAGACGAGACGGTCCGTTGACGGCCGGGACGTAAGAGCCGGCCACGGGCGGCCCGCTACGGGGCCACGCGGCAGAGCAAGATCATCCGGCTACCCGCGCGTGGTTCAAGGGCGCGACAACGCGGACCGGAGAAGATCAAATGGCGTCTCCGGGGCCTCGATCGGGCGGCCCAGTCCGTGCACTGATGTCGGTGCCTCGGCGTACGCGTCAGCACGTGGCCTTGGTTGGCCAAGATTGCGCGGCGGACGGTGCGGTCACTGCATGGTCCAGGCGATGTCGGGTGGGCGGACGCGGGCGCACAGCGGCTCGCCGTTCGCGTCGGTCAGCCCTAGCCGGCAGACCAGGGAGCCGGCACCGTCGTGCGCGGCACGCAGCAGATCGGTCGGGACATCACCGAACAGCAACTTCGCCCGCCGGAACATCTCGAACCGGTCGTCGACCACCGTGCCCCAGCTGAGGTAGAGGAACCGCGCACCCGCTCGTCCATGGACCCAGGGCCCGCCGACATCGAGCAGCCCGTCCACCTCGCGGCTGGTGACCTCGAACTGCCAGGCCGCCTGCGGCGCGTCGGCCGGCACCCGGTCGACCACCTCGGCACCGCGCTGCACCCCTACGTGCACGTTGCCCAACCTCAGCGCGCCCGCCTCGACACAGGCCCGCCGCCCTGGCAGGTCACGACCCTCGATCCGGATACGCACACCGCCACTGTAAGGCCGGCCAGCGTCCCACCGACAACGCCAGGCGCCCGACGCGCACTGCCGGCGGCAGGCTGCGGCCCTGACTTTGCTCACTCTCGTTGACGGAGATCGACCCCTAGTGTGGGGGCTTCACCCTCCCCCACACCCCGCCGCCCGCTACCACGGTACATCCGCCGTCCGGCGACCCGACTATGTGGCCGATCAGCTGGCGGATACGCAGTTCAGCGGTCGAACTCCCCCGCACGGACGCCCTCGAGGAACTCCGTCCATCGAGGACGCTCGAACGAAAGGAATCCGTCACGTCGATGCTTAGAACTTCTCATAAGCACCAACTCGGACGAAAAGCATAGCTCGACACATTCGTTACCCATAGCGCTTCGGCGACTCTTCTTCCAAGCGCCCAGGCTATCCGTGTAGACAGGCCGTCTGATCACTTCAGGCACACCCTTCCGCCGGTATCGGGGCATATGGTCCACCGCAATTCAGGCTATGCGGCCAACAGAGGGCTCGCAGGCCAATCGTCGACACGCGCCAGAACAGCTACCGCACCTGCACCATCCGGCGCAGCTCGTCCGGATCGATGTCGGTACGAACACCCGCGCGAGATCGGGCGTGACGCTACCAGAACGGCCACACCCGACGACTCCCTGCGGCACGTACGGGTGACAGCACGGGATGCCAATCGCAATTTGCCGACGGACTGGAATCCGATCACTCTCATCACCGGCAGCTCTTTTATCGATCAACATTGATTAGAAGTGTCACAGTTAGGTCAGCAATCTTTAGCCGCGAGTGACCACTCCTGGACCGCCCCGACAGGAGACAACGATGCGCCGTCCCGATCTAAACCGAAGTCTCCCGGCGCTCCTGCTGGCCGGCCTAGGCGTCGTCCTCGTCCTCTTCATGCTCGCATCACCCACCCTGTTGGGGTCGATGGCCGGCACACGGTCGGATTGGCCCGGCTTGGCGGACGTTGGAGAGGCATACAGTGGGGCATCCGCGATGCTGTCGAGCATCGCCCTGTTCGGTGTTGCGGCGTCACTGCTTATGCAGCGCCGCCAGAACCGGATGACCCAGCTCTACTCCTTCAAGCAGCAGCATCTCGAGCTCGTCAAGCTGGCGCTGGACAACCCTGAGTTCCTCTACGTGGATGGAGCCGAGGCGGCATCGGATCCCGAGAACCGCCTAAAGGTCTACGCGAACCTCCTGGTCAGCCACTGGGCGATGGCCTGGGATCTAGGCATGATCTCCATACCAACGTTACGAGCCAACGCCGCCCGGCTGCTGCGACACAGGATCGCACGGCAATGGTGGCAGGCATGGAGGTTCTCCTACCTCACCTCAAAGAGCCGCAAGCGCTTCGTCGACATCGTCGATGAGGAACACGGCCGGGCAACGACCACGAACCGCACCGCGACAGCCGCCAACCCTTCGCAAGACCAGCACGGCCCGCACCCAAGAACGATCCCGGCCCGGACCTCTGTATCCCGGCCTGAGTACAGATTCATCGCCGGATGGGCGCTTGGGCTCGCAGTCGGGGTGGCCACGACCCGCTACCTGTCTCGAACCCGCATCGACCATGGCCGGAAATAGGCAGATACCAAGCTTAGCAAGCGGCACCGGCAGCGGCTCGGCGAAAGGGCCGCGATGAGAAGCGCGAGCCGCACGCCGGGTCGGGCAGCCGGGTGCAGCCTGCTGGTCTGCGACGTACCGGCGGCGCGCCACGTCGGAGCGAGACCTGACGACGTGGGCGACAATTAACCGATGAGCGCGACCGAAGTCTGGCTGCAGGGCGGCCCGGCAGATGGCCGGATCCAACTCGTGGAGTTGGACGCGAGAGGATGTCTGCCGGCCACCTTGGTCCTGCCGCAAACGAACTTCTACATCGGCACCAGCGACGAGCCCGTGCCCACGGTGGATCATGTCTACCGACGCACGGACGACCTTGACGGCCAACCGATCTACCAGTACCAGCGCAGCCCATAGCTCATACTGAGCCTGCGAACGTGAGGCGCCCAAACGGAACGGCCTCGAGGACCAGCAAGACATCAACGCTCACTCGGCCACCGCGTGATCGAGCCCAGGCTCCGCTCTACGAACGGGATCCGGAGGCGGAGCACTCTGCCGAAGCATGCACGTTCGACGTCGAAGGGCTGACGGTATCGCCCACAGGCCGAAAGCTGAAGGCGTGATGGCACCCAGCCACGTTGGACGCGGCGAAGGTGCGTTGCTGGCCGTGTCGGACCCCGGCCGCACTGTTGACCTCCTTGGCAGAGAAGAGCTGACATTGCTGGCGGCCATGCGCCGCGCTAGCTCGACGGCGTCCAGGTTCTCGTGGCCCAGGCTCGTTTCCGCGTCGACCTCGCCAATAGGTGATGCCGCCGCGGACGGGGTCCCGAACGCTCGGTGAGTCCTTCGGGTGCGGCGGTGTACGCCAACCCGAGCAGGCCTCGTTCGATGTTCAGCCCGACAGCAATCCGTTCCAAGACCCCGTATGAGGTGATCTGCTGCTTGCCCTGTGCCACCGCCCGTACCCGCGTTTCGGTCAGGCCAGTCACCGCAGCGATGGCAGCCCGGCTCCACCCGCGGGTCTTGAGAAAGCGGAAGACAGCCCCAATATCGCGTGCCGCGAGCAGTTGGTAGACGGGCCGCCCTTCGAAGGAACCGCTCGTCCACCATGATCGATCTATCTGACGTACCGCACCCATATAGCTGTATCCCATCGTGATTGCGCCCCTTCCCCAAACCTGCTGACGGTGATAGACCTTGCCGCCAACGATCGCGTCTTCACGATGACGATGGCGCGACATTTGGTCGCCGTTTGGCTGACGGACGGTCACGTTGAATAGCGGGACCCTCTATCGTGGAACACGAATCGCACCGATACAGGAGGTGGATCATGACGGGCCTGCCGGAACGTCCGCCGACTGTACTGGAAACTGAGCTACGTCGACGGCGGTGGAGTCGCGAGTATGCGATACGCCAGATGACGCGTGCGGCAAACGACATCGGCGTGCCGGGTGGTGGTATCTCTCTACGCCAGCTCGACCGGTGGCTGTCGGGCAAGGTACGCGCTCCGCGCGGCGCGGCCTGCCGTGTCGCAGAACACGTCTTTGGGATGCCCATCGAGCTATTGCTTGGAACCGCACACCCGGTTCCCACAACTGACAACCCGTCGGAACTGCCACCGGCACCCGTGACGATGGCGGAGTTTGTAGTTCGGTCCGCCGAGGCTTCCCGGGATCACGCGGCGCTGGCGGCCGCTGGCGGGGTCGCGGAGGCTACTCTCGAGCAGCTCCAGGCCGAGGTTCACCGACTCGCTCACGCCTACGCGTCCGCGCCGCCACTGACCTTGCTGGCCCAACTCATGCGCACCAGGGATCTCGCCTACGAGCTGCTCAGCCGCACCCGGCGTCCCGGCCAGGTCGCGGAGCTGTATCTCATCGCCGGTCAGGTCTGCGGCTTGGCCGCGACTACCTCGTTCGATATCGGCAACCGCGATGCGGCCGAGGACCACGGCCGAGCCGCGTGGACCTACGCCGATCTCATCGACCATGCCGCGCTACGCGCCTACGCCCGAAGCGTGCAGGCCACCGTCGCTTTCTGGTCCGGCAAGGCGAGCGAGGGACTGCGGTACGTCGACTCCGGCCTTCGATATGCGGCTGGTCCGGCGGCAGTACGCCTACACGCCATCGGTGCACGCGCCTTCGCGCTGCTGCCCGGATCCGAGGCCGACGCTCGGAATGCGTTGCGATCGGCAACGGAAATCGCGGACCGCAATCAGGCTGGCAACGAGATGACCGACGAGATCGGTGGTGAGTTCGCCTTCGGCCGGCCGCGGTTCGCGCTCTGCGCCGGGGCGGTCCATGTCGCTCTGGGCGATGGCCGAAGCGGCGCCCATTGGGCGCGTGAGGCGCTGCGACTGTATCGAGAATCGGCCGTGGATGAGCAACGGTGGGCAGTCGAGTGCGGCGCCCTGATGGATCTCGCCACCGCCCGCGCCTTACAGGACAACCTCGATGGCGCGGTCGAGGCGCTCGCCCCCACGCTGACTCTTGATCCGCTACGACGGACCGCGCGGCTAGCCCAGCGCCTCACCACGCTACGGGCCGCCGTGCGGCAGTCGCGCTATCGTGGCTCGCCGACGGCCCGAAACGTCGCTGGCACCATCGACGAATTCACGGCTGAGTCCCTTGTCCATTCGGGTCGGTTAGCACTGCCGGCTGGCTCCTGACCTCCTTGTCCCATGTGGCCAACAAGGCCGCCTCACGCTTCGGACCGATTCCGTGCAAGTGGTGCCGCTCAAGCTCCACTGGCCGGCCTCCAGAACGCATCCATGTCCACGTGTCCCGCACGGTCTGTTCGAGTGACCGGCACGACAGCCCGACCGCCTGCGCTTTCGCCGTATCGATCGCCCATGTGCCGGGTGCCATGCGCCATAGGGGCAGCTCCACCCACTGCCGCACGCCTTGCGTCTGCAGCCAGTGATCATCCACCCAGGACAGCTCGCCGTCGCCGCCGGTCGCGTCGAGACACATTCCAAGGAAACGCCCGAACGTGTCCCGGCCCGGCGGGCCAGCCGCGTTGTATTCGCCAGTTGCGCCTTCCTCGACCAACTTCACAATGAATGCCGCAAGGTCTCGGACATCGATCGGTCGAATCGGATGCGCCGGTGAACCCGGGGCGAGGATCCGCCCGCCACGCTCGGCCCGTTGCAGCCACCACGTCAGCCGACCGCCGTACTCGTGCGGACCGAGGACGACGCCTGGCCGCACGATCGTGGCTCGATCAGCTCCCACCTCGCGCCGCACCGCGGCCTCCGCTCCTGCCTTCAACGGGCCGTACACGCCAGTGCCCCATACCCACTCGTCAGGGCGCGCGTCCGCATCGGCCGGGTGCAGCGGGGACCTCTCGCTGACCGGCAGCTTGGGCCAGTCGCGATATACGCTCACCGTGGAGACGAACACGTACCGTTCAACCACGGGTGCCAGGCTGCGTGCGGCGTCGCGGACGACCGCCGGGACCACACCGGGTACATCGATGACGGCCTCCCACGTCCCGGCAGCCGCCAGCATCTGCAGGTCGTCCACGCGCTCACGATCACCACGTATGCGTCTGACGCCGCCGGGAGGCTCAACGTTGGTACGCCCCCGGTTGAACACAGTGACCTCGTGCCCAACCGATGCGGCGGTTTCGACCACCGCGCGGCCGACGAACCATGTACCGCCGATGACTAAGAGCCGCATACGCCCCAGCGTAAGGACCGGAACCTGGCTCGCTGAGTCGCCGACCCGCTGATCGTGCCTGGCGCGTCCGTGTGCGGCGCCACGGGTCCACAGAGTTATCCACAGGCTGTCCCGTTATCCACAGATTGGCTTGGTGTGGTCGACCCATCCGCATGGGGTTCCGTATGGTCTGCCGCACGCACACAGGCGACGCGACGGAGTGACAGTGAACGTTGAGCCGTACTTGACCGATGGACCGTGGGTGGTAGCGGTTGCCGTTGGCCTGCCGGTGCTGGCCAAGGTGGTTGTGTCGCTCATCGTGACCCGAGGAGCCTCTCCGAGGGAGCGTGCCGCGATCCTTCGGGCGGTGGGCGACATGTTCCGACCCTGGCGGCGTGGTGGCGACCCTCCGACCTGAGGCTGGTCGAACCGTTCTGGCTCGCCGCGGCAGCGGCCGTACGCCGCGATCCTTTGGGCGGTGGGTGAGCTGCGTTCCTTCGGTGGAACCTGGCCTCGCGCATCGACGGATCATTGGCCTGAGGGTCACTTGCCCGATGGCAGACGAGCCTGCACATTGACGCGGTCCGCTCCATATAATCCGGTGGTTCGGGATCTCCGTTCGAGAGTGCGCCGGGTCATTGACCGGCATTGCGCTGTTCCGTCAGCGCTTCGCACGTTTCATGGTCGCGAATCGTCATGTTGCGTACCAGGAAGGCAGGAGGCACTTCACCGGCACTTACGCGCCAGGCTGCTCTTATCGTCAGGTGCAGCGACTACTATCGATTTAGATCAGACGGCGCCATGACAACGGGAAGATCGAGGTGTTCGGGCAGACGGGCGTGCATGTTCCGGCGCCAGAAGGGCATGTCCGTGTCAGCGGTCAGGACCTTTCGCGTGTGCGCTCGCAGTCTGTCGGCGGATTCGTTCGGGTTGGCCGGTGTCGGGGCGGGATCGGTTCTGCCTGGCAACGACGGGTGAGGCGAGCAAGTGCTCGTGGTGTGATATCGCTACCGTTGATGCCGGTCGATCTGTAACCGCAATGGGAGATCGTGGTGTTCAGGGAGATGGTTCGGGCGTACCGGCGCCGGCAGGGGATGTCTCAGGAGAAGCTGGCCGAGGCTGCGGGGCTGAGCGTGCGCGGGGTCCGCAACCTCGAGTCCGGTCAGGTTGAGGTGCCGCGGCCGGCCACGGTACGGCTGCTGGCGGACGCCCTCGGGTTGGCCGACACGGAGCGGGACGGCTTCTTCCAGGCAGCGGCCGGCACTCCGGCCACTGCCGACGTGAGTGTGCCGCGTCAACTGCCGGCGCCGCCACAGTTGTTCACCGGCCGAACCGGCGAGATGGCCGTGCTCGATCGAGTTGATGACGCGTCCAGGGTGGTGATCACCGCTATTGATGGGATGGCGGGGGTCGGGAAGACCGCCTTAGCCGTGCACGTCGCGCATCGGATCGCCGAGCGGTACCCGGACGGGCAGTTGTTCATCGATCTGCACGGCTACACGCCGGGTGTGGCGCCGGTCGAACCGGGTGAGGCGCTGGACTATGCACTGCGGGCATTGGGGGTATCCGGGGCGCGGATTCCGGCCGGTCTGGATGAACGGGCCGCGCTGTACCGCACTCGGCTGGCGGACCAGAAGATGTTGATCGTGTTGGACAACGCCGCTGCCGAAACCCAGGTACAGCCGCTGCTGCCCGGCAGTTCGGGCTGCCTGGTGCTGGTCACCAGCCGGCGCCGGCTGGCCGGCCTGGACCATACCCGCACCGTGTCGCTGGACTCTATGCCTGTCCCTGACGCCCTCACGCTATTTACCCGCACCATCGGCGAGCAGCGGCTCCGCGAGCAGCCGCCGAACCTGGTGGTCGAGCTGGTCGAGCTGTGCGGACGGCTGCCGTTGGCGATCCGTATCGCCGCCGCCCGACTGCGCTCGCACCCGACGTGGAGCCTGTCCTACCTAGTCGGGCGGCTCCGCGACCAGCAACACCGGCTGACTGAGTTGGAGGCCGGCCAGCGCGGTGTTACCGCCGCCTTGGATCTGTCGTACCAGCACCTCGACATCGACCAGCAGGAGGTGTACCGGCTGCTGGGCCTGCGTCCGGGCCCCGACATCGACGCATATGCCACCGCTGCGCTCCTCGACTCCACCCCGCTCCACGCGACCCGGACGCTTGAGCATCTCCTCGACGCCCACCTGCTCCAGGAGCCGGTCGCGGGTCGGTACCGGCTCCACGACCTGACCCGCGCCCACGCCGCGCAAACCGCAACCGGTGACCAGACCGAACCCGCCGGGCGTGCGGCGTTGGATCGGCTGCTCGACTTCTACCGGCACACCGCGGCGCTGGCCATGGACAGCGCGTACCCATACGAGCGGGAGCACCGCCCGCAGGTGCCCCCCGCGGACACCCCCCGTCCGGAGCTGCCCGATCCGGCGCTGGCGCAGGGCTGGTTGGACACCGAACTGCCCAACCTGCTGGCCGCTGCGACGTATGCCGTGGGGCACGGCCGGCCGGAGCACGTCCTGCATCTGTCGAGCATCCTGCACCGGTACCTGCGCAACCGTGGCCGCTACCGCGACGCAGAGACCCTCCACTACGAAGCCCTGGCCATCGCCCGCGACGCTGGCGACCGCGCCGGCGAGCTGGACGCGCTAACTGGCCTCGGCCACGTTCACCGGTTGCAGGGTCGGTACGGGCAGGCCGCCGAACACCTCCAGCAGGCGTTGCAGATCGCCCGGGACACCGGACACCGCCCCGGCGAGCTGGACGCGCTATCCGGCCTCGGCCAAATCCATTGGGTGCAGGGTCGGTACGGGCAGGCCGCCGACCACTTCCAGCAGGCGTTGCGGATCGCCCAAGCCACCGGACAGCGCCCCGGCGAGCTGGACGCATTGGGCGGCCTCGGCCACATCTACCGGTTGCAGGGCCGGTACCGGCAGGCCGCCAGCCACTTCCAGCAGGCGTTGCGGATCGCCCAAGCCACCGGACACCGCCTCGGCGAGCTGGACGCATTGGGCGGCCTCGGCCACATCTACCGGTTGCAGGGCCGGTACCGGCAGGCCGCCAGCCACTTCCAGCAGGCGTTGCAGATCGCTCAGGCCACCGTCCGCGGCCCCAGCGAACTGAACGCGCTGACCGGCCTCGGCGACACCCATCGGCTGCAGGGCCGATATGCGCAGGCCGGCGAGCACTACCAGCAGGTCCTCGACCGTGCCCGCGAAGGCGCCGACCGCAACTACGAGTTCGAGGCCCAGCAGGGCCTGGGCCGGCTGCGGCACGCCGCCGGGGACCCCAATACCGCCATCGCTCACCACGACCAGGCCCTCGCGCTGGCCAACGAACTGGGTCACCCTGGCGATCAGGTTCGCGCCCACGACGGGCTCGCCTACGCCCACCACGCCCTCAACCAGCGCCAGCAGGCCCGCGAACACTGGCGACACGCCCTGACCATCCTCACCAGCCTCGGTATCGACCACACCGACGACGAGGAAGCCACCGTTCCTGCCATCCGCACCCACCTGGCCCGCCTCGACCAAGCCTGAACCATCGACAGAACGGTGGGCGTCAACGCCCGCGGCGGACATCTAGGCCCCGCAGCTACTGCCGGTCCGCGCAGCCTGCCCGCGCTTGGCGCCGCCGCTACACATCAGGTCGCCGCTGGACAACGGCCAGAAATCCGACTCCGTCACAGAGCGGAGCTAGCGGATCGCGGCTCCTTAAGAGACTTGCGCAGGATCGACGTCCGGCCAGACTCGGTCCAGGTGCCCGGCGAGACGCTCCCACATTGCGGCAACTGCAGCATCGCGCCGTGTCCGATTTGTAGTTAAACATCTCCAGCCAAAGAGGTGGCTGAGAGGGCTTCCCCACGCGGCCCTTCCAGTCATCATGGCCTTGCACTTACTGGCCTGCGTACCTCTCGTACCTGCACAAATGCACTCAGGCGCGGACTGACGCCAGATACGACAGGACCAGTTGCAGCAGACGGACCGGCCAAGGCCCGCCCCGCCCGGCATGCGAACCACCTCGATGCGACCGGCGGCGCCCAGGCCGCATGGCTTTAGACTCACCGGCATGACGGGCCATTTCGGTATGCCCTTACGCCTCTCGCAGGCGTCATCGGCTCAGCCGATACCCGATCCCGCGCCGACACCCACGTCGTCGCCAACCGGCAGCGGCAAGACAGCGATCCTGGCCCAGATGCTCTCCGCGAGCAACCCTGGACGCCACAGGATCGCCATCGCGGTGGGCAGCCAGGCCACCGCCTCCGCCAGCCGGTTCCAGGAACTCGCCGTCTCGCTCCTCGCAGAGGCCCTATCCGGCGAGGTCACCGACCCTAACCACGGTATCGACATCGCCGTAACCAGCGGCAAGACCTTTATCTACCAGGCGAAGATAGCCACCGGCGCAGCCCAGCCCCATGGCCAACCCCGCCTGGAAGATGTCCGCCGATACACCGGCCTAGAGCGAAAACTAGAGACACACCTGGCCGCCAGCGTCACCTCCCCACTGGACGGTGCGGCTGCCCGGTTTGCCCAATACCTTGGCCGAGCCGAACGTCGCTGCGCCGGCGTCCTGGACGCCCTGACGACATCAGCACCCCCGCTCGCCCGGGTCCGCGAGGCGATCACACGCCTGTGGCGCAAGATGGTCGACCGACTTCAGTCGATCAATGGACCTACAGCGCCGTCGCCGTGTCAGCCCCCCGGCCAGTTAGTCACCGCCGAGCCCCGGGTCAGTCGAGGACCCACCTCTGCGTGGACAGCCGTCGTCCTGTCCACCTTCAGGGAGCCAACGCCTACCTAGCCACGTCACGGGGGCTCCCTGCCGGCATCCAAGGGAGCCCGCCGGTGCACCTCTGGCTCATACCCCTACTCATCGGCGCTGCCATATCCGCCACATCCGCACTGGTAACCGTCCGCTGGTGGATGTGGCTGCGATTCTGCGACCGAATAGCAGCCCGGTACGGCCTGGAAGGACTCCGCGCAATACCACCCCTGGCAGCATCGTTCCAAGAACAGGACGGCTCACCGCCAAGCCAACAGCAAGAACCCTCACCCGGCGGAGAGGAGGCCGAATCGCCTCCCACGGCAGGTGCAGCAGCCAACGACACGCGACCACGCCGCAGACAACGCCGACGAGCACGCAACCGCAGCAGCTGAGCCCGTCCGTCAGGCCACCCACCGCAGCTCCGGCCCCATCGTGGCTGCTGACCCGACAGTTCCGGCATACGAAAGTCCCGAAAACCGATCCGCGCTCTAGCCTCGATCGTTCGCCTGGTGCGCCGGTCTGATCCACTCAGCGGGCAAGACTTCGATGGAAGCGTTACGCAGCCTCGCCGGGCAGATCTCGGTTCGATCAGTCCAACGGCTACCGGCCAGGAGATGGTGGTGGCGAGCATCGGTCCGCCCCTATCCGCTCAACCTCGCCATAGCCACTTGGCTACCCGTCCGGAACGGAACGGCGTGGTGGCGCGGTTGGCGTACTGGTTCTATGCCGTGGCTGCGGCTGGCCCGGTGATCGGCCAGACGTGGGTGGCGGTCACCCAGGTGCCGTGGCCACCTGGGGTTTCGGGCGTGCTGCGGGTGGCGGCGGTGCTGCCGTTCGCGCTGTGCTTGGAGCTTTGGCGATGGCGTTGGCTGCGATGGCCGACGAGCGGGATGCGGCTAGGTGAGCGGGCCTACGGGTTCCGAAGCTTCTCCACCACGGTAGCGACGGTGGCGGTCGGAATTCTGGTGGCCGGGCACTGGCCGCACCTGTACTGGGCAGGCGCGTTCGAGGTGCTCTCCGCCTCGGCGTATGCGCTGTGGCTGCTGCACTCGGCCGCTAGGCGGCAGTGTCTGGACACGGGGTCGTCTAATTGCTGTGATGGGCATGCGGCTCTTGGCGACGCGGATGGGGTGGAGACTCTGCCGGACAACGCTGTTGAGACCGGAGGAGCGGCGTCCATGACGCGGGGTGCCGCGCCTGGCCGAGCGACCCGCGTCTTCGTCTCCTCGACCTACGGCGACCTGCAGGACTTCCGTGCCGGCGTCCGTGCGGCGCTCGCGCGTCTGGGCCTGGAAGACGTGGCGATGGAGACGTACACGGCCGAGGACAGGCGACCGGTCGAGCGATGTGTCGACGACGTTCGATCGTCTGACCTATATGTCGGCGTTTTCGCTTGGCGGTATGGCTACGTGCCTGCTGGGTACGACGAGTCGATCACCGAGCTTGAGTACCGGGCAGCGGTTGCCGCGAATATCGACTGCCTCATATTCCTCCTTGACGAGGCCGCGCCCTGGCAACCGACCAAGATGGACTTCGGCGAGCCACGCGCGCGGGTCTTGCGCCTCCGGCAGCATCTGTCGGCAACGCACGTCTGCGACTTCTTCTCCACACCGGACGATCTCCGCACGAAGGTCGCGGAAGCGGTCGGCCGGTGGATGCAAACCGCTGGCGACACCAGCGCGCCCGTCGTGGCATGGGATGCGTGGACCGCGTACAAGCGACGCCTCGTTGAGGAGTACGGGCGGCTGGACCTCGAGGCGCTGACCCCACCTGAGCGCGAGGAGTATCTGCAGATCGGCCTCCGGGCGGTGTTTGTGGAGCCGTCGGTGCGGGAGGATCTGCCGCCTGCGGAGCTGTCCAAGGAGCTGTTGCGCAAGCTTCAGGAGGCGACCGAGTTAGCCCCGACGGATGTGCCGCACGGCCTGGACCGGCGGTCTCTGGAGCGGGCCCGGGAGACCTACCGCAAGCATCCCGCGCGGCGGGCGTTCGAGGTGCTGGGCTCGTCGGGGGAGCGGACCTGCGTGCTGTTGGGGGACCCGGGCGCCGGCAAGTCGACGCTCGCCCGGTTCCTGATGCTGGCGCTCGCCGAGGACGAGGTGCATGGCCCGCTCGAGTCGCTGACTGGCTGGCAGCCCGTGCTCGTCGAGCTACGCGAGTACGCGGCGTCCATCGAGCGGTACGAGACGTTTCTCGAATACCTGGACTACCGCTGCCGCACCGACGGCCTCGGACTGCCCGCCGACGTGTTCGACGCCTACCTGCGCGAACAGGGCCGCACTCTGGTCGTCTTCGACGGGCTGGACGAACTGTTCGATCCCCGCGCGCGGGAGATGGTGAGCCGCCGGATCGCGGGGTTCGCGGCTACGTATCCCGACGTTCGGATCGTGGTCACCTCGCGGATCGTCGGGTACCGGCCGCGGGTGCTACGCGACGCCGGGTTCAGCCACTACACCATCCAGGACCTGACGACCGAGCAACGCGATGCCTTCCTTTCGTCGTGGTACGCATTGGCGATGCACGACCGGCCCGGCGCAGCTACGCAGCGGCACCAGCGCCTTACGCGGGCGATCGAGGAGTCCGCGCCCATCCGGGAGCTCGCCGGAAACCCGTTGCTGCTGACCATCCTCGCGATCATTGGCAAGCATCAGGAATTGCCTCGGGAGCGCTGGAAGGTGTACGACCACGCGGCCGGCGTGCTCGTCCAGCACTGGGACGTCAACAAACACCTAATAGACCGTCGGGTCGACGCGGACGCCATCCGTGAGGACGACAAGAAAGAGCTCCTGCGACGCATCGCGTATCGCATGCAGCACGGCCGGCACGGCCTGGCGGGCAACCATGTCTGGGAAGAGGACCTGGCCGCCGAAATCGAGGGGTACCTGGCGGTGCGGTACCAGTACGACCCCGCCAAGGCCGCCGCTGTAGCCAGCCACATGATCGACCAGTTCCGCGCGCGCAACTTCGTGCTCGCCCGCTTCGGTCCGAAGATCTACGGCTTCGTCCACCGCGCGTTGCTGGAGTTCTTCTGCGCCAGCGAGATCGTTGCCCAATTCGAAAAGACGCGAACGCTGACCGAGAGCGACCTGACCACCGGAGTCTTCGGCCGACAATGGGAAGACCCCTCCTGGACCGAAGTGCTCCGGCTGATAGCCGGCATGGTGGACGCGACCGTTGCGTCCCGCATCATCGACCACCTTCTCACCGACGCTCGGCCGACACGGTCCCCGGTGGTCGACAACCCGAGCCTGGGGGCGGTGTCGACGGCGACGCAGTGTTTGGCCGAGATACGAAACATCGGCGCGGCGGCGATGACCGCGCACCGGGTGCTCGCCGCGGTGATCAACCTGATCCGCGCCCCCACAAGGGCGGTGGACGACGAGCGGACGGCGCAGCTCAGTGCCACGATCCTGCCCGCGATTGCAGCTATCGGCGCGGCATGGCCCGGCCGCTCGGCGTACCTGGCGTATTTCCGGGAGCGTGGCCGATACCTCGCGTACCGGCCCGCGGCGCAGTTCGGGGCGCATATCGCCGCGGCGCTGTTCCCGACCGACGAGGCGATGCGGGAGTCCCTCCACGACCTCGCGCTCGGCAGCGCCAGTCCGGTCCAGCGGTGCGCGGCCGTCACCGGGCTCTGCCAGACGGACCCGGGTGACCAACGCACGCGCGACCTGGCCTACCGTCTCGCGTCCGACCCGTCGGAGATCGTCCGGCAGGCCGCGCTCGAGATGTGCAGCGCGCACTGGCCGGCGGAGCCGGACACCCTGGAGGTGATGCGGCATGCCACTTCCGATCCGCACAAGGACGTACGCACCACCGCACTGCACGGGCTGATCGCGGCTTCCGGCAGCGACTCGGCCGTCCGGGAGACCGTCAGCGATCTCGCGCGGCGGGATGTTGACGCGACGGTCCGCGGTGCCGCAGTCACCGCCGTGTCGAAGCAGTGGCCGGACCACGCGGACACCCGACGGATCCTCCTGACCGCGGTGAAGGACGCGGCCTGGTCGGTCCGGCAGACCGCGATCAAGGCGCTCACCGCCCGCTGGGCCCACGAATCGGACGTACAGGCGGCGATCCGCGCTGCTTTGCGAGACGCGGACGAGGATGTCCGGGTCGCCGCCGTCGAAGGGGTCGCCGCCCGATCGTCCAGCGACCCAGGCGTACGAGACACGCTCTGCGCGGCCTTCCAGGACCCCCACAAGAGGGTACGGTTGGCCGTCGTCGAGGCGCTGACCAGCCACTGGCGGGAGGATGTCGAGGTCGCGGCCACGATTCGGGCCGCCGAGGCCGATCCCAGCGGCGATGTCGTGCTGGCCGCACTCCTGTGGCAGCGACATCGCGGCACACCCGAGACACTCGCGAGCACGGTCCAGCACGTCGTCCGCAACGACTCACGGGCCGACGTACGCCGTGCCGCCGTCGACGCGATAGCCGCTGACTGGTACGACTTTCCCGGAAGCAGGCAGGTGGTACACGAGGCGCTGGGCGACCCCGATCCGGTGGTACGGGGTGCGGCCACCGTGACGTTGGCGCGCCGGTGGCAGGCCGAGCCGGAGACGTTCCCCGCGATCCTCGACATGACGACGGACATCGACCCGGCCATACGTGAGAAGGCGGTCGGTTGCCTCGCCACACGGTGGACCGATCGTCCGGAGGCGAAGGCCGCGTTGCACGTCGCCGCCCGTTCCGACAGCTGGCTGGCCCAGCAGGCGGCGATGGAGGCGCTGGCCGCACGATGGCCGGACGATTCCACCACCTACACCACATTGGACGCCGGTGGCCGGGAAGCCGCCGGCATCGTGAGACAGACCGCGCTCGAGGCGATCGCCAGCAGCAGGCCGGTGGCCGAGGGCAGGAAGTCACTGGAGATCGCCATGCGCGATCCCCACCTGGGCACCAGGCAGGCGGCATCGGACATGTACGCTGCGGCCCTCGTTGACGGATGGCGGCATTGTTCCGCCGTATGTGAGGCCAGCGCCGATCCGATCGCGGCCGTCCGCCGCGTCGCCCTCACCGTCATGGTCACTAGGTGGCCGGACGATCCGGACACCTGGACGACCGTGGCGCGGGTGGCCACCGACGCGGACGCCGACGTCCGTGAAGCGTCGCTGCAGGCCATACTCGCGCATCGCCGGCACCGGCCGGAGGCCCACGAGCGGCTGGTCGCGGCGACGCGGGACTACGAGAGCCGGATCCGATCCTTTGCCCTCAGAGCACTGGCGACCATTTGGCCCGCGGACCCGGCGGTGGACGAGGCCGTCGAGCGAGGTCTGCGTGACAGCGATCCCGAGGTTCGCGAGGCCGCGGTTGAGGTGCTCACCGTACGGGAGCCCGAGTCCGAGGCCACTCGACTGGCACTCTGTGCGGCGAGCTTGGACCCCTTGTGGGGAATCCGGGCACTCGCCCACCAGTGTCTCGTCGCTCGGTGGCGGGACCACCCGGAGAGCCTGGCCACCGTGGTACGCGCGGTTCGCTCCGACGCCGAGTCGCTGCGTACCGCCGCTCTCAACGTTCTCGCCGTGGCCTGGCCCGACGCCCCGCAGACCGGCATCGCCATGGTTCGCGGCAGCCGGGACAGCCAGGCGTCGGTACGCATCCTGGTCCTCGAACTCGCCCGGACCAGGTGGCCGGGCAGTCGGCGCACGGCCAGACTGATCCGCCGGGCGACGCGTGCCCTGACGGTGGACGTGCAGATCGCCGCCAACGACATCGGCATAACGCACGGCGACGTGGCCGGGCAGCTCGCACCGCGACTCGACGAGCTGGTGGAGCTGACCCGGCACTCCAGTGCGCCCCGGCGACTTGACGCGCTTCGCGCGCTGGTGCTGCAGGCACCGACCGAGCCGGACACCATCGCCGCCGCCCGACGGTTGGTGACGGACGACCTGTCGGACCAGGTCCGCACGGTGGCCTTAGCCGCGCTCAGCCGCCACGCGGCCGACGATCCGCCGGTACTGGAAACGGTCGTCGACGCGGCCCGGCACCACGCCGCGCCAGTTCGCCGATCGGCTGTTGCCGCGCTGGCCGCGGTGTGGGCGACCCGACCGGCCGCAAGGCAGGCGTTGCAGCGCGCCGCAGGCGACATCGCGAGCGGAGCGCGCAAGACCGCCGTGACCGCCCTCGTTCAGTGGTTCCCCGACGATCCCGCCACTCTCGGCGCACTGCACCGCGCATGCTACGACCCGTCGTGGTCCGTCCGGCAGTTCGCGGCCGAAAAACTACGTGCGTACTGGCCCGACGGACCGGACACCCGGGCGCGTCTGGAGCTGCTTGCCAGAGACACGGACTATGACGTGCGGTCATCGGCGGTACAAGCGGCGGCCGTCCAGTGGCACGACCATCCGTCGGTCCACGCACTCCTCGACCACGTCAGTCGGGATCCAGACCAGCATATCCGGAGAACGACTCGGCAGATCATCGCCAGATCGGTGCGCCTGACCGAGCCGGGACTCCTCGACGTGCTCGCGGCGATCCGAAGCCCGGACTGGCGGATCCGCTACGACGCGCTCGTCGCCCTTGACGAGCGAGCGCCGGAGCACCCCGAGTTCCGCCCCGCGCTGCTCGACGCACTGCGCGACCCTGATCCGTTGGTCCGTTGGATCGCGCTGTTCATTCTGGCCCGGCAGTGGCCCGACCAACCGGAAACGCGCCAGCTCGTAAACGCGGCCCTCGATGATCCGGCCCCTACCCTGCGCTACGCCGCCAAAAACATCCTGGCGAGATGGTGGCCTGACAGCGACGAACTGTTCGTCGCTTGCCTGCGGGGCCTTAGCGATCGGACACAGTGGATCCGTTACTGGACCGTCAATGCGGCCGCCCAGTGGGTCGAGCGACGAGAGGCCCGGGCGGCCCTGCTCGCCGTCGCGCTGCACGACGACCAGCCCTCGATACGGGAACAGGCGCTCGATGCCCTCACCCGCTGCTGGTCCTGGCACGGAGCCGTACGCGCCGCTACCGAGTCAGCGATGTGCTCACCGGTCACGGACCTGCGGGAGTACGCGGTCCTCGGTGCCGCCGCAACGTATACGCAGGTGGCCGGTGCTTCCGCCCCGGCGACGACCGCCGAGGCGGTGCTACTCAAACGCTTTCGCGCGGACACTCCGGAAAAGACCAGAAAGGACTGCGAGCACGCACTGCGCATCAGCGCGGTCGAGCAGATCACGGCACGCCGACCCGACGACCCAGACACCTACCGGTACGTTCTCGACGCGACCGAAGACACATGCCCCGGCGTACGACAGGCAGCACTCGAGGTCCTCGTCACTCGCTGGCCGGAGAAACCCGCCACCCGGTCCGCGATCCGGCGCGCGGCGGAGGACAGCGATGCCACGGTTCGTTCATTCGTCCTCGACGCCATCCTGCCAGCGATGGATCCGGCAGCCAGGGCGAATTCCGCGACGCTGCACCGGCTGCTCACCGACCACGACAAGGCCGTCGTGAATCGGGGATTCGAAGCCATGGTGACGATGGCGCCGACGGTACCGGCGGTCGCGGTCGCGGTGGCCCAGGCCCCAGACTCCGGTGTCTACGAAGCGTGGCGGATCTGGCTGGCGTGGCGGCTAGAGGAGAAGACGGCGTAGCAGCGGCCCAGAAAGATCGAAACTCAGGTCCCAAGTGTGCCGCCGGACAGATGAGGAGCGTCCCCTGCACCATCCGGCCTGTGGGGTGCCGGCTCGCGGTTCCGCGGTTCCGCGGTTCTCGGGCGTTGAGACCGGCCGCAGCGGGATCAGCCCGGCTGACGGTCAGGGTCTTCCTCAACCTCCGCTAACCAGCCAAATCAGGATCGAACAAGCTCATTGATCATGCGGCGCCGTCACACACGCTCGCTACCGCATTGGTAACAGTTGCGCGGTTGCCGTGGCGGCCGTCGCGGTGAGGGCGATGGCCGACGCCGCGGCAGCGCCGAGCAGCAAGCGTCGGGGTCAGGCCCTCGGATCGCCTCTCGTCCACCATCGCAAATGTAAGGCGGGCCTTCCATCAAGTCAAGGACGCTTTACTTTATGGAACGGACGCCTTACATTCGTGCCATGGTGAAACAGCACGACCAGGAGACGCGCGCGGCCCGCCGCGCCGTCCTCATCGATGGCCTACCCGTGGCCACTCTGGGCCCCGTGGCCCTGGCGCTAGGCAGTGATCCCGACCAGAGCGCCGCCCAGAAGGCCTGGTGGATTGCGGCTACCGCCGTGTTCGCGCTCGCCGTGGCCTGGGTCCTGCTCCGAGCGTTCCGGCGCGCGGACGAGTACCTGCGCAAGATCCAGCTGGAAAGCATGGCCATCGCCTTCGCGGCAGTCCTCGTGGCACTGCAAGT
Source organism: Actinomycetes bacterium KLBMP 9797 (assembly GCA_037414955.1). Lineage (GTDB taxonomy): Bacteria > Actinomycetota > Actinomycetes > Mycobacteriales > Micromonosporaceae > Phytohabitans. The sequence goes on from JBBEWH010000014.1 coordinate 64,339, forward strand.
GGCCACCGTGCTCGACGCCGCGAGCGTCATCCAGCTCCATCAGCTCACGCAGCTGATCCTCATCGGCGGGGTGGCAATCTGGCTTGTGCTCGCAGACCTGCGCACCCGCCTGCACCGATGAAGGCGCCGCACCCATGAGGAACCGGCTACGCGAACTACGAGCAGCCCGCCGGTGGAGCCAGGCCGACCTGGCTGACCGGTGCCGCGTCTCCCGACAGGCCATCAACGCTATCGAGACCGAGCGGTACGACCCCAGCCTGCCCCTGGCGTTCACCATCGCCGACGTCTTCGGCCTGACCATCGAGGAGATCTTCCTGCCCGATCGGGCAGACACGACCGACGACCCGTCCGACCCTAAACGCCTCAGCCCGCGACTACGTGGTCGCTGAGCCAGCTTCGTGGGCAAGGAATCCAGCTTCGCTGACAGCGGAACCAACCAGCTAAGTCGCAGGCCACGCACAGGCGCCAGCCCCCGCACATCGGCATGAATCCGCGCCTCGCGCGTAGGACCGGCACACCGACGGGTGGATCCCAAAGTCACGCACACAGAACCACCGACAAGGGGTGAGTCCCCTCTCCGATGATCGTCCATATTTAGTCGGATGACTGCGGCTGGTGCTGGTGGTAAGACTGTGGTCTATGCGCCACGGGGAGTTGCGGCTGGCGATCGATTACGGCTCGGTGAGTACCGCGGCGGTGCTGGCGTGGCCGGGTGGTTGGCTGCCGCTGGCGTGGGACGGTTCGCCGTGGCTGTCGTCCGCGGTGCACGTGTCGGCGGATGGACGGGTCGAGACCGGTCAGCAGGCGTGGACGGCCGCGGTGGCGGCGCCGGAGGGGTTCGAGCCGTCGCCACTTCGTAGTGGCCAGGAGCGGCTGGTGCTGTCCGGGGTCGAGGTGGCGGTGGTGGATCTGGTAGCGGCCACCCTGAGCCGTGTCGAGGTTGAGGCCGCCCGGGTGGCGGGTGGCCCGGTGGCGGATGTGCGGCTGGTGGTGCCGGGAGCGTGGGGGCCGCGCCGGTCGACGTGGTTGCGGCGTGCGGCGAAGCGGGCCGGCCTGCCGGAGGTGACGGTGGTGGCGGCACCGGTCGCGGTCGCCGACCACCTGGTCGAGGTGGGGACGCCGGTGCCGGTGGGCGCCTACCTGGCGGTGTGCGACCTCGGGGCCGGTGTGGAGGCCAGTGTGCTGCGCCGCGGCCCGACCGGGTTCGAGATCTTGTCCACGCTGGACGACCCGGGCGCCGGTGGCGCCCGCGTCGACGAGTTGCTGGTCTCTCAACTGGACGGGCACCACCGCGAAGGTGCCGCGGTGACAGGCGCCGCGGCGTGGCAGCAGCTGGCGAACGCGCGGATGGCGAAGGAGACGCTGTCGGTGCACCCCACGGTCGCGGTAGGGGTGCCGCCGGTGGTGCTGGCCGCCGGGCAGGTGGAGGCGGTCGCCCGGCCGGTCCTGGAACGCGCGGCGCGGGTGACGGTGGAGGCGGTCGCGGCCGCCGAGCTGGCCCCCGATCAGGTGGCCGGCGTGTATCTGGTGGGCGGGGGCGCGAGCATGCCGGCCGCTGCCCGGAGCGTCGGTGAGGCGACCGGCCGGGCCCCGGTGGTGGTGCCCGGGCCCGGAGCCGTGGCGGTGCGCGGGGCGGCGCACGCCGCCGGCCCGCCGTCCGGCGGCGTGGACGCCGCCGCGCTGGACACGGGACCGCCGGGGCCGCCGCTGCGCCGTGCCCTCGCTCTGATTGTGCCGGCGCTGGCATCGCTGGCGTTGCTGGGGGACCACCTGTGGATCCGGCAGCGGGCCGGCGGCGACTACGACTCGGTCTACCGCTACCGGGCCTACATCTCCGCGGGCAACGGGTTCGGCGGCGGCGACTTCATGGTCAAGGTCAACTGGGGTGAGCTGGGCATGGCCGCGACGCTGGCCCTGGTCGCGTGCCTGTGCGCGGCGGCGCTGCTGGCCTCGGTGCTGCCGGTGATGACCGGCCTGCGCGGCCCGGCCGGCTCTGACGGGGTCCAGATGGGCGGCGGGCTGCTCGTAGCGGCCGGCCTGGGGCTCGGTGCCGCCGCGCTGTACGCGGCGGGCGCGGCGCAGTACCTTGTCGCCCCGGCCGCCCCGTTCCTGAAGTGGACGCTGCTGCCGGCGCTGCCGCTGGTCGCGGTCGTGGTGACGGTGGCGTTGCTGGCGGCCCGGTGGGGACGCCGGCCGGTGATGGGCTGGCACGAGTGGCTACGGTTCCCGGTCGGCTCGGTGATCCCGGCCGCCGTGGGGATGCTGCTGGTGGAGTACCTGCACTGGACGTGGCTGGACACCCCGCTGGAGAGTGGCCTGGAGCGGCTCGGCGGCCTGCTGATCGGGGTCGGCGCCGCCTTCGCCCTGGTCCGGCCGCTGGCCTACCGGATCGTCGTGGCGGCGCCGCTGGGTGCGGTGGCCGCGGCGATCACCGGCGTGGACTCCACCGGCGTCCTCGGCATGATCTACATCGTCGCCGTCACGGCCTGGTGGGCGCAGCGGCTCTGGCACCTGGTCTACCGGCCCCCGCAGCCCTGGCTACCGGCAGCGTGAACCGGTGATCCGGCGACTCTGGCTGGCCACCGGCTGCCCGTGGCGGTGGCGGGCAGGCCATGGGCGGTGGTCGTCCGGTGGCTGAGTCCCGCGTGAGCCGGCTGGGCTCGACGCTCGGCGCGCTGATGCTTCTGGCCGGCATACCGGTGGTGCTGGTGCGCTGGGCCGGCTGGCCGTTGCCCGACCGGTGGCCGACCGGGCAGCAGTGGCGGCAGTGGCTGGAACAGCCGTTGACCGCGGGCAGCGTCAGGGGCGCGGTCGCGGTCGTCGCGTGGCTGTTCTGGCTGGTGCTGCTGTACGCGCTGGTGGCCGAGATCGTGCTGCGCTCCCGGCACGCGATCCGGTGGCTTCGCCGCCTGCCCCGGCTGCCGCTGCCCACCCCGATGCAGGGCCTGGCCGGGGGGATGCTCGGCGCGGTCGCGGTCACCGCCCACACCGCTGCGCCCGCACCGGTCGCGGCGGTGTCCACGGCCGACGGCGCCATGCTCCCGCCAGGGCAGGGCGCCGATGCCGGCACCCCAGTGCAAAGCGGGGTCGGGGTGCAGCTGCCCGACGGAGGCTGGCTGCCACGCCCGGTCGCGGCCATGGTCGAGGCGGCGGCCGCACTGGTGTGGTGGCGCCGCCGCCAGCAGTACCGGGCACGCCCGCCCGCCGGCTTCGACCGGGACGACCCGGACCTGGCACCGCTTCCGGCCACCGTCGCGAGCATCCAAAGCGGACTGCGGGACGGCGGGACACCGGCTCACGAGGAACGGCTGCTCGACCTGGGCGGCCTGCCCGCCGGCGGCCTCGGCCTGACCGGGCCCGGCGCGGGCGGCGCCGCCCGCGGCGCCCTGGTCACCCTGCTGCTGGGCCACCCACCGGACACCGGCCCGCGGCAACCCCGGATCGTCACCACCGCCGGCGACCTAACTACCCTGCTCGGCGCGCGCCCGCACACGCCCGGCCTGCACGTCGCCGCCACCCTGGCCGACGGCCTGGCCGCGCTGGAGCAGATCGTGATCGACCCCGCCCGCCGCGAGCACCCCGTCACCGTGCTCACCGCCGCGCCGGACGACCCGGCCCTGACCGCCCGGCTGGCCGCGCTGCTGCGGCTCGGCGCCGGCCACGGCATCAGCGGCCTGATCCTCGGTGCCTGGCCGCACGGCACCACCTGGTACCTGGACCCCGACGGCGCCACCGACGCCGGAACGAGGCTGTGCACCCTGACCGGTCCCGCCGCGGCCGACCTGCTGGCCGTGGTCGCCCTCCGCGTCCGCGAACCCGCACGCCCCCATAGCCGCGCATCCCACCACGACGCCGGCACCCCCCGACCGGCCACGCCACCCGGCGACGCCCCGCCCGTCCAGGTACGGCTGCTCGACCGGATCGCGGTCACCGCCGGCGGCAAGCCGGTACCTATCCCCCGCACCGCCGCCCTGCAGGTCCTGGCCTACCTCGCCCTGCACCCGGGCGGCGCGACCAGCCGGCAGCTCGGCATCGCGATCTGGCCGCACCTGCGCCCCCACGTCGCCGCCGGCCGCTGCCACCACGCCGTCAGCGTGCTGCGCACCGCGCTGCGCACCGCCAGCGGCGGCCACGACGTCGTCGTCCGGGCCGGCGAGCACTACACGCTCGACCACACCGTGATCGACATCGACGTGGTCCGGCTGCGCGAGGCCGTCCAGCACGCCGCCACCGCCTTGGCGGCGGCCGAACGGGACCGCGCCCTGCACGCGGTCATCGACGTGTACCGGGGCGAGCTGGTCACCGCGCAGCGGTGGCCGTGGCTGGTGCCGCACCGCGAAGCCATCCGCCGGCACGTCATCGACGCCTACACCCGGCTCGCCGCCGACCACCCCGCCGAGGCCGTCGAGCTGCTGCAGAAGGCGGTCCGCGTCGACCCGCTCAACGAGCACCTGCACCAGCACGCCGTCCGCGCCCTCACCGCGGCCGGCCACCACGCCGAGGCCACCGCCCTGGCCGATCGCCACACCCGGGAGCTGGCCGCCGCCGGCCTCCTGCCATCCCGCTCCCCGCATGCCCGCTGAGCAGGGTTTGCAAGCTCGCGCAAGGTTGTGAAAGGTCAGGAAAGATCCACAAGCCTGTTCCCCCGCCCGGCGCGCTCCTAGCGTCGACCCGCGTAGGGACGTCCACCACGAGACAGTGGGAAGGGACAGGCGATGCGGGGTCGGACAGCAAGCAACCTCGGGCCCGTCCTGCTGCTGGTCGGCATCCCCGTCGCCCTGGTGCGCCTGGCCGGCTGGCCACTACCGACCAGCACGCCCACCGCACAGGAACTGAGCCGGTGGCTGGAACAACCCCTCACCCACGCCACGGTGACCGGCACGATCACGCTGGCCGCGTGGGGCATCTGGCTGATCCTCGCCGCCGCCGCGGCCACCCAGCTGTACCAGTGGGTCACCCGCAGGTACCGGATGCCCCGCCTCGCTCCGCCCCGCCCGCTGCAGGTACTCGCCGCGGCGCTGCTGGGCACCACCGCGGTCAGCGCGGCCGCCGGCGCCGCCCCGGCGCACGGCGGCACCGCCACCGCTGCGGCCGGCGACCGTGATCTCGATCGACCGGCACCGGCCAGCCCCACGCCGACGGGCACCAGCAGCACACCGCGCCAGCCGGCCACCGGGCCGTTCGTCTACGAGGTCGCGCGCGGCGACTGGCTCGGCGCGGTCGCGGAACGCTACCTGGGCGACTTCGACCGCTACCACGACATCCGGCGCCTCAACCCGCACCTGATCCCGGCACCATCCGGTGTGGACGGCCCGGACCACATCCACCCCGGCGAGCGGTACACCCTGCCACCCGACGCCCACGACCGCGGCCCACAACGGCACGCCACCGGCCAGCTGCTGCCCAGCCGGCCACCAGCCCCAGTCCGCCCACCGAGCCGGCCGCAGCGCCCCGCCACCCCCGGCCCGGCCATCACACCCTCAGCCGCGCCCACACCCACGGTCTCCAGCGGCCCAGCGTCATCGACGCCCGCCTTCACACCGCCCACCAGCCCGGGGGCGGCCACCACGGACCATGCCGACCCGGACCCCGGAGTCGACCTCGGCGACCACGGTTGGGTCACCGTCCAGCTGGCCGCCGCGGTCGCCGCCGCTGCCGCGCTGGTCTGGATCCACCGACGCCGCCGCTACCGGCCCCGGCCTGCCGGAACCGACCACCGCGACGACCCCGACCTGGCCCCGCTGCCGCGCACCGTCGCAGCGCTGCACGCCTCGGCTCGCACATCCACCACGGAGGACGACATGGACACGATCGAACAGCAGGCCTTCGACGCCACCACCGTGGTCACCGCCTCCCTGGGCAGTCACACGAGCACGTTGCTGCACCTTCGCGACCTTCCCGCCCGCGGCCTCGGCCTCACCGGGCCCGGCGCCGACGGTGCCGCGCGCGGGCTGCTGACCTCCGTCCTGTCCGCCGGGGGAGCCTGGGCGCCAGCCACGGTCATCACCACCGCCGACGACCTGCGACGCATCCTGCCCGGCCACGAGCACAGCACCGCGCAGCTGGAACGGCTGCACGTGGCCGACACCATCGAGCACGCCCTGGACGAGCTCGAACGCCACCTGCTGCACCGTGCCAGGCTGGCGGAGGAGGCCAGTGACCTCACCGGTGTGCTCGTCGCAGACGAGAGCGAGCCACCACCGACGGTGTTTCTGGCCACGGCACCAACCGGTGGGCTGGTTACCCGGCTGACGGGCACCCTTGCCGCCGGCGCGCAACTGGCGCTCTTCGGCGTCGTCCTCGGCGCCTGGCCCGCCGGACAGACCTGGCAGGTCCATGCCGATGGCACCACCACCGCCAACGGCCACGCCGGTCCACGGCTCAACGTCCTCGATACCACCGCGACCCGGGAGATTCTTGACACGATCCAGCAGGCCCGTCCCGCCCAGGACGACTCCGCAGCCGCACCGTCCCAGCGATCGGCCTCAGCCGACGCCGTCGACGCCTCGCCCGCTAGGCAGGCCGCGCCGACGCCGCCCATACCCGACTCACCGGCACGAGATGAGCCCGATGGGTCGGCCGAGCCAGGCCGACGTGTTCGTCTCATCGTCCTCGGTAAACCCGCCGTCCAGGTTCTGGACGCCAGCCAACGCAACGACCTACGGATACGCCGAAGCGACGGTGTCCAGATTCTCGTGCACCTCGCTGTCAACCCTGACGGCGCCACCAGCGACGAGCTCATGGCCCTCCTGTGGCCAGAGATTCGCCCCCGCCACTCACGCGGCCGGTTCCATACCACCATCTCCGAACTGCGCCGCACCCTGACCGAAGCCATCGACGCCGACCCCATCATCCGCACCGACGAGCGTTACCGCCTCGACCCGCAGCGCGTTGAAGTGGACCTCTGGGCCCTGCATGCCGCACTCGATTCTGCGGCGACGACCGTCGACCCGGCCGAGCACGCCGCGGCGCTACGCAAGGTCGTCGACCTGTACACCGGCACCATCGCCGAAGGCCACCACTGGCTGTGGCTAGCCCCCTACCAGGAGACGACCCGCCGGCACGTCGTCGACGCCTACGTCCACCTCGCCGACAGCGCGTCCGAGGCCCGGCAGGCGCTGGCTCACATCCAGAGCGCCATCCGGCTCGACCCCTACAACGAGGACCTCTACCAGCACGCCATGCGCCTGCACGGTCGCCTCGCCAGCCCCGACGGCATCCGGCGCACCCTGCGCGCCCTGGCCGAGCGTCTTGCCGAACTGGAGCTTCAGGTCTCACCCCACACCCAGCAGGTCGCGACCGAGCTCGTCGAACGGCTGGGCATTCGCGAACGGATCCAGCGCGACGCCTGACGCGCCAAGCCCGGCATGCTGCCCCGCACCGCCAGCGACAACGTGCGACCGCGATCGCATGCGGTCCTAGCGTCGTCGGGGGTGGACGAGGCAGCGGGCAGTTTGTCCGTTGCCAACGAAGTCTGTCCGTATGCCACTGAACTCTGTCTCCCAGCGCACCGAACGAGTGACGGCTCTGCCGCCGGCTGCTGGTGAACAAGGCGGATCCCAGTAACGAACGATCCGTTGCGACTCCCGTGGGTCAGCGTCAGGGCCTACCAGCCTGTGGCGCCTACGTTCTGTCACCGACTGGAGAGGCACTGACGCACCGGATCGCGGCAAATCCGTACACGTGATCTTGGATAGGCCTCGACGGGTGGCGCTACGGGGCTGATTCCACTGATACGGCCGCGGTTGAGACGAGTCCGGCGAGTATGGTTGTCTCGGCCATGATGCTGATGTGGCCGCGGCGCGGGACGAGCACCAGGCGGGCGTTTGGCGTGGCGGCCAGAAACCGTCGCTCATCCGCGCGGAACGGGTCGCGGGCCCCGTTGAACAGCAGCACGGGTCCCGGATAACGGCGGAGGTCTGCGATGGGGTCCAGTGCGGATACAGCCGCGACGACCTCTGGCATTACTGCGCAACGGACGCCGCCAGCGATCATCGCCTCGGCGATCGGGCCTGTCAACGTTCGCCGAAATCCCCGCACGCTGAGCTGGTCGGCCACCGCCGGACTGCTGGCCGCGAGCCGGGCCATGAAGCGGTAGGCCGACAGGAACGCTCCGCGTGGCCGGACGGTGCAACCGCCGGCGACGAGAGCTGCGACTCGGTCGGGGTGCCGGCTCGCGGTGGCGATCGCCAGGAAACCGCCGAGCGAGTGCCCGACCAGCACGGCCCGACCGCCCACATCGTCAATGGCGGCAAGGATCGCCTCGACCGCGCTGTGCGTGGTGAACCGCTCGGCGCGCCGCGTGCCATGGCCGGGCAGGTCGGGCGCGGCGGTGCGGCCGTCGACGAGTGCGGCGACCGGCCCCCACATGCTGCCGCTGACCCGGATGCCGTGGACGAACACCGTTGGGATCCTGCCGACTGCAACCATAACGCCACCTTCCAAGGCAATCGCAACGCGACGTTGCGTTGCACTTTAGCGTAGACTACCCGGCATGACCGACAGAAGAGGGCCACGGCGAGCCGCGGAGATCCTCGACGCGACCCTCCACCTGCTCGCAGAACGCGGCTACGAGCGGCTCACGATCGAGGGCGTCGCCGAGCGCGCCGGCGTGAACAAGACCACCATCTATCGCTGGTGGTCGTCCAAGCCCGCACTCCTCGGCGCGGCGCTGATCGACGCACCTCTGCTGCGGTTCATCGCGCCAGACACCGGCACCCTGCACGGCGACCTGACGGCCCTCGTTCAGGCATTAGTCAGACTGCTCACCGAACCGCCATCGGCCGCCGTCGCGGTCGCCGCGTTCGGCGCCGCCGCCCAGAATGCGGAGCTGGCAGCATACGCGCGGGCCTTCTTCGCCGACCGCCTCGCCGCCGAGCTGCCGATCTTCGCACGCGCGGCCCAACGGGGCGAACTGACCGCCGACGCCGACCCGGCGCTCATCATGGACGCTCTCGCAGGCGCGGTCTGGGTCCGCGTCGTACTGCGCCAGCTTCCCATCGAGGAGGACTACGCAGCGAAGCTCGGATCCATGCTGCTCGCAGGAGTCGCCTTATGAACAGCGCCTCGCAGGGACGCGATCGCCGACCTGCAACTTGATCTCGCCCGGAGCCCGGCGAGGCAGGGCCACTTCCGGTGTCGTGCGACGACTCTCGATGCTTCAGCAGCCTTTGCGACATCGAACGACTCCGTCGCATCCGCACATCGGCATGACCGCACGCCGACGAGCGGCGCCCGCCGTTACCTTCGGTGACGGGCAGATCGCGGCAGGAGAGCGCGACTCCGACGAGCGCCACATTAGCGCTGTTGATCTCGCGAGCGCGTGGGTACGGCGGATCGTGTTTCCCGGCGCAGCTCCGACTTAACAGCAACGGACTAACTGATCGCTGCTCTCGTGTTGGAGGGCTGAGGTGAATCGATCAGAAGCAAGGCCATCCAGGCTCCGACGGATCGAGCGGCCCGAGTCCGGGTCGAGAAGAATGACTGGACGGTCCACGTCCATTGCCCCCTCGCCACGGCCGTCGGAGGACCGCTACATTCCCCGTGGGGGTGGTCGCGATGAGCGGCATCGAGACGGCGTTGGTCAATGTCGGCCGGGCAGTGGTGACCCCGTTGTTCACTCGGTGGCTCGCCGACCGGCGGGCCGCCCGGGAGCGCACGTTGCCTTTGGCGGAACTTTTGCGGGATAGGGCCACTGATGAGTTGTCTCGGCGTCGTGGGGAGCGCCAGATCGAGTCGCTTATCGACGAGGTCGCCGAGCGGCTCAGGCCGTTGCTTGCGACCCGCTTCGCCGCCTTGCCGGCTCACGAGACGGCTGCCGCGCTGCAGGCGGTGGCGGATACCTTCGTGCAGGCCGATCTGTCCGATGACGTGCTGTTCGCCACCGACCTGAATCCGGACCGGTTGTGCGGGCACCTGCGCCGGAGTGCACCGCCGGCAGCCCTGTCCGACCTGAGCGGCCGGTTGTACGACCTAGTGCTGGAGGACTGCAGCCGCTGTTTCGCCCAGCTCGCGATGCAAGCTAAGCCGTTCGCTGGCCGGGCAGCGGTCGAGACTCTCGAACGGCTGTCTACTTTGGTCACCCTGTTGTCCGCCACGATCCGGCGCCTGGAGCTCACTGGCCTTCCTCCGGTCGAGTTCGCGACGAAGTACATGGAGGTGCTGGCCACGAAGCTCAACGTGCTGGAACTCGTCGGTGTCGAGACCCCGTATCGGCCGCAGACCAAGCTGAGCGTGGCGTACATCAGCCTCGCTGTCAGCGGTGAGGGCGCCGCGCAGGCACGCGCGCCGCAATGGGAACCAGGCCTGGTGCCCCACGCCCGGCCCGACGGCGGTGCCGAGCGCATCGAGCAGGCGCTAGCCCGACGGCGCCGCACGCTGATCCGCGGTGAGGCCGGTACCGGCAAGTCGACCCTGCTGCGCTGGCTGGCGGTGACCGCGGCGGAGAACGGTTTCGCGGGTGCGCTGGCCGGCTGGAACGGCCGGATTCCGTTCCTGGTCAAGTTACGCAGCTGGCCGGACCGGCTACCGGCGCCGGAGCAGTTCCTCTCCGGGGTGGCGGACGCCATCGTCGGCACGATGCCGCCCGGCTGGGTGCACCGGCAGCTCGCCGAGGGGCGCGGCCTCCTGCTCATCGACGGCGTCGACGAACTCCCGGCCGAGCGGCGACCGGCGGTGCGGATATGGCTCAAGGATCTGCTCGACGCGTATCCGGACTCGCTGGCGGTGGTTACCTCGCGGCCGCCGGCCGCGCCGGTCCGCTGGCTGGAAGCGGAGGGATTCCAGTCACTCACCCTGGAACGGCTGACGCCGGCGGACATACGCGCTCTGATCGACCAGTGGCACCGCGCCGCCGTCATCACGCCGACATGGCCACCGCCGCACCGCCCGCGGTACGAACAATCGCTGCTCACTCAGCTGGCGGCGAACCGGCACCTGTACCGGCTCGCCGGGAATCCGTTGATGGCCGCCATGCTGTGCGCGTTGAACCTGGGCCGTGAGACCCACCTGCCGGCCGACCGGATGAGTATCTACCAAGCCGCGGTGGAGATGCTGCTGCACCGCCGCGACACCGAACGCGGCGTGCGGTCCACCATGCCGGAAATGACCGTGCCGGAGCGGCTGCAACTCCTGCAGGACCTGGCTTGGCGACTGTCGCTGAATGGCCGGTCCGAGCTATCCCGAGCCGAGGCGGTGGAGCACCTGGAACGCCGGCTGGCCGCGATGCCGAGGGTGACGGCGCCAGCCGGCACGGTGCTGAGCCACCTCGTCGAGCGCAGCGGTGTGCTGCGCGAGCCGGCGGTGGACCGGATCGACTTCGTCCACCGCACCTTCCAGGAGTACCTGGCGGCGCGGGAGGCAGCCGAGCAGAGCATGGGCGGGATGCTCGCCGGTCACGCTCACCTGGACACCTGGCGGGAGATCGTCATCATGGCGGCAGGGCACGGCAACAGCCCGACGCGGACCGAGCTGATCGAAGGCATCCTGCGGCGAGCCGACCGCGAACCGCGGCACCGCCGTGCGCTGACCCTGCTCGCCGCGGCGTGCCGCGAGACGCTGCCATCCCTCCAGCCGCCGGAACTGCTGACCGAGATCGACCGCCGCCTGGACAGCCTGCTCCCGCCGCGCAACCGCACAGAGGCCCGGTCGCTCTACACGGTCGGTGAACCGCTGCTCCACCGGCTGACAACCGACGGAAGGAACCTCACGCCGAAGCAGACCGCCGCGGTGATCCGCACCGCGGCTCTCATCAACGGGCCACGCGCGCTCCACCTGCTCGCCGGTTTCGCCGGCGACGCCCGCGCCGAGGTGCAACGCGAGCTGACCGAGGTGTGGCGGTACTTCGATCCAGAGCAGTATGCCCAGCAGGTACTCCAGGACGCACCACTGGACGAGGGCCGGGTCTGGATCACCGAGCCAGCGCTGCTGCCCTACGCCTCTGACCTGCGCCATTTGACCGCGATACGGCTGGACTGTGAATCGACCGTTGACCTCACCTCAATCGGCGCCAGTCCGAAACTCACCCGTCTGAACTTGACGAGAGACTGGCGAGGGTCCACCCGGACGCTCGCCATGTTTCCCAACCTCCGTGCCCTCCTGCTCATGACGGACCGCGCGATCACGGCCGCAGACGTCCGGCCCCTGACCGAGTTGCCTAAGCTACGCCGGCTTTGGCTGTACGGCGGTGGCGTGCAGCAGGACGCCGTAGACGCGCTCACGCTGGCGACGGACCTAACCGAGGTTCACATGGCGAGTGCGGACAACACCGATCTCTCGGCCGTGGCCAGGATGCCCGCCTTGCGAATGCTCGGAATTACCGGACGAGCCTCCGGGTCATTTCCCCGCCTGCCGACGAACGGACTGTCCGGGCTCTCGCTGGGTCATTGGGGTTCCGCGCCGGACGACCCGAAGGCGCTGGCTCGCGCCTTTCCCATGGTGACCGAGCTGCAGCTTTACGGCTCCGAGTGGCCCGAGGACCTGGGCTTCGTCGGTGAGTTCCCGCGGCTCGAGCGCCTATCGTTGGACCACGCGATGACCGGCCGCGTCGCCAGCCTGCGCGCCCCGGCCGCCCTCCGGGAGGTCGACCTCGGCTTCGCCATCGAGGTGGACATGACCGCGTTGGCGCAGATGCGGCAGTTGCAGCGGATCAGCCTCCGGTGGATCGACCGACCCGTGGATTTGACTCCCTTTCGGGCGTGGGACGGTGGTGCCCTCACCATCGAGACGGCGTCCACCCAGCGACTCGTGCACCGGGACGGGCTACCGCCTACGGTACGGATCCGGCGCCTCGACTCAGACGGCGTCCGCTACGACTGACCGGCCGGGCGGATCAAATCGCCTTCTGCGGAGAGTCGGGCAGCTTCGCGCGTTATCCGCGGCATGACAGCGCATGCGTCTTATGTTGGAAACCCTGCTGGATCGGCGCTACAGGAGGTCGAATATTGACCCCTGCGTTGAGGGTTTCGACCGAGAACCCTCGAATAGAGTGTGGTGGCCGGCAGGCCATGGCCGACTCTCCCTATTTGTCATCTCCTCAAGGCGCTCGACCGCGTACGCAAGCTCAAAGCTAGAGTATCCCCACCTAGCCCCAACTTCTTGAAGGCGCTCAAGCTGTTCCAATGTCGCACCGACTTCCAGACCTCGCGCCGAAGCGGGATCATGCAAGTACTCGACCACAGGCTCCACGATGTCGGCTGCAAACGTTTCGAACAGGCTTTCGGCCTCCGTGACGTGCTCTGCATTTGGACCTACTACGTCAAATGCGTCCGCGAGGGTCGACCAGGATTCGAGGTCATCGGGCCACCCAAGTGCTTCCAGCAGCGCCGCATCGAATCGCCAAACATGCGATTGCCAAGTCTCGTACGCACCGGCACGCAGCGACGATGCGATATTTATGGCGTCTGCCGACCTCATCTGGTGGACGGAATTTGCAAGCAGTTCGATGACTTGCTCACCCAGCGATGCAGGCGCGTGCGCGTCTTGCGCAAGGTACATCTCGCCTAGGACGTCGAGCCGACGACTAAAGCGGCCAAATTGAGAGGCACGAAATGTAAAGAGTGCTCTTTCTGCGATGGTTGGAGGGACGATCAACGACTGTTCCGCAACCCGAGTTAGGTCTTGGATAGGTCGTTTGTTCGTGGCTTGAACTGCGCCGCCGCTCGTAGAGTCAAGCACACCAGTCAACCTTGCGAGCGGCTCAACCTGCTCAAAGAATGAGGCCGAACTCAATAGTGCGTTTAGGTCGTCTGGGAATATCTGCAGGTGGCGAGTTAGCGCGTCTAGGACTCCTGGATTTGCAAAGGAGACCGTTGTAACACTTAATCCAGCGGACCGTTCGACTTGAACCAGGTCGCCGTCCAGGACGTGAAGCCCTCCTTCGAAATCGATACTGCGTATCGTCCGTCCGCGAACCTGCTGGAGGCTGCCAACCGCACGAAAAAGATCTTCAACGAGTACCAGCGCGCTCCCAAAAGACCAAAGTGTTGGCAAAAGATCTAGCTCAAGCCTAGAAATCTGGTTTCTCAGGACATGGTTCCAGAGGTTCTCCGGCGCGTCCAATGCCTCAGAAATCCTTCGCGGAACGTCAATCGCCAAAGGGATTTGCGTGCGGTCTTCAGCTGAGTGACGTGTCCGGGTGGACAACCCAGAGCTACGGACGATGGACATTATCGCGACCTCAATAAGACGGGGATTGAAGTTGCGGTGGTGCGCTAGTCGCTCATAGCGGGAGCCGGCATCGGCAGCGCCCGCCGCAAGCGAACGTATAGGCGAGAAGTAGAGTTGATTGAAGAGAATATGTGCTCGCTCCGGGCTAGACAAGCCGCGCGCGTCTACCGCGACCTTCGCGACATCCACGAGTTCGTCGCCAAGCTTCTCGTAGCTGATCCTGGCTTGTTGAAGAATGTAGTCCCTGGTGGTGAGTATAAACAGCTTACTCTCGTCGCGTTCGACATGATGCATTAACCGAACAAGCTCTCCATCTTCGCCCTTCCTGAGCTTAGCATCTAGACGCGTCTTGCCGAGGAAGTCGTCAAAGAAGAGCACCTGCTTCTCACCGGGAACCACCTGGTCCTCTAGCTCGCGCACGTCGCCTATAGCCGCGACCGGCAAGAATCCATCAGCCATGGCCTTAAGCAGGAGGACTGACGCTGTCGCGGTCTTACCTACACCTGGCGGTCCTGTCAGAATACATACCCCGTGCCTTCGGAGGATTTCATTCGCGCGTCGAACTACGGCGGTCTCGACGAAGGTGGACCGAAGCCTCTCTAGCTCTGACCTTAGAGCCGCCGAGCGGAGAGTCTCAGTTCTGGCTCCGATTGCCTGGAGCGCCGCGGTGCTAGTGAGCCATAGTTTTAGATTCGCGCGTTCGACCGACGGATGCCTTCTAAGAAGTCCTTCAATATCTTCTCGCGCGATTATATCTCGGACGTCGATCTTTCCGTCGAACAGAGAGACAATCTTATCTTTGTTAGCTCTGATGAGTCGGGCCGATGTGGCGATGATGTATCTGGATGCTTGCTCCACGATCGGGTTACACGCATCCCTTGCAATCGTCGCAGAT
Source organism: Actinomycetes bacterium KLBMP 9797 (assembly GCA_037414955.1). Classification (GTDB taxonomy): domain Bacteria; phylum Actinomycetota; class Actinomycetes; order Mycobacteriales; family Micromonosporaceae; genus Phytohabitans. Next base: position 79,400 of record JBBEWH010000014.1, read on the forward strand.
ATAGACGAGTAAGCTCCGAGCGGGCGATGTTTGCACTGGACTACAAGTTCATCGCCATCGCCCAAATCCAGCGGAGGCCCAGTGGGGCCAAGCGCGCGAAGATCAACCCCACCGTCTCGGCCGCGTGGGAAGAGGTCAACTGCGATACCCCACTCGGCGGAAAGCAGATCTGCTACGAGCTGTTCGAAGTCGTAGTCGGAGAGGTTCTCAAACGCGTGCATGACCCCACTTCCGTGTCGCCGAGTCCGGACGGTCCTTGCCTTGTACTACGTCACGTTATGGCGGAACGGCGGGTCGAGGGAAGAGCTGACGTACTCCGCCAGGCTGCCTCGATGACGCTCGGCTCGCCATAACTCCTGTACAACTGGCAGCTCCGAGCCGTGACGCTAAGTCCTTATGGTTCCGCGAGAGGCCGCAGCGCACTATCTTCGACATGTCCGGACATCTGCGGCGCGACCGAATGTCACTCATAGTGACTCGGAGGTGTTGCGCGGCATGCGCGTCAGGGCTACCCCGGCGCCCGGTCAGACCGACATAACCAGAGCGCGCTTTCGCCCGCACGGACAGCCTGAATCAGGCCAGAAGTCGTTCGTGGCCAACAGCCTCCCCTACCAGCGTCGGCCGTACCGCAAACCTGGGCTGGCACCACGCCGGTCGAGCAGCGCGTCGCCTCCGGGCGACACGCCGGGCCGGGCTTCGTGTTTTGGGCCTCGGGTGAGGGAGAATTTCGAGAAGTCGTCGGCGACGGAAGGGGTGCGGGATGGCGCAGCACGAGGCGGTGTACGAGGAGGGTCGGTCCGCCGACAGGCTGGCTGAGCTGGGCCTCAAGCCGGAGATGCTCGATCACGTCCTGCGCGGCGCGGACGCCGAGGCCCGCACCTACACCGAGCTCGACCCGCCCAACATGCAGGGCATGGCGCGCTACTCGCGCACCGTCCGCCTGCTGCGCGAGCAGCTCCTGCCGCTGGGCTGGAGCTTCGACAACCCGCGCAACCTGGCCCGCACCGTCTCCCCGGATCGCCGCGTCGCGATCATCGCCACGCTCGGCGACGCGGCCACCGGTGACCCGGCCCAGAACCCGTCCACCAAGTACGAGAAGGGCGTCGCCACCGCCGAGGCGATCAACCGCAACTTCGTCCAGCTCATGCTGCCGATGGACCTGGGCGACGAGGACCCCTTCGACGACGCGGACGAGACCGCCATCACCACCTGGGTGCTGCTGTACCACGTGACCGACACCGAGATCCGCGCCGAGCTGTCGCTGCCGGACTCCATTGTCGACGGCCACCCGGCCACCTGGCTGGAGCGGATCGTCCTGGCACCCGTCACGTTCGAGCCGGAGGCCCACACCCAGCAGCGAAAGCAAGACTCGGACGTCACCGTCACCCGCCGCATCGCGTGAGCCACAGTTTCACCCCCAGCCGCCTCGCCCTGGCCCGCAAGCGGCGCGGCATGACGCTGGTCCAGCTCGCCGCCGCGGCGAAGATCAGCGTGCGCAGCCTCTCCGGGTACGAGAACGGCGGCCAGCGCCCCACCAGCGAGGTCCAGCAGAAGATCGCCACGGCCCTCGACATACCGGAGGACTTCCTGCGGGCCGACGACGTGGACGAGATTCCCGTCGACGCGATCAGCTTCCGCGCGCTGAGCAAGCTGACCGCCGGCCAGCGCGACATGGCGCGGGCCGCCGGCCGGATCGCGCTGCTGCTGGCCGACTGGATCGAGCAGCGCTTCGAGCTGCCGGAAAGCGACGTGCCCTCACTGCCCAAGCTGGACCCGGAGACCGCCGCGGAGGTGGTGCGGGCCCGCTGGGGCCTGGGCGCCGCGCCGCTGGGCAACCTGGTACGGCTGCTGGAGGCGCACGGGGTACGGGTGTTCTCGCTCGCCGCCGACTGCGCGGCGGTCGACGCGTTCTCGTTCAGCTGGCACCAGCAGCCGTACGTGCTGCTGAACACCGCCAAGTCCGGCGAGCGGGGCCGGTTCGACGCCGCGCACGAGTTGGGCCATCTGGTCCTGCACAGCGAGCACCGCGTACCCCATGGTCCGGAAGCCGAACAGGAGGCGAACCGGTTCGCGGCCGCGTTCCTCATGCCCCGTGCCAGCGTGCTGGCGGCGAATCTCGCCGCCGCCACCGCGGACCGCATCCTGGCCGCGAAGCAGACGTGGCGGGTCGCGGCGATGGCCTTGACGTACCGGCTGCACGAGTTGGAGCTTCTCACCGACTGGGGCTACCGCACGGCGTGCGTCGATCTGTCGCGCCGCGGCTACCGCACCGGCGAGCCGGACGGCATCGCGCGCGAGACGTCCCAGTTGCTGGAGAAGGTGTTCCGCACGCTGCGCGCCGAGCGGATCACGCCCGCCGCCATCGCCCGCGACCTGCACATCACGGTGGCCGAGCTGAACCGCTTGGTCTTCGGCCTGATTCCGACCGCGATCGACGGCGACCGCGCCCACCCGACCAAGGCCAAGCGTCCCACGCTCACCCTGGTCAAGAGCTGAATGTAACGCCGGAGGCATCGTCGTCCGTCTAGTCCGCGTGAGTGACAGGGAGACGGAGTTCCGGGACTTCGTCGGCGCGCAGATGGAGCCGTTACGCGGGTTGGCGTACCTGACCTGCGGCGACTGGCAGGTCGCCGAGGACGCGGTCCTCACCGTGCTGGCCAAGCTCTACGTGAAATGGCACCGCGTCGACCGGCCGGACAGCTACGCCCGTACGGCCGTGGTCCGCGCGGCGATCGACGAGACCCGGCGGCCGTGGTGGCGTCGGGAACAGTCGCACAGCCATGCCATGCCGGAGCGCCCGCTGCCGGACCGCACCGACGCGGTCGATGACCGGTTGCACCTGCGACAGGCCTTGCGGCGGCTGCCCTCGATGCTGCGCGCGGTGCTGGTGCTGCGCTTCCTGGAGGGCCTGAGCGTGCGGCAGACGGCCGAGGCGCTCGGTTGCCCCGAGGGCACGGTGAAGGGTTACACGTCGCGTGGGCTGGCCGCGCTGCGCGAGGTCCTGGGCGTCGATCTTTCTGCGGAAACAGACGCGGAGACAGGGAAGGGACATCATGAAGCGAGAGCTGTCTGAGTTGCTCAACGATGCCAAGGCGGACCCGCCGCCGCCGCGCTACGGCGTCGACGACGTGGTCACCGCCGGTCGCCGGCTGCGGGCGCGCCGCCGGGCCTGGGGCGGTGCGGCGACGGCCGCCACGGTGGTCGCGGTGGCGGCGGCCGTCGCCGTGCCACAACTGGTCGCGGGTGAGCCGTCCTCGGCCCCGACCGGCCTGGGCGCCGGGTCGCTGACCTCGCCGGCGACGCAGCCGGCGCCGTTGAACTATCCGCAGAGCCGCTGGGAGTACGCCTTCAAGGGGTACCGGGTCGGCGTGTACCAGGTCAACGACCCGTTTCTGGTCACCGCCGGTTTCCAGCAGGCCACCATCCGCATCGGCGACGAGATCGAGGCGGTGTACGGGGACCTCAAGCCCGGTGTCAAGCCGGGCGGAGGGCCGAAGGGGCGGGCGGAGGATTACGAGATCGCGTACTCGGCGCCTGGTTCGAGCCTGCTGCTGACCGTGTACCGGCCGGGCGTCTTCGACCCGGTGCTGTTCTCCGGCGGCACCCAGGTGACCGTGGGCGGCAGACCCGGCCTGTTCAAGCAGAACATCCACCTCGACGGTGACCGGAGCAGGCGCGACGACGGCCATCCGGGCCTGGCCTGGCAGTACGCCGACGACGCCTGGGCGGTCATCTACACCTCACGCCCCAACCAGGTCGGCATGGGGGATTTCCTGGCGATCGCGCGCGGGCTGGGCGGCGTGGACGCGTACCCGGCGACGGTCGCGGTGAAGCTCACGCACGTGCCGTCGGGCTACGAGCTCGCCTCGGGTGGCCGGGGCGCCGACTGGCCGCACGGTGGCGGGGAGTTCCAGCGGACGAACCTGCGCCTGGTCAAGGGTGGCCAGGACGCGGCCGGCCGGATGACGACGCCGGTGATCGACGACGAGACCAGCACGGTGCGGGACATCCGGATCAACCTCTACCGGGCCGACTTCTCAGAGAAACGCCCGCCCGCGGGCGCCGATCCGCAGGCCCCCTATTGCAACAGCGGCAACGCGAACCTCTGCTACCGGATGGCGCCGGGGGGCGGGTGGCAGGCCGAGATCGAGGGCAGCGGCGAGCAGTCCACGACCGAGCTGAAGCGGGTCCTGGCGGGCCTGGAGTTCGCGACGGTCGACGCCCCGTCGACCTGGTACCCGATCACCACCGCGACCCGGTAACGCGAGCCGGCGCTCAGGAGCCACCGCGCTCGCGGGCTCCTGGGCGCCGGCGGGCATCCGCGTCCGCGGTTGCCATGGTGGTCTGCGTCACGGACGCGGCGGGTTCAGCATCTCCTGACGGCCGGGTGCGGGTCGGGACCGGTGCCGAGGTAGTAGCCCGCGGCGTAGCCGCGTGGGAAGTCCGGAGGCCAGGGTCCGGTGATGTGCGTGCCCCAGTACCAGACGTTGTCACCGTTGACGGACTGCCCGGGTACCCAGCAGTGCAGCCAGAAGTCGGCGCCGACCCACATGGTGCTCACCACGCCGTGGCTGGTGCTCGGCCCGGTGCGTAGGTTGAGGTTGGCCTTGGACGGTGCGCACAGCGCGTTGTCGGGCACCATACCCGGCCGGTTGCACAGGAATGTCTCATCCGCCATGACGCTGACGCCGCCGGTGCCCCTTGCCGGCGGTGGTGCGGGCGCCGCGTTGGCGGTGCCGGGTACGGCGATCGCGGTGATCAGTGCGGCCGCGCAGAGCAGGCGGCTCGCCCTGACTCCTGGTGTTGGTATTCGCACGGATGGTTCCCTTCTCAGCAGTGGGCCACCCACGGGTGCGGGTCGCGCCCGGTTGCCAGGTAGTAGCCGGCCGCCCATCCCTTCGGCCAGTGGATCGGGTTCACAGTGAAGCCCTCGGAGGCGTCGTCGACCCAGTACCAGACGTTGTCACCGTTGATCGACTGACCGGTCGTCCAGCAGTGAACCCAGACGATCGAGTCCGTGTCCATTGTGGTGACGATGCCCGAGTTGGTGTTCGGCTGGGTGCGCAGGTTGAGGCGGGCGGTCGGGTTCGTGCAGGCCGCCCTTTCCTGGATCCACTCGCAGAGCTCCAGCGACTGGGCGCCGACGTCACTGTTAGCGGGCGATGCCGGCGGTCGCGCGGCCGCGGGGGTGGCGAGACTCGTGGTGACGGTGAGCATGGCGGCGAGAACGGCCACCTTACGAGGGATTCTGGGCATCGGAACTCCGCTCTGTCCTATTAGGACAAGTCAAGGTGGCGTCGGGAACGCGACGACCGCCACGAGAGGCCGCGCCTGCCGCGAAGGACATTCGACGATTGCGGGCACTCAATCACGCGGGGCTTTCATATCTGCTTCACTTCCGCTTCAGCGCGCTGTCCAGTTTCCGCAAGATCGAATGCTGGCGATTCCCGACGGCAGCGCCGTACTCTCGCCGTACCGGATCAGCGCAGGGGCGCTGCGAGCGGGTCTACGGGGACTTTCAGCCACACCGTCGTGACGACGGCGCCTAAGTCCACAGTGGTCAGACTGTCCGGTTCTGCGCGGCGGAGTTGGGGGACTCATGGCGATCACACTTCAACCTCGGGCGACCTGGGGGCAGTATGTGTCCGAGGACCGGCGGGAGCATGCCTCCGCGCCCCCGGTGGCCAGCGCGAACCCCAACTGGGACCCCAAGGGTGGGGTGTTCATCCACCACCGCGGCAGTCGCGGTGAGGATTTCGTGACCGAGGTGCACTGCCGGCAGGACATCGCCGCCATCTATGAGGAACACGCGAGCGGTGGCGAGTTCGAGGGCGACATCGCCTACAACTTCATCGTCTGCCAGCACGGCTACATCTACATCGGTCGGGGATACCAGCGCGGCGAGGCGAACGCCGGCGAGGCCGGCGACGTCTTCGGCTTCGGCCGCAACGCGGGGTTCTACTCCATCCTCGGGCTCTTGTGCCTCAACCAGATCGCCACCGAGGCGATGCTGCGGGGGATCCGGAGCCTGATCCAGCATCTGCGCGAGGACGCCCCGAGGCTGGCGGGCGACATGATCCTGCCGCACTCGTACAACTACGACACCGAGTGCCCCGGCAACCTCACGATGTACGCCCAGCAGGGCTCCACGATCGACCCGGCCGTCGACTGGATCGGCCTGTCCGACATCTACGTCTTCGCCGTCCAGCGCTGGGTGAACGCCGCCTACGCGACCGCGCCCGGCTACGTGCGGTGCCCCGAGAACGGGCGCACCGGCTGGTCCACGGTGCTGTCGCTCACCCAGGGGCTCCAACACGAGCTGGGCATCTCCCCGACCGTGCAGAACTTCGGTCCCGGCACCTTCAACGCCGTCAAAGCGCGCGGCCTGCTGCCGGCGCAGGAGACCAACGCCAACCTCGTCCGGCTCTACAACAGCGCCCTGTGGTGCAAGGGCTACTGGACCTCGATCGAGCTGTCCCTGTGGGGGAACGACTCGCAGACCGCGCTGGAGGCGCTCTACGGCCACGCCGGCCTGTCGTACGCGAACGCGACCCAGCGGTACGCGATGTGGCCGCACGTGGTCAAGGCGCTGATGCGGATGGACCAGTTCCGGCGCGTGCCCAATGGGGACGCCAACATCCAGACCATCCAGAAGCGGCTGAACGCGCGCTACGTCGCCGGCGTCGGCATCCCCGCGATGGGCCTGGTGCCCTGCGACGGGGTCTACGGCCGCGAGGTCCAGCAGGGCTTCATGATGGCCATCCAGTACGAGATCGGGATCACGCCGAGCTCGATCAACGGCTACTTCGGCCCCGCCACCCAGGCCGGGCTGCGGGGGGTGGGCTCGGGCCAGCTCGCCGGCGACCTGCGCTACCTGTTCCGCGCCGGCTGCTACTTCAACTCACCCGTCATGCTGGGCACCCCGCAGGCTCCGAGTGGTTCGCTGATGTACCGGGCGGACGACATCGGCACCGACGCCGCGACCACCACCCACCTGGACTGGCTGCGGGCGTTCCAGCGTTTCTCGCAGATCCCCGTGACCGCCACCAACGACTACACGACCTGGGCCCAGCTGCTGGTCTCCTCCGGCGACACCGGCCGGCCCGCCGCCGGATGTGACTGCATCACCGAGATCACCGCCGCGCGCGGGCAGGCGCTGTTCGCCGCCGGCTACCGGATCGTCGGCCGCTACCTGGACGAGCACCTGCCGCCGACCGATCCCTACTTCCGCAACAAGGCGCTCAAGCCGGGCGAGCTGCAGGCCATCCTGAACGCCGGACTGCGGCTGCTGCCACTGTTCCAGTACAACGGCACCCAGCTGTTCAACTTCACGTATCAGAAGGGGTACGACCAGGGGAAGATCGCCCACCAGAAGGCGGTCGAGCACCGGATCCCCGCCGGCGCCTGCATCTACTTCGCGGTCGACTACGACGCTTTGGACATCGATATCGACAGCAGCATCAAGCCGTACTTCCAGGGCGTCAAAGCGGGCCTGGCCGAGCTGGGCAACCGCTACCACTTCGGCGTCTATGGCTCCCGCAACGTGTGCACCCGCGTTTCGGAGGATGTCGGCGCCCGCTGGTCGATGGTCGGCGGCATGTCCTGGGGCTACTCCGGCAACCTCGGCTTCCCACTGCCGCGCAACTGGGCGTTCAACCAGATCAGGGAGTACGAGTTCCAGCCCGGCTGGGGCCTGGACCACGACGTCTGGCGCGACGGTGCCGATCCCGGCGTGTCCGCCCTCGAGACCGGGGAATGAGGCCACCGATGATCACCCGACGCACCCTGCTCGGCGCCGCCGCGGGCGCCGGCGCGATCGCCCTCACACCGGCCGCCGCCGCGGCCGCCGCGCCCGACGCGTCCGCCAACGGCTGGTCCATCGACCCCGCCGCCATCGCCACCTACCGGATCGAGGGATCCGCGGCCTCCGTCGCGCTGCGGCGCGGCCCCGCCGCCGTGGTGCTGCTGCACGTGGCGCGCCGCTGGCACTACGAGATCGCCCCGCTCGACACCGGCGAGGGCGGCGGCGTCGCCGGCCACACCGCCGGTCGCGCCGTGCGGGCCGCCTTCGAGACCAACTACCTTTCCGGTACCGCGATCGCACTGCACCCCACCGCCTACCCCGTGGGCGGCAGCGAGCGGCTGTGGCCCTATCACGAGGTCATCGTGCGGGACATCCTCGTGGACTGCGCCGGCACGGTCGTCTGGGGCGGTGACCTGACCCCGGCGACCGCCGCGCACTTCCACGTCGTGGCCGCCCCGGACGACCGCGCCCTGGCCCGGGTCGCCGCCCGCCTCGACCCCGGCGAGCACGCCGTGTCCGCGTCCCAGACGGCCGGGATGGTCACCGACCCGGCGACCCCCGAACGCCGTGAGAAGGCCCGCCGCCTGCCCCGCCCCCGCTAACAATCACGGGGCTGACGCTTCCGATATTGAACCTGCCCGTTGGACGATGGCGGTCCGCACGGGTACGGGAACACCGCCGGCGGCATTTGACGCTCTGGAGCGTCGGCGCCCGGTCCGACGCCCTCGGCAACCAGCGCACGCTGGCCGTGCGCACCACCAACGACCAGCGCCAGAACGGCGCGTGCGGCCATCCGTCGGCCGGTGGCGGCGGCCCGTCCCACGCCTCGACGGTGAGGCCCGCGACGTGATCACTCGTGAAAGAAAGTCGAAGCGGTGCCGGCGGCAGATGATGGGCACATGGCCGTCGACGTGGTGACCGAGATCGTCATCGACCGACCGTGCGCCCAGGTCGCGGCGTACGCGGGCGACCCGTCCCACGCACCGGACTGGTACGCCAACATCGAGTCGGTGCGCGCGCACGCGGCCGGGCCGCCGAGAGTCGGTTCGAAGATCGACTTCGTGGCCAGGTTCCTGGGCCGGCGACTGGCCTACACCTACAAGATCGTGGACCTGGTGCCGGGTGAGCGGCTGGTCATGCGCACCGCGCAGGGTCCGTTCCCGATGGAGACCACCTACACCTGGCAGCCGGTGGGCCAGACCCGCACCCGGATGACGCTGCGCAACCGGGGCGAGCCCAGCGGCTTCGGCAAGGTCGCCGGACCGGTGCTGGCCGCCGCCATGCGCCGCGCCAACGCGAAGGACCTGGCCAACCTCAAACGGGTACTGGAGCTCCCGCACCCCAGCCAGCCATGATCGAAGCTGGCGGTCAGCTGGTGAGGGCGGCGACCTCGCGCGCGGGTCGGACGTTGTGGTTGACGCGGAAGACGTTGTCCGGGTCGTACGCGGCCTTCACCTCCCGCAGGCGCTGGTAGTTCGCCGCGGTGTAGGCGGTCGCGACGCGCGCCGGGTCGGCGAGGAAGTTCAGGAACGACCCACCGATGCCGTGCGGGCTCAGCTGCCGCGTGAGCGCCGGCACGGCGGCGTCGACGATGACCGAGAACGGCGCGTCACGGTGACCGACCGGGCCGGCGTCCGCGCCCGGCCGGGCCATCGCGCCACCCCAGTGCCGGATCTCCACAGTGGAGATCGGTGATTCCGGCGCCGCGTGCGCCGCGTCGAGCGCCTCCAGCGCCGCGTCGGGCAGGGTCCGGAACAGATCCAGGTACCGTGCCGGCGTGCCGCCCATGGCCGCTTCGGCGTACGGCGTGGGCCGCATCTCGTCCAGCAGCGGCGTTCCGAGCGTCGACCACAGTGGAGCGAGCAGGCGGCGCGCCCGGTCCGCCGCGCCGGCGTACATCGCCTTGACGACCAGCACCCGCCGGCCGCGCACGGCCGCCGGTGTGCTGTCGGTGTCCGGCATCCGGCGCAGCAGGATCGCGGTGCTCAGCTCGTCGGGGACGGTGGCCGCCCAGTCCCGGTACGCGGCCAGCGCCTCGCCGGCCCGCTCCGCCGGGAAGTAGGCCGCCCCCGCGTACACAGTGGATACCGGGTGCAGCCGGAACTCCATGCCGGTCACCACCCCGAAGTTGCCGCCGCCGCCGCGCAGCGCCCAGAACAGGTCCGGGTCGCGGTCGGCGCTGGCGGTCACCTGCCGGCCGTCCGCGGTCACCACGTCGGCGCGGACCACGCTGTCGGCCGCGAAGCCGTAGCGGCGGGCCAGCCATCCCAGGCCGCCGCCCAGCGTGTACCCGACCACGCCGACCGACGGCGACGAGCCGGACAGCGGCGCGAGACCGAACGGTGCCGCCGCGGCCAGCACCGCGCCCCACCGGGCGCCGGGGCCGACCCGCGCGATCCGCCGGTCCGGGTCGACCAGCACCGAGGCCAGCCCGGACGTCTTGACCAGCAGGCCGCCGTCGGCCGGCACGTAGGTGCCGTGTCCGGTCGCCTGCACGGCGAACGGCAGGCCCCGCCGGCGGGCGGCCACCACGGCCGCGCGCACGTCCGCCGGGCCGCTGGCCTCGACGACCACCGCCGGCCGCGGGTCGATCGCCGGATGCAGCGGCTGGCGGTGGGTGTCGTAGCCGGGGTCGCCCGGCAGGTGGACCGGACCGGTGAACCGGCGGCGCAGCGTGTCCATGGTTTCAACCTCTTCACTCGCGTTCGTCGTCGGTCAGACCCGCGAGGAGCGTGGAACTCATCGGTGTCTGCCCTCACGATCCGCGCGCGAGGCCCCCGGCACGTCCGGCGCCCGCCGTATCCCCGGCTACGCGCCACCGCGTACTAATGCCAGTTGCTGATCTGGACGTCGTGCGGCGCGGGCTCGCCCTTGCCGGTCTCGACCAGCTTCTTCAGGCTCATCAGGAAGGTCGCCCACTTGGTGCTGCAGTGATTCATGAACTCCACCTGCTCCTTCCAGCCCTCGTGCCGGAACAGCACGATCGTGAAGCCGTCCTCCTGTTTGAGCTCGAAGCGAACCTGCGTGCCGATCCACTCCGCGGGACCGTCGACGACCTCCCAGCGCACCAACTCGGCGGGCCGGGTCTCCAAAACCTTCATGTCGAAGCCGCCGGGCACGAAGCGGAACCGGAGCACTCCCCCGACGCCGGCGTCGCCGTCCGTCTCCTCGGTCCACCAGCCCGCCAGGCCGTCGACCGTGGTCAGGGCCGCGTAGACGTCGTCGGGAGCGGACGTGACGCCGATTCTGTGCAGGATGTCCACCATCTCGGTACCTCTTTCTCAGGGCAGGGTTCATCGCGCCGCCACGGACGTAGCGGCGGGTGGTTCGTGCGTGCGGTCAGTCCTGCTTGGCGCGCTGGATCGCCTCGGCGATCCGCTTGATGCGACGCAGCCGGGCGTCCCAGGCGGCGCCGACCGACGACAGCTGCGCGACCGCGCGGGCGAGCTGGGCCTCGTCGACCTCGTAGCGGCGCTCGCGTCCGGACGGTGTGCCGTGGACCAGGCCGACCCGGTCCAGTACGCCGAGGTGCTTGGCGACCGCCTGCCGGGTGACCGGCAGCCGCTCGCTCAGCGTGGTCGCCGTGCCGCCGCCGTCGGTCAGCAGCAGGTCGAGCATCCGCCGCCGGGTGGGGTCGCCCACCGCCGACCAGAGCTCGTCGTCGATGGCGACGCTCATGGTGCCGACACCAGACCAGCGGCGTACGTGACCAGACGGGGCAGGAAGTGGTCCCAGCCGGTGGCGTGGTCGCGGTACGCCTCCTCGAGCACGGCCGCCTCCCAGCCCTTCTCCCGGAACCCCGTCTCGGTGAAGCGCAGCAGCGTGCCGGCTCCCGACGGGGTCAGATCGAAGGTCACCAGCAGCGAGTTGGCCGGTGTCGCGGCCGCGCCCTCGTCGTACACCCACCGGAAGGAGAACCTCCGGGGCGGGTCGGCCTCCACCACGGTGAGCGGCACGACGTGCGCACTCGCCGTGGACCGGTCGCCGAACGAGACGACGCCGGTGGCGCCGGGCACCGGGTCGAGCTCCGCCTCGTCCGGCCACCACTCGCGCAGGTGTTCGGGCGTGCTGATGACCTTGTAGACCACGTCGGGCGTGGCCTCGACGTGGATCTCCCGCTCGATGCTGCCGTACTCCATCGCGCCGCTCCATTCTCTCGCAACCGATGGTTGCACATGATCGGCGGAATGCGCAACCACTGGTTGCATTAAGTCGGCCGGGTTGAGACTTTCCGGCACGGCTGGCCGGTCGACGCGACAGAAGTCTCCACGTGCGGCTCGAACGATACGATGGAGACACATGAGCCCGGGCATTCCCGCGATCACACTGAGCACGCAGGATCTTCGTGAGGTCACCGGTTACGCCGCCGAGTGCGCGCGGGACGTGCTGGAGATCTTCGAGACAGCGCACCCGACCGACTCCCGCCCGCGCGAGGCGATCGACGCCGCGTTCGCGTTCGCGAGCGGTGGCAAGCGCGGCAAGACGCTGCGCGACACCGCGTGGGCGGCGCTCAAGGCGGCCGGACAGGCGGACACCGCGGCCGCGGGCCACGCGGCGCGCGCGGCGCTGGGCGCGGCGTCCGCCGCGTACCTGCATCCACTGGCCAACGCTGACCAGGTGAAGCACATCCTGGGGTCAGCGGCCCACGCGGCGCGGGCGGTCGAGCTCATGGCCGGCGACGATCGACAGGTCGGTGCCCGTCACATCGAGCGGGCGCGCCGGCGCGCGACACCCGCCGTCGTTGACGTGCTCAGCCGATACCCCGCAGCACCGCCCGGTGGCGGGCGCGTCGGCGAACTGCTCCGCGATCTGGACGACGCTTTGCGCGGCCGCACCTGAAGCCCTCCCAACCCCCATGATCAAGGCGTGCCCCATGTAGGGAGATCCAACAGATGGGCGCCGGTGTGATGTGGGCGCCACCCTTGCCCAAAAACCCACTTGGGGGACGCCTTGATCATGGGGGTTACTGGTGGAGGAGGCTGTGCCCCACGCCCGGGTCGCTCTGGCAGCTTGTCGTGGCCAGGGCGACCGGCACCCGGACGAGGCGCCCACTGGCGGTACGGCGGGCGGCGTGCTGGAAGCCGACCCTCATCACCATCCCGTTGCTGAAGTTCTCCCACTTGCTGGCGGTGACCATGTCGAGCGCGCCGCTGCCGTCAAGGTTCAGGATCGCGTTGGCGTCGCCGAAGAAGTCCCACCTCCCCGGCTGCTGGCAGGATGGCACGGCCCTTCCGGGTCGCAACGGTCCTTGCCTGTGCTGCGTCAGCATGAGGGAGCCCGCTCCGGTCAGCCCGCTGGCGGTGCCGGGAATGAGGAAGATGGCGCCGGCGTACTCCTGACCGTTGACCTCGTGCCCGCGAGCGCTGGTGAGGACGTCGGCGCGGCCGTCGCCGGTGACGTCTCCGGTGGCGACCGAGTGCCCGAAGCCGAGATGCGACGGCTCCTCGGGAAGGTATGGCCTTGGCGTACCGGGGACGCCCGGCGTGTTCATGCTGATGATCCGCGCCTGCGGGACGTCGAGACCGCCGGCGACGCCGGGGATGTACACGAGGTAGCCGATGTCCTGGCGCGGCGCGCCCGCGACCAGGTCGCCGTCACCGTCACCGTCGATGTCCGCGATGGACATGGTGTGGCCAATCGAGCCGATCCCGAGCTCGACGCCGGTGACCGAGGTCGCGCCAGTCTCGCTGACTCCGGACGCGCTGCCGCGCAACAACGTGATCGTGCCGTGCTCGTACGGTTCAGACCAGTCACCGTCGCGTGGCGCGCCGACGGCGAGGTCCGCGTATCCGTCGCGGGTCATGTCGCCCACGGCGAGCCCGACGCCGAAACCGTCGCTCGACTCGATCGCGCCCGGGACACCCGGCGTGTCCTGGGTGGCCAGTTGCGCCCCCGCCGTCGTCAGGCCCGCGGCGCTGCCAAAAAGGACGGTGACCGAGCCGGCGAGCGCATGTCCGTTCACCTTGTCACCCCTGGCGCTGACAGCCAGGTCGTCGCGGCCATCACCATTGAGGTCGCCAGCCGCCAGTGCGCCACCGAACCAGTCATACGACTCCATGGCGCCGGGCATGCCGGCCGTGTCCTGGTTGAGGTGCAGGGGTTGGCTCAGGTTGAGCCCGCTCGGGCCGCCGGAGAAGACCCACAGCCCACCAGCGGAATAGGACGGGCCGGCGGCGAGCCGCTCCTCTGGGTCACCGACGACGAGGTCGGCGTAGCCGTCCGCGTTGAAGTCTCCAGATGTCAGCGGCTGGCCGAACTGGCTGCCGATCTGACCGGCGCCCGACGGCAGCGCGAAGCGGTCGCGCCGCGCCAGGCGGGAGTAGGTCACGACGATGCCGTAGCCCTCGGTGCCGAGGTAGGCCCCCGCGACGAGCTCGTCCTTGCCGTCGCCGTCGATGTCCATAGAGGACCTCGCGGGCGCCGCCGTCGCCGGCGCCGCCACCAGCAGGCCGGCGAGCGTCGTGATGCCGGTGAGCGCGGCGTACCACCGCATGGCTGCCTCCCCCGTGTACATGGCTCGCACATCCTGCCACCCGCGACGCGCGGGAGGGCTCCGCTGATCGGCCAGCCGACCGTGAACCGGACGGCTAGCCCGTCAACGCCTTGATCATGAGGGGGTGGATGTCATGATGCGGCGGATGTTGTCCGGTGACAGGTACTCGGCGACCGGGGTGCTGCCCTGCAGCGCGCCGATGTACCGGGTGGACTCGGCGGGGTCGGCCGCGATCGTGGCGAGCAGGGCCGTCATCTCCGGTGGTGGCGGCTGCATCGCGGCGAGCCGCGTGGTCAGGTCGAGGTAGGGCAGGAACCATCCGTCGCGGCGCGTGACGTAGTCGGCCAGCGCCGCGGCCATGTCCCGCTGCCCGGTGAGCCCACTGTGGACCGCTTCGGCGAGCAGCTCCGCGCACATGAAGGCGTCCATGATGCCGGCGGCCAGGCAGGGATCCTTGTGGTAGCCGGCGTCGCCGACCAGTGCCCAGCCGGGCCCGTACGAGGTACGAAAGAAGTTCGGTAGGTCCGCGGTGGCCCGCATGCGTTCGACGCGTTCGCCGCCGCGGACCCGGGCCGCCAGCTCGGGAACCCGGTCGATCGCAGCCAGGTACTCACCCTCCACATTGGTGCGGAATCGCGCGAAGTCCCGCGTGGGGCACGCGACGAAGACGCAGGCGAGCTCGTCGTTGGTGGGAAAGACCACGACCGCCCGGTCGCCGCGGCTGTAGATCTCACCGCCATGGCCGGCCACCCCGCGGTAGTACGCGTAGTAGGTCGCGGTCAGCGACGGCGTCTGGTGATAGGGCGTGGCGCCGACCGCGCCAGCCACTGTCGAGCGGAGGCCGTCGGCGCCCACCACGAGCCGGGCCCGCTCGGTGACCGGCGTGCCCGCGTAGTCCCGGCCCCGGATACCGACGACCGTGCCATCTTCGACGAGCAGCTCGTCCACAGTGAACCGCTCCCGCACCTGCGCACCCGCTGACGCGGCCGCGTCCACCAGGATCTTGTCGAGGATGGTGCGGCGCACGCAGTACGGGTGCCGCTGGCCGTCGACCGGCGGCGGCGGCGCCGCGATGGCGAAGTCGCGAAAGTCCATCCGGAAGAACTCGTACGGCGGCGGGCCGGACGCGAGCACCCGGTCGAGCAGGCCCCAGCGGCGCAGGATCGCGATGGCCGGCACGTGGAGCAGGTGCGTGGAGATCACGTCGCTGGGAAACCGCGCCCGGTCGACGAGCAGCACCCGATGCCCCTGCCGCGCGAGCAGCATCGCCGTCGGCGAGCCAGCGGCCCGCGCCCCCACCACGATGACGTCGAACATCCGCCCAGCCTGGCACACCCCCATGCGCGAGGCGGTGCACGGTCCGAGTCGCCCGCGCCGTGCGCGCGAGCACCGCGCGGCGACTCGAACCGTTCATCCTTCACGTCGTTCTGGGCGACGTGAAGGATGCCTTGATCACGCGGAGAGGACCTCGCGGAGGGTGACGGCGAACGCGTCCGGGTCGCCCTTGTAGCCGGACTCCTCGCCGAGGAAGCCGCCGTGGTGGCTGGGGAAGGTCACCGGCTTGGTGCCGAGCCGTTCGGCGACGGCCAGCCCGCCCCGGTGGGCCATCTCGCCCTCCGACTCGGCGCCGACGCCGACCACGATCCGGGTCGGGGCCGCGCGCAGCGCGTCGAAGTCGTGCTCGTAGTAGTTGCACGACACGATGTTCTGGCCGAGCAGCGCGTCGTCGCGGGAGCCGTCGTCCTCGGCCGGCAGCCCGAAGGTGGCCGGTGGCGGCACCGGCTGGTCGGCGAAGTCGGCCGGCACCGGGCCGCGCAGCTGGACGAGCGCGATGAACTTGGCCATGCCCGCGCCGAACCCGTCCCGCTGGTAGGTGCGGTGGATGTCGTCGACGGCCGCCAGCGCCTGCTCGCGGTCGGGCAGCGCCTGCGCGGCCGGCGGCTCGTGCGCCACCAGCGTGCGGACCTGCTCCGGGTGCTTGGCGACCAGCGCGAGCGCGTTGACGGCGCCGCCGCTGCTGGCGAAGACGTCGACCGGCCCGCGCTCCAGCGCGGTGATCAGCCGGTGCAGGTCGTCGGCGTGCAGGTCCGGCGTCGACTCGGTGGCGCCGTCGGTGCGGGTGCTGCGCTCGGTCCCGCGCGGGTCGTAGGTGACCACGGTGCGGTCCGGGAACAGTCCGGCCAGGGTGCCGAACCCGCTGGCCGCCATCGGCGAACCGATCATCAGCAGCGGCGGCGCGGCGCTGCCCTTGGCCGCCCGCACGTCGTAGGTCAGGACGGCGCCGGGCACGTCCAGGGTGTGGGTCGTCGGCTCACTCATAGTGTGTCCCTCTCTCGCTGCCCGCCGGAAGTCGCCGGGCCCGCCGGATAAGACGACCGGCCCCACCCAAACTAAGCGGCCCGCCCATGATCAGGGCGTCCTTCACGTCGCTAGAACGCCGTGAAAGGACGCCTTGATCATGAGAGGTCACTGGCGGGCGAAGGTGATCCAGTCCAGCTGCCAGCCGGCGGTGGCGGCGGTCGGCGCGCTGAGCTCGACGGTGTGCGTGCCGGCCGGCAGCGTCAACAGTGGACCCTGCGCTTCGGCCATGCCGGTGCTCGGCACCACCGTCTCGTGCGTGGCCCCGTTCACGGCCAGCCGGATGCGCGCCGCGGTGCCGTTGGCCGTCCGGTCGGCGGCCCGGTAGGTGAGCCGGTACGCGCCGGGCTTGGGCACCACGACCCGGTACCCGACGACCGTGCCCGCGGCGACACCCGCGTTGGAGTCGTCGCCGACCGCGAGGCCGGCGGTCAGCCCGCTGACCGGGTCGGTGCAGGTGGACGGCGCGCAGCCGCTCACACCGGCGACCGAGTCCACGTCGCGGTCGGCGTACTGGCCGGCCCGCTGGGTGGTGGCCAGGGTTTTGGTCACCTCGGCCTGCACCGTGCTGGCCTGGCCTGCCCGGGCGGTCAACCGCTGCGGCTCCCGGCCCATCAGCCGCGACAGGTCCACCGAGTACGCCCAGTGGTCGTAGTCGCGCATCTGCATCTCGGGGTCGTCGGCCTTGATGTCCGGCGGCGTGCTCTGCGCGGAGACCGCCCACAGCCTCCCGGACCCGTCCACCGGGCCCTGCATCGCCGCCAGCGTCGGGCCGCCCGTGCACCGCTGCGCGGGGTCGCTGGCGCACGGCCCCGTCACCTTCTGCGCGGTCACGGCCTGCGCCATGAGGCTGGCCACACCGCTCACCCGGAACGTCATCGCGATGCCGCTGCCCTCCGGGTCGACGACGACCGTCGTACCGTGCGGCCAGCTCGTGAACACCACGTTGTGCGTCGCCGGGTCCTCGGTGATGTTGAAGATCGGGCCGAGCACCTTCGGCTGGAGGATGTTGTAGTCCGGCGGGCACACCTTCCCCCACATCGGGCGGGCGCCGGGCACCTCCGCCCGGTACGCCTCGATGGGGGTGCCGGGGTCGACGCACGCGGACAGCTTCCGGCCGGTCGGCCGGTTCGCGTACACCTTGACGCCCAGGCCGCTCCAACCGTCTCCCGTGGGCACCCACAGGTTGCCTTGGTGGTCGTAGTGGATCGGTCCCATCCCGGTGAGGTTCCGCAGCCCACTGACCGGTTCCACGGTGCTGTCGAGCTCCGCGGTGAGGGCGGGCGGCGAGGCCGGCCGGATCCGGTCCGCCGGCGGCGCGCCGGGGTCGTAGCGGAACTCGATGATGCCGCCGAACACGGTCTGCTCGCGTACGCAGCCGTCCGGGGCGCCCTGCGGCTTGTGGTACCGGTACGCGGCCATGTCGGAGCTGAGTGCGAACCGCTCCGGTTCGCCGGGCGCGGTGCTGGGGTCGGCCTGCACCTCGCGTGGTGCCAGGCCAACCTTCCGGTCGGCCTCCGGCGGCGCGGGGATTCCCCACACCGACGAGGGCGGGCAGGCCGCCGGCTGCGGGTCCGGGTACGCCAGCGCGTCCGGCCAGGACGGGTCGTCGATGTCCGCGAAGTCGTACACCGCCGATACCCGCGCTCCGAACCGGCCAGCCGCGTCCGGACCGGTCACGTCGAGCACACTGACGATGCCGGGGGCGTAGTGCGCGATGACCACGTCGCCGGTGTGCGGCAGGACGGCCATCTCGCTGGCCCAGGCGCACTCGCTGCGGACGCCGAGCTGGGTGTTGAGTGGACAGATGGCGTCGGCCAGCGCCGGGCCGTGCACCGGGTCGGCGGCGACGGTCGCGTCGTACAGCTCGCGCGGCGACCACGAGTTGCGCCAGTCGGGCCGCCCGTCACCGTTCGCGTCCGGGCCCTCGGCCACCCGCCAGGCACCGTTGGGTCCCTTGGTGACGATGCCGAAGGCGGGCCACAGCCCGTCGGTCTCCGGGTTCTGCCCGTTGTGCGGGAAGGAACCCGTGAACGCCACCGCGTTCCCGGCCTTGAGGGTGGCCACGTCGAGCTGGTTCGCGCCGAGCCGGTCGGTTCCGTTGACCGGTACCGTCTTGTTCCGGTCGGTCTTGATCGGGATGTTGGCGAAGGTGCCCGCGTCCGGGTGGAACGCCGAGATCGTCATCCCCTCTCCGCTGGGTTGGAAGACGTTTCCGGCGGACTGCACGTTCATGAAGAAGATCGTGCCGTCGGCGGTGATGTCGGAGAACCACGGCAGCATGCCCGGCACGAAGTCCCAGCCGGCCGCGACCCGGGTGTTGAGCGCCTGTCCCGACGGCAGCGCCCGCTTGCCGCCGTGCGCGCCCTGATCCAGGGTGCCGGACCGTCCCCACAGGACGACGCTGTCCGAGCAGCGCTGCGCCGCGCGGGTCAACTGCTGCGTGTAGACGAGCCGCCCGGCCGCGTTCAGCGTCAGGTTGTCCGCGGCGAACCACGGCTGCGGGTCGCTCGCCTTGTGGGTGCGGGCCTGCGCGCCGAAGTCGACCGCCTCCCATGCGTCGGTGCCGTCGAGCGCGGCCGTGAACCGGATGAGATTGTTGAAGTACAGGGCCTCCGCCGCGTAGTAAGGGTCCACAGTGGTCGCGTTCTCCGGGGCGGTGACGGCGACGACGCATCCGCTGCGCGTGGTCACCTCGCTACCCAGGATCGTGGTGAGCCGGTTCTCCACCGTGGCGCGCCGGGCGTCGCGCTCAGCCGCCGTGGCGCCGGCCGCGACGTGCAGGGCGTCGTTGCGCCCCAACGCCATCACGAACCCGTCGACGTCGTGCTCCAGCAGTCCCCGATACTCGTCGAGCAGGTGGCCGTCCGCACCGTCCAACCCGGACCCGCCGACGGTGTCGGTCCACCGGCGGCCCGGGTGCCCCTCGACCTCCACCCGGACGCCGGCCGCGTTGAGCGTGCCCTCCAGGAATCCCTGGATCGCGTTCTGGTTGTAGCCGGAGTCGTTGAGCTGGTGCACCAGCTCGTCACCGAGCACGGCCACCCGCGGCGAGGTGGCCGCGGCGCCGGCGTTCGGGAACGGGGATAGGTAGACCGTGCACGCCCCGTCCGGGGTCACCAGCCGCGGCGAGAGATACAGCACCACCGGCCGCTCCACACCGGACGGTGTGAGCGGCCCGCGCACCGACTGGAACGGCGGCGGGTCGGCGCCGGCCGGCGGGTACGCCGTGGGCAGGTTCTCGTAGCGCAGCTCCCACGTCAACGTCGACGCGTCGGTCTCCCCGCCGGACGCGATGCGCCGCAGGCCGGTCACGGTGGCGGCCTCGCCGAACCCCGTGCTCGCGGTCTCGTAGTCGACCCGCCAGGTCACGCCCGACTCCGTACACGAGGCGGAGCCCGCCGCCCGCGCCGCGGCAGGCACCGCGCCCATCCCCACCACCAGAGCCGTCACCGCGCCCACCGTTGCTGACTTCCGCTGCCCAGCCATGGGGACACTATCGACCCGGCGCCCGGCCAGGGATAGACGAGCTTTACATTCCTCTAACGTGCTCCCGTGATCAGGGCGCTAGCAACATGAGGGACGCCTTGATCATGGGGAGTGCGGGGGCGTTAGCGTGATCGAGGCGTCCCGCACGTGGCTGTGGGAATGTCCGGCGTAGGCTTAGCTGGACGAAGCCGCTCGAGGAGCCCGTCACGTTCGACCCGGTCCTTGTCCTACGTCACCCGCCCGTCGCGGCCTCACGAACCGCTTGGTATCGGAGGCGCCCTCATGCGACCACCTTCGCTGCGGTGGTGCGGTGCGCGGATGGCGTGGATGCGATGAACGCCGATCGCAGGGTGCGGCTGTGGCACCGGGTCGTCGAACACGCCCAGGGAGGGCCGGCCACGGTGGCGCATGTCTGCGCCGCAGCGCAGGCCGCGGCCCACGTGGACGGGGCGGCGGTCACGGTCATGGTCGGCGCGACCGGCCGGGAAACGGTGTACGCCACCGATGAGATCGCCGCGCGGCTCGCGGAGCTGACCTTGACCCTCGGCGAGGGGCCCGGCCTGCCCGGGGTTGAGCTGGCGCTGGTCGCCGACCTGACCGCACCGGACTGCCTCGTGCGTTGGCCGATGTTCGCGCCGGCGGCGGTGTCCGCCGGGGCGGGTGCGGTGTTCGCGCTGCCGCTGCAGGTCGGCGGGGCGCATGTCGGAGTTCTGGATCTCTACCGCGCGGCGCCCGGCGGCCTGGTGGGTGAGCGGTTGGCCGACGCGCTGGTGTTGGCTGACAGCGCCTGTGCGCTGCTGCTGGACGCCGCCCAGCGCGACGGCCCACCGCCGGACGGACGCGGGCCCGAGCCGGCCACCCTCGCGCACCCCGAGGTGCACCAGGCCACCGGGATGATCACAGTGCAGCTGGGCGTGACCGCGGCGGTGGCCCTCATCCGGCTGCGCGCCTATGCGTACGCCCACGACCGGCGGCTGCGCGACGTGGCCGGGGACGTGGTCGCCCGGCGCCTGCGATTCGATCCCGAACCTGACGGCCATGAACGTTGACATCATGGTCTGGCGGGTCGCGACCATCGACCGCCGGCCGGGTTACCGTTCCGGACAGCAGGTCTACTGTGGCAAAGGTGAGTGAGATGGCCCCGACCCAGTTATCGGACGTGTTCGTCGAGCTGGCCGACACTCTGGTCGACGACTTCGACGTGGTCGACTTCCTGCACGTCCTGACCGAACGGTGCGTCGAGCTGCTGGGCGTGTCCGCCGCCGGGCTACTGTTGACCGACGAACAGGGCACGTTGCAGGTCATAGCCGCGTCCTCGGAACGGACCCGGCTGCTCGAACTGTTCCAACTGCAAACTGATCAAGGCCCCTGCGTGGACTGTTTCCGCACCGGCCAGCCCGTGTCCGTCGCGGACCTGCCCGCGACCGGCCGCTGGCCCGGCTTCAGCGCCGCCGCCGCCGAGATCGGCTTCACCGCCGTGCACGCCGTCCCGATGCGCCTGCGCACCGAGGTCATCGGCGCGCTCAACCTGTTCGACGTCACGCCCGGGCCTCTCGACGAGGCGAAGCTGCGGATCGGCCAGGCCCTGGCCGACGTGGCCACCATCGGACTGCTGCAGCAACGCGCCATCCACCGCCGCGACATACTCACCGAGCAGCTACAAACCGCGCTGCGCAGCCGCATCCTCATCGAACAGGCCAAAGGGGTCCTTGCCGAACGCCTCCACATGGACATGGCCGACGCGTTCACACTGCTCCGCTCCGGCGCCCGCGGCCAGAACCGCCGCCTGTCCGACCTCGCCCAGGCCGTCGTCGACGGAACCGAACAAATCCCCCCGCCGACGGTGACCGGCCAGCCCCGCTGATCGGAGCCCGCACGGCCCGCACGGGAGACCGAACGGGTGTACGATGAGGGTACTCCGGAATCGACGACATCCCACCCTGAGGTGACCGCCACCCCGGCCCCACGCACCTTGAGGGATGTCATGTCCAACGACCAGCGCCACAGCTCAAACGCGCCCGTGGACCCGACCGCCGCGGCCTCGCCGCCGGCTCCGGCCACCGAGGCGGCCACGTCGCCGACAGGTCGGGTGCCACGCACCCGCACCAGCGCGACGTGGTTCGGCATCTGTGTCGCCGCGCTGCTGTTCGTGGTGCTGATCGTGTTCATGCTGCAGAACACCGGCAGCGTGCGGGTCAGTTTCTTGTGGATGGACGGCAGTCTGCCGCTGGCCATGGCCCTGCTGATCGCCGCCGTGGGCGCCGCGATCCTGACCATGGTGATCGGCGGCGCCCGCATCGCCCAGCTACGGCGCCTCTCCCGCCGCCAGCGCCACTAAGGACCGCGCCCGGGACCCGGCGCGCACCGAGCCATCGCACCCCCCAACCAGCCCGTCGCCGGTCGAGACCGGCGACGGGTGGCAGGAGCCGACCCATGAGACTCACGTCTACCGCCGCACGCCAGGTAATCCTCTCCTTGACGCCGCCGTCCACCCCGCGGCTGCGGATGGAGCCGACCGGCTCGCGCCGCGCCCTCCTGGATGGCGCGTGGTGGCCCCGTTCCACCGACCCGGTCGCGGAACTGCCTGGCCTGATCCTGGCCATCGACACGCTCCGCGGCCCCGTCAGCCGGCTCATCCTCGCGGCCGAAGGCTGGGACAGCCACCCGCGCCGCCTCGGGGTGAGCGGTCGCGTCCTGCGGCTGGGCTACTTCGGCAGCCAACCCGTCAGCCTGTTGACCGCGATCTGCGCCAACAACGAGCGCGTCGACCTGCTCGTCGTCCCGCCCCACACCGCCGGCCACATCGCGGAGGCGGCGATGATCATGGCCGCCACCACCGACAATCTCACCCGCCCCGAGCACATCCTGCTGGCCGCCAGCACTCCCACCCCACGCCCGGTCGACGGCGTCGCCGCGGACGGCTCGGCGACGGAAGGCCCGGCCGGAGCGGCGGCCGAGGCGCGGCGGAGCTGATCTTCGGCTACGCGCTGGCGCTGTCGGCGGCCCGGCCCACGGTGTCGAGGTGGCGCAGGGCCTGCCGGTAGGAGTCGAGCAGGCTGGTCTCGACGTAGGGCAGGCCGTGGCGGCGGCAGTGGTCGCGGACCAGCGGCTGTGCGTGGCGCAGCGAGGGACGCGGCATGTTGGGGAACAGGTGGTGTTCGATCTGATAGTTCAAGCCGCCCAGCAGCAGGTCCGTCAGGCGTCCGCCGCGCACGTTGCGGGAGGTCAGGACCTGGCGGCGCAGGAAGTCGCTGTCGTCGTCCTGGGACAGGATCGGCATGCCCTTGTGGTTGGGGGCGAAGACCGAACCGAGGTAGAGACCGAGCAGTCCCTGGTGGACCGCGATGAACGCCAGCGCCTGCACCGGCGACAGCACCACCAGCACCGCGGCGAGGTAGGCCACGATGTGCACGCCGAAGAGCGCGGCCTCGGGCACGCGGTGGCGGTAGCCGGGGCGTAGCAGCGCCTTGACGCCGGACACCCGCAGGTCGATCGCCAACAGCAGCAGCATCGGGAAGAACAGCGCGCCCTGGTGGCGGGCGATGAGGCGACCCAGCCGCCCCCGGTCCCGCGCCTGGGAGGCGGTGTACGCGAGGTTGTCGCCGCCGATGTCCGGGTCGAGCCCTTCCTGGTTGGGGTGGGCGTGATGGCGGTGATGCTTGTCCACCCACCAGCCGAACACCAGCCCGATGGCCAGGTTGCCGGCCACCAGCCCGACCAGGTCGTTGGCGCGCCGGGACCGGAAGATCTGCCGGTGGCCGGCGTCGTGGGTCAGGAAGCCGGTCTGGGCGAATACCACGGCCAGCGCGGCGGCGGTGGCCAGTTGCCACCATGAGTCGCCCAGCAGGGCGAACACCACCCAGCCGGCGGTCATGCACACCGCACCGATGACGATCTTCGCGAAGTAGTGGGCGAGCCGCCGGTCCAGCAGACCGGCCTGCCGCGCGCGGCGCAACAAGTCCGCGTAGTCGCTACCGCGACGGCTTCGCGGGGGTGCCTGGGGTTGGGTGACGGCAAGATCGAGGGTGCTCACGAAAGCCCTCCCGTGATCGACGCTGGGACGCGTCACCGGGGTCTGGAGCAACCGCGCGAACCAGCTTACTCCGGATCCCGACCCCCTTCATGATCAAGGCGTCCTTCACGTCGTTAGGGCGACATGAAGGACGCCTTGATCATGAGGATCGGGTCTAGGTCTTTCGTGCGTGGATGCGATATGTAAGTATTGGATCCAATGCTTGCTGGATCGGATGCGGTTGGGGTGGGACGGTGCTGAAGCGCGAGGACAACGAGCGCGTGACCCGGTCCGGGCCCGGCACCGCACTGGGCCGCCTCCTGCGGGGGTACTGGCAGCCGGCCGCCCTGGTCTCCGAGATGGCGCCGGACCGGCCGGTCAAACCGGTCCGGCTGCTGGGCGAGGACCTCGTACTGTTCCGCCCGGAGGGCCAGAGCTGGGCGCTGGTCGGGCGGTTCTGCGCGCACCGCGGCGTGGACCTGGCGTTCGCGCGCCACGAGGACGGCGGCTTGCGCTGCCTCTACCACGGCTGGCTCTACGGGCCGGACGGGCGCTGCCGGGAGCAGCCGGCCGAGCCCGCGCACAGCCGGTTCGCGGAGAAGGTGCGCATCCCCAGCTACCCGTGCGTCGAGCGCAACGGCATCATCTTCGCCTACCTGGGCGAGGGCGACCCGCCGCCGTTCCCGGCGTACGACTGTTTCACCGCCCCCGACGAGTACACGTTCGCGTTCAAGGGCCTGTGGGAGTGCAACTGGCTGCAGGGTCTGGAGGGCGGCATCGACCCGAGCCATGTCTCGTTCCTGCACCGGTTCATCGGCGAGGACCCGCGCGAGGCGTACGGACAGCAGTTCAGCGAGATCGTCGAGGGCACCGGGCAGAAGCTGTCCACACTGGTCGGTGACGCCTACCGGCCGGACATCGAGGTGGAGGAGGCGCCGCACGGGCTGCGGGTCTTCGCGCTGCGGCAGCTCACCGACGAGGTGAAGCACGTGCGGATCACGAACCTGGTGTTTCCCAACGCGTTCGTGGTGCCGTTCGGCAACAGCAAGGCCTTCATCCAGTGGCACGTGCCGGTCGACGACGAGAACCACTACTGGTACATGATCTTCTACGACTTCGCCGCGCCCACCGACAAGCGGACGCTGCTCGCGCAGCGGCTCGGCGAGGTCTCGCTGCCGGACTACCGGCCGCTGCGCAACCGGTCCAACAACTGGGGATACGACCCCGCGGAGCAGCGCGGGCTCACCTACACCGGGATGGGGCTGGACATCAACGTCCACGACCAGTGGGCGGTGGAGAGCATGGGCCGCGTCCAGGACCGCACGACCGAGCGGCTGGGCGTGTCGGACCGGGCGGTCACCGCGAACCGCCGGCTGCTGCTGCGGGCGATCGACGCGTTCGCGCACGGGGCGCCGGTGCCCGCGCGGCCGCTGGACGCCGCCGGCGCCGCAGCCCTCACCGGGCCGCTCGCCGTCGACACCGTGGCGCCCACCGACGACTGGGAAGAAGCCTGGCGGCGCCGGGAGGCGCAGCGGCGCGCCGGATCACCGTGGGCGGGCAGATGACCAGCGTCGATGAGCGGCCGGTGGCCGAAGGGGGCGGCGGCTGGGACGCCCGGCCGCTGCTCGCCGCCGAACGCGGCGGCTTCGTCGAGCGGCACGGCCTGTGGGACCAGGCGCGGTACGCCGCCGCCGGCCAGCTGCGCCGGGTGATCGACGAGGTCGGGCTGGAGCTGGTGCGCTTCTCGTTCGCCGACCAGCATGGCGTGCTGCACGGCAAGACGCTGACCCGCGGCGCGGTGCCGGCCGCGCTGCGCTCCGGCGTCACCGCGCCCAGCTCGCTGCTGCTCAAGGACACCGCCGGCCGTTCGGCCTTTCCGGTCTTCGCGGCCGACGTGGGGGTCGGCGTCGCCGGATTCTCCGGCGCCGGCGACATCGTCCTGGTGCCCGACCCCACCACCTTCCGGGTACTCCCGTGGGCCGACCGCACCGGCTGGGTGCTCTGCGACCTGTACTTCCCGGACGGCTCACCGGTGCCGTTCTGCACCCGCGGCCTGCTGCGCGGTCAGCTCGACCGGCTGGCCGACGCGGGGTACGGCATGAGCGTCGGCGTCGAGCTGGAGTTCCACGTGTTCCGGGCGGAGACGGGGCCCACGAGCCCCGGCGCGCGGCTGCTGCACGAGGAGGACCTCGACCGGCTCGACGACGTCGTCAGCCTGCTCCGGCGCGGCCTGACCCACCTGGACCTGCCGCTGCGCTCGATCGAGCTGGAGTTCGGGCCGAGCCAACTGGAGATCACGCTGCAGGCCGCCGAGGCCCGCGACGCCGCCGACCACGTGCTGCTGGCCCGCTCGGCGATCCGCCAGCTGTGCCGCCGGCACGGCTACCACGCCACGTTCATGTCCCGCCCCGCCGGCACGACGAGCGCGTCCACCGGCTGGCACCTGCACCAGTCGCTGCGCGACCGCTCGACCGGGCAGCCCGTGTTCGACGCGCGTCCCGAGCTGATGGCGCACTACCTGGCAGGGTTGCTCGCCCACGCTCCGGCCGCCGCCGCGTTCACCACCCCGACGGTGAACGGCTACAAGCGGTACCTGCCGTTCTCGCTCGCCCCGGACCGCGTCGTGTGGGGCGTGGACAACAAGGGCGCGATGGTGCGGGTGGCGGGCGGCGACTCCGGTACCCGGCTGGAGAACCGCTCCGGCGAGCCGGCCGCCAACCCGTACCTCTACATCGCGTCCCAGATCGTCAGCGGCCTGGACGGCCTGCGCCGCGGCCTGGACCCGGGGCCGCCCGCCGGCAGCCCGTACGCCGCCGAGGCGACCCCGCTGCCCCGCTCGCTCGGCGCCGCGGTCGACGCCCTGGAGGCCGACCCGGTGTTCGCCGACGCGCTCGGCGAGCGGGTCGTGGCCTGGTACGCCCACCTCAAGCGCGACGAGTTCGCCCGCTACCTGGCGCACGTCTCCGACTGGGAGCAACGCGAGTACCTGAACCTGTTCTGACGCAGCGAGCCGCGACCCCCCACGCGCGGGGCCGCTAGGGGGAGAGATGGAACCGTTCCTGATCGACGGCGAGTGGATCGCCCCGGGCGACCGGGAGACGTTCCCCGTCGTCGACCCGGCGACCGCCACGCCGTTCACCGCGGTGGCCCAGGCGACCGCGGTGGACGTCGACCGCGCGGTCGCCGCCGCCGCGCTCGCGCACGCCGACCGCCGCTGGGCCGGCCTACCGCCACTGGATCGGACGCGG
This sequence comes from Actinomycetes bacterium KLBMP 9797, assembly GCA_037414955.1. Classification (GTDB taxonomy): domain Bacteria; phylum Actinomycetota; class Actinomycetes; order Mycobacteriales; family Micromonosporaceae; genus Phytohabitans. The sequence goes on from JBBEWH010000014.1 coordinate 106,804, forward strand.
GTGCTGACCCGGATCGCGGACCTCGTCGAGGAACACCTGGAGGAGCTCGCCGTCCTGGAGACGAGGGACAACGGCAAGCCGATCGAGCGCTCCCGCGCCGACGTCGCCTTCGCCGCCAAGGACTTCCGGCACTTCGCGGGCGCGCCGGGCCGGCTGACCGGCACCGTGGTCCCGCTCGACGGCGGTGCTCACCACGTCTACACGGTGCTGGAGCCGGTCGGCGTCGCCGCGCTCATCCTGCCGTGGAACTTCCCCATCATGACGGCCGCGCACAAGCTGGCGCCCGCGCTCGCCGCCGGTTGCACCGTCGTGGTCAAGCCGGCCGAGCAGACGCCGCTGACCATGCTGCGGCTGGCGCGGCTGTGCGGCGAGGCGGGCCTGCCGGACGGCGTACTCAACGTGTTGACCGGCGATGGTCGCGTGGGCGCGGCGCTGGTCGCGCACCCGGGGGTGGCGAAGGTGTCGTTCACCGGGTCCACAGAGGTCGGTCGGCAGGTGATGGCCGCCGCCGCGCCCACCACGAAACGCCTCACGCTCGAGCTCGGCGGCAAGAGCCCGAACATCATCTTCGCCGACGCGGACCTCGACGCGGCGACCGCGACCGCGATGCGCGCCTCGTTCGGCCACTCCGGACAGATGTGTACGGCCGGCAGCCGGCTGCTCGTGCAGCGGTCCATCCTGGACGCGATGACGGCGCGGCTGGCCGCGGCCACGAAGCGGGTGCCGATGGGCAACGGCCTCGACGGCGGCGTCTCGGTCGGCCCGCTGGTCTCCGAGGAGCAGCGCCAGCAGGTGCTGTCGTACATCGCGAAAGGCCGCGCGGAGGGCGCGACGGTCGCGGTCGGCGGCGGCGTGCCGGACCGGCCGGGCTACTTCGTCGAGCCGACGCTGTTCACCGGCGTCACGAACGGCATGGTGATCGCCCAGGAGGAGATCTTCGGTCCGGTGGCCGGCGTGATCGCGTTCGAGGACGAGGCGCAGGCGGTCGAGATCGCCAACGACACGGCGTACGGGCTGGCGGCCGGTGTGTGGACCCGCGACCTGTCCCGGGCGCACCGGATGGCGGCGGCGCTGCGCGCCGGCACCGTCTGGGTCAACACCTACAACGTCTTCGATCCGGCGCTGCCGTACGGCGGGGTCGGCGACTCCGGCCTGGGCCGCGACCTCGGCGACGACGCGCTGCACGGCTTCTGCGAGCGCAAGTCCGTCGTGATATCTCTATGAGCTTCGATCCGGTGACCCTGCGGGCGGCGACGCCCGGCACCCGCCACGCGCGGCACTTCAACGCCGCCGGCGCCGCGCTGCCCAGCGAGAGCGTGCTGTCGACCATTGTGGAGCATCTGCGGCTGGAGGCCCGGATCGGCGGGTACGAGGCGGCCGAGGCCGCCCGCGAGCGCGGCACGGCGACCTACGCGTCGGCGGCCCGCCTGCTCGGTGCCCAGCCCGACGACATCGCCCTGGTGGAGAGCGCGACCGTGGCGTGGCACCGGGCCGTCGACGCGCTGCCGCTGCGCCCCGGCGACCGGATCCTGGCGTCCGCGTCCAGCTACGTCAGCTCCGCGCTGCACCTGCTGGAGCTGCGGCGCACCCGCGGCGTCACGGTGGAGGTACTGCCCTGCGACGACACCGGGGGCGTCGACCTCGACGCGCTGGAGAAGGCGTTGCGGGCACCGGCCGCGCTGGTCACGGTGGCGCACGTGCCCACCTCCTCGGCGCTGGTCGAGCCGGTCGCCGCCATCGGGGCGCGCACCACGGCCGCGGGCGTGCCGCTGCTGCTGGACGCCACCCAGTCGGTGGGCCAGTTCCCGGTCGACGTGGCCGCCATCGGCTGCGACATGTTGATGACGACGGGCCGCAAGTTCCTGCGCGGCCCGCGCGGCACCGGCCTGCTCTACGTCAGCCCCGCCCTGCGCGCGGCGCTGCGGCCGCCGCACCCGGACGTGCGCGGCGCGCGGTGGACCAGCGACGAGGGGTACGACGTGGAGGCCGGCGCCCGCCGGTACGAGACCTGGGAAGCGGCGCACGCCCTGCGCCTCGGCCTCGGCGCCGCGCTCGCCGAGGCGCTCGACCTCGGGGTGGACCGCATCGGCGGGTACACGGCCGGGCTCGCCGCGCGGCTGCGCGCCGGACTCGCCGCCGTGCCGGGCGTGCGGCTCGTGGACCCGCCGGCCGGCGGCGGCGCGATCGTGACGTTCGTCCGCGACGGCGAGGAACCCCGGGACACGGTACGGCGTCTGCGCGCCGCCGGCGTGCACGTGGTCCCGATCCCGGCCAGCCACGGCCAGTGGGACCTCGGCCGGCGCGGCCTGCCCGCGGTGGTCCGCGCCTCGGTGCACGTCTACAACAACGACGACGACGTCCGCGCCTTCACCGAGGCGCTCGCCCCGTCACAATCAAGGCGTCCCTCACGTAGCCCTAGCACCATGAAGGACGCCTTGATCATGGACAGGGCGGACGTGGTGGTGATCGGCGCCGGGGTGCATGGCTCCTCGACCGCCTGGCACCTGGCCCGGCGGGGCGCGCGGGTGATCCAGCTCGACCGGTTCCCCGACGGGCACACCGAGGGCTCCTCACACGGGCACACCCGGATGATCCGCCGGGCGTACCCGAACGAGTCCTGGGATGCTCTGGTCGACCTCGCCTACCGCGGGTGGGCCGAGTTGGCCGACGCCGCCGGCCGGCCGCTCGTGACGACCACCGGCGGCCTGTACGCCCGTCCCGCCGGGATGGCCGGCAGCCTGCGCGGCCCTGGCTGCGAAACCGTCGACGCCGCCCGCGCCGCCGAACTGTTCCCCGCCCTACGCCTGCCCCCGGACGTCACCGCCGTCTACGATCCCGCCGCCGGCGTCATCGACGCCGCGGCCGCGATGCGCGCGCTTCGCGAACTGGCGGCGGCCCACGGCGTCGACCGCCGCCCCGCCTGCCCCGCCCTGCGCTGGGCGGCCACCGGTGCCGGCGTGACCGTCGATACTCCACAGGGGACGATCCACGCCGACCGCCTGGTGATCGCCGCCGGCCCCTGGACCGGCTCCCTGGTGCCCGAGCTGGCCACCCACCTCGACGTACGACGCATCGTCAACGTCCATGTCGGAGCGTCTGAGCCGGCCCGCCTCGCGCCACCGCACCTCGGCGCGTTCTCGGTCGAGATGCCCGGCGTGGGCCTGCTCTACGGCATCCCCGCCTTCGACGGCCGCGCCGTGAAGATCGGCCTCGACCACGGCCCGCCGGACGACCCGCACCGGCCACAGTCGCCACCCACCGCGGCGGAACGAGCCACGCTGCTCGACCTCGCCCGCCGCTTGCTCCCGGACGCCGACGGCGACGTCATCGCGTCGATCGCCTGCCGCTACACGATGGCGCCGCGCAACCGCTTCCTCGTCGGTCCGCTGCCGGAAACCCCGCGGGTGCTGGTCGTCGCGGCCTGCTCCGGCCACGGCTTCAAGTTCGGCCCCGCCCTGGGCGCGATTCTCGCCGACGCCGCGCTGGACACCCCGCCGATCTTGCAGTTCTCAGCTTCCATCTCGGGCATCCCGGCATGACAAGCGCAAGATCGGCGGGGTGGGTGGGTCAGCCGCGGAAGACCGTCGCGGAGCGGCGCTCGTACCAGCGGGCCAGTTGCTCGCCGGCGCTCAGGACGTGGGCGTGCATCGCGCGTCGTGCCGCCTCGGCGTCCTCGGCCCGCAGGGCGGCCAGGATGCGCTCGTGCTCGGCGAAGTTGTCCTGGCGGTGGCGCGGGTTGTCCTGCAGCACGAGCGCGGAGACGTTGCGCGGGAACGCCTCGTTGATCTCCCGGATCACCCGCGCCAGCCGCTCGTTGCCGGCGACCTGGTGGATGAGCGTGTGGAAGCGGTCGTTCGCCGCGTGGGAGGAGGGGTTGGGGGGCGCGTCGCCGGGGCGCAGCAGCTCGTTGGTGTCGCGCAGCTCGTCGAGCACGTCGCGGGTGATCCGGTCGACGGCCCGCACGCAGGCGAGGCCCTCCAGCTCGGCGCGCACCTCGTACGCCTCGCGGACCTCCCACGGCGCGGGCACCCGCACGACGGCGCCACGGTTGGGCACCACCTCGATCAGGCCACCGGCCTGCAGCTGGCGCAGCGCCTCGCGGACCGGGGTGCGACTGACACCGAGCGTCTTGGCCAGCTCGGCCTGGCGCAGCTGGGCGCCGATCGGGATCTCGCCGGACATGATCCGCGCCCGGATCGCGGCGGCGGTCTCGTCAACGAGCGCGCTACTCGCGCCAACTGCGGTGTCCATCTATGCCTCGTCTGAAAGGTGCGCGCCGGTGGGGGTTCAAAGCGGACGCCAGGTTAGCAAGCGCCCACAACTTTGGATCCACTTACTCTACCTTAGTATCCAATCCACCGATAGGATCGGCCGATGAGGTCCCACCCCCTTGACCCGCTGAGCGCCGACGAGATCGCCCTCGCGGTCGCCGCCGCCCGCGCGGACGGCCGGCTCGGCGCCCGCACCCGGTTCTGGGGCGCGACCCTCGACGAGGCGCACGCCCGGCGGGCGCTCACGGGCACCCGGCTGAGTCTGGTCGCGCTGAGCGCGGAGGCCGCCTGGGAGATCGACGTCGTGATCGTCGACGGCACGGCCAGCTGCGTGGACTGGCGGGCGCTCGACCCGCGCCGCCCCGGCATCACCTCGCAGGAGGCCCGCGCCGCCGCCCAGGCCTGCCGCGACAGCCCGCTGTTCCGGCAGGCGCTGGCCAAGCGCGGCATCCACGACGTCTCGCTCGTCATGATCGACGCGGAGTCGATGGGCGGATTCGAGCCGGAACGGTACAAGGACCGCCGGCTCACCTGGGGCACGGTCTGGCACCGCACGACCGAGGACGACAACGGGTACGCGCGGCCGGTGCAGGGCGTCGTGCCGATCATCGACATGCACACGATGGAGGTCCTGGAGGTCGAGGACCACGGCGTCATCCCCGTCTCCGACGAGGCCGCGCCGCTGGCGAGCCGCACCACGCGCGAGGGCCTCAAGCCGCTCGACATCGTGCAGCCGGACGGGCCGAGCTTCACCGTCGACGGCTGGCGGGTCAGCTGGCAGGGCTGGACGTTCCGGGTCGGGTTCACGCACCGCGAAGGGCTGGTCCTCTACGACCTGGAATTCCTCGGCCGCCCGGTGCTCGCGCGGGCGGCGTGCAACGAGATGTACGTGCCGTACCTCGACGCCAACTCCACCCAGTACCGCAAGAACTTCTTCGACTGGGGCGAGTACGGCGCCGGCCCGCTGACGAACTCGCTGGCGCTGGGCTGCGACTGTCTCGGCGTCATCCACTACTTCGACGGCGTCTACCTCGACGGGGCCGGCGAGGCCACCACGATCCCGCAGGCGATCTGCATGCACGAGGAGGACGCCAGCATCCTCTGGAAGCACAACGACCTGCGCCGCGGCGTCAGCGAGGTGCGCCGCTCCCGCCGGCTGATCGTCTCGAACTTTCAGACCGTCGCCAACTACGACTACGGCTTCTACTGGTCGCTGTTCCAGGACGGGCGGATCGAACTGGAGGTCAAGCTGACCGGCATCCTGTCCGCCTCCGGCATCGAGGAGGGCGCGGCGGTGCCGCACGGCCGGGTGGTGGCGCCGCGCGTGCAGACCCCGATCCACCAGCACTACTTCGGCATCCGGCTGGACACCGCCATCGACGGCCCGCTCAACCGGCTCGTCGAGGAGCACGCCGAGCCCGAGCCGGACCCGGCGCTCAACCCCTACGGCAACGCCGTGCGCTATGTCCGCACGCCACTGACGACCGAGACCGGGCGCCGCACCGACCCGGGCACCGCGCGGCACTGGCGGGTCGAGAGCACCACCACAACCAACCGGTACGGCGAGCCGACGGCGTACCGCGTGAAGCTCCCCGACACCACGCGCGTCTTCGGGCGGCCCGACTCGGTGATGGCGCGGCGGGCGCCGTTCGTGCACGAGCACCTGTGGGCGACGCCGTACGACGAGGCGGAACGCTTCATCGGCGGGCAGTACCCGAACCACGCCGAGCCGGGCGAGGACGGGGTGCACGCGTGGCAACGCCAGCGGCGCTCGATCCACGGCGTGCCGCTGGTCCTCTGGCCGGTCCTCGGCACCCACCACCTGCCGCGCCCGGAGCAGTGGCCGGTCATGCCGGTCGACACCATCCACCTGGTCCTGGAACCCGACGGCTTCTTCGACCGCAACCCCGCGCTGGACATCCCCGCCCCGGCCCCCACCACCGACTCCTGCTGCGCCGACTAGCGAGCCACGCCCACCAGGAAACGAGACGTTCACATTCGGGACATCGGCGCGCAGCGGCCAGCGACGATAATTGGATCCAATGTTGACCGAATTAGATCCCAGATTGACGTGATGAGATACAGGAGATAGGTCCTATGACCGAACGGCTCGTTTCGCGTCGCGCGCTGCTGCGCGGTGCCGGACTACTGGGTATGGGCGTCGGGGCCGGGATGACCGGCTTGCTGAGCGCCTGTGGCATCGCCGCCGACGAGAGCGACAGCGGCGGCGCGCGCAGCGGCGGCACGCTGACGCTGGCCATCGACGGCACCAGCGCCGTCAACGACCCGGCCTTCTACACCACGCTCGGCGACTGGATGGCGGTGGACTGCATCTGCCGCGGGCTGACCTTCATCTCCTTCGAATCCAACGAGCCGGAGCCGGACCTGGCGGAGAGCTGGACCCTCTCCGACGACCAGCTCACCTACACCTTCAAGCTCCGGCAGGGCGTGACCTTCCACGACGGTACCCAATTCACCTCGGCGGACGTGCTGGCCAGCCTGGGCCGGCAGTTCGACGAGAACGACAAGACGCTGCCCAAGGGCTCATCCCGGCCGCTGCGCAGCCTCGGCACCAACGTCGCCTCCCTGACCGCACCGGACGCCGCCACCGTGGTGCTGGTGCTCAAGGCCCCGGACCGCACCGTGCTGGGCAAACTGTCGGACATCGGTGGCCGGATCATCTCCAAGGCGGCGCTGGACAAGTACGGCGCGGACATCGGCAAGAACCTGGTCGGCACCGGGCCGTTCAAGTTCGCGTCGGCCAGCTCCGGCCAGTCCGTCACGCTGGAGGCGTTCGACGGGTTCCGGCTCGGCAAGCCACCGATCGACCGGCTGGTGCTGCAGCAGGTGACCGACCCGTCCACGATCGTCGGCTCGCTGCTGTCCGGCGACATCTCGGCGACCCAGTTCACCCCGTACTCCGCGCTCGACCAGCTCAAGGGCGACAAGGCGGTCACCGTCCACGACACTCCGAAGTGCTTCGACGCGTTCCTGATGATGGACGCCCGCCGGATCCCCGAGCTGGCCGTCCGCAAGGCGATCAACCTGGCCATCGACCGGCAGGCGATCATCGCGCAGGCGTTCTTCGGCGCCGCGGCGCTGCCGGACAGCTACACGGTCCCGCCCGGCATGACCGGCTACGACACCAGCCTCGCGGACCTGAGCACCACCAACGTCGAGGAGGCCAAGCGGCTCATCCAGGAGGCCGGCGCGACCGGCCGCCAGGTGCGGCTGATGGCGGCCAGCGACAGCTGGCACCCGAAGGCGGCGCAGATCATCGCGCAGAACCTCACCGACATCGGGCTGAAGGTGGTCACCGAGTCCGTCGAGCCGGCCGCCTACTTCAACCGGCTGGTGAACCCGGACGACGAGGCCCACGAGATCATGATCTGGGAGCGCAACATCTACGTCCCGGACACCGACGACATGGTCGGCGCGCTGGCCCGGCCGTCCGGCGTCTACGGCGACTTCATCTCCGGCTTCACCACGCTCGACGGGGCGGCCACGTTCGCCGACGACCTGTTCGCCGCCAAGAACCTGCCGGACGCCGGCGCGCGCGCCAAGGCGTACACCGAGATCCAGCGCCGCTGGGCGGAGAACTACATGCTGCTGTCGATGCTGGCCTACGCGGCCAACCCGGTCGTCAGCGGCGCCAAGGTGCAGGGGATGAACGTCAAGGCCCTCGGCACCCACCGGTGCTACATGGACAAGGCGAGTGTCTAAACTCGCGGCGGCGTCGTGGGCCGTGGTGGGCGGGTTCGTCCTGCTCGCCGCGGTCGGTCCGGTTTTCCTTACCCAGGACCCCGCACGGGGTACCAACGACACGCTGCTGCCGCTCGGCGCGGCCGGCCACCCGCTGGGTACCGACGATCTGGGCCGCGACCAGCTGGCCCGGATGGTCCACGGCGCGCGGCCGCTGCTGCTGGTCGCGTTCCTGGCGACGGCGCTGGCCGCCGGCCTCGGGATCAGCGCCGGCCTGGTCGCCGGCTACGCCGGCCGCTGGGTGGAGTGGGCGCTGATGCGCCTGATGGACCTCGCGCTGGCGTTCCCGTCCATGCTCCTGATCATCCTGATCGTGACGGCGTGGCGGCCCGGCGTGACCAGCCTCGTCGTCGGGATCGGCATCGCGCTGGCGCCCGGCCTCGCGCGGCTCGCCCGGGCACTCAGCGCCCGGGAGGCGCGGCGCGACTACGTGGTCGCCGCCCGGCTCGGCGGCGCCCGCGCGCCCGGCATCCTGCTGCGCGAGGTGCTGCCGAACATCGCCGGGCCGATGCTGGCCCAGACCGTGATGACGCTGTCGATCGCGGCCGGCTTCGCCGCCGGCCTGTCCTACCTGGGCCTGGGCATCCAGCCCCCGACTCCGGACTGGGGCTACATGGTGCAGGCCGGCCAGGAGTTCCTTTACTCCGCGCCCCGGCTGGTCGTGCTGCCGGCGCTGGCCACCCTGCTGTTCGTGGTCGCGTGCAACTTCGCCGGCGACGACCTGCGGGACCGGCTCGATCCCCGGGGCGGGGGCGCGGCATGACGCTGGTACTCAAGCGGCTGCTCGCGGTACCCCTGGTCATGCTGGCCCTGGCCACGCTGGTCTTCATCGCGATGCGCCTGCTGCCCGGCTCACCCGCGACCAGCCTCGCGGCCGGCGGCGCCACCCAGCAGACCGCCGCGGAGATCGCCGCGAACGAGGCCAAGATCAGCGCGGCGCTCGGGCTCGACAAGTCACTGGCCGAGCAGTACCTGACGTTCCTCGGCGACCTGGTGCGCCTCGACCTGGGCCGGTCCTTCTACGGCGGCAACGACATCACCGGCCTGCTCGGCGGCGCCCTGCCCGCCACCATCGAGCTCACCCTCGCCGCCATGCTGATCGCCGTTTCCATCGGCCTGGTCACCGGCGTGGTGGCGGCGCTGCGCAAGGACACCTGGGTCGACACGCTCACCCGCACCGTCGGCACGGTGAGCTTCTCGCTGCCCTGGTTCGCGCTCGGCGTGCTCGCCATCGTGATCTTCGGCGTCTGGCTGCGCTGGCTGCCGGTCATCGGCCGGCTGCCCAACGACCTGGACTACCACCCGCTGACCAACTTCGTCCTGGTCGACGCCGTGCTTCAGGACCGTCCCGAACTGGTCCTGCCGTGGCTGCGCCACCTGATCCTGCCGGCCACCACGCTCGCGCTGTCGATGGCCGGCTTCATCACCCGCATCGTGCGGGCCTCCGTGCTCGAGGTACTCGGCGACGAGTTCGTCCGCACCGCCCGCATGAAGGGCCTGTCGAACGTCGCGATCCTGCGCCGCCACGTGCTGCGCAACTCGTCGCTGCCGATCGTCACCGTGCTCGGGTTGCAGTTCGGGTCGCTGCTCGGCGGTTCGGTGATCACCGAGACGGTCTTCTCCTATCCCGGCGTCGGCAACCTGCTGGTCGACGGCATCCAGCAGCGGGACTACCCCGTCGTGCAGGGCGCCGCGCTGGCCATCGCGCTGCTGTTCACCCTGGTCAACGTGGTCGTCGACCTGCTCTATCTGGCTCTCGACCCCCGGCTGCGGAAGGCGTGAGGATGCACATCGTTCTGGTACACGGCGCCGGCGGTACCCCCACCACCTGGTCGGAGGTGCTGCCGCTGCTGACCGCCGCCGGCCGGTCGGCCGTCGCCGTCACCAACCCGATGCGGTCGCTCGCCACCGACGTCGCCCACACGGCCGCCGCCATCGACGCGCTCGACGGGCCGGTCCTGCTGGTCGGCCACTCGTACGGCGGCGCGGTCATCACCAACGCCGGCAACTCCCCCAAGGTCAAGGGCCTCGTGTACGTCGCCGCGTTCGCGCCCGACGAGGGCGAGACGGTGAGCGGGATCGTCGAGCGGTACCCGCCGGCCGAGGTGTCCAAGCACATGCGGCGCGGCCCGAACGGCGAGTGGGCCTCCGCGCACACCGACGCGTACTGGGCCGAGATCGGCTGGGACCTCACGCCCGCGCAGCGCGCGTCCTGGGACGCCGAGTCGCGGCGCGCCGAGAACGCCATCTTCACCGAGCCCACCGGCATACCCGCCTGGCGCGAGCTGCCCAGCTGGTACCTGGTCGCCGCCGACGACCGCACGCTGCGCCCCGAGATCCAGCGCGACATGGCCGCCCGCATGGGCGCCGACACCGAGGAGGTACCCGGCAGCCACTTCACGCCCCGGGTACGCCCGCAGGCGGTGGTGGCGTTGATCGAGCGGGCCTTGGTGGGCGCGCGGAGCGAGCCTCGACGGCCTGGACCGCCCCGCGGCGGCCCGGTCGCGAGCCCCGCGGTCGCGACCGAAAGGCGAGCACCGCGATGACCGAACTCCTGGAGATTCGAGACTTGCGGGTGCGGTTCGAGGTGCCCGGTGGGTGGCTGCCGGCCGTCGACGGCGTCGACCTGACGCTGCGGCGGGGTGAACTGCTGGCGCTGGTCGGTGAGTCCGGATCGGGCAAGTCGGCGCTGGCCATGAGCATCGTCGGGCTGAACCGCGGCCCGCGTACCCATATCTCCGGCCACGTCCACTTTGGAGGAGCCGACCTCGTCGCGGCGAGCGAACGGCGGCTGCGCGAGGTGCGCGGCCGCGACGTGGCGGTGGTGTTCCAGGACGCGCTCGCCGCGCTCAACCCGACGCAACGGGTCGGCGCCCAGGTGGCGGAGATGATCCGCACGCACCGCAGGATGCCGCGCCGGCAGGCCTGGACCCGGGCGGAGGAGCTGCTCGCCGAGGTCGGCATCGCCAACCCGGCGCGGGCCGCGCGGGCGTACCCGCATCAGCTCTCCGGCGGCATGCGCCAGCGGGTGATGATCGCGATCGGCCTGGCCAACGACCCGGCCGTGCTCATCGCGGACGAGCCCACGACGGCGCTGGACGTGACCATCCAGGCGCAGGTCCTGCGCCTGTTGAAGCGGCTGCGGGCCGAGCACGACACCGCGGTCATGCTCATCACCCACGACCTCGGCGTGGTCGCGGAGGTCGCGGACCGGGTCGCCGTCATGTACGCCGGCCGGATCGTCGAGCGGGGCACCCGCGACGAGGTGCTGTTCCAGCCCCGGCACCCGTACACGCGCGCGCTGCTGGACTCGGTGCCCAGAGTGGACGGTCCGGCCGTCGACCGGCTGCCGGCGATCGCCGGCACGCCGCCGACCGGCGTCCAGCGCCCGCCGGGGTGCGCCTTCGCGCCCCGGTGCGGGTTCGTCCACGACGCCTGCGCGGCGGCCTCGCCGCCCCTGCGATCCCGGTACCCGGACAGCGACCACCTCGATGCCTGTGTCCTCGCGGAGGTGCCGGTCTGATGTCCCTTCCCACGCCCCTGCTGGAGGTCTCCGGGCTGCGCGTCGACTTCGGACGGACCCGGGCGGTGCGCGACGTCGACCTGGAGATCTTCGAGGGCGAGACGCTCGGCCTGGTCGGCGAGTCCGGCTGCGGCAAGTCGACGCTCGGCCGCACGCTGGTGCGCGCGATCGACCCGACGGCCGGCACGATCCGGTACCTGGGCCTGGACATCACCCGGCTGTCCGGTACGGCGTTCCGGCGCACCCGGGCCGAACTGCAGATGGTCTTTCAGGACCCGTTCGGGTCGCTGAACCCGCGACGGCGGGTCGCGGACATCGTCGCCGACCCGTTGCGGCGTGCGCGCGGCGCGTCGCGCGCCGCCGCGCAGGTGGTTGTCGACGAGTTGCTGGAGCGGGTGGGGCTCGGCGCGGAGGCCGGGGCGCGCCGGCCGCACGAGTTCTCCGGCGGGCAGCGGCAGCGCATCGGCATCGCCCGCGCGCTGGCGCCGTCGCCGAAGTTCATCGTCGCCGACGAGCCGGTGTCCGCGTTGGACGTGTCGATCCAGGCGCAGGTGATCAACCTGCTGGCCGACCTGATCCGGGACCGCGGGCTGACGCTGCTGTTCATCTCGCACGACCTGGGCGTGGTGCGGCACATCGCGGACCGGATCGCGGTGATGTATCTCGGGCAGATCATCGAGGTCGCCGGCCGGGACGCGTTCTTCGCCGGGCCGGCCCACCCGTACAGCGAGGCGCTGCTGTCCAGCGTGCCCACGGTGGACCGCTCGCCACGGCGGGAGCGGATCGAGCTCGCGGGTGAACCGCCGGACCCGGCCGCCCCGCCGTCCGGGTGCGCGTTCCACACCCGCTGCCGGTACGCCGTTTCCTCGTGCCACACGGATTCGCCGTCTCTCCGCCCCGTCGCCGACGGTCGTCTTGTCCGCTGTCACCTGCCGTTGCTTCCCCATGATCAAGGCGTCCCTCAAGTAGCTATAACGACGTTAGGGACGCCTTGATCATGAACGTCCGCCGCGAAGGAGTCTCGTTGATCATCGATGCGTACAACACCACCCAGGACGTGCGGGGGCGGTCGGACTACCTGACCGGCGCGCGGCCCGGCGAGGCGGCGCCGCCGTACGTGCCGTTCGACCCACGCCGCATCCTCGACCGGATGGACGCGGCGGGCGTCGACCTGGCGATGGTCTGCTCGCTCGCCCAGCGGATCGAGAACGACTTCATCGTCGACCTGGTCAAGCGGCACCCGGACCGGCTGTTCGGCTTCGGCCAGGTGCTGCCGCAGGCCGACGACGCGCTCGACGAGATCGCCCGGATCGCCGACGCCGGGCTGTCCGGGCTGAAGCTGCACCCCAGCCTGCACGGCTATCACGTGGCCGACCACGGCCTGCTCGACCCGGTGTTCGAGGTGTGCGCCGAACGCGGCCTGCCGGTCCTGATCAATGCGCTGGACGACCCGTTCTGCGCGCCCCTGGCCATCGAGGAGATCGCCAAGCACCACCCCGACGTGCCGACGATCATCGCCCACATGGGCGCGGTGTGGAACGTGCCCGAAGCGATCATCGTCGCCGAACGGAACCCGCACATCTACCTGGAGACGTCCGCGACGCTGCTCAGCGACGTGCGCCGGGCGTACGCGCGGCTAGGGCCGGCCAAGATACTCATGGGCAGTGAATGGCCGGGGTCGGACTTCGACCTGGAGCGCATGAAGATCGCCAAGGCGATTCCCGCTGTCGAGGATCGCGCGCTGGTCGAGGGCGGGAACATGGCGCGCATCCTGGGGCTGTCGTGAGCATCGGACCCGTCACGCCGCCCGTCACCATGCCGGCTGACGACATCGAACTGCTGCGGCGGGCGGAGGACCTGCTCGGCCGGGTGTGGACGCGCGGCCGGCACGAGGTCGCGACCGCGTTGCGCACCACGGACGGCGGCGTCCACCTCGGCGTACACCTGGAAGGCTCCTGCCGGCGCAGCTCGATCTGCGCGGAGGGGGTGGCCCTCGGCGCCGCCCTGCTCGCCGGCCCGCCGCTGCGCGTGCAGAGCGTCGTGTCGGTACAGGTCAAGCCGGCCACCCGGTTCCGGGTCATCGCGCCGTGCGGGGTGTGCCGGGAACTGATCAGCGACTACAGCCCGGACGCCCGGATCTGGCTGACCAGCCCGACCTCCGGCGACGTCGTGGCGGTGCGGGCGCTCGACCTGCTGCCCGAGAAGTCCCGGCGGATCTGGTGAAAGGAGCGTCCGATATGGACCTTGATGGTACCGGCACCCCGGTACGGTGGGCGGAGCTGACCTGGCCGGAGAGCGGGCGCGCCGCGGCGGCCCTCGACGCGGTCATCATCCCGGTCGGCGCGACCGAACAGCACGGCCCGCACCTGCCGCTCAATGTGGACAGCCTGATCTGCGAGGCGGTCGCGCTCGAAGTCTCGGCGCTGACCGGCGTGCCGGTGGTGCCGACGCTCAGCTACGGCGTCTCCGCCTCGCACGGCGACTTCGCCGGCACGGTCGCGCTCCGGCCGGAGACGCTCATCGCGGTGCTGGAAGACGTCATCGACTCGCTGCACGCCTCCGGGATCCGGCAGTTCATCCTGCTCAACGGGCACATCTGGAACAACGGGTCGCTGGACGTGTCGGCCGAGAAGCTGCGCGTGCGGCATCGCGACTCGCGGGTGCGGGCGCTCGGTTACGTCACGATGTATCCGGGCCCGCAGGTCGACGGCCATGTCCAGTATGGACGAGCGCTGATGCACGCCAACTACTTCGAGACCTCGGTGATGCTGCACCTGCGCCCCGATCTGGTCCAGATGGCACAGGCCACGTCTCATGTGGACGTCGACTCGTTCTGGGACTACCGCATGGACCAGGTCAGCGCGACCGGCGTCTGGGGGCGCGACGTCCCGGATGCCACCGCCGAGCACGGCAAGGCGGAGTTCGAGCGATGCGTGCTGACCACCGCGCGCGCCGTCGCCGCGGCGATCCGCGAACCCTGGCCCGATCCCACCCACCGCCCCGGCGTCGGTTAGGAAGGGACCCTTTATATGCGAAAAGCGATGGGAAGGGACCCTTCCTTGCGGATATTCGATATCACGCTGCCGATCCACCCGCGGATGCTCCATTGGGGACGTAAGCCGGAGGTGGAGGTCGTCGAGTCGCTGGCCAACGGCGACGCGTCCAACGTCACCCGGTGGCGGCTCGGCGCGCACACCGGCACCCACGTGGACGCCCCCGCGCACTTCGTCGACGGCGCCACCCCCATCGACAAGGTGGACCTGCACGCGCTCGTCGGGCCGGCGCTCGTCGTCGATCTGACCGGGGTGACCGGCGACGTGACCGTCGATCAGCTGGCCGCCGCGGGGGTCGCCGGGCAGCGACGGGTGCTGTTGAAGACCAGCAACTCGGCCGGGCCGCTCAAGGAGCCGGACCGGGCGCCGTCCTGGGTCGGCCTGTCGCCGGATGCGGCCGCGTGGCTCATCGCGCAGGGCGTAGCGTTGGTCGGCATCGACTACCTGACGATCGAGAGCCACACCCGCACCGACACCTGGGACGCGCACCACGCCCTGCTCGGCGCCGGGGTGCTGATCCTGGAGAACGCCGACCTCGACGGTGTACCCGCCGGCGAGTACGAGTTGGTGTGCCTGCCCGCCAAACTGGTGGACGCGGACGGGGCTTTCGCCCGAGCCATCCTCATCCAACGGGAAGGCCAATGACCCACGCACTCGCCGCCGTCCGCCGGGACGCCTCATGAGAGTCGCGCTCGCCGCGCCGCACCCGAGCGCCACGGACGCCGCCGCGTCGGTGGTCGCCGCCGGCGGCAACGCGCTCGACGCCGCGCTGGCCGCCGCGGCCGCGCTGACCGTGGCGTACCCGCATCAGTGCTCGGTGGGCGGCGACCTGGTCGCCATCGTGTGCCGCGCCGGCCAGCCGGCGCGGGCCGTCCTGTCGATCGGTGCGGCGGCGGCCGCGACCGACGTGGCGGCGCTGCGGGCCCAGGGCGACCGGATGCCCTCCGGCGGGCCGGCGACGGTGACCGTGCCGGGTGTCGTGGCCGGCTGGGCGAGCGTCGCGTCGCTCGGCGCGCGGCTGTCCCTGCGGGACCTGTTGGCCCCGGCCGTCGCGCTCGCCCGCGACGGCGTGGCGGTCAGTCCCGGGCTGCGGCGGGCGATCACGGCCCGGCGGGCGGCGATCGAGGCCGATCCGGGCCTGCGCGCCCTGTTGCAGCCACGTCCCGATGTCCTCGTCCAGCCCGCGCTCGCGGACACGCTCACCGCGATCGGGGCCAACTGGCGCACCTTCTACAAGGGACATCTGGCGCACCGTCTCGTGACCGGGCTCCGGAAGCTCGGCAGCGCGCTGTCGGTCGCGGACTTCGCCGCCCACCGGGCCGAGGTGGACGCGCCGCTGAGCGCCACTGTGGACGGTGTCAGCTGGTACGCGGCGCCGCCGCCGGTCCAGGGCGCGACGCTGCTCGGCATCCTGGGCTCCCCCGACCTGGTCCGCGCCGCCCGCCGGGCCCAGCTGCGCCGGGACGCGCTGCTCGGCGATCCCCGCACCGGCCCGGTCGACCTGGACGCCCTGCTGCTGCGCGGTTCCACCGCCGTCGCCGCGCCGTTCGCCGGGTTCGCCGCGCCGTTCGCCGGGTTCGCCGCGCCACCGCCCACCGGTGACACCGTGGCCGTCACCGCCGTGTCGGACGACGGCACCGCGGTCACCCTCATCCAGAGCGTCTTCCAGAGCTTCGGCGCCGGCATCCTCGACCCCGCCACCGGCATCGTGCTGCACAACCGCGGCTCCTCGTTCAGCCTCGACGAGAACCACCCCGGGCGGCTGCGACCCGGGTCCCGCCCGCCGCACACGCTCTGCCCCGCCCTGGCGGTGTCGGGCGACACCGTGGTGGCGCTCGGTTGCCAGGGCGGCCGCGCCCAGCCCTGGATCCTGGCCCAGGTGGCCGCCGACGTGCTCGACGCCGGCGATCTGGGCGCGCTGGTGTCCCGGCCGCGCTGGGTGATCGGCGCCCGCGAGCTCGGCCGGGACAACCCGTCGCTGCTCCTGGAGCCGGGGACGCCGGGCGCGGACGCGCTCGCCGCCACCGCCGAGCGGCTCGGCCTGGAGGTCGCCACCACCGACGGCCCGCACGACGACGCCGGCCACGTCCAGGTCGCGCGCCTGCGCGGAGACGCGCTGGACGCCGCGAGCGACCCGCGCGCCGACGGCCGCGCCACCCTCTTCCCCAGGGCCACCTACGAAGCTCCTTCAGGGACGCCCTGATCATGAGCGTCCGCCGGATCATCCCCCTCACTCTCGGCTGGGAAGAGCTGCCGAAGTCCGTCTCGGTGTACGGGGCGTCCCGCGACGAACGGGTCCGTGAGCCGGTGCCGGGCCTGCTCTTGCAGGTGGACGGCGGCTGGCTGCTGCTCGACACCGGCTTCAACACGGCCCTCCTGCGCGACCCCGCGCTGCGCCGCCGCTTCTACCCCAGCCCGAACTACCAGCCGGTGCTGCCCGGCGACGGCGAGCCGATCGAGGAAGCCCTCGCCGTGGCCGGCGTCGAACTGGCGGACATCCACGCCGTGGCCCTCAGTCACCTGCACGTCGACCACGCCGGCGGCCTGAAACACTTCGCCGGCCGGGTGCCGGTGCACGCCCAACGGGCCGAGCTCGCGTACGGCCTGTCGAACCATCCCGCACCGGAGCGGCACGCGATGGCCCGGATCGACTACGACGACCCGCGTATCGACTGGCGGCTCGCCGACGGCGACGTGGAGATCGCGCCCGGCGTGACGGCGGTGCTGACCGCCGGGCACACACCCGGCCATCAGAGCTTCGTCGTGGACCTCGACGAGTCGGTCGGCGGTGGCGGGTTCGTCTTCGCCTGCGACGCGGCGGACCTGACCGAGAACATCACCGAGGAACGCGCCATCGGCTCGTTCATCGACGCGACTCCGGAGCAGACGGTCGCGCAGATCCACAAGCTGAAGGACATCGCCGCCCGGCGCGGGTATCCGGTCATCCCCGGCCACGACCCGATCGCCTGGCCCGGTCTCACTGCCGTACTCGCGCGCCGCTTCCCCTCACCGTCAAGCCGTCCCTGACACATACCGTCCGCTCCCCTTGATCGGCGCCGCACCGATCAAGGAGCGCCGCCTCCACGGCGCGCCGCCTCCACGGCGCGCCGCCTCCACGGCGCGCCGCCTCCATGGCGCGCCGCGCCGATCAAGGAGAACTGCGCCGATCAAGGGCTCGGGCACGTGGATCCGAGATCCAACCACGTGCCGGAGCCCTTGATCGGCGGGCAGGGCCTTGATCGGCGGGGCGCGCCGTGGGGGCGGATGGTGAGGCACCATGGGTGGGTGCTTGAGGGAACCGCGAAGCTGGCGGAGATGGTCGCCGGCGGTGGCGTCGCCGTCCTGACCGGCGCCGGGATCTCCACCGAATCGGGCATTCCCGACTATCGTGGCCCGGACGGGGTGCAGGTCCGGCACGCCCCGATGACCTACCAGACGTTCACCCGCGACGCCGCTGCCCGGCGCCGGTACTGGGCCCGCAGCCACCTCGGGTGGCGCACCATCGCCCGGGCCGCGCCCAACGCCGGCCACCGCGCCGTCGCCGAGCTCCAGCGGCACGGGCTGCTGACCGGCGTCATCACGCAGAACGTGGACGGTCTGCACCAGGCCGGGGGCGCCGGCGGCGTCATCGAGCTGCACGGCAACCTCGACCGGGTGGTGTGCCTCGACTGCGGCGACGCCACCACCCGCGACCGGCTGGACGACCGGCTCCGGCTGGTCAACCCCCGGTTCGACGCCCGCGTCATCGCGGTCAACCCGGACGGCGACGTGGATCTGCCGGACGACGAGGTGGACCGGTTCCGCATCGTCGGCTGCCAGGCGTGCGGCCGCGGCACGCTCAAGCCGGACGTGGTGTTCTTCGGCGAGACCGTCCCGCGCGCCCGGGTGGACGCCAGCTTCGCGGTGGTGGAAGGCGCCCGCATGCTGCTGGTGCTGGGCTCGTCGTTGACCGTCATGTCCGGCCGCCGTTTCGTGCTGCGGGCCGCGAAGCTGGGCATCCCGGTCGCGATCGTCAACCGGGGCGCCACCCGGGGCGACGACTACGCCACCCTGACGCTCGACGCCCGGCTCGGCACCGTGCTCCCCGACCTCCTCCCCATGATCAAGGCGTCCCTCAAGTAGCAATAACGACGTGAGGGACGCCTTGATCATGGAGGAGGCGGCCTCCACGTGGGTGCGCGGCGGGCCTGGACCAGGTAGCCTGACCGGACGCATGAGAGAGCGCTCTCACAGCGGGTGAAGGAGGCGGCGGATGATCATCAGGGCCCTCGCACTCGGACTTGCGGTCGTCACCGTCGCGGGGGGGCCCGCGCCCCCCGCGCCCCCCCGCCCCCCCCCCCCCCCCCCCCCCGGCGCCCCCCCCCCCCCCCGCGCCCCCCCCCACCCCGGCCCCCCCAA
>JBBEWH010000015.1:0-8301 GCA_037414955.1 Actinomycetes bacterium KLBMP 9797
CGTCGGTCGGGGGGCCCCCCCGGGGGCGCCCGCCCGGGCCCCCGCGGCCCCGCCCGCCCGCCCCGGGCCGCCGAGCCTGGGACCGCACGTCACGGTCTTCGACCCGAGCATGCCGGTCGCCCAGATCCAGGCCGCGCTCGACGCGACGCACGCCGCGCAGGTCGACAACGAGATGGGCACCAGCCGGTACGCCTTCCTGTTCAAACCCGGGACGTACGGCACCGCCGAGCGGCCGCTGCAGATCAAGGTCGGGTACTACACGGAGGTCGCCGGGTTGGGCGCCGCGCCGACCGACGTGGTCGTCAACGGCAAGGTCGAGGTCTACAACCGGTGCCTCGCCGACGGCGGTACGGGTAACTGCCTCGCCCTGGTGAACTTCTGGCGCACGCTGTCCAACCTGTCGCTCCACATCGACTCGTCGGGCCAGGACGAGTGCCGCGCGTCGGCGAACTTCTGGGCCGTCTCCCAGGCGGTGTCGATGCGCCGGCTCAACATCACCGGTGCCAACCTGTCCCTGATGGACTACTGCACCGCCGGCCCGCAGTACGCCAGCGGCGGGTTCATCGCCGACTCCCGGCTGCCGTTCGTCGTCAACGGCTCGCAGCAGCAGTGGCTGACCCGCAACAGCGAGGTCGCCGGCTGGTCCAACGCGGTGTGGAACCAGGTCTTCGCGGGCGTCGCCGGCGCGCCGGACGACGCCGCCTTCCCGGACCCGCCCTACACGACGCTGGCCACCACACCACTGAGCCGGGAGAAGCCGTACCTGTTCGTCGACGCCCACGGCCGGTACCAGGTGCGGGTGCCGGCCGCCCGGCGCGACACCAGCGGCGTCTCGTGGGCCGGCGGCCTGACCCCGGGACGCACCATCCCGCTGTCCGCCTTCCACGTCGCGCGGCCGTCGGATCCGGTGGGGACCATCAACGCCCAGCTCGCCCGGGGCAAGCACCTGCTGTTCACCCCCGGGGTGTACGACATCGCGCGCAGCATCGAGGTGCGGCGCCCCGACACCGTGGTCCTCGGCCTGGGCCACGCCACGCTCACGGCGGTGGACGGCGCGACCCCGCTCGACGTCGCCGACGTGCCCGGCGTGGTCATCGCCGGTGTCACGATCGACGCCGGGCTCGAGGAGTCGCCGGTCCTGTTGCGCGTCGGCCGTCGCCATGGTGGCTTCGGGTGGAGCCGGCCGGACAACCCGACCACACTGTCCGATGTGTACTTCCGGGTCGGCGGCCCGCACGTCGGCAAGGCGCACATCGCGCTGGAGGTCAACAGCGACCACGTGCTGATCGACCACACCTGGGTGTGGCGCGGCGACCACGGCGTCGAGGGCTTCACCGACACCCAACGGTGGCACACGAACACCGGCCGGTACGGCGCGGTCATCAACGGCGACGACGTGACGGCGACCGGGCTCTTCGTGGAGCACTTCCAGCGGTACAACACGGTCTGGAACGGCGAGCGGGGCACGACGATCCTCTACCAGAACGAGCTGCCGTACGACCCGCCGACGCAGGCCGACTGGATGAACGGGAGCGTCGAGGGCTACGCCGGCTACAAGGTCGGCGACCGGGTCACGACGCACACGCTGTATGGCGGCGGGGTGTACGTCTTCAACCAGAACAACCCGTCGATCCACACCGAGAACGGCTTCGAGGTGCCGCGCAAGCCGGGCATCCGGCTGCACCACGTCATGACCGTCAACCTCAGCGCGGGCACCATCGACCACGTCGTCAACGGCGTCGGCGACCCGGCCGACACCACCCGGATCGGCGCCCCCGTCTACCTCTCCGACTACCCCCTCCCATGATCACGGCGTCCCTCAAGTAGCTCTAACTACTTGAGGGACGCCTTGATCATGGGTGGGGGCTAGGGAATGGCGGTCAGGTCGAGGACGTAGACCGCCTCCAGGTCGAGGACGTAGACCGCCTCGTCGCCGTCCTGCCACTGCAGGGTGGTGCCCTCGAAGCCGCGATAGGTCAGCTGCGGCGTCGAATACCCGGATCCCATCGGCGCGTCGGCCGCGGTCACCGCGGCGACCGTGCCGGTGACCCGGTCCCACACGTACCACGCCTCGCCGTCCGCGCCGGACAGATGACCGACGCCGAACCGGCCCTCGACGGGCGCGGACTCCGGCGTGAAATCGTCGCCCCGATACGGCAGCTTCTGGTACCCGGTGCCGTCCAGCCGCTGCACGATGTGCGTGCCGTCCGCCGCCTGGCCGGTGCACAGCACCGGGTCGCAGTCGACGTGCGCGGCATCCGGGCTGGCGGCCCATGTGAGTCGCTCCCCGGTCGTGAGGTTCCACAGCTCGCCGGCGCGGTCCGCGTCGACGCGCCGTTTCGAGTCCAGCCAGGGCGACTGCGCGGACGCCCGCCAGCCGGCGGATCCGGGCACGAGTGCCGGTTCGCCGCCGGACAACGGCACCCGGTAGATCTCGGTGCCGCTACCCCGGTCGACCGACCAGTAGATGGTGTCGCCCGCGATACCGAACACCGGGGTATCGCCGATCGGGAAATCGACGAGCTGGCGAGGCGCCCCGCCGCCGACCGGTGCGGCCCACAGCTCCAGGCCATCGTTTCCCTTATAGACGGTCCACACCGCGTATCCACCGACGACAGCGCCGGTGCGGACCTCCGCCCGAACGGCGGCGCCCTGGCCGCCGAGGAACCGCACGGTGCCGGCCTTCGCGTCGAACAGGTACGGCCCGCTCAGCGTCCCCCCGACCGCCGCCACCAGGTACCGGTCGGCACCGGCCGCCGCGAGCACCTCATAGTGGACGCCGTCGGGCAGCGTGACCGGCAGCCGGCGCACCGCGTCCGGCCAGACCTCCCGGGGTGATCCCGCACTGGCGAAGTCCGGCACCGTGCCGGACCACGCCGCCGGTGCCAACTTGTCCTCGGTGGACCCGGCCAGCCGCACCACCGTCGCGCCACCGGCAAGGGCGAGCACCGCGACGCCCGCCACCACCGCTGCCGCGTGGCGGCGGCGCCGGATCCGCTGCCGGTGCCGCACTCCGACGAGGAAGTCCTCGCCCGGCAGCGGCGCGTCGTCGGCCGCGTCGGCCATGGTCCGGACCAGGTCCGCTTCCAACTGGTTGCTCATCGTCCCTTCCCCATCCGCTCGGGGGCGTTCGCCGGCGCCCAGTTCGCGCGTAGCTTGTCCAGGGCTCGGGCGGCCTGGCTGCGCACTGTGCCGCGGGAGACGCCGAGCAGCCCTGCGATCTCCTCGTCGCTGAGGTGCTCGTAGTACCGGAGCACGAGCACCGCCCGCTGGCGCCGCGGCAGGCAGGCCAGCGCCCGCCACAGCCCGGACTCGGCCTCCGCGCGACTGATGCCCGCGTCGGCGTACCCGCGTTCCGGCACGTCTTCGACCGGCCGTTCCCGGCGCAGCCGCCGCCAGCGGCCGGCGTGCAGGCGCGCCATCGTGGTGCGGACGTACGCCTCCGGGGCCTCCTTGCGCCGCACCCTGGACCACGCGCTACCCAGCCGCGCGAGCGCCTCCTGAACCAGGTCCGCCGCGTCGTGCGGGTTGCCGGTCAACACGTAGCCGTAGCGCAGCAGCGCCGCCGATCTGGCCCGGACGTAGTCCTCGAAGGCGTTCTTGCCCTCGTCCATGGCCACCTCCTCGCATCCCAGATGCGCACGGCCCGCCAACTGTTGCACCGCGACCGCCGGCCCTCATGATCAAGGCGTCCCTCACGTAGTTCTAACTACTTGAGGGACGCCTTGATCATGAAGAGGGGTTAGAGGTGGAGGGCGAGGTCCAGGCCGATAGCCGTCAGCTGGTCGGCGGTGAACGGGCTCCGGGTGCGGTAGGCGCCCGCCCGATTGGTGTCCCAGGTCCGGATCATGATGCCGGTGCCGTCCGGCTTGGTCAGGTTGAGCAGCGCGCCGCCGTCGACCAGGATGCTCTCGCCGCCCGGCCCGCGCCGCGGCGCCTCCCCGTGCGCGGCGGCCGCCGCCCGCTCGGCCGCTTCCATCTCGTTCACCGGCGGCGCGTCCGGGTCGACATAAACAGTGGGTGCGATGTGGACTCGAACCTCGTACGTGCCGGTGGGCGAGGTGAGCCGTCCCCGCCAGAGAAACTCCCGATCGATCTCCCGGGCCGGTGAGGTCGTCGGGGTCGGGCACGGCGGGGACACGGCGACGCTACCGGCCGGCACGTGCTGCGTCAGCAACGGAAACTCGTCCCCGCACCGGTACACGTAGAGTCTGAGGTTGTCGATGCCGGTCACCTGTGGCGCTTCCCGGGCGATCGCCGCTTTCAGCGCCGCGAAGAGCCGCTGCTGCTCGGCGGCGCGCCCGCTCGGCGTACCCGTGCTGGTGGGTGTGGGTGTGGACGCCGGTGCCGGCGCCGCCTGCGGACCCGGCGCTATCGCGAAGCTCAGCGCCGTCACCCCGACCACCGCGAGCCCGGTCGCGCACGCGGCGACGACGCGCCGGCGGCGCCGGATCGTGCGACTGCGCCGCACGATGGCGTCCAGATCCACGCGGGTACCCGGACTCGCGCCGATGAACTCGTCGAACGTCTCTCTCATCGCCAGCCTCCGTCCGCACCGGCCACGCCGCGCACGCCGATCCTCATCGCCATCCCCCGTCCGCCGTGGCGGCCTGCCGCAGAATGCCCAAGCCGCGCGAGGCCTGGCTCTTGACCGTGCCCTCCGAGATGCCGAGCAGCCGCGCGGTCTGCTCGACCGACATGTCGCAGTAGAAGCGCAGCACCACGACCGCCCGCTGGCGCGGGCCCAACGCCCGCAGCAGCGCGCCGATCTGCCGGCTGTCACTGGCTTCGAGCTCCGGCACGGGCCGCTCCGGCAGCGACGCCTCCGCGCGCTCGCGCCGCCACGGCCGCCGCCGCTCGTCCAGCCAGGCGTTGGTGAGCATGCCGCGCACGTACGCGTCGACGTTGTCCGCCCGCCGGACCCTGCGCCAGGAGAGGAACAATTTCAGCAGTACCGTCGAGACCAGGTCGTCCGCGGCGTGCCAGTCGTGACACAGCAGGTACGCGACCCGGCGCAGGTGCTCGAGGCGCGCCGCGACGTATTCCCGGCACTCGGCTTCGTCGTCGCTCGTCACGCGACCCCTTCCGTCAGTCGTCTGCGCAGGGGACGTAACGGGCCCCGCCCGGGGTTGCACCCCCGGTCAGCCGCCGGGGAAGAATTCGGCGCTCTGGACGTACTCCATCGCCTTGACGAACCGCGGGTCGCTGAGCCGCTGGTTCATCTCCTGCTCCGAGGGCTCCGCCACGCGTTGGTGGATCCACCACAGGTTTCCGAACGGGTCGCGGAAGCGGCTGACCCGGTCACCCCAGAAGAGCTCGGTCGGCTCGGTGATGACGGTCGCGCCGCGCCCGACGGCGCGGCTCAGCACCTCGGCGTCATCGGCGACATAAAGGCGCAGGAACGCGGGGGTGTCCGGCCACTGCGGCTTGTCGAACATCATCACCACCGAGTCCCCGATGCGGACCTCGGCGTGGCCGATCACCCCGTCCACCTCCATCCGGCCCAGGTCGGTCGCGTCAAAGACCTCGACCACGAAGTCGATCAGCGCGGCCGTGTTTCCCTTGGAGATCACCCAGGGGGTCACCGTGTGGTAGCCGTCGGGAACAACCTTCATGGCTCATCTCCTCGTTCCGGTGCGCGGTCCGCACACCGACGAGGCTAGAGCTCATATAGGTCGGATCCTGACCTACATGAGCGCCCATTGCTCGCGCGTGATCGCGTACTCGACCTCGCCCAGCTCGGTGCCGGGCAACGGGTCGTCCCAGTCCAGGTGAAACGTGCGGGCATAGGTGAGGCCGACCGCGGCCATGGTGGCGCGGGAAGCGGCGTTGACGGCCATCGTCTCCGCGAAGATCCGGGTCAGGCCGAGGTCTGCGAACCCGTAGCGGATCAGCTCGCGAGCGCCCTCGCTGGCCAGCCCTCTACGCCAGTGCCGGCGCAGCAGCCGGTACCCCAGCTCGGCCTGGCCCTCGACCGGACCCTGGTCCGGACGCTCCGGCGGCGTCAGGATCCACCACCCGACGAACTCGCTCTTCTCGCCGCCGGCGTCGCTGCCGCTGGTGGCCTCGCCGCCGCCGGCCTCCCTGCTCTCGCTGGCGGCGTCGACGAAGCCGGCCCAGTAGCCGAGGCCTGGCACCAGGCTGGCCTCGGCGAGCCGCTGGCGATGGGCGACCTCGACCTCCACCCGGGTGCGCGCCCTGCCGTGCAGGTAGCGCATCACCTCGGGATCGGAGTCGAGCTCGACCTCGTACTCCAGGTGCTCGTCACCCAGCGGGACCAGCAGGATTCGGTCGGTGCGCAACGTCGGTTGGGTCATGGCCGCATTCTCGTGCGCGACCCGTTGCCCGGTCATCCGGTTTAGGCTGAAAGGCCGCTCGTCGTCGCCGCCATCTGGGGAGTCTGGCCATGGCTTACACCAAGGATTCGCGCGTCGATGACTACATCGACGCGCTACCGGACTGGCAGCGGGCCATCTGCGCCGACCTGCGAGACCTGATACACGCCGCGGTGCCCGAGATCGAAGAGACCATCAAGCGGACCGTGCAGCCCTACTTCGTCCTGCAGGGCAACGTCTGCGCGCTGCTGGCCGCCAAGAACCACATCAACCTGTTCCTCTACGACGGCGCGATCGTGCCCGACCCCGAACACATCATCACCAGCGGCCACGACAACAAGACCGCGCGGTGCGTCTCGTTTCGCCAGGGCGACCCGATCAAGACGCCCGCGTTGACCACGATGCTGCGACAGATCGCGGCGAACAACCGCGCCGGCGGCTGGCGCAAGATCAAGGCAGCGGGCTGAGGGAAGGCCCTAGGACGCTGCGGGCCGGCGGCGGCGCCACAGCAGGCCGCCGACGAGGACGAGCAGCAGGGCCGCGGCCGCTGCCACCAGCCACCAGACAGCCGAGGATGACCCGTCGTCGTCGCTGGCGCTGGCGGCCGGCGCGGGTGCCGCCGCGGTGGTGGCGGGCGGCGTCGGTGCCGGCGCGCTCAGGACCGGCGCCGCGGTGGTCGGCGCCGGCGGCGCGATGTTGTTGGTGAAGGTGAAGCTGCCCTGCAGGGGGTGGCCGTCGGCGGCCGCCGTGCGCCACGCGACGGTGATGGCGCCGACCGGCAGTGGCTTCACCTTCTGGGTGATGGTCTTGTCGAGGACCTGGGCGTCGGCGTCGCTGTAGGAGATTTGGTCCGGACCGGTCACCACGACGGTGGTGCCCGGCTTCTTGATCAACCCGCTGAAGGTCAACGTCACCGCGGACACCGGCTTGGTGGCCGTGCTTTTCGCCGCCGGGCTGGTGCGACTCAGCTCGGTGTGCGCCTGGGCCGGGGCCGCGGGGACGAGAACGGCGAACACGCCGATGAGCGCGGCGGTTGGCAGCAGTCGTTTCCGGATCACCGCGCCACGGTAGCGCGCCACGCTCCGCACCGCCGATCGGGAACTATTCGTCCGGCGTGAGCGACTGACTGTCCATCGGCGGTGCACCCCTACGGTCAGGAGCGGCAGATGCGAACAAGGACAGTCGCCGGTGTGGCGGCGGCGATCATCGGCGGCGTGGTCGCCGCGGTCGGGGTGGGAGCCGGTCCGGCGTCCGCCCACGTGACGGTGAACCCGCGGGAGGCGGTGCAGGGCGGGTACGCGAAGCTCGCGTTCCGGGTGCCCAACGAGCGGGACGCCGCGTCCACGGTGAAGGTGGAGGTCGCCATCCCGACCGATACGCCGATCGCGTCCGTGTCCGTGCGCCCGCTTCCCGGATGGACGGCCACCGTCGAGCGCGCCAAGCTGGCGACGCCGCTGAAGGTGCACGACAGCGAGATCACCGAGGCGGTCTCGAAGATCACCTGGACGGCCGCGGCCGGCAACGACATCAAGCCGGGACAGTTCCAGGAGTTCGAGGTCTCCGCCGGCCCGCTGCCCGAGGTGGACCAGATCGCGTTCAAGGCGCTGCAGACCTACTCGAACGGCGAGATCGTCCGGTGGATCGAGGTACCGGAGGCCGGTAAGGAGGAGCCGGAGCATCCGGCGGCGGTATTGAAGCTGGCCAAGGAGGCCGCCGACGCGTCGACCCAGACGGTGGCCAACGCCAACGCCAACGCCGACCTCGCCGCCGGCGCCCAGGACGACGACTCGTCCGGGTGGGCGCTCACCACGGGCCTGGTCGGCCTGGCCGCCGGGCTCGCCGGCCTGGTGTTCGGCCTCCTGGCATGGCGCCGCACCACCCCCACCCCCAACGCTGACTGACCCCCATGATCAAGGCGTGCCGCCCGGCGGGGGGAAGACGGGGGGGGGGCCCGGGTGAAGGGGCG
>JBBEWH010000016.1:0-63639 GCA_037414955.1 Actinomycetes bacterium KLBMP 9797
CCCCCCCCATCACCCCGGCGCCCCGCCCTGCGTGGACCCGCGGTGGGGCACGCCTTGATCATGGACCGGTCGGGTCAGTGAGCCGCCCGAAGCTGTACCGTGGAGGTGATCCGGCAGTCGACGACATCCCACTCCTGAGGTGCCCGCCACACCGGCCTGAACCCCCAGAGTGGATGGCGCATGGCCTACCTCAGCGACGTGAACCTCCGTGCCGTTCTTGTCGTCCTCGTCACGAGAGCCGGCGGCTCCCTCGAGATCACCAACGAGGAACTCTACGGGGCCATGATGCCCGACGGTGGCCAGCGGGAACGGTTCCTGCTCGCCGAGACCGACGCCGGAATCCGCCTGTCGATCCAGCCATCGCAGCAGGAAAAGTCCGATTCGAGCTGATGACATGACCACCGACACCCCGACCTGCCTGCTCTACCTGCTGACCGTCGGCCGAGACAAGGAACTGGTCCTGCGCCTGCACCAGGACACGGTGACCGTCGAAATACTGGCGTCCTGGATGCACGAACACGTCGTCCAGGCGCTCACCGTGTCGCGTCTTGGCGATCCGGAAACCTCTACGCTGCTGATCAACTTTGGGCATGTCGTCGGCGCGCGGCTGGCTCCCTACAGCGAAACCCGCACCGGCTCGTTCTGACGGTCAGCCGGAAATGACGGTCAGCGGGGAATGGCGGTCAGCGGGGAATCCGGAGGGCCAGGCCGTCGAGGACGACCTCCAGGCCGTACGCGAATTTGTCTTCGCGGACCGCGGCGGGGTCGAGGCCGGCGGGCGGGCTGATCTGGGCCACGTGGTCGTAGTCGGCCGCGGCCTGCTGGGCGGCCGGCATGAGGCGCGCGATGAAGGCGGCCTCCGTCTCACCGGAACGGGCGACGGTGCTCAGCCACGCCGCCTCGGTGGTGCTCATGCCGATGACGTACGAGATCAGGGTGTCGATGGCGCGGCTCGGCTCGGGGAAGCCGGCCGCCGCGAACAGCGCGGCCAGCCGCTCGGTGAACGACATGAGGTTCGGGCCCAGGTAGGCCAGGCCCGCCTGCCCGAGGAGCGCGGCCAGCCAGCGGTGCCGTAGGGCCGTCGCGCGGAACGACCGGCTGGCTTCCGTGGCGGCGGCGCGCCAGTCGGTGCCGTCGGTGGACGGGACCGTGACCTCGCCGAAGACCTCGTCCACCGCGAGCTCGATCAGCTCGTCCTTCGTCGCGACGTGCCGGTACAGGGAGGTCGCCGCGGCGTTCAGCCGGGCGCCGAGCTTGCGCATGCTCAGCGCCTCGGCCCCCTCGGCGTCCAGCATGACGATCGCCTCGCGGACGATCGCCGCCCGGCTGAGCGCCGGCTGGTCGGCCTCGGCCTGCTGGCGGGCCCACACGGATGGGATCGGGTTCGTCCTGGCAGCCATGACACCTCCACGCGTACGTCGTTCGCGATCAGCGTACATCAAACGCTACTTGCGAACGCCGTCCGCATCTGCGTACAGTGTTCGCAACGTCGTAACGGTGTACGCAGTGGAGGGAAGTCCCATGGAATCGCGCAACCCGCACCGCTGGTGGATCCTCATCGTGCTGTGCCTCAGCAGCCTGGTCCTGGTGGTCGACAGCATGGCGCTGACGGTCGCGGTGCCCCATATGACCGAGGACATCGGCGCGAGCGCGCAGGACATCCAATGGATCCTCGACTCGTACATCCTGGTCTTCGCCGGGCTCCTGCTCACCGCCGGCAGCCTCGGCGACCGGTTCGGCCGCCGGAAGGTAATGATCATCGGCCTGCTGCTCTTCGGGGCCGCGTCGCTCGCCGCGACCTTCTCCGCCAGCCCGGGAGAAATGATCGCGGTACGGGTCGCGATGGGCGTCGGCGGCGCGCTGATCATGCCGTCGACGCTGTCCATCCTCATCACCGTCTTCGACGAGACCGAGCGCAACAAGGCGATGGCGGTGTGGAGCTCCGTGGCGATGCTGGGGCTGGTGGGCAGCCCGGTGCTCGGCGGCGTACTGATCGACCACTTCTCCTGGCAGGCCATCTTCTTCATCAACATCCCGGTCGTCGCGCTCGCCGTCCTGGCCGGCGTCACCCTCATGCCGGAGTCGAAGGCGCCCTGGCAGAAGGCCGATCCGCTCGGCGCGGTGCTGTCCGCGACCGGCATGACCGCCCTGGTCTGGTGGATCATCGAGATCCCGCAGCACGGCGCGTTCGAGGGCCGCTCCGCCGTCACCCTGGGCATCGCGGCCGTCTCCATCATCGGCTTCGTGGTCTGGGAGAACGTCACCCCCGCGCCGATGGTGCCGCTGGTGCTGTTCAAGCACCGCAACTTCAGCGGCGGCTCGCTGTCCCTGGCCCTCGTGCAGATCGGCAACGGCGGCCTGCTGCTGGTGCTGACCCAGTACATGCAGTTCGTGCTCGGCTACTCGCCGGTCAAGGCGGGCGTCGCCTTCGTGCCCCTGGCCGTCGCCGCGCTGGTCGGTAACGGCCTGGGCGCCAAGTTCGCCGCGCGGATCGGTAACCGCTACCTCGTCCTGGCCGGCATGCTCGTCATGGGCTCGTCGTTCGCGCTGCTGACCACGGTCTCGGCGAACACCGCCTTCGCGGTCCCGGCGGTCGCGCTCGGCCTGCTGGGCTTCGGCGCGGGCCTCGCGATGCCGGCCGCGGTCGGCGCCCTGATGGCCACCATCCCGGCGGACAAGGCGGGCGTCGGCTCCGCCCTGAACGACACGATCCAGCAGGCCGGCACCGCGCTCGGCATCGCGATCCTCGGCACGCTGCTCACCAGCGGCTTCACCCGGGAGATGCCGGCCGGCGCGCCGGACCAGGCCAAGAAGTCGATCGGCGACGCGCTGGCCGTCGCCCAGGGCGACGCCGGCCTCGTCCAGGCCGCCCGGGAGGCCTTCACCGCCGCCATGTCGACCACCTTCACGATCAGCGCGGTCGGCGTCCTGGCCGCCGCCGTCCTGGCCGCGGTGATCATGCGGGACAGCAAGCCGGTACCCGCGCCGGCGCCGGCCAAGGAGCTCGAGCTCGTCGCCTGACCCGGACGAAGTCGCCTGACCCGGACGAAACAGGCCGGCGCCCTGCGAAGGGCGCCGGCCTGCTGCCTGTCTGGGGTCAGCGGGTGACCCGCGCGGCCACCCGTGCCACGGCGGCGCGGTAATCGGGGACCTGTGCCATCGCGTCCGCCAGCCGCAGGTGCGGCAGCGCCTCGGTCGCCCGGTTCTGCCGCTCCAGGGTGCGGCCGAGCACGTGGTGCGCGTAGTGGTCGCTCGGCTCGGCCGCCACCAGCTCGCGCAGGTGCCCCTCGGCCTTGGTCAGCTGAGCCGAGGCGTAATACGCCAACGCCAACCGCAGTCGCACGTCGGAGTTGCCCGGCTCGGCCGCCATGACGCCCTCCAGGATCCGGGCGGCCTCGGCCGGGTCACCGGCGTCCATGAACAGCTGGGCCCGCTGGTACTCCTCCATCAGCTCCACGCGGCCGACAACGCCCCGCCGCAGCGGCCTATTCCGTCCGGATACGCCCCTTCCATGATCAGGGCGTCCCTTCACGTCGTTAGAACGACGTGAAGGACGCCCTGATCATGGAAGGGCCTAGGACGCGTTGACGCCCGCCTGGTCGTGAGCCGTGCGCAGCGCCGACAGGAACGCTTCGACGGGCTGCGCGCCGGAGATCCCGTACGCCCGGTCCAGCACGAAGAACGGCACACCGGTGACCCCGAGCGCCCGCGCCTGCTGGATGTCGCCCTCGACGTCCCCGGTGTACTCGTCGCCGGCCAGCACCCGGCTCGCCTCGTCGGTCGGCACGCCGACCTCGGCGGCCAGCCGGACCAGGGTGTCGGCGTCGTCGACGACCTCGCCCTCGATCAGGTGCGCGCGCATGAGCCTCTCGTGCATCTCACCGCCCACGCCGTGCGCCTTGGCCAGGTGGGTCAGGCGGTGGGCGTCGAACGTGTTGACCATGGTGGCCCGGGCGAAGTCGTACGCCAGGCCGTCCTGCGCCGCCAGCGTCTTGACCCGGTCCGTCATCGTCCTGACCTCGCCCGCCGAGCTGCCGAACTTCTTGGCGAGGTACTCGAACGTCGGCTGCCGCGAGCCTCGGGCGAACGAGGGGTCGAGCTGGAAGCTGCGCCACACCACCTCGACCTCGTCGGCGTGGTCGAACGCCGCCAGCGCCTTCTCCAGCCGGCGCTTGCCGATGTAGCACCACGGGCAGACGATGTCGGACCACACTTCGATGCGCACTACAGTCTCCCCACTCACACGCAGAACCCGTCCGAGCACGCCGGAGCGTCCTCGGCACCCAGGACCACCAGGCCGGCCAGCACCGGTCGCGGCGCGGCCGGCTCGTCGACCGCCAGCTCCTCGACCACCTGCGGCGCCTCGTCCGGCGGCGTGGTCACGGTCATCGCGTCTCCTTAGTTACTTCTTGTGCGTAACCCTATCCTGCGTCAGGATGGAGGCAATCGTAAGGAGGCACTTCGATGTCAGCTACACACACCGATGTGCGTACGGGCACAGTCGCGATCGAGGTGTCCGACGACTGCCCGATCCGGGAGGTCCTCGACCGGGTCGGCGACAAGTGGAGCGTCCTGATCATCGTGCTGCTCGGCCAGCGCACGCACCGCTTCAGCGAGCTGCACCGCGCCATCGACGGCATCAGCCAACGGATGCTCACCCTGACCCTACGGGTCCTGGCCCGCGACGGGTTGGTCAAACGTACGCTGTACCCCGGCGTCCCGCCCCGCGTCGACTACGAACTGACCGACCTCGGCCGCACGCTGCTCGTCCCGCTGGAAGCCTTGCAGGAGTGGGCCGTCACACATCGCGCCGACATCCTGGCCGCCCGCGACCGCCACGACGGCTGATAAGTCTTTCGTAACCCCAGTCGGAGATACCACGTTCACAGGACTCTCCTCGTACCTACCTCGGCGAAGCCGACGATGAGGTCGCGCAGATTGTGGTAAAGCAAGCCGGCCGACCGGTCGACGAGATAGTGCGGCATGTCGCCACGCTCGAGTCGCGCTGAGCCCGGGGCCGGCATCAGGTACGGCGAGTTGAGGATCAGCCCGTGTGGCCGGTCGACATCCACCGCGATGGCCGCCATTCCGGGGTACGTCGAGGTGAGGTAGACCTCCAGGTTCGCACCGTCGTCGCCCATGCTGTTCTTGAACGTGCTCAGGTCGGCTAGTGCCTGACTAATCTTCGCCGGTAGGTCCTCGCCGCGCTGCTCGGAAACGAGGCGCGTGGCCGGGGCGTCGGGGTCCATCAGGATGCAGCGGTACCGGGAACCGGAACGTAGGAGATTGATGACCGCGTTACGGAATGGAGTGGGCCGCTCTGTGGTGACCAGATAACGCGAGGCCGTACGCAGCGCGGTGCCCAGGTCGATCACCTCGTCTTCGGCCTCCGCGATGAGGCGGCTCTTCTCCCACTGGCTCGGTCGCTCGATGTACGCGTGCACCGGGCGCGCGCCATCCAAACCATGCGCCGCAAGCCAGGCTTTGCGCGCCGCGCCGGACGAGACGCCCGGGGAAAACAGGTAGATGGCGCGCCCCTGGTGCTGTCCCACCGGTTGCAGGAGCGAGGCAAAGTCGCCTGCGATCTGCTGGACTTCCCCGGATACCACGGCGGTGTCGGGAAGAGCGATCTCCTTCAGATGGGTCGCGAAACTGATGTCTGGGGAGAAGATGGCACCCCCCGGCCCTTCGCCTCGGTATCGGACCGAGCCGCGATGAACGCCCATCCGGAGATGCAGATCGCCGCGAATACCGACCTCGGCCAACTCCACCCGCAGCTGCGCTAGATCAAGCTCAAGAACACTTCTCACGTATTCCACTGCGGTGCTGCAGGCAACACTCTCCGCACCGTCGTGCACCACCAGGAGCCCGCTGTCGCCAGTCCATCGCCACGCCTGTGCCGACCGGCAGCGGTGTCGCTCGGCCAACCTGAGAAGCCTATCGGCCAACCTCTCATACAGCAGACCCATAGCCCGAAATACAAGGTTGTTGGCCACCAGACTGGAATCACTTAAGATCTCCACAGAGATCAGAAATGCGGCATCGTATGCCTGGTTAGGCCGCAACTCTCCGGGCATTGCCCAGCTTCCGCGCAGGTGTGCGTAGCTGGATCGCGCCCGGGTGTACTCGGGTCCCGGCTCCCGGACATACATGTCCCGCGTGCTCTGGTAAACGGTGCGGTTTCCCCACGCCTTTATCTGCGGTCCGACCACTACGTCGGAGCTGGGTTCCATTGGCGGGGAGCCATACGCCTGATTCGCGACCTTCTCGCGGGTCTCGTCTTCGCCGTCATCCCTGTCAGGATTGCCCTCGCCGCGCGAAGCAGACGGCGGGAGGTCGAGGCTGGGATCCTTTCGAAGTATGCGGACGTACAGTTCGTCGAGCTTCCTCGCGGGATCAGTCGCCAGCTCGTCGGCCAGCCGTGCCTTGGTGAGCTGAATGGTTGTCAGGGCGTCGGCCGGTCGTTCAGCTCGATAGTAGGCCAGTGCGAGCAGGCCGGAGACGTGCTCGTCGAGAGGGTCGGCCCGAGCGAGGCGTACGAGTTCCGGGATCAGCTTGTTGTGCTTGCCAAGCCGGAGTTCGGCTTCCAAACAGTCGAGGAGGGCGGCCCGATACTCCTCCCGCAGGGCGTGGCGGTTGTCCTCCACCCACCGGCTGGTCAGATCCGCCAACGGCTCGCCGCCGCGGGCCGAGACGATGTCCGAACCCCACTGGCGGAGCGCTTCACGGAACAGCCGCGCGGACTCACTGTCGTTGTGGTCGGCAAGGTGCCGAGCTTTGGCGCGCAGGTCACGGAACCGGTGGAGATCAACGGTATTCCTGTCGACCAGCATCCGGTAGCCGGCGCCACCTTGGATGAGATCACCTGTACCGGCTTCGCCCTGGTCCAGGTACTGGCGTAATTGATAGACGTACTTGTGCAGGCCGCCACGCGGATCCTTGGGTGGAGTGTCGTCCCAGATCCGGTCGATCAGGGCCTCCGCACTGACCGCGCGACCATCCGCGTCCAGCAGCACGGCGAGGAGCAGCCGATGCTTCTGGTCGCCCAGCTTCACCCGGTGCCCGTTGGCATACGCCTCGACCGGGCCCAGTAATCGGAACTCCACGATCGCCTCCCAGGTCATCTACCAGAAGTGCACCCAACTCGATCCCAACCAATCAGCAGGTCGAGCACCCAGTGCCGGAATAGACGCTTGGCACATCGGCGGTAGCTAACCGCCGCGACGCAAAGGAGAAAGGGATGAACGGGACTGGGGACGCTCGACCGCCGGTGGGTGAGTGGCTCAGGAGCACGTACTGTACGGAGAACGCGTGCGTCGAGGTCGCCTTCGACGGAGTCGTCGTCCGTGACTCCAAGAATCCGGATGGCCCGGCACTGCGGTTCACCTACTCGGAATGGGCCGCATTCCTCGCCGGCGTGCGGGACGGTCAGTTCGACCTCAGCTGACCACAAGCAGGGGGCGTCGCCCGAGAAAAGGGGCGGCGTCCCCTGCGCGGACTGGCCGCATACGGGCATGGTTGTCATTGGGCCGTGGCGCGAATTTCCGCGCCGAGTTGGGCGATAAACTCCCGCGCCTCGTCCTGGTAGATTGCTGTCCGGCTCAGCATTAGCCACTTCCGCCGGTAGAGAGCGACGTCATCGGGGTGGTTGACAATCAGATTGGCGTGCGTTGTCTCGACTCCCACATGTGCATCCGAGTCGCCATGCGCGTCCCCTTCGTAGAGGGTAAAGCCGTGGGACGGACACGCGGCCATTTCCCGGCCGTAGAGGACCAGCCCGACCGTGACGTTGTCCAATGTGCTCACCGAGGCGACGCGGTCCAGCTGCGCCAGGAGCACTCTTGCCGGACCCGGCCGCCACCGGAGTGCCCCTTCGCTGATCAGGAAGTGGAACTGCCTATCCTCCTCGTAGAGCGCTAGCTGGCGGCGTAGCCGAGCGGCTACGGCGCCGGCGATGTCCTCCTCGGCATATGACACTTCGGAGAGGGAGAACACGCGGCGGGCGTACTCGGCGGTTTGGAGCAGACCCGGTACGGCGGCTGGATGGAAGGTTCGAATCGTCCGGGCCTTCGCCTCACGTTCTCCGGTCTCGTCCTGCAAGTGTGGCCGGGTGGCGAGCGCCTCGCGCCAAGGATTCACCTCCGTAAACGCCGCCTCGGTCAAGGTCGCCAACTGTTCCCGCACCTTCCTGGACGCCCCGGTCGCATCGGCCCACGCCAAGGCCTCGGGCAGGGAAGGTAGAGCGGTTCCGGACTCGATGCGAGACACCTTCGACTGACTGATCTTGATCCGCTGGGCGAGCTGGCGGCCGGACACGCCGGCTAGCCCACGCAGCTGTCGCAGCTCGGCGGCAAGTCGCTGCCGAGCGGACGGATCTCCCGCTTCGCGGGAGATCCCGTCATCAGTCCGCACAGGTGCGCCTCCGGCAACCCGGTCGCGCACGCCGATCACCCCAGACGCCGTGATTCACAATGATTCCAACTGATGGAAGTATTACCACGCCCGAAGAGCGATGTCAACGCCAGTATGCCCATCCGCCGCTCCCTGATCGCACGCGCCCGCTTGACGTCAGGGAGGGTGTGACTCAGAATGATGCAACATGATGCAAGGACGTTCTTCTATATCACTAACCGCAAGCTCTCATCGGACGCTCCGTAAGCCACCGGGCTCCTCGGGGGACGGCATGCGTCCGGAAGAGTTGTCCGAAGCCGTCATGGCATTGCTCAGCTCCCTTCCGAAAGCCGCGACAGAGCACGCCCGGTACACATGGGTCGCGTGGGCCATGGCGGTATGCGTTGACCTCTGCTGGATGGCCTGGCTCGCCCGTCGCGGTCACCGCGGCGACCGCCGCCGCCACAACGCGCGAAGCCGGTGCGGCCACAGGCACTGGCCCAAGCCGATGATGTGGGCGAGCGCTTTGCTGGGCTCGACGCACATCGCCGCCGCGGATGGGGATCCACTCGCGTTCGCGGTGGTGGCCGCCCTAAGCCTCCATTACGGGGCGATGCTCGGTCATCCTCGCGGGATCGGGCGGCGGCTCTGCCGGCACGTCGGAACCACGGCGGGTGCGCCACTTGCGTCGGCCGGGCGGGGCAAGACCGGTCGGGCTGTCGGCCCGACCGCCCTGGCGAGCCGGCGACGCCGGGGAAAGCGTGCGCGCTCCGGTCGCGCGCCAGCGGCATCCCGTCGCCGGCGTCGCCAACGTCGCCGGGTCCGGCTCCGACGCCATCCTCCCAACCATCCGTACACCCGCCGGCGCCGGCGCCGTCCATCACCGGGCCAGCAGACACGTGACCGCGCGCCGCTATGGATCCGGCCGCGCGGACCGTCATGGGTCACGCCCTACGCTGGAAGGGGAGGCAGCTATGGGTTACCGGATCCTCGCCGAAGCCACCATGGTGGTGCACTTCGCCTACCTGGCTTTCGTGGTGGCCGGTGGCTTTCTCGCCTGGCGCTGGCCCCGCACGTTCTGGCTGCACGCGGCCGCGACCGCCTGGGGCTTCGCCACCATCCTGATGGGTCTGAACTGCCCCCTGACCTACGTCGAGGACCGCTCCCGCGAACGCGCCGGCCAGCCGGGCCTGCCGCCGGACGGCTTCATCGACCACTACCTCGAAGGCGTGCTCTATCCCGACTGGTCCACCCCGTTGATCCGGTGGCTGGTGGCGACCACCATCGCGATCGCCTGGCTGGGCGTCCTCGTGCGCTGGCGACCGCCCCGCATCATCCCGAGACGGCATTGACCTGGGTGTAGGAGGGAAGGTCCGGGCGTACCGCGCCACCGTCCCGGACGGCCAGCGCGGTCTGCGTCACCGCGGCCAGCGCGGCGCGGAAGAGCAGGGAGCCGGTGCTGATCCGCCGCACGCCAAGGTCCGCCAGGGCGGCGGCGGTGTGCCGGCCGGGCAGGAACAGGATGTTGACCGGCACGTCGACCGCCGCCACGACGGCGGCGATGTCGGCGGGCTCGGCCAGCCCGGGAACGAACACCCCGTCGGCGCCCGCGTCCGCGTAGCGCCGCACCCGGTGCAGGGTTTCGGCCAGGTCGCCGGGTCGCTGCCAATGGGTGTCGGTCCGGGCGTTGACGAACAGGTGCGGCACCTCCCGCTTCACCGCCCGGATCAGCGCCGCGTGCGCCGCGGCCGGGCGCATGGCGTCCTCCATGTTCACGCCCGCGGCACCAACGGCGGCGACGGCGGCCGCGGCGCCGACCGAACCGGTCTCGATGTCGACGGTGAGGTGGACCGGAAGGTCAGCCAGGCTGAGCGCGAGGCGCAGCGCCTCCGCGTCGGTGGCGCCGACCCCGTCGGGCAGGCCGTGGGCCGCCGCGACGCCGAGGCTGGTCGTGCCGAGCGCGGGGAAGCCCGCCTCGACCAGGCGGCGCGCGGAGGCGACGTCCCAGACGTTCGGCAGGATGAGGGGGTCACCGGCGCGGTGGAGGGCGGCGAAGTCGGTCATTCAAGGCCTCCCTCTGCGGCTCCGCGGGCGAGCGCTCCATCGACGGACGCTCCATCAACGGGCGCTCGCTTTGCGGCTCCGCCGGCCAGGGCTCCGTCGACCAGCGCGAGGGCGTGCGCGCGGCCGGGGCAGCGGCGCGGCCCGGCGCCGAACGCCAGGTCGCCGGCCAGGCGCACCCGCACCAACTCGCCGGCCCCGACCGTGACGCCACCGGCGGTGGTCGTCGCGAGCGCCTGCCGCGTGGTCGCCGGAACCGGCGGATCGTCGCGCAGCACCTCCTCGACGGGGCGCTGCCCGGCTCGTTCGATCAGCGCCGCGGTGGCCTCGCACGCCTGCACGAGCACCCCGATACGGGCCGCGGTCGGCTCGTCGTAGCCGCCGCCGAGGAGCGCGACCAGCCGGTCGACCGCCGCGTCGGCGCGGGCGCCGTCGCCGGTACCCGGCTGATATGCCTGCGCGACGTCTCGTACCAGGTCGACGACCGGCTCGCGCACTCCCATCGCGCGCGCCAGGACCGCCACCGGGTGCGTCCGAACGCCGGCCCGCAGCGGCTCCAGCGGGATCGCCGCGAGGATCGCGAGGGACAGCGCGCGCCGGCGCTCGTGTGCCGCGCCGATGCTGAACCGGCCCACGGTGGCGCGGAGCCAGCCGACTCCCGCGGTCGCGGGCGGCACCGTCGGCACCACGAACGACGGATCGTTCAGGACGGCGAGAGCGGCCTCCCGGCCGCTGATCAGCTGCATGTACCGGACGCTACGGCCACGATCGTTCGGTACCGGCCGAAGGAACGCCGCGGACAATGGGAGGGTGACCTCAGCCTCGGACCTGGCGTCGCTCGCGGCCCTGCTGGCCGACGAGACGCGGGCGGCCATCTGCCTCGCGCTGCTCGACGGGCGCGCCTGGACCGCCGGCGAGCTCGCGGCGCACGCGGGCGTCGCGCCCTCCACCGCGACCGAACACCTCCATCGCCTCGTCGACGGCGGTCTTCTCGTCGAGCACCGGCAGGGTCGTCACCGGTACGTGCGGCTCGCCGACCCCTCGGTCGCGCACCTGCTGGAGGATCTGTCGGCGCGGACCGAGCCCCGTCCAGCGCCGGCGCGCGGGTTGCGCGCGGTGACCGCCAGCGCCGCCCTGCGCCGCGGCCGCACCTGCTACGACCACCTCGCCGGACGGCTCGGCGTCGCGGTGACCGATGCGATGACCCGAGCGGGACTGCTGGACCAGGCCGGCGGCTTCGCCATCACCCCGACCGGTCTGGCCTGGCTGACCGGCGCGCTCGGGGTACACCGGGACGGGCTCCGGTCCGCCACCCGCCCCCTCGCTCGCGGGTGTCTGGATTGGACGGAGCGGCGGCCGCACCTCGCCGGCGTGGCCGGGGCGAGGTTGTGCGAGACGTTCCTGGGCAACGGTTGGGTGGCACGAGTCGGGTCCGGCAGGGCGGTGCGGGTCACGCGAGACGGCAAGGCCGCCCTGGAAGACCTCTTAGGACTGTCCGATGTCGACTAGCGACCGGGGGTGCGGAAAGCCACACCCCACGATGGGCTCCGAGGCCGATGGCGGCTTCCGCCGCGCTCCGGCTACGTTCGCATCATGATCACGGAGCCGATCCCCGCCTGGGAGGACACCGCCGCCGGCATACTCCGCCTGCCATCGGGGCGCCTGGTGCGCGGCCGCGGCCTGCGCCGGCCGCTGCCGCCCGGCCCGGCACCGACCTTCGGCGTGTACCTGCTGGGCCGCACGCCGCCACCGGTCGGCTGGGAGAGCCGGTGGCTGCGCTGGCCCGACTTCTGGCTGCCCAGCGACCGCTCCCAGGCCCGCGGGACGCTGCACGAGGCATGGGAGCGCGCCGCGACCGAGCGCGTCGAGGTCGCCTGCGGCGGTGGCCGGGGCCGCACCGGCACCGCGCTGGCCTGCCTCGCCATCCTCGACGGGGTGCCGCCCGCCGAGGCGGTCGCGTTCGTCCGGCGACACTACGACCGGCACGCGGTGGAGACGCCCTGGCAACGCCGGTACGTCCGATCCTTCGCCACCACATGATCAAGGCGTCCTTCACGCCGCTCTAACGACATGAAGGACGCCTTGTTCATGGCGCCAAGCCGCGCGTGAAGGACGCGAATGTAGGCCCTTACTGCTGCTCGATCCAGGTATAGAGGGTTTGGCGGTTGGTCAGGAAGAAGTCCACCGGCCGCTCGGCGTTGTAGTACTCCCACGGGTGTTCGGTGATGTACTCGTCGCCGATGACCTTGTAGAGCTGGTACGCCGCCTGGTACTGGTCCGCCCGGTGCAGCACGAACGCGAACGAGTTGTGCATGCGCGGCCAGCCGGGCCGGCGCTGGTAGGCCGGGTGGAAGACCGACTGCTCGGCGGCGGCCATCAGCTCGGCGCCCACCTCCGGCTGCTCCAGGTAGGCGGT
The DNA here is from genome assembly GCA_037414955.1 of Actinomycetes bacterium KLBMP 9797. Classification (GTDB taxonomy): domain Bacteria; phylum Actinomycetota; class Actinomycetes; order Mycobacteriales; family Micromonosporaceae; genus Phytohabitans. Next base: position 12,869 of record JBBEWH010000016.1, read on the forward strand.
GCCGGCGCCGACCCGGGACAGGTCCAGGTACTTCTCGATGTGCGCCTCGGCGATCGCGCCGTGCAGTGGGCTGCCGGGCGGCGCGTGGCGCGAGGTGTGCCGGGCGAACGCGAACATCTGGTCGTGGCTGCCGTGCTACTTCTCGCACAGGTACTGCTGCATCGCGCCGTGCGCCCACTTGTGCTGCGGGTGGCGCTTGACCACCTCGCCGAAGCGCCGCTGCTGCTCGGTGAGGTCGACCTGGCGGCCCACCCCGGAGTTGAGCAGAAACGCGCGTGCGGTCGTGTCGTACGGGTCGCGCTCGACCACCTCGTCGAGGCAGTTCTCGGCGAACTCGAGGCGATGGAAGAACAGCTGGAGCCGCGCCTGCGGGGTCTGGTCGGCGTACGCCCCGCCGCGCGCCTCCCAGGCCCAGTAGACCGCGTGCACGCCCTGCACCAGCCGCGGGAGCGTCGACTGCGGCTCGGCGGCCACCCACTGGCCGATCCAGTCCTGGACACCGGGGACGCCGCCGCAGATAGACAGGTAGAACGCATGGTCGTCGCGGTCGGTGATCGAGGAGAGGAAGTCGCGGACCGTCGGCCAGTCTCCCCGCTCCAGCGCCGCCCGCAGGAAGCGCGCGGCCTGGTCACCCTGACATTTGTCGATCACCGGCCCGACGGGCTCTGGCGGTGGCGTCGGTTCGTTCTTCCTCCGGAACAGTCCCACGGCGAAGGACTGTACCCGGTCAAGGTCACCGCGCGACATGAGATCATCGCGTCATGGGTTCCGGTACGTCGATGCGTCGCCAACCGGCAGGTCCGGGTGATCCCTCGCGCCCCTGACTTCGACCGCCTGCTGGCCGACGGGCACGTGCAGGACGCCAGCTACCTGCGGGCCGGCTGCGTGGCGACCGCACGCGTCGTGCGCGCCGACCGGCTACGGCTCCCCACCGGCCGGCTGGTGGCCGCCGAACCGTTGATGAACGGCTGCCCGTTCACCCAGACCGTCGCGCCCGGCGACTACCCGGTCGAGATCATCATGGCCGACTTCCATGGCGGCACCTCTTTCACCGAGGTGGCCGCCGCCCGGGTGCTCATCCGGGCCGAGCCGGCACACGTGTGGCGCCTGGCCCTCTGCGCGAGCCAGGACCTCGCCGACCTGGCTGAGGGGCAGCTTTTCGGATACCCGGTCGACGGCGGCACGGGTTCGTTCGGCTCCCCGGAGGTGTTCGATGCGCTGGCGGACGACGAGGAGGCCCAGGATGACCTGATCGCCGACGCCTCCTTCGGCCGCGACGAGCCGTTCGTGACGTACACCGACGAGGCGACCGGCACCAACCTCGTCATGTTCGCCTCCGGGGGTGGTGACGGCATCTATCCCACCTGGATCGGCTACACGGTCGACGGCGAGGTGGCCTGCTTCCTCACCGACTTCGGCGTGCTGACCTGATAGCGCCACGCCGGCCGCCATGCTCGCCTGAGGGTAGGTGAAGGACGCCCTGATCATGGATGGGCTGGGCACAGGTTAGGCTGTGGTGGGCGTCATCCACGCCGCTGTATCGATCATTCCGGGAGGCTTCGATGCCTGACACCGCGACGCCGCCGAACGGCGAGCCCGACGAGGCTTCGGCCGACCAGTCCGCGCCCGCCGACGATGCCGCAGCGGACGCGCCGGTCTTCGCCAACCGAGCCGAACGGCGCGCCAAGGGCAAGGGCAAATCGTCGACGCAATCGCAACAGCCGGGTAAAGGCCAGTATCCGGGCGGTCGCGGCTCGGTGCAGACCCCGCGTCAATACGGCAACCGCCGCACCGGCTAACGAAATCCACAGTGGATGATCGTGAAACGTTTGTGAAAGCGGCGATCGTTACCGTGGTCGGGTGCTCACGAAATCACCCACGGACACGGTAGCGGCCCCGTTCGACGATTCCTTCTACGACGTACCCAACCAGCGCCCGGCGGTGCCGATCGCACTGCCCGTCGTTTCGGTGCGCAACCAGCAGATCCTGCTCCAGGTCACCGACGAGCTCGTCGGGGGCAGCCTGCCGCTGCTCTGCGACGTGGACGTACGGGTGTCGCTGAGTGAGCAGCAGCGCGGCATCCACATGTCGCGGATCCAGAGCGCGCTTCAGGGCAGCACCGGCGCGTCGCTGAGCGACCACGCCGCCGCGATCGCCGGACGGGTCCGGGAAAGCCAACGGCAGGAACTGGTCGAGGTACGACTCAAGGCGCGGGCACCGCTCGTGACCCGCACCCGGGTCAGCGGCCTGCCCTCCCCGGACACCGTGGAAATCTTTGCCGGAGCGGTCGCCGGCCCTGTCCCGCGGGTCAGCCAGGCCGTCGCCGCCACCAACATGACGGCCTGTCCATGTATGCAGGGCTACAGCCTGACCGATCTGATCAAGGAGACCGGGCTGAGCGCGCAGGACGGCGTCGAGCTGCTCAAGCGCGTGCCGATCGCCACGCACAGCCAGCGCGGCAGGGTCCAGCTGGGCGTCACCGCCGGCGAGCTTGGGCTACTTCCCGGCTGTCACCGTCTCTACCAGGCGCTCGCCGCGCGGACCACGCTCACCCAGGAGCTGCTGAAGCGGCTGGACGAGTACGACCTCGTGCGCCGCGTCCACGTGACGCCGCAGTTCGTGGAAGACGTGGTCCGCTCGGTCGCGAGCGGGGTCCAAACGCTCGACCTCGACGGCGATCACCTTGGCGAACTGATGATCGAGATCGTGGCCGAAAGCTACGAGTCCATCCACGGCCACGACATCCTCGCCCGCCTCGAGGCCCCCGCGTCCGACCTCGTCCACCTCGCTGTCGCGTAACGTACAGGGCGGTGATGGCCATCGAGGCCAGCAGCAGCCACAGTCAGGTGCGTACTGTGGTCGATAACGGTCGCTCCGGACCCCGGCGGCTTGATGATCTTCATTCGCCGGGAGGGCTCTGTGAGTACTGTCGATTTGTCTGTTGATGATGTTCGGACCTGGGCGCCTGTTCGCGGTAGCGACTATGCGGAGCTGACGAGGCTGGTGCGCCGGGCGGGTCTGCTCGACCGGCGCCCGGTGTTCTACGCGGTGCACATCGCTGTGGGCCCGTTGATGCTCGCCGAGCAATGATCCGGGACCATCAGCCCTTCCCGGAGGTGACGCCGACCGGGACGGTGTCCCGGGCGGTAGGAGAATCCGGTGTGCTGCGGTTGGGTCGGTCGGCGGTCGAGAGCGGGCGGCGGCGATGACCTCGAACACCGGTATCGGTTCAGGCGAGGATGACGACACCGACCGGCCGGATCTCGCCGCACCGCCGGCAGGGGAACCGCCGCCGTTGGTGCAACCGGTCAGCGGCCCGCTGCTTGACCGGCTAGATGGCTATCGGGTGGTGGACGACGACGATGACGATCCGGTGCTGCTCACCCGTGACGGGCATCCGGTGGACACGTGGCGGGAGGGTTACCCGTACCAGGAGCGGATGAGTCGTGAGGATTACGAGCGGGACAAGCGGCTGCTGCAGATCGAGCTGCTGAAGCTGCAAAAGTGGATCAAGGCGTCCGGGGAACGGCTGATGGTGCTGTTCGAGGGACGGGATGCGGCCGGCAAGGGCGGCACCATCAAGCGGTTCGTGGAGCATTTGAACCCGCGTGGTGCCCGGGTCGTGGCTCTGGAGAAGCCGAGCGAACGCGAGTCCGGCCAGTGGTATTTCCAGCGTTATCTTGCTCATCTGCCGGCCGCCGGTGAGATGGTGTTCTTCGACCGGTCCTGGTACAACCGGGCCGGCGTCGAGCGGGTGATGGGCTACTGCAGCCGCATCGAGTATCTGGAGTTCATGCGCCAAGCCCCGGAAATCGAACGGATGTTGGTGCGTTCGGGTATCCATCTGGTCAAGTTCTGGTTTTCGGTGTCGCGGCGTGAGCAGCAGACCCGGTTCGTCATCCGGCAGGTCGACCCGGTGCGGCGGTGGAAGCTCTCACCCACCGATCTGGCCTCATTGGATCAGTGGGATGACTACACCGAGGCGAAGGAGGCGATGTTCTTCTACAGCGACACCGCCGACGCGCCGTGGACGCTCATCAAGAGCAACGACAAGAAACGGGCCCGGATCCAAGCCATGCGCCACCTGCTCGGCCAGCTTGACTACGCCGACAAGAACACCGACGTGGTCGGCGCCGCGGATGGGCGGCTGCTGGGCCGGGCGTCGCAGATGTTCGAGGACGACGAGCGGCCCGTCCGCCAGTTCCCTCAGCTATGAACGCATGCAGGCGACCTGCCAGGGTGCCTGCGGTCCAGCCTGCGCGCGTCAGCACGCGTTTGGCAGGGCCCGGTCCCGGTGGGTGGCCCCGCCGCGATGGTGGCCGGTCAGATGTGGCACATCGGATGCGATTAGAACGCCTGCGCGGTGGGGGACATCACCGGTATGGGTATTGGTGTAGGCATTTTTCTGATCGTGGTCGGCGCGATCCTGACCTTCGCGGTCGAGACGACGGTCGCCGGTTTGGACCTGGATGTGGTGGGCTGGATCCTCATGCTCGCCGGTGCGGCCGGGCTGATCCTGTTCCTCTACATGAGCCGGCGTCGCCGCGCCCCTGGCGCGGTCGTGACCGAGCGGCGCAGTTACGACGACGTCGGGCAGCCGCCAGCGTGATGAGCCAACCGCCCCACGGGTTGGTGGCCGGGCGTCGCGGCGGCTTGCGGGTGGCCGGCCGGTGTTGGGTGCTGCCGGTGTCGTCAACGGCGACGCGCCGGTGAGCGGGCCCGGGTCCAACGCCCAGGCCCGTACCCGGCTGTACCGGGACGGTGCCTGTGTGTTGGAGGACTTCCCGGTTGCCGACATCTCCAAGCACCTGACTGACCCGACGTCGGTGGTGTGGCTGGATCTGTGCCGGCCCATGCCAGCCATCGCGACGTCCGCGGTGCCGGTGGCGTGGCGCTGGTGGCGGGACAGGCCTTTCGTTTCGTGACGCAATTGGCGTTTAGAGATCAGTCGATACGGAGACCCGGCAGGGTGGGCCGCCCTGCTTGGGGACATCGGCCCACCACCAAGGAGAACGTCATGGGCGTTATCGCCTGGATCGTGCTCGGTGCCGTCGCCGGCCTCATCGCCGAAAACCTCACCGGAAAGAAGACCGGCCTGCTGCTGGCCACCGTCATCGGGATCGCCGGTGCCCTGCTGGGCGGGTTCCTGGCAAAGGAACTGTTCGGGGTGCAGACGCTGGACACCTTCTTCAACCCGAGCACCTGGATTACCGCGATCATCGGCGCCGTGGTCCTGTTCCTGCTGTTCGGGGCCGTCCGGGGACGCGGTGGACGGCCCCGGCGCACCACCAGCGGATGGCGCAGCCGTAGCAGAGCAAACCGGCGGTAGGGGCAGGACCGGCGAGCCCCGGCGACCGGGTGCAGAGGACACGCGATGCCGTGACGGCGTCCGAAGTAGACATCCGTTGCCGCGAGATATGCCCGCCCGCCGCGGGTCGATGACAGCGGCCGGGTCACCGGACGGGTGTGACAGGGCACGGCGGGGTGTACTGTCCACCGTGTCACCCCAGTCCCCGGTGGCGGAATCCACCGCACACCACGGATTCGTCCGCCACCGAAGGGGTCGACATGACGGGTACCGCGGCTTCGCAGGTCGTCGTCCGATGGCTATCCCGTGCGCGGCGGTGTCGTGATCAGCACGGCCACCCGGTAGCGCGTACCGTCCGGCTCTCGTGTCGCCGCTCCCGGAAAAATGACCCCCCCAGTGGCTGCCGCGAAGGCCGCAGCGCTGACCCGCATGCGTTCCTGCGCGACGTCACATGCGGGATTGCTGGGCGGGAGGTCGGAGTCCGTCCGTCGCCGCGGGTGAATCGAAGACTTTCCGGGCGTGGGGGAAGGAGTGCCCCGGGCGGGTTTCCGCCCGGGGCCCTCCACAACCGGCCCATGGGAGACGTCCGCGATCTCATCCCGGAGAGGGTTGGCGAGTCGTACCCGCTTGGTCGAGGGCTGTCAGCGGGGCGGGCTGGCGGCCGTCGTCGGTGGGATCTGCTCGGTTCCGTCGACGACGGCTTGGGCGAGGTCGGACAGGCGCCGGTTGTGGCTACGGGCGTTGTCGCGCAGCAGCGTGAACGCCTCGGGCATGTCCAGGTGGAGCCGTTCGGCCAGGACGCCCTTGGCCTGCTCGATCAGGACCCGGCTGCGCAGGGCGGTCTCCAACTGCTCGGTCAGGACCTCGCGGCGGTGGATGGCGCGTTGCTGCAACAGTCCGATGGTGGCCACGTCGGCCAGCGCCTGCCCGATCCGCAGCTTCCCCTCATCCAAGGGACCCGGGGTGGTGTCGAACAGGTTCAACGCGCCGATCACCTCCGCGCGCAGCCGCATCGGCAACGCGTGTACGGCGACGAAGCCGACTTCTGATGCGGCGGCGGTGAAGCGCGGCCACCGGCTGGCGGAGGTCAGGTCCGCGACCGACACAGGCTGGCCGGTGCGGAAACAGTCAACACACGGGCCCTGGTCGGTTTGCAGCTGGAATAACTCCAGCAGCCGGGTCCGTTCGGAGGAGGCGGCCACCACCTGCAGCGCGTCCCGCTGGTCAGTCAACAGCAGCCCGGCCGCCGAGACGCCCAAGAGCTGTACGCACCGCTCGGTCAACACGTGCAGGAAGTCGATCACGTCGAAGTCGTCGATCAGAGTGTCGGCCATCTCCACGAACACGTCGGCTAGCTGGATCTCGGCCATCTCTTCACCCTCGCTACACAGTGGGCCTGTTCGCCTGGACAGTAGACCTGCCCGGCCGGCGCCCGGCCGGCGCCCGGCCGCCGCCCACCGTATGTGACCCGAAGCGTCGAGTCGGGGGACTCAACGGTTACCGCCGTCTTCGTCAGGATCAGGCTCAAATCGTAGCCGTCGGGCGACCACGTCCGCGGCGACGTCGCGCAGCCGCCGGTCGTGGGCGTACGCGTAGGCACGCAGCCGGATCAGCGCCACCGCCGCGGTCACCCCCAGCTGTACGGTGATCATCCCGGTGGCCTGGTGCACCTCCGGGTGCGCCACGAAGGCCGGCTCGGGCCGGTGTCCGCCTGGGTGTGGCCGGTCGCGCTGCGCCGCGTCCAGCAGCAGCGCGCAGGCGGTGTCGGCCAACAGCAGCGCGTCGGCGAGTTGGTCGCCGTCCAGGCTGCCGGACTGGGCGCGGTAGAGGTCCAGGACACCGACCCGGACCGCGCCGACGTGCAACGGTAGCGCGAACACCGCACCCGCCCCGGTGGATGCGGCCGCGGGCGCGAACACGGGCCAGCGAGCCAGGCAGTCCGAGCCGGTCAGGTCGACGGCCAGCGCCGGACCGCCGCTGACGGCGTCCACGCCCGGACCCTCGCCCAGGGTCAGGGCCAGCTCCGCCAACTCGGCGGCGATCTCATCGGTGGCGTACACCGTTTCGCGGGCAATGGCGCCGAGCACCACGGTGACGGCGGCACCGTCCACACCAGCAGCCGCCGCGACTACATGACAAACGTGGTCTACCGCGATCGGCCCACCCTGGGCCTGTTCCACGAGCAGACCCCACAGCCGCATCCGGCGATCGGCGTTCATCGCACCGCCCCACCCGGACACCGCGCCACCGAAGCTTGTTGCATGAGGGCGCCTCCGATACCAAGCGGTTCGTGAGGCCGCGACGGGCAGGTGACGTAGGACAAGGACCGGGTCGAACGCGACTGGCTCCTCGGGCGGCTTGTCACCACCCACCCTACGCCCGAGGCGCCGGGTTCCGCCCAGCCGCCGGCACAGCACGCGCCCAGGTCCTCATTGGTCGCGACGATGTACACCGCCCCGGCGGCGCCTTCGGGCGAGCCCACACTCGGCAGGCGGCGCCCACCTCACAACGGCCCTGGTGTCTACTGGTCATAGGCGTAGTGTGGTCCGCAGGATCGGCCCTTCTCCACACATGCGCCCGTGTCGGCAGCGATTCTCCGCTGGCACATCTACGCCGCCCGGACCCCGCGGTCACAATCCAGCGACTTCGCGGCACCTTCAAACGCAGGCGTCGCCAGCCGACACACCGCGCGGCGACTTCCCGGTAGGGCGTTGATCACCATGACCATTCTCGCCGAACCAGCCCTGATCACTGCGACGCTCACCCATCCCGCCGAACCGACGACGCCGGCCGTCAGACCTCACCGGCCGCTCACCATGACCGCCCGCACTGTTCCCCCAGCACGCCACAGCCGACCGGGCGGCGCGCCGGCCAGCACCGAGCAGCTGCTGTGCCAACGCGACGACCTGCCGGCCGGGCATCCCGACCGGGCCAGACTCCGCGCCGGCGCCATCGAGGAGAACCTGTCACTGGCTGGCCGGCTCGCCCGCCGATACGCCGGCCGAGGTGAACTCCCCGACGACCTCGCCCAGGTCGCCGCCCTCGCCCTGATCACGGCCGTCGACCGCTACGACCCCAGCCGCCAAATCCCGTTCACCGCCTACGCCGTCCCGACCATCCTGGGCGCCCTCAAGCGGCACTTCCGTGACACCGCCTGGGCTATGCGCGTTCCGCGCTCGGCCCAGGAACTGACCCGCGAGATCATCACCGCCACCGGCGAGCTCAGCCAGCGGCACGGCCGCCATCCGACCGCCGCCGAACTCGCCGACCACCTGCACGTCAGCATCGACGACGTGCGGGCCGCGCTCGGCGCCTCACACGTCTACAACCTGGTATCGCTGAACGCGCCACATACCGCGGGAACCGACATCGACCGCATCGACCTGCTCGGCGGGATCGACCCGCGCTACGCCGGCGTAGAGGACAACCTGACACTGCGGCTGCTCATGGCAGCACTCCCCGCGCGGGAACAACGCATCCTCACCCTGCGATTCTTCGACCACATGACCCAGACCCAGATCGCCGCCGAGGTCGGTCTGTCCCAAATGCAGGTATCCCGACTACTGAAACAGACACTTACCCGGCTCCGGGCCGCAATGATCGCCACCACCACCGCGCCGCGCGCAACAACAACACGCGCACGTCAATGACGGCTGGGCGCTCTGCCGTGAGCGGGTCATCGAGGGCGGCACGCAGCGGTGTGCGCCTCGGTTATCGGGATCATTCTGTTCCTCGCAACCGCCGTGATCGGCGGACTTCGCCGTAGGGCACTGCGCCACTGGCCAGCGCCCCGGCGGCCGGCAGCAGCCGGCGACGCCGGGGTTGGAAGGGCACACCGCAGGCGAACAAGGGCGTGCGGCAGTGCGCGGCCGGACAACGGCCTACGCCAGCACCCCTGAGCGACACCGGCGGAGCCGCGTGGCGACCCAGATCGGTGACGGGAGCCGGTTTGCCGCCTTGTGCCATCCTGCTGATCGCCGCCGCAGCGGTCATCCTCGGAGTGGGCGGCGCCATCATCAGGTCGCGTCGAGCGGTCGCCGCCGCACGGATGTACCCCCTGTCCGCGACCATGTCGAAGGGCTCCCCATCGGACGGTCAAATCCCCAAAGCGCTGGCCGAGGTGATCAAGACGAGCCTCGGCGCAAAGGATGACCAGCTACTCAATGCGATGGTGATGCAGATCCGCGACGGCTACCTGCAACTACGGCCCTACCTCGACAGCCGCGTGTCCAGTCTCGCGATGAACCATGCCAGAGCGGCGGGTCTGTCCGGCCAGGACCTAGCCGCGATCGTCGAAGCGGCAACGCTCGCCGTCGCAATGCGTACCAAACGCGCGGGACAACCGCCGGCCGACAGCACCACACGGGTCGACCCTGGCGCGCCGGACCTCGCGGGCGAAGCCCGCTGGCTAGGCCGAGTGTCCCGCGCCTACGCCCGGTCGCCGATCGTCAAGCAAGTACTGGAGGAGACGAGCAAGATGTCGTGGGTGGACGAACAGTTGACCGTGCTGGGCATCAACCCGGGCGGAGAGGCCCGGTGACCGCCCCTACCACTACCCGCCAGCCGCCCCGTCCGGACAGCGTGACCCGGGTCGCGCGGGTGATCACGGAGGTGTTCGCTCCTGCCGTGCTTGCCGCGACGATGCCGATCGTCGTCGCGCTCACCGCGGCACCGACGCTCGCCGCGGGTCTCGGTTGGGGCGCGCTCGCCGCACTGTTCTCGGCCGTGATCCCGTACGGGGTGATCCGTTACGGGGTGTGGCGCGGGACGCTCACTGACCATCACATGGCCCGCCGGGAACAGCGGCGCCGGCCCCTGTTGTGGGGACTCGCCTCGGTGACAACCAGCTGATCCTTTTCGCCGTGGTCGGTGCACCGAGGCCGCTGACCGCGATGGTGGCCGTGATGCTGACCGCCCTCGCTGTCGTGGCCGTCGTCAACCTGTGGTGGAAGATGTCGGGCCATGCCGCGGTTTCAGCCGGCTCCGCGACCGTGCTGACAATCCTGTTCGGAGGATTAGCCGTGATCGCGTGGGCAGCGGTCGCTCTCACCTGCTGGTCCCGGATCTGGCTCAACCGGCACAGCGCCCTCGAGCACGACGGGCACAACCCCGCTCAGGTGGTCGCCGGCGCGGCGGCCGGCGCCACCAGCGCCGCCTTGGTCTACCTCGGGATTGCGGGCTAGAGCGGAGGCGACATGGTCCTGCCGTCTGCCGGTGCCCGCCGTTGGTGGCAGACAGTCAGCCGCCAGGTCGGTACAGAGTCGCTAGGTCACTCTCCGCAGATATCAACCGCGATGACGAACGTGGGTCGACGCTCGCTTCTGCCGATGACCGCGAAACATCACGCCGGGCCGTCAGGCTTCTTGTGATTGAGGATCGGCGGTCCGGTTAGTTCACGCAGAGGCAGAATGGGTGACCTGCCGGGTCGAGGAAAACGCGGAAAGACGTACCGGGCTGGTGCGGGTGTTTGGTTGCGCCGAGATCGAGGACTGCCGCCTCGGCGGCGTCGAGGTCGTCCACGATCACATCGAGATGCATCTGCTGGGGCAATTCTTGGGTCGGCCAGTTCGGTGGCGTGTAGCCATCTACCTGCTGGAAGGAGATGCACTGACCGTACTCCGCGCGGACCTCAGCCCAGTCGGAGGAGACGTCGACCTTCCAATCCAACATCGCGCCGTAGAACCTTGCGAGCGCACCAGGATCGGGACAGTCGATGACGATGCTAGGGAAGCGAGCGATGGCCATGCCGGCCATGGTATGGGCGGTTGCGGACGATCCGCGTCCTGATTGCGTCGGCTACGTGCGACGGTGTGGTGTGGTGTGCCGAGGCGTCTGCTCATGCCGTGTGCCGCTCGGCAGGGTCGGCCACCGGGCTGCGCGTCGACTCTGCTGGGCACTACCGTGCGTATTCGGCGTGCAGTTCCGCGTACGGCCGGCGTCGATCAGAGTAGCGCCGGGTTCTGCCCATGCCGATCTCGGCGCAGCAGTGCGTCCCCGGTATGCGGGCGCGATGAGCCGGGCACTCCTCGGCCAAGGCGCGGACCTGCCGCCGGCCGTTCGCCGGTGCGGCCTGCGGCATCCTCATCTGCGCATAGACGACGCGTCAGCACCGTTTGCGCCGGTCACCCTCCAGCGCCGGCCACTGCCGGGCGCCCGAACGACTCCTGGTCATCAAACCCACTATGGGCCAAGGCGCTCGGGGTTCATGCTTGACCGGTCGACCGGGCGACCCCGCGACCCGGCGCCCGCCCCCCCCGCCCGCCCCAGGGGGGGGGGGGCTCTTGTTGGCGGGGGCCCGGGGTCGCCGGGTCGACCGGTCGACCGGCCCCGGCGCCGTCAGCTGGCCTGCCTCGTAGGCGGTCAGCCGACGCAGGATCTCTGCGCGGTCGTACCTCGGAAACCGGACCAACAGGAGTCGGAGCGCAAACTTCGACTCGCGCAGGTGGTCGAACATCGCTCTGTCCATCGGCCGGGCGGATACGTCCCATGAGTCAGGTGCCGCCCAGTGCGTCATCCGTAGATAGAAGGCGTCGCGAGGACCGCCTCGAGCGAGCGCCGTCAGGAAAGCCAACCCGTCATCGATGGGGAAGTCGATGTATGCCCACCCCAGCTGCGCGGCGATGATTGGGGCCATGTGCGGCAGCTGTTCCGGCCAATCGGCGTTGCTCTCGCCGGCATTCTGGCAGCTGGTCCACGTCGTCAGCCCAAGACGCCAGATAACCTCGATAACCGGTGCAAGTTCCTCGTCAATGTCGCGCGGATGCCCCGACCCGGGCAAGGCATGCAAGCCCGGATGCACCGAACACGCGCGAGCCTGCCCGCAGCGCGTGGGCGGTGGTCTGGTGCGCGAGGCACCGAAGAGCAAGGCCGGCGAGCGAACGGTGGCGATCCCGGGCCCTGTGCTGGACGCGTTCCGGGAGCGGAAGGCCGAGCAGGACGCCGACCGCAAGCGAGCGGGCGAACTGTGGCAGGACACCGGCTATATCTTCACCGACGAACTCGGCCGTCCGATCGACCCGCGCAAAGACTGGCAGGACCTGCTCGTCGAGGCCGGTGTGGCGCCGGCCCGGGTGCACGCGGCCCGACACTCCGCGGCCACGTTCCTGCTCGTGCAGGGCGTCGACAAGCGCGTCGTCATGGAGATCATGGGCTGGTCGCAGGAGTCGATGCTCAAGCGCTACCAGGACGTCGTGGACTCGCTGAAGCGGGACGCGGCGAAGCAGATGGAGAAGCTGCTGTGGGGCAAGCCGCCCAAGAAGGGGAAGAAGGGCGGCGGCAAGGGCAAGAAGAAGGCCAAGCAACTGGATGCGACCAGTTTTCAACTGATCATGCAACCGGTCGCCTGGCCGACGTGATTCCAATTCGCCGAGAGGCCGTCTGAGCTGCGGAAACTTGGTGGGGCGCCAGGGACTCGAACCCTGAACCTACGGATTAAAAGTCCGCAGCTCTGCCATTGAGCTAGCACCCCGAGGTGCGTCTAGATTACATGGCCAGATCACCGCTCCGTCCAGCCACATATGCCCCGGTCTGGGTAGTTTCGCCGGACGGCACCAGGCCGGCAAGTCGCAGACAACGGATCCCGTCCAGCGCCTGCCCGGAAAATCCAACCAGGTCACGAACATCCGAGCACCCACCCCCTCGGCAAGGGCCGACCACGCGCCCCGACGGTCCCCACACGAGCTGACCCGCGGGACCTTGCACCATCGCGCAGCCGCCGCCGACACGATCGCCAAGGTCGTAGAGTCGGCGGTGATGGACCGTCAGGGTTTCTGATCATGTCCGGGTCCGCGGCGACCGGCCTCGCCGCCGCCTGGAGCGCCGCCGAACCGCAGCAGGTGCCCGGCCTGGACCACGGTCGGGTCACCCCAGACGTGGTCGAACACATGCAGGCGCGGCTTGAGCAGCTGTGGCACTTGGACGATGTGCTTGGCGGCGGCGCCTGCCTCGCCGCCGGCGTGGCCGACCTGCGCCTGGTGGAGCAGCTGATCCGAACCGGCAACCACCCGACCGATCTGGGCGGCCCGCTATGGTCGCTCGCCGCCGCCCAAGCGCGGTTCTGTGGCTGGGCTGCCTTCGACGCCGGCCTCCAAGCCGCCGCTCAACGCTTCTGGCACGGAGCCCTGCGCGCCGCCGCCGTCGCGGGCGACGTCGACCAGGGCATCTACGTGCTGTCCAACCTCGCACTGCATCGACCTACGCCGGCGACGGCACCACAGCGGCTGGGCTACTCGAAGTCGCGCGCCGCCGCGTCGACCCCGCCGCCCGCACCGTTCTGGCCATGCTGGACTGCTGGGCAGCGCGCGCCCACGCGCTGCGCGGCGATACCAAAACGGCCGCCGCACTGCTCAACCAAGCAGACGACCTCTACGACCGTCGCCGCGACGGCGACGACCCCGCCTGGGTGTACTGGATGCCCCAGCCCTCCCTCACTGCCGAAGCCGGCACCGCCCTGCTCACCATCAACGACCTCCCGGCCGCCGAGCGGTCATTGACCGCCGGGCTGGAAACGCTCGACGCCGACTCCACGCGCGACCGGAACCTCTACCTCGTGCGCATCGCCGAGGCACAAGTGCGCACCGACCGCATCGACGAAGGCACGGTCACCGCTCGCGCCGCCATCGACGCGGCTGCCGGCGTCGACTCCACGCGCGTCCAGCAGCGCGTCGACGACCTGCTGGGACAGTTCCCGGCCGGCGACCCACGAGCCCGGCGACTGCGCGATTACTGCGCGGCGCGGTTAACAGGGATCCAGGTTCCGCATCCGGGTAGCCTCCCCTGGTGACTTTCCGGTCTGGCCACTACACCGAGACGCTGCCACACAAGCGGATGGGTTCTGGCGTCGTGCTCCGCGATCCGGCGGGACGGATCTTGCTCGTAGAACCGACGTATAAGGACTACTGGGAGCTGCCCGGCGGCTGCGTGGAAGCCAACGAGTCGCCGCGTGCAGCCGCCGTGCGGGAGTTGAAGGAGGAACTCGCACTATCAGTGACACCGGGTCGGTTGTTGGTGGTCGACTGGGTTCCTCCGAGCGATGGCCGCACAGACGGGGTCATGTTCGTATACGACGGCGGCCTACTCGACGACGCCTCCACAATGGATATCCGCCTACCGGCTGATGAGCTGCGCAGCTGGGCCTGGTGCACGCTGCCCGAGGCGCAGCAGCGGCTCCTGCCGCTGTTGGCCCGGCGTGCGGCCGCGGCGCTGGAAGCCGTGAGCAGCGGCGCCACCGCCTATCTGGAAAACGGCAACCGAGTCACCTGACCACCGACGATTTTTCGAGGCGATGGTGGACCGGGGCGCCGGAGCGACCCTCGCGGTGAGGCATCCGGTCCACGACTTGATGCCGCCGGCATCATTGGCGCTCGGTGTTATTCCGGTAGCGGCCACCGCCTCCAGGGGCGACGCATCGACATGATCCCCACCCGGTTCGCCGCCGCCACCGCGTCATCGTCGCAAGTCTGATGCCGCCAGTACTCCCACCGGTCGCTACATCCCCTTGGCCACCTACGGCAGCTCGCCACGTTCGTCATGGTGGGTCTGCGGGACGGCAACGTGGGCGTCGACACCGCCCGGGACCTTGTGGTGCGCCTACGTCGGGCGTCGCTGCGTCTGTTCCACCACAGCGCTCACTCGCCGCATGACGAGTACATCACCGCCATCCACGCATTCCTCAAACAACCACGCCGTCGAAGATAGGGATCATCAGTAGCGGCGTCTCGGCAAACCGCAAACGCGATCACGCCGCCCAACCTTCCTAACATGGCCGATGAGAGTGCACTCGATCATGTGAATTCATGTGAGCGGGCCGTACTGACCACTGGTCGACAAGGCGGCGAACAAAGCGACGATTGCCAGATTGGTGATGGTGTCTCGGTCGGCGGCGGGGTGCCCGCGCTCGGCCCAGTGGACGCAGGCCTCGTCGACAAAGCCGAGATAGCCGAAGAGGGCGTAGTCGAGTGCCCGGTCGCCCGGTAGGTCGAGCAGGTCCCGTAGAAGCGTGACGTAGTGCTGCCGGGCGTTGCGGCGGAGGGTGATCACTTCGCTGGGTTCGTTGCCGGGCGAGCGGAGTGGGGTGAGCCATCCGACCGACCACTCGGTCACTGTGTCGAGGTAGACGTGCAGGCTGCATTCGAGGCGCCGGCGGGGGCCGGCATCGTGGCCGAGCGCGGTGTCGGCGGCCTTCTGGCGCTCGAGCAGCCGGGCCACGCCGACCTCTGCGACGGCCAGATACAGGCCGCTCTTGCCGGCAAAGTAGCGGTGGACAAGTGCTTCGGAGGCCCCTGCCGTGGCGGCTATCCGAGCTACCGACACCTTGTCGTACGGCTCGGCGGCGAACGCTTGGCCGGCTGCTCGCAGGATGGCAGCGCGGCGGTCCTGCGCGTTCAGGCGTTGGCGGGGGCGGCTGTCGGCTCTCGGCACGGCTAGATCCTATCGCTCTACTGAGCTAGGCTCACTTACTACTGAGTCAGGCTCACTAAGGGGCATGCTGGTGCCGACCTGGATCGACCACGCCGTGTGGTGGCATGTGTATCCGCTGGGCTTCACCGGTGCCCTGCGCAGCGCACCGGGGCACCGCCTGTCACAGATCACCGACTGGCTCGACTACGCGGTCGAGCTCGGCGCCTCCGGGCTGCAGCTGGGACCTGTCTTCGCCTCCGAGACCCACGGTTACGACACTGTCGACCACTTCCGCATCGATCCTCGGCTGGGTGACGACGACGACTTCGACAAGCTCATCGGTGCGGCCCGTGAGCTTGGGCTACGGGTGCTTCTGGACGGGGTTTTCAACCACGTGGGCCACAATTTCCCAGCACCCAGCCGGTGGCTCACCGGTGGTGACTTCGAAGGTCATGCCGCCCTGCGGGAGCTGGATCATGACGAACCTGAGGTACTCGACCACACCGCACGAGTAATGTCCCACTGGCTCGATCGCGGGGCGGCGGGGTGGCGACTTGACGCCGCGTACGCCGTCAAGCCGGCCTTCTGGAAGGCCGCCGTCGATCGCGTCCGTCTGACCCACCCGCAGGCATGGTTCGTCGGTGAGGTCATCCACGGCGACTACGCCGCGTTCCTGCGCGACAGCGGCCTCGACGCGGTCACCCAGTACGAGCTGTGGAAAGCGGTCTGGAGCAGTCTCAACGATGGCAACTTCTTCGAGTTGTCCTGGGCGCTCGATCGGCACGCCGCCGTGGTCGAGGCGGGACCGCCGCTGACCTTCGTCGGCAACCACGACGTGACCCGGATCGCGACCAGACTCACTGATCCGCGACATCTCGGACACGCGCTGGCCGTGCTCTGCATGGTGGGCGGCGTTCCCAGCATCTACTACGGCGACGAGCAGGCGTTCCGCGGAACCAAGGAGGACCGCGCCGGCGGCGACGACGAGATCCGTCCACAGTTCCCGGCGGGGCCGAGCGAGCTGGCACCCTACGGGTGGCCCGTCTTCCGGCTCCACCAGCGACTTCTCGGCCTACGGCGCCGGCATTCCTGGCTTACTCACGCCGTGACCCGGGCCACCCGCCTGACCAACAAAGCGGTGGTGCTGACGTCGACGGCCGCAGACCACTATCTGATCCTCCTGCTCAACGTCGGCGACGACACGTACCGGTTCCCCATTGCCACCGACGGTCTGGTCATCGCCGAGTCATCGGCGCAATCCGACCACCCCGCGACCGTGCCCGCGCACGGATGGTCAGTGCTCATTCCCGCAGCCTCACTATGACCTAGCGCCCACGGCCACGAATGACGCGAACGTCAGCGGTGCGGTGCCCAGACGGTGATGTATCCGCAGACGATGCCAGTCAGCCGAAAGGCAACAGGAAAGCGGATCCATCAGTCGCCGGTCGTTCCAGCCGGTGGGTCTCCGTGTAACTGACCGGATACCGGGCCTGGTGCCCGGCAGCGAAAGCAGGCTGACATGTGGCGGGTGAGCTGTCGCGTCCAGCCGAAGGTTGCGGATGATCGAGGTTGCGACCTACGACCCGCAAGGTTGCTCCGGATGGCAGTCGCCTAGATCGTCCGGACTTACCTTGCGGATTTACGCCTCCGACCCCCCATCGCTCCCTTCTGTAAGGGAGGCCGAGAGCGCGGCCTGCCGGGCCGGTCAAGCCCGCCGAATGGGCCCTGCGTGAGAATCCACATGATCAACTGCAACATTCGCCGGCACCACATCGACGTAGGGATGTGACCGAGACGAACACGACCGCGCCGCCCGGCGCCGAGCCCGTCTACCGGGAGCATCGCCTCGCGCTGTTGCGCCTGGCATTCCTGCTCACCGGTTCACGGGAGCACAGATCTTGGACGTACCCGGGCGGCGGGTGGGCCACTGTGGTTGACATGTATCGCCATGTCCACAGCGTTCCGAACCCCGCAGCGGCAGACATCGGGCGATCGACGCTGCCCTATTTATCGACATGTGTTGATGCGAGCACTTCCCGTACAAGTTCCACGCGGCTGCTCAGTTCCAACTTGGCCAGCACGCGGGAAACGTGCGTCTGCACCGTACGCCGGGACAGGAACATGGCCGACGCGATGTCCGTCGTGGACCGCCCCTCGGCGATCAGCAAGGCGACCCGCCGCTCGGTGTCGGTCAGCGCCGCCCACCCGGCGACGGCGCGCCGCGTCCGGGTGCCGGGGACGCCACGCCGGATGCCCCGCCGCCGCAGCCGGGCGTCGGTGCGGCGGATGTCCCCGGTCGCGCCGAATCCGGCGTAGAGCTCGACCGCCTCGTTCAACGCGGCGCGGCACGCGGCCGTGTCCCGACCAGCGAGCACCACCGCGAGATCCTCCAACGCGCCCGCCAGATCGACGACCGGACCCGCCGCCCGGTAGTGGGCCACCGCCGCCCGCAACGGAGCCGGATCGTCGCCGAACAGGCCCTCGCAATGCGACCGGGCCGCGTCGGCGCGCCCCGGCTCCGCTTCTGCGGCTGCCTCGCGCCAGCTCGCCTCCACCGCGCTCCGGGCGCCCGCGCGGTCACCGGCGGCGAGACAGACTCGCACCAGGTCCGGCAGCCACTGATGAACCAGCGTCATCTCGCCCGGACGCCGGTCCAGGATCTCGCCGAACGTGGACACGGCGAGCCGCAGCGCGCCGTCCCGCTCGGCGCCCAACGCCCGAGCGGCCAGCAGGAAATCCCGGTTCTCCCGGTCCGCGATGGTCTCCACCGGGAACGCCGAGCCGGCCGCGAGATGCTCGGACGCGGCGGTCCGGTCGTCTCGCCGGACGGCGAGGAGGGCGGCCACACCGTGCCACAGCACCGTGGGTCCCCGCTCGCGCAGCCCCGCGTACGTGAACGCGGGCCCGTCCTCGTCGACCGAGCTCAACTCCGCGATCGCGTCGTCCCACCGCCCCGTCCAGTACAGCAGGACCGCGGCCGTCACCCCGCTCGCCGCGCCCACCGCGTTGCCCGGCTCCCGGGCGACCTCGCGGATCTGCCGCACCGCGGCCTCGGCGTCCGCCCACCGGCACAGGTTCTGCAGGGTGAACACCCGGGCGTGCAACGCGAACATCCGCACGTCGGCATGCTCTGGTTCGTCGCCGAGCACCCGCAGCGCCCGGTCCACCCGCTCCAGCGCGGACCGGTGCCGCCGCCGGACCGACTCGGTCATCCACTGGTCCGTCAGGGCGTACCCGATGGCGTACGCGTCGCCGGAGAGTTCGGCCGCCCGCAGCGCCTCGGCGGCCGCGGCATCCGCCGCCAGCAGGTCGCCCCGGGTGGCGCGCAGCGCCATCGCCGACGACGCCAGCAGCCGGGGACGCCAGGAGCCGAGCTGCTCCGGTCGCCCGAAGGCGTCCCGGAGCGCGTTGAGGGCCTCGTCGGTGTGGCCACCGCCGATCAGCGCGCGGGTGAGCACCCAGTACATCTCGCCCCGGTCCTCCGGATCGGTCAACAGCGCGAGCGCCCGCCTAGCGCACGACGCGGCCTCGGAGTGACGGCCCATCCCGAGCAGGATCCGGGCCAGCGCGACAAGCACCGGCGCCTGGTCCCCGGCCGCCGACGGCCGGTCGAGCTCGCGTCGCAACAGCGTCGCCACGACATCGGGAGCGCGGGCGGCCACCGCAGGCGCCGCCGTCAACAGCCAGTCGCGGACCCACCGGTCGCCCAGCTGACCTGCGGCGAGTAGTTGCTGCGCGACCGTCAGCGGGTCGCCGTCCGCCTCCGCGAGCACGCGCGCCGCGTCGAGATGCAGAGCCGCGCGTACCGGCACCGGCACACGTTCGTACAGCGCCTGCCGGATCAGTGGATGCCGAAACGCCATCCGCGGCCCCGACCGCACCAGGATCCCCGCCGCGACGGCGTCTCCCAGGCCGTACGACAGCACCGGCACCGGCTCCCGCACGAGCATGGCAAGCTCGGTCACGGCGAACTCGTGACCGAGCATCGCGGCGGTGTCGAGTGCCTGAACCACCACGTCGGGCACGAAAGTCAACCGACCACTCAGCGCGTCGGCCAGGGACACCGGCACCCGGTCGGCCTCGTCGTCGGGCAGATCGGCGACGCCGTCCCGTACCCGGATCCTCCGCTCCCGTAGCAGCGCCTCGACCAGCTCCCGCAGGTGCAGCGGATTGCCCGTGGCGGCGGCCACCCAGCGGGCGAGGTTGGGGCCGGGCCGGCCTCTGAGCAGCGTGGCCACCAACGCGGCCGTGTCGGCGTCGGTGAGCGGTTCGAGGGTGATCACGGTCTGGCCGCGCCGGCTGACCACGGTACGCGCGTTGCTCACCTCGGGCCGGCGCCGGACCGGACCGCACACCCCTACCAGCAGCAACGGCATCTGCTCGACGGCCAGGCAGAGACGCTGCCAGACCGTCACCGACGCCCGGTCCGCCCACTGCATGTCGTCGATCACGAGCACGGTGGGCGCCGCGGTACACAACTCGTCCACGAGCGCGACCGACATCTCGGCCGCCGCGGCGTACGTGACGTCGAAATCACGGAGGTGTCCCGGGTCCCGCGTGAGCAGGAACTCCGCGATCTCAGCGCGCCGCCGGTCGGGCGAGCGCACCCGGATGCCCAGACAGCTCGTCATGACTCCGAGCGGCGAACGCTGCGACAGCTGGTCCGCCGTACCCCACAACACCTCGCAACCGAGGTCACGGGCCACGGCGACACCCACCTCGACGAGCGCGGACTTGCCGACGCCCGGCTCACCCTCGACCCAGATTGCCGAACCCCGCCCGCGCGCCAGCTCACCGACGGCAGCGGCCAACAGTCCCAGTTCCTGGTCGCGCCCCACAAGGCGGTCCGGATCCGTCACCGCACCCCCGCTTCGGTCCGCCGACGACTGCTACTACATCTCCTGCTCCCACCAGCCGCGCGTGTCGACGTCCGCGGCATCCGCAAGCGCCTCCAGCTCCGCGATCTCCTCGTCGGCGAGCTCGATGCTCCAAGCTCGGATCAACCCGTCGATGTAACCCGCCTTCGTGACCCCGATGATCGGGGTGGTCCCCTTGGCGATGGCCCAGGCGGTGGCGACATCGGCAGCGGACGCGCCTCGGTCCTCGCCGATCGCCGCCATCCTGTCCGTCAGCGCCTGAAGCTGGGGCAGGATGCCGTTGTACACGGCTGCCCGGCTGCTGCCCTCCGGCAATGGATAGGCCGGGCTGTACCTGCCGCTCAGCGCCCCCTGCTCGAGGACCATGTAGGAAAAGAACGACACATCGTGCTCGCGGCAGTGATCAAGAATGCCCGCGTGCTCAGCGGCGCGGTACAGCAGACTGTAGTGGTTCTGGACCGCCTCCACACGGAAGCCGGCCTCGCCGAGGATCTGATCGGCGAGAGCGATCTGCTTCAGATTGTGGTTCGAGACGCCGACATGCTTGATCCTGCCGCTCTGCAGCAGCGGGATCAGAAGCGGTGTCCACCGAGCCACGTCGGCAGGGTTGTGGATCCAGTACAGATCCACATAGTCCGTACCCATCCGGTCGAGGCTCTGCTCCAGCATGTCCGCGACCGGATCGTCGCCGTTACCCGCGGCCTGCGGGGTGAACTTCGTCGACAACTGATACTCGCGGCGGGCATAGCCCTTCAGCGCCTGAGCAAGGACCGTCTCCGAGCGACCCATGCCGTACACCACCGCGGTGTCCCACAGCGTGAACCCGTTCGACTGCGCCTTTTCGACGACCTCTCGCAGGCCGGACACGGTCAGGTGACTGCCGAAATAGCCGTCGCCCGCCTCGCCGCTGTCTCCCCAGGCCCACGTTCCCAGCGCCACCGCCGGCACTGTCAACGTCTTGCTCGTCATGTCCCCTACCTCCACCGCTTGTTCGTCGGCCGCGGCAACTTGTCGTAAACGCCCCAGTCGACAGCTCCGCCCGGGTCACGCACGCCCCACGGAACGTTCGATCCCCAGCAGACCGCGATCGCCGACACCGGAGAAGGTCGCGTTTATCGGGGGTACAACCTCACCCCCCCCTCGCGCCCTGACCAGCGGCTACCGTGAAAGACATGGACCAGCAGCCCGGAAACCGCGGCGAAATCCGGGACTTCCTTGCCAGCCGACGCGCCAGAATCACCCCGGCGCAGGCCGGACTGCCGACCAGCGCCCGCCGCCGGGTCGCCGGGCTGCGGCGCGAGGAGGTCGCCGTCCTGGCCGGCGTGAGCACGGAGTGGTACACGCGGCTGGAGAAGGGTCACATCAGCGGCGTGTCCGAAGACGTCCTCGACGCGGTCGCTCGCGCACTGCGACTGGACGACGACGAACGCACCTACCTGTTCGACCTGGCCCGGTCATCGCGGCCCGACACTCGCACGCCATCGCGTCGCAGAGACGTCGAGGTCCCGCCCAGAGTCCAGTGGCTGCTCGACTCCATGACGATGTCCTCGGCGTTCATACGCAACGGCCGCACGGACGTCATCGCCAGTAACCCCCTGGCCCGAGCCCTGCTCGCGCCGATGTTCGACAGCGCCACCATCGACAAACGCGGCCGTCCCAACATCGCCCGCTACATCTTCCTCGATCCCGGTGCACACCACTTCTTCGTCGACTGGGACGCCGCCAGCATCGCCACCGCCGCCCTGCTACGCGCCGAAGCCGGACGCGAACCCCGCGACCGCACACTGCGCCAACTTATTGGCGAGCTGTCCACCCTCAGCCCCGAGTTCCGCAACCAATGGGCCGCGCACCACGTCCTGATCCGCCACGACGGCACCAAACGACTCCAGCACCCCGACGTCGGCCACCTGGAACTGACCTTCCAACCCCTCGACCTACCCCTGCCCGGCCGAGCCGTGCACGACCTGATCATCTACACCGCCGAACCCGGCAGCACATCCGAAGACCGACTTAAACTCCTCGCCAGCTGGGCGGCTACCCAATCCCGGACGGCACAGCCCACCCACCACTCTCCGCAGCCCGACACGCTCTGACTCCCTATCTACGCGACGGCTCAACCGTGACCGCGCCCAGCTTTGGCGAGGCGCACAGTCTGCTTCGGTGATGGCCGATGGATCGGACCGGTGGTATCGGTTAGGCGCCCGGCGACACCGCCCCGGGTGACCAGGACGATCTCGGCGGCGATGGACACCGCCGCTTCCGCCGGGGTGTCACCGCCGAGATGGAGTCCGACAGGGCTGCTCAGCCGGCCGAGCTGCGCCGGTGTGGCGCCGGCCTCGCGCAGGGCGGTCCGGCACCGCTCGGCGCTGGGGCGCGAGGCCATCGCCCCGACATAGGCGAGGTCGAGCTTCAGGGCCGCCCGCAGCAGCGGCACCTCGAACTTCGGGTCGTGGGTGAGGGACACGAGGACCGTCCGGGGGTCCAGGCGACCGGCGGCCGCCTCGGCGGTGAGATGACGGTGCGGCCAGTCCACCACCACCTCGTCCGCCTCCGGGAAGCGTTCCCTCGTGGTGAAGACTGGGCGGGCGTCGCACAGGGTCACCCGGCGGCCCAGCAGCCGGCCCTGGCGGACCATGGCGGCGGCGAAGTCGGTGGACCCGTACACCAGCATCCGCGGCGGCGGCGCCAGGCAGTTGACGAAGACCTGCACCCTGCCGAACGGCACCACGCCGCTGTCGCCGCGGGCCAGACGGTCTCGGGCCGCCGCCGCGATCTCCGCGTCGAGCGCGGCGTCGTCAGTGCCGCCGACGGTTTCGGCCGCCGTACACACGAGATGACCGGCGCCGCCGGCGATGACGGTGGCGACGGCGACGGGCGTGCCTGCGCGCGCGTGGCCGACCAGCACGCCCAGCTCGGGAAAGGTCTGCCGGTCGACGCGTTCGACGAAGACCTCGAGGGTCCCGCCGCAGGTCAGGCCGACCGCGCCGGCCTGCTCGTCGCTGACGCCGTACCGTTCCCGGACCGGCTCGCCGTCCGCGATTACCTGCTCGGCGAGGCCGTGGACCGCGCCCTCGACACACCCGCCGGACACGCTGCCGGTCACCGTGCCGTCGGCGCAGCAGAACATGATGGCGCCCGCCCTGCGCGGCGCGGAGCCGAAGGTCGAGACCACGGTGGCCAGGCCGGTCGGCGCGCTGGCGAACCAGCGGTCGTGGAGCCGGTCCCAGATGTCGTCGTTCATAGCAGCTTGTCCTGGGTGAACGGCAGGTCGCGCAGGCGCCGTCCGGTGGCATGGAAGATGGCGTTGCAGATGGCGACGGCTACACCGGTGATGGGGGTCTCGCCGAAACCCTTGGCGCCTAGGCCGGCGCTGCCGGGGTCGGGCTCGTCGACGAAGAGCGCGTCGATCCTCGGCGGGGCGTCGGCGTTGACAGGCACCAGGTAGGTGGACAGGTTCGGGTTGACGAAGCGGCCGCTGGCGTGGTCGACCAGCGTGTGTTCCATTAGCGCGTACCCGATGCCCCAGGTGATGCCGCCGATGACCTGGCTGCGTAGGGTGCGCCGGTTGAGCACCCGGCCGACGTCGTAGGCGCCGACCACCCGGGTGACGCGAACGCTGCCGTATCGACGGTGGACCCGCACCTCGACGAAGACCGCGCCGTAGGTGTGGCCTGGCCTGTTCTCCACCGTGGCGACGATGTCCACCGGCTTGCCGTGACGGCGCAGCACATCGCGGTAGGTGTCCGAGCGCGACGGGTTCGCCGCGTCGGTGAGCCGGCCGCCGGCGGCGGTGACGCGGTCCTCGGGCACGCCGTACAGCGGCGACCGTTGGTCGGCGACCGCGGCCTTGATGACCGCGGCCCGCGCGTCGCGGGCGGCGCGGTCCACCGACGGGATGACGCTCGGCATCGTGGACGAGATGGAGGAGCTGCCCGCTGGCGGCAGGATCGTGTCGCCCAGCGTGGTGGTGACCTGGTCCAGCGCCAGGCCCAGCGCGTCCGCGGCCACCTGAGAGATGACGGTGTACGTGCCGGTGCCGATGTCCTGGCTGGCGACGGCGACGCGGGCGTTGCCGTCGGTGCCGATCGTCACGCCGGCGGTGGCCGGGAAGTTGCCGTACGTGTGCGTCTCGGTGGCCATGCCCCAGCCGACGTACTCGTCGCCATCGCGGGTGACGCCCGGCCGACGCTCCCGTCGGAACCAGCCGAACTTCTCGGCGCCCATCCGGTAGCACTCGTCGAGGTGCTTGCCGGTGAACGGCTCGCCGGTGTTCTGGTCGGTGTGGGCGTAGTTGCGCAGGCGCAGATCGACCGGGTCGACGCCGATCTCGTAGCTCAGCTCGTCGAGGGCCGTCTCCAGGGCGAACTGCGCCGACATGTCGGGCGAGCGCATCCACGCACCGGTGGGCATGTCGAGCCGGACGCCGAACTGTCGCACGTGGACGTTCCCGCAGGCGTACAGCGTGTGGCTGGCGATGCTGGAGTTGAACATGTTCTCGTCGGTCCTGCTTAGCTGGGCGACGGTGTCGTGCGCGATCGCGGTCAGCCGCCCGTCGCGGCGCGCGCCGAGCAGGATGCGCTGATGGAACTCGGTGCGGTGGCCGGTGCCGGAGTACATCTGAGCCCGGGTTAGCACCGTCTTGACCGGACGGCCGACGAGCCGGGCGGCCGCCGCGGTGATCAGGGTGTGCGCCCAGACGACGCCCTTGGTGCCGAACCCGCCGCCCAGAAATGGTGCGATGACGCGGACGTTCTCCGGTGGCAGGCCGAGCGCACCGGCGAGGGTGTCCCGGAACGTGACGACGGCCTGTGAGCTCTCGAAGAGCGTCAGGCGGTTTTCGCCGTCCCAGACCGCCGTCGTGGCGTGCGGCTCGATCGGGTTGTGGTGATGCGTCGGCGCGGTGTACTGACGGTCGAGGCGGACGGGTGCGGAGGCCAGGGCGGCCGCCGCGTTCCCACGGGCGACCTCGTTCGGCTCCCCGAACATCGGGGGCGGCAGGTACGCGTGGGCACGCGCGGCCCCGACTGAGAGAACGTGCGGCTCGGTGTGGTAGGTGGCGCGAACCCGATCGGCGGCGTCGCGGGCCTGCTCGAAGGTCTCCGCGACGACCAGGGCGACCGGCTGGCCGTTGTGGTGGATCGTGGTGTCCTGCATGGGGACGAAACCCTTGAGGTAAAAGCCCTCGGAGATGTCGAAGCGAGGCATGTCCTCGTGCGTGTAGACCGCCACGACGCCCGGCATGGCCTCGGCCTCGGAGATGTCCAGGCGGGTCAGCTCGCCACGGGTGATGGTGCTCAGCACCAGGAATCCGTACAACGCGCCGGGGACCTTGTGGTCCGCCGCGTAGGTGGCGGCGCCGGTGACCTTCGCCCGGCCGTCGACGCGGGCGACATCGCGCCCGACCAGCTTGCTCATCGGATGCCTCCCTGCTCGCTGAGCACGCCGGCGAGGGCGCGCTGGACCAGTTCCACCTTGAACTGGTTCTCCCGCCGTGGGACGGCGCCGCGGACCAGCGCCCGGCCGGCGTCGGCGATGGTGTCCACGGTCAGCGGACGGCCGCGCAGAGCGTCCTCGGCGGGCCGCGACCGCCACGGCTTGGTGCCGATGCCGCCGAACGCCAGCCGGACGTCCTCCACGCGGCGGCGCTGCAGGCGCATCGCTGAGGCGACGGAAACGACGGCGAACTCGAACGTCGCGCGGTCGCGCAGCTTCAGGTAGCGGGAGTGCACGGCGAGTGGGCTGCTGGGCACGTCGACGCGCACGATGAGCTCGCCGGGGCGCAGCACGTTCTCGACGTGCGGGGTGCTGCCCGGCAGCACGTGGAAGTCGGCGATCGGCACCGCACGCCGGCCGTCCGGTCCGACGAGCTGGACGACTGCTTCGAGCGCCACCAGGGCCACCGCGAGGTCGGATGGGTGGGAGGCGATGCAGTGTTCGCTACCGCCGACGATCGCGTGGATGCGGTTCTGCCCGGCGATCGCGGGGCAACCGCTGCCGGGGTTGCGTTTGTTGCACGCCGAGCCGGCGTCGCGGAAGTAGCCGCACCGGGTGCGCTGCAACAGGTTCCCGCCGATGGAGGCCATGTTGCGCACC
This sequence comes from Actinomycetes bacterium KLBMP 9797, assembly GCA_037414955.1. GTDB lineage: Bacteria > Actinomycetota > Actinomycetes > Mycobacteriales > Micromonosporaceae > Phytohabitans. The sequence goes on from JBBEWH010000016.1 coordinate 39,545, forward strand.
TGCGGCGAGGCGGACGCGAGCAGCGCCTGGGACAGCACCGGGTAGCCGTCGCGTACCCGGCGGTCGGCGGCCACCGCACGCATCCGGGCGAGCGCGCCGATCCGCAGTCCGTTGTCGTCGGCGGTCACACCGGCGAGGTCCAGGTGGTTGATGTCGACCAGGTGGCTGTGCTGCTCCGCTCCGTCGCGCATGAGGTTCAGCAGGTCGGTGCCGCCGGCGATGTATTTCGCGCCGGGCCGCGCTGCCAGTCCGACCGCGTCGGCCTCGCTGGTGGCGACCGTGTACCCGAAGGCAATCATCACCGCATCTCCCGGTTCGCGTCGCGGACCGCCGCGACGATGTTCTGATAGGCGGCACAGCGGCAGATGTTGCCGCTCATCCACTCCCGGATCTCCTCGTCGGAGTCGGCGTGGCCCTCGCGGATGCAGGCGACCGCGGACATGATCTGACCGGGCGTGCAGCCGCCGCATTGGAAGGCGTCGTGACGGATGAACGCCGCCTGCACGGGGTGCAGCTCGTCCCCCCGCGCCAGGCCCTCCACGGTGGTGATCTCGCTGTCCTGGCGCATGACCGCGAGGGTCAGGCAGGACTTGACACGTTCCCCGTCGATCAGCACGGTGCAGGCGCCGCACTCCCCGCGGTCGCAGCCTTTCTTGGTACCGGTCAGCCCCAGCCGCTCGCGAAGCGTGTCAAGCAGTGTCACGCGCGGCTCGGCGGCGACCCGGTGCTGCATCCCATTGACCGACAACGTGATCTCGGTGTTCTCTCCGGCCTGCACCGACGTGGCCGGCGCGGCGGCGTGCGAAGCGGTCGTGCCGAGCACCGGCACGCCTGCGCCGGCCGCGGTGGCCACCTTCAGCACAGTGCGCCGGCGAACATGCGTCGATGGATTCTCTTGCACAATGCCTCCCTCCGAACGCGACCCAGTCGGACGCTATCAAGGTCTTGATAGATGACAAGGATTGAACTCTGACCCGTTGAAGCAGGATTGAGATCACCGCGCGAAAGATGTCGGCGGTCACCGCACCCCTGGGGACTATCAAGAACTTGATGCTCGACAACTCATGGATCGGCGTTGGGCATGGCTGTACCCTCGGCACGCGTGAAGGAAGAACCGGTCGGATTCGCCAGCGACGACCAGATCCTCGGTCGCGTCGCCTCAGCACTTCGGCGGGCTGATCTCGCCATGCTGGCCGTCAAGGAAAGGCCGTTGCGCAAGATCGGCAACTCCGGATCTCTCTACGCCATACTGATGAACCTGCAGGTCAGGCCCGGGCAGACCGCCGCCGAGCTGGCCCGCGTCGTCGGCGTGACGCCGCAGGCGATCCAGCCTCTCGTGGCCAGGCTGGTGCAGCGCGGCTGGATCGAGCGGCGCACGCACCCGCGGCACGCCACCATCCAGGAGTTGCACCTGACCGACACCGGCCGGCACGAGGCCGCCCGCGCCGACCGCATCATGGGCGACCTCGACGACCATCTGCGCCGTGGTCTCGGCAACGACGACTACGAACAGCTGGCCGGCCTGCTCGGCAAGGTCATCGCCCTCCTGCCGTCCTGGACCGCGCCCGTCGAGTGAGCGCGCGATCTCAAGGTTCCTACCGCCAGTGGTGCGAGGAGCTCAAGCCCACTCTGGCCTGACTGCCGGCCGGGCGCTGGCGCCTGTTCTACTGCGGCTCGCGGGCTAAGAGCTCGCTCGACGGGTCGGTGGCGGCTGCGACCGCGGCGGCGGCGCGTACAAAGGCGGCGACCGCGCGGGAGCGCGAGTCCTGCGGCCAGGCGATGGCAAGGGTGAACGGCAGCAGGTCGGTGACCGGACGGTAGGCGACATCCGGCCGGCAGTACCGGCGGGTCATCGACACCGGCGGGAAGTACACCACCTTGCCGAGCTCGACGAGGTTGAAGATCTCCGCGAGGTCCAGCCGAGGGCCGTCGCGCAGCGGCGTCTTCGGCCGCTGCAGTCCACCGCGCTCCGCGGGCGTCCCGTCCGGCAGGAGCCGGCCAGCGAGATCGCCGAGGCGCAGCGAGTCGCGCTCGGCCAGCGGATCGGCGGCCGCGAGGGCGACCATGCGCGGCTCGGACACCAGCGGCTCGACGTCGAGCCCGCGGTCGTCGAACGGCACCGGTGTTATGGCGACATCCGCGCGCCCCTCACGCAGGGCAGGTACCTGCTCCCCGCGGCCGCCGAGGATCAGCTCAACCGGCAGGACCTGCTCACCGGCCCGGTAGGTGGCCAGGATGCGCGGCAGCAGCCCGGCGTCGTAGTCGGCCTTCAAAGCGACCCGGAGCACCGGCTCAGGCTGCCCAGCGTGCCGCGCCCGCAGGACCGCGGCGGAGACCGCCTCCAGCACGGCGCGGCCGTCGTGCAGCAGGGCCTCGCCGGCCGGCGTCAGGGTGACCTGCCGGGTAGTCCGCTCCAGCAGTCGGACGCCGATCTGGCGCTCAATGTCGCGGATCGCGCGGGACAGCGGTGACTGCGCCATGCCCAGCCGTTCGGCAGCACGGCCGAAGTGCAGCTCCTCGGCGACGGCCACGAAGTAGCGCAGTTGCCGCACTTCCAGGTCGTTCACGCCCTCACGATATCCGGTAGACCGGTCAGTCACGGATCGCGGACATCGGCCGCGGTGCGGACCTTGCCCATGCTCGACACCAACGCCGGCGGTGCCCTCCGCGCTACAGCGTCGGCGACCACGAGCTGACCCGCACCCATGATCAGGGCGTCCCCCAAGTAGTAAGAGCAACTTGGGGGACGCCCTGATCGTGTCTGACTACCGCGGAGGGGCGAAGGCTCCGAACGCACCTGCGATGTCCAGCCCGATCCCGCTGGATTCATACAGGTATGAAGCACCTATCGCGCCCTGCCCGACGCCACGCAGCGCACGGCCCGCACCGCGAACCACGGCGCCCGCCGCAGGACCCACCACCCTGGGCCCGTTGGCGGCTATCCGCGTGCCGACCCCCACGACCTTCTCACCGTCCCGCAGGAATTCGCCGCCCGCCCGGCCCATGAACTTGCCGGCCGCGCCAAGCGCCAGGGACGCCGCGCCGGCCCCGCACTCCTTGTTGAAACCGCTGGTGAGACAAGTGGCCGCCGTCCCGGCCCCGCTCATCACCATACTGGCCACACCGAGAGCTCCACAGACAGCACAAGCGACCATACCGGCCACGGCGAATGCGATTCCGATCCCTTTGACAACCGGAAGATCGGTGAACCACTTCACCCCCTTTACGGCGGCATTCGCGGCCTTGCCGAGGGCCTTCCCGACCTTTTTGACACCGTTCCAGGCGGTGCTGACACCTTTACCGAGACGGCACCAGAAATCGCGGGCGCACGCTTCGGCGTCCCGCTTGGCCTTCGCCGCAGCCCGCCGCTTGGCGTCCGCTGCCGCCTTCCGCTTCGCCGCCGCCGCCCTCTGCTTGTCGTAGGCGAGGCGATTGAGGGACTTCTGCAGCGCTTGCTGGGGCGTCAGGCCCGCCCGGAATTCGGCGTCGCGCTTGAGGGAAGCGGAGTCGCAGCCATCGCAGATCAGGCCGGTCGGGTCACTGAAGGTGATCGGGTTGTTGTTGCTGTACGCGTACGCGTTCATCGACTGCGGTTCGCTGCCCATCATCGGGTCCACCGAGATGAACCGGCCGAGCGCGGCGTCGTACTCTCGGGCTCCGATGTGGACGAGGCCGGTGAACGGGTCGTCGGTACCCCCGACGAAGCCCCGCTCCCCCGGCAGGTCCGCGGACGGACCCCGGGTCTCGCCGAAGGGTGCCTGCCGGCGCCGCTTGACCACCATCGTGTCAGCGTCGACGGAGATCTCGCTGGTCCCCTGGTGGTCGCCCATCAGCCAGTTGAGCGTGCCGTTGGTACGCACGGCGACCACCTTGCCCCCGTGCTTGTAGTACCGCGTCGCGGACAGGCTGCCGGTGTTGTTGTTGAGCGTCAGCTCCTGCCCATCGAGGTACAGCGTGGTGGTTTGCGGTGTGCGGCGGATCAGCCGCTCGCCGTCGGCGTCGTAGACGAACGTCGAGTCCCCGGCGGATGTCGTGACCTTGCCGACGTGGCCCTCGGCGTCCCACTCCAGTGTCTGTCCCGGGCGCCCGGTCATGTTTCCCACGGCGTCGTAGGAGTACGACTTGACCGTCCCCGCCGTGGTCACCGAACTGACCGCGTGTGGCCGGGCCGAGCCGCGCGCCGGGTACGTGTACGCGCTGGTCGCCGTGCCGGTGGAGAAGCTGAGCCGGTTGCCCACCTCGTTGTACGTGTAGGTGTGCCGGTACGGTGCCGGCCCGGCGAGCTGGGCGTTCTCCGGTGCGGTGGAACATCCGTCGGCCGGCGTCCACGCGTGGGTCAGGCGGCGCAGTTCGTCGTACCGGAAGCACTGCTTGTCCGCCACCTGCTCCAGCGGCGAGTCCACGATGGACGTGATGTTGCCGGCATCGTCGTAGTCGTAGTTGACGTCGGCCTGCATGGGCGCCGGCGCCTCCACGTCGGCGATGGCCCGGCTCAGGCGCCGCGTGTGCGTGTCGTAGTGGTACGACTGCCAGGCGCGCTTGGTGCCCTCACCGAACTGGATCCGGGCGATCTCGCCCTGGCGGGTGTAGATGCTGTCGCTGACGTAGTGGATCGTCTGCCCGTTGAACCCGCCCCGGGTCACCCGGGGATACCCAAGCTCGTCGCGCTCGTGCACCACGCCTTCGGCGGCCAGCCCACCGATCTGCGGCATGGTGGTGGCGGCGAGAACGCCGTCGTAGTCGTAGCGCAGTTCGGTCGTGTAGGAGCCGGCGAGCTGCCGCTCGTTCTCGGGCACCGTCACGGTAACCGAGACGGGCTTGTTGAGCTGGTTGTAGGAGCCGATGGAGGTGGTGTAGGCGGCCGTGCCGACGTGTCGCGTCGAGGTGGCCGGCAGGCCCTTGCCGAACTGCGCGGTGTCGAAGGTCCACGAGGCCAGCGGCTGGTCGGCACGGGTAATGCTGGTCTTGCGGCCGAGCGCGTCGTAGCCGTACTCGAGCGTGATGCTGCGGGCGTCGGTCTCCGCCGTCATCCGGTCCTCGGCGTCGTACTCCATCGTCGTGACGCCCTTGTCCGGGTCCGCGGACCTGACCAGGTTGCCGCGCACGTCGTACTCGTACCGCCAGGCGTTGCCCATCGGGTCCACGATGGACGCGAGTTGCCCGTCCTTGGTGTAGGTGTACTTCGTGATGTCGGGTGTGGCGCCTTGGCGTATCTCGACGACACGGTCGTGGGCGTCGGTGACCGTGGTGGACGGCGTCCCGCCCTCCGGCGGCGTCATGTGGACCCGGTCTCCCTCGTGCGCATAGGTGGTGCGCCACTTCTCCGTTCCGCCGCCGCGGAACGCGCTCGCCACCTTGCGCCCGGCACCGTCGTACTCGGTCGTCGTGGCGCCGAGCTTGTCCACCTCGCTGGCCACCCACAGCAGGTCGTCGATCGCCGAGTGGTGGAAGTACGGCGAGCTGGTGAAGAAAATCCGGCCCTGCGAGTCGTATCGGGTGTCGGTCAACAGGCGACCGCCGCCCGACGCCGGTGCCTGGACCTGACGCAGGCGCATCAGCGAGTCGTAGATCTCCTTGGTGGTGATGTAGTCTCCGCGCCCGTTGATCCGGGACGTGGTGACGACCGGCGGCCCGTCCCGGCGGATCAGGTACGTGAACGTCGCGCTGGCGGTGTCCGCCGACGCCCTCTTCCGGTTGGGCAGCCACACCGCCGTGGTACGGCCCAGCGCGTCGTAATCCGTCTCCGTACGGCGCATGTTGGGGTCGATGACCAGCGTCGGCTGCCCCCACGCCGGCGCGATCGTCGTGCTGGTGACGTGGCCCAGCGGGTTGGTGACCACGCTCATGGTGGCGGGTCCGCCGACGGCCGGCGTGTAGGCGGTCGTGGTCATGTTGCCGAGCGCATCGCCGCTCTTGGTGACGCGGCCGTGCACGTCGTATTCACCGGTCGACGTCATGCCGTAGGTCGGCTCCGCCCCGTTCCAGCCGTCCAGTTCCTCGGTGCGCGTCTCCGTCCCGGCGGTGGGTGGTTCACCGATCGCCCTGCCGTCGTAGCCGGTGCGGGTGTCGCTGATCACGTCGTCCGGCAGCAGCGTCGGCGGTGGCGTCGTCGTCGGCGCGCACTTCACCCCCACGGTCAACTCCCGGTACGGCAGGGAGATAAGCCACGCCGCTTCGTTGCGCGCGTAGCTGGTGTAGGTGCACTTGTCGTCCGCCGCGGTGGACAAGTCGCCGAAGTCGTCCTCCTTGAGGACCTGACCCCGGTCGTCGTAGCTGGTGTCGACCTGGGTCTTGCGCCAGGTGTTGCCGGACAGGGCCGTGTGCGTGACGACGGTCCCCGGCTTTACCAGATAGGACTTGAGGTCGCCGCGGGTCGCGTTGGGGCCCTGCGCGACCGGCGTGGTGATGACGGTCTCGACCAGCGGACCGTCGACCCCGTCGAGCGTCGCCGACTCGTACTCCTGGCCGGCGAACCAGTCGGAGTCGAGATGCGATCCGCCCCGCGAATCCGGCACGCTCACCGAGCGCCGCCCACCGCCGGGCAGGCGGTCGCCGTCCATGCCGCGGAAGTACCGCTGTTCGCGCTCGCCGATCGGACCCGCCGGGTCGTTCGGGTTGCCGGTCCGCACCCGTACCCGGCCGAAGCCGCGGAACTCGCCGTACGTCTTCTTGGCTTCCTTGGAAAACTCCGAGGTGTCGAAGTGCCAGGCGGCGCCGTCGAGGTAGTGGTAGGTCGTGCGCTGCTCGCTGGTCCCGTCGTAGCGGTCCGACTCCGCGATCGCCTCGACGACGTACTTGTGGAAGTACTCCAGGCGCTCGTTGCCACCGGGCGGCGACCAGCGCACCGGATAGCAGCGCAAGGTGTTGCTCTCCGGGTGGGCGGGCATCGAGACGCCCTCTTTGCACTCCGGCTCCGCGTACTTCACGGCGATCGTCCCGCCCGCCTCCGACACGATACCGGTGATGCGGTACCGGTTGAGCGGGCCGACCCCGGTGGTGACGGCGACGCGGTTCGGCTTCGCCATGCCCTCGAACGTCACGGCGGGCAGCGAGATCGCCGTGCCGACGTGTCCGGTGTGGACGATGGACTTCAGCCACAGGGCGGCCTTTTCCTGGTCCCCCGGGTTGGGGAACTGGTGCTCCAGGGTCCACGAGTCGACGTCGGTGAACCCGTTGGCGCCGCGCACCCTCGTGACGACCTTGGCGAGCCGCTTGGTGGTCCAGAACGTGGGCGAGTAGTTGCCCGCGCAGGTGTCGCCGCCACAGTCCGAGGACCACGGCACATCGGGCCAGTTGTCCTTCTTGGACGGCACGCAGTCGCTGCCGGGCACGCAGCGGTTGGCGGTGATGAACTCCACCTGACCGCTGGCGGCGGTGGAGCCGTCGGCCCGCAGGCCGTACTCGATCGTGCGGAGGGCGCCGCCGCGGATGTAGTCGACGGCCGCGTCCTGGAGGTTGGCGCCGTACTTGTTGGTCTCGATGTCGTAGTTGTAGATCATCATGTTGCCATGCGGGTCGACGACCTTGTCGAGGTTCCACCGCCAGGCCTGCTTGCACCAGGACTCCGCGAAGGTGGCCTTGTGGCACGGCTCAGCGGTGTCGTCGCCGTAGACCCGCACCGTCCACGTCGACTTCGACTCCGGTCGGGAGCCGTAGAAGTACTGCACTCCCTCGGGGGTGGTGATTTTCCAGTACTCGCCGTTGTCGTCGCCGTTTCCGGCGCCGTCCAGGCGCTCGACCCGGGACCCGTCGTCCGACTTGGGCCGCCAGCGGTTGCCCGACTCGTAGATCAGGAGGCCGTTGCTGCTCGACGTCGCGTTGTCGTTGCGCCAGCACTGGTCGGCCGCCTGGGGCTTCGCATCGCCCATGTCGTCGTCCGAGCATCCGCCGTAGGTCCGCTCGATGAACGCGGCGTCGAGGTCCCAACCGTCGCCGACCCACGACGCCTGGTTGTTGGTGGCGCTGGTGCGTCCGTCCACAGCGGAGGACGCGTAGGACAGTGCCAGCTCGGGCTCCAGATCACCGGGCGCCGGCGGCACCCGCAGCGGGTACGACCAGGTGAAGTCGCCGGTGTGCGACGACACCTGCCAGGTGGCCGAGGGCGACAGCGGCGTGGCCTTCGGGTTGCTCCCCCCGGCGGGCGGTGGCGTCGTGGGCGGTTCCTGGTTTCCGCTCAGCGCCGCCGTCGACGCCTGGTCGGCCGGGCGCGGCGGCTGGGGCGTGGGGTTGGTCACCCCGGTCTGCGGGGTGTCGGGCAGGCCGACGGACGGGCCGTCCGCTCGCGCGGGGGCGGGCGGCGTGACGACGTTGAGGAAGGTAGCCGCCATGACGCTGGACAGGACCACCGTGATGATGCGTCTCATTCTCGGGCCCCTTTCAGGAGAAGACCGGTGACGGGTTGAATACGCCGCGGAGCACGTAGCCGAGCAGCCCATCGACGGTGTGCCCGGCACACGTCGGGCTGAAGTCGACGAACCGCTGGCCGCTCAGCCGGCAGGCGTACACGGTCTTGCTGTCCATATCGGACGGCTCGGTCGGCCAGATCTCCGCGACCACGCCAGCCACGGTCTTGCCGCCGCAGGTGCCGTCGGTCGACACGAACTGGTCCGCACCGTCCTGACACATGTACAGCGGCACCGTCCCGGGCTGGGACACCAGTGGCAGCCAGCCGAGCGGCCCCTCGTACTGGTATCCGTGCGGCGCGGCGTCGACTCCCTGCCAGTGGTCGCCGTGGACGGAGTACCGGCCCATCTGGCCGTACGCCAGCGTGTAGCCGAGCACCCCCTGCTGGACACCGGCCGCTTCGCAGTCCGACCGCCGCGACTCGAACCGGTCCCCGGCGCCGTCGCAGCGGTAGATCGGGATGTTGGCCACGTTCGCGGGCTGCCGCGTGTAGACCCGGCCGAGCTCGCCGGCCACGGTCGCCCCTTCGCAGGCCGCGTCGGTCGAGGTGAACCCATCCGCGCCTGCCAGGCAGGCGTACAGCGGCTGGGTCTCCGGCCGGTCGCCGGTCACCGGCGCGCCGAGCGTGCCCTCGAAGTGGTATCCGGCGCGCGGAGTCTCCCCGGTCGGGCCGGTGTAGCGGTCGCCGGCCGTGTTGCGGAACCGGCCCAACTGCCCGCCCGGGGCGGTCGGCCAGCCCATCCGCGCGATCTCCGCCGCGCTCTGGATGCCCTGGTACGCCAGGACCTCGTCGATCGATCCGGGGAAGACTCCGTCGGCGGCGCCGCCGGCCTTCGACCGTCCGATGGTGAACTTGCCGTTGCCGGCCCAGAGCGCCACGCCGTCCTTCGTGCCGGCCAGCTCGCCGTCCACGTAGAGGCGCAACTGCCGTGCGGCGTAGTCGTAGACGCCCGCCAGATGCGTCCACTTCCCGGCCGCCGGCGCCTGGAGGGACTGCGCGTAGATCGCGGCCGCGCCGTCGGCGTCCTGCTGGTAGTGGCCGAACACCCAGCGGTCCGGCGCCGGCCGGTACTGCAGGAAGAACGACGACGTGCGGTCACCGTCCTGGCCGAACACGGTGGCGACCCGGTCCTTGCGGGACAGGTTGGCCCACCCCGACACCGTGAAGCTGTCGCGTGTGGACACGCCGAACGCCGGCGCGGCCACCCGGCCTTCCACGCCATCGAGGACGAGGGCGCGCCCGGACAGGCCAGGGCCGTACGAGACGCCGCTGGTGTGCGCCTCAGCGTGGTTGCCACGCCCCGACGCGTCGTTTGGCGTGCCGTCGTCGAACGTGTAGCGACCGGACCGCATCGGTGCGGCGTCGTCGTGGATCGCCCGTACCTCGCCCGCGCTCAGCAGCCGGCCGAAGGCGCGCACGTCGTCGATGCCGTACCGGTAGAAGTCGGCGTCGCCGCCGTTCCACTTGCCCCGGCCCAGCGTCAACGGGCCGGTCGAGGGGATCGTCAAGACCTCCGTCCGCGCCGCGGAGAGCACGCCGTTGACGTACAGCTTCAACTGCCGGCTGGCCCTGTGGTAGGTCACGGCGAGGTGTGTCCACTCGCTCAACGCCGCTGCCTCCGTGGAGGTGAGCAGTACGGCCGGCGGGTTGTCGATGTCGGCGGACGGTGCCAGGACCGCCCACTCGCCGGTCGCCTTGTGATATCGCAGGGCGAAGGCGCTGACCCGCTTGGCGTCCTGGGCGACCAGCGTGCGGTTGGCCGTGGTCGCGTTCAGGTAGGTCCAGGTCGCCACCGAGAAGTCACCGGTCGTGTCGATGACCGGACCCGTGGTGCCGGCCCACGCCGACGTGCCGTCCAGCCTCATCGCGGTGTTCTTCCGCCCGCCGATCCAGCCGGAACCGCCGGACATCGTCACCGGCCGGTCGTTGCCGCTCGCGTCGGCGCCCGTGGTGCCGGTTCCCTCGTCGAGCTTCCAGTAGCCAATCGGGTCGGTCGGCAACGGCGCGGTGGCCGCCTCCACGGGGTACGACGCCTTCAGCGTCGCGACGCGGTTCTTGTCGAGCACGCCCGCGTAGAGCCGCACGTCGTCGACCATGCCGGGGAAATGGTTGGCCGGCTGGCCGGCGACCCGTCCCCGGCCGATGGCCACACCACCGGTCGACTGCCACGACGCGTCCAGCGCGCCGTCCTTCTGTCGTACGGCGTCGACGTACAGCCAGATCGTCTTCGATGGCGCGTCGTAGACGCCGACCAGATGTACCCAGTTCTTGATCTCGCCGGTGGCGACGGAGACCGCGGCCCGGGCGACGGCCGGGGACGTGTCGCTCTCCGGCATCTCGAAGATCCACGAACCGGCCGTGTTGTCGCCGTCGTCGACCAGATGCCCCAGCCGGAACTTGCTGGTCTGCGCGCCGTCGACGGTCACCGCGTCGCGGCGGCACCCGACGTACGGGTCCGCGCACTGCACCGCGTTCATGTGCACCCACGCCGAGACCGTGAAGCTCTGGTCGGTACGCAGGTCCACCTTGGACGTGCTCGCCGCGCCGCTGGTCCCGTTGAACCGCACCGCGTTTCCGGACCGCCCGACCTCCCGCTGGTACCCGCCGGACAGTGCCGCCGCGCGGCTGCCCACCGAGTCGGCCGCGTTCGCGCCGCTGGGCTCGTCGAAGGTCCAGTTGTGCACCAGGCTCAGGTCGCGGCCGGCCTGGGTGCGCACCTCGTCAGCGAACAGGACACGGTTGTAGAGCGAGACGTCGTCGATGGCCCCCGGGAACCGGTCACTGCGCTGCTCGTTCCACTTCGCCGCACCGATCTGCACCTGCCCGGTGGCGTGGTTCCACATCACCGGGCCGCTGCCGGAGGCCGCCGGAGCGCCGTTGACGTACAGCTGGAGTTGCCGGGCCGGCGCGTCGTAGACGCCGACCAGATGGGTCCAGACACCGACCTGCGCCGCCGGCCCCACGATCCGGTGGTGGGTGTCACCACCGTCCGTCCGGTCGTGGCTGAACAGCACGAACGCCCAGTGACCGTCCGGCGTGGCCTGCAACTGGAAGGCACTGACGAAGGCGCCGTCCTGGGACACCACCACCGGGTGCCCGCCGACGCGGTCGAGTCGCGCCCACGCCGACACCGAGAAGCTGACGCTCGTGTCGAGCGCCTTGGGCGCGGAGACGTAGCCGTTGCCGTCCAGCGCCAGGGCCAGGTCGCTCGGGTCCGGAGCGCTGGTCTGCCCGCCGGTGAAGCCGACGGTCTCCGCCTGGGTCCCGTGCCGGCCCTTGCCCGACGTGTCGCCGAACCCGCCGTCCAGCTTCCACTGGCCCTCGGTGACGTTGTTCTGGCTCACCAGCCCCTGGATCTCGGCGAGTGCCAGCGGCCGGCTGTACGCGCGCACCTCGTCGACGAGACCGGGCAGGTAGTCGGTCGGCTGACCGTTCCACTGGCCGCGGCCGATGGTGAACGCGCCGGTGGCGTGGAACCCACCGGTCCGGACGCCCTCACCGGCGAGTTTGCCGTCGACGTACAGCCGGACGGCGCGTGTGGCCGCGTCGTAGACGGCCGCGACGTGGGCCCGCTTGCCGACCTTCGTCGGCAACGTGCTGGAGACCACCGTGTTCTCGCCCGCGGTGGCACCGTCCGCGTTGGGCAGCAGGATCCACCAGTGCCCGCTGTCCGGGTTCCCCGAGATCGCCCGGTATTGCAACGCGAAGCCGCTGCGGTGCACGCCATCCTGCGAGACGATCGTGGCCGCGCCGCTCGCGGTGGGCTGCCGACTGATCTCCGCCCAGCCGGCGACGGTGAAGCTGCGGTCGGTGCGCAACTGCGGCCCGGCCATGGTGACGGCGCCGGTCGCGCCGTCCAGCTTCAGCGAGCCGTCCACGACGCCCGGCGTGGTGAACGCCGCACCCCCGGTCAGTACGCCCGACGCCCCGCCGTTGACCGCGTTCGTCGCGGTGGTGGTGCCGGCCGGCTCGTCGAACCGCCAGTGTCCGACCTGGACGTTGTCGCGGCTGACCGCGCTGCGCACCTCGGCGTCGGAGAGCGTCCGGTCCCAGATGGCCACCTCGTCGATCGAGCCCGGGAACTGGTGGGAGGCGGGGTCCTGCCCCCACGTCGTGCGTCCGATCTGGACACTGCCGGTCGCGTTCCACGGCTCGGCGGTCCGGCTGCCCTCGCCCGACCGCACGCCGTTGACGTAGATCCGGAGCTTCCTGGTTTCCGCGTCGTAGACGCCGGTCAGGTGGGTCCACACGCCCGCCACCGCCGGCTCGGTGGACCACGCGGCGTCGGTGCCGACGTAGGTGTCGCCGTTCTGGGCCATGCCGAAGACCCAGCGGGGGTTGCCGGTCGAGTCCAGCCAGTGCCACAGGACGAACCCCGGGAAGTGGGGGCCCTCCTGGCTGACCACCGCGGCGTGCGTGACGCCGCTGTCCGGCTTCACCCACGCCGACACGCTGAAGCTGGTCTTGGTGTTGACCGTGTTGGGCGCCGTGACGCGACCCTGCGTCGCCGGGTCCAGCGTGACGGCGGTGCCCACGGCGCCGGGCGCGTAGACGGTCCCGCCGGCCGGCGTGCCGTGCCGGAACCCGAGAAACGCGGTGTCCTGGGCGTTGCCCTCGAACGACCACTGCGCCAGCGGCCCGTTCCCGGCGCGTACGTAGAAGTGGTACACCGTCCTCGGGCTGAGCCGTCCAGCCCGGTCCACGCTGTACACGTGCAGATCGCGCGGGCCGTCACCGGGCGGGGTGATGGAGATCGACACCGGGGCGTTGAGTGCGGGCGCGTCCACCTTCTCCGGGGCCGCGTCATCCCATCCGTAGCGATAGTGGTCGACATCCCGAAGCTCGTTCGCCGCGAAGTTGGGCGTGAAGGTGAACACGCCCGGCACACCGGTGCCGCCGTGCCACCGGTTGTCGGCCGGGTACAGGTCGCTGGTCACGGTCGGCGCCAGGACCGGTGACTTCCGGTCGACCACGAACGATGGCCCGCCAACCGTCCCGCTCCAATCGCGCCAGTCGGCGGTGGCGGCCGACCACTGGTACTCGGACTGGTCCGGCTTGCCGCGGGTGTCGACGTCGTAGGTGGCGAGGTCACCCGAGTTCACCCAGCCGGTCTCGGCGGCGACGCCGTTGACCGTCCAGCGTGGCCGGACCTGGTCACCGTCTGGATCGGACAGTCGCGCCCGCAACTTGACGAAGTCGTCGCCGAGGTACACCTTGCCGCCACAGTTCTTGCAGGCCGCCCGCCACGGTACGACCGACAGCTCGGTCGGCGCATTCGGCTTGGTGTTGTACTCCACGTACAGCACCGTCCGGTGCTGGTCGTACTTCCGCCAGGCGCCCGAATTCCCCTCGTCGGCCGCACCGATCATGTAGCTGGAGAAGCCACCGAAGTTGACGCGGCGATTGGTGTTGAAGCCGAAATGGTAGTCATTCGGATCGGCGCAGTTCGGCCGGGCGCCGGCAACCCCCCTGGTGTCGACCGCCTCGTGGTGCAGGGGCCTGGCGGCGTCCCATGACATGCCGGGCCCGTACTGGCCGTGCACCCAGTACAGGCGGTGCTCGTGCCAGTTGCAGTCGGGCCGGTAGACCGCCACGGTGTTGACGTACGCCTGGACGAGCTCCTTGCCGCCCAGCCACCGGGTGTCGTACTGGAAATACGTCCGCGCGATGCCGACGACCGCCGCGCAGTTGGACCAGTTGCACTGGCCGACCTGCGCACGGCCCTCCGGATCGGCGGTGCTGTTGAAATACGACTGGTCCGAGTTGCCGGAGTAGACGCCGCCCCACGCGCTCTTGCCCAGTTGCGTCGGCGCCGGGTCGATGACGACCGGGAAGGTGGTTTCCGGGTCGGCGAGCAGCTTCGCGTCCGGCGTGATGACCAGAGCCTTACGGCCGGCCGTCACCTTCGCCAGGGCCTGCTTGCGCATACCCACCGAACCCGAATCCCACATCAGCGACGGCGGCGACCGGAACACGGCCTGCCCTCCCGGATCGCGCCCCTCGATCGCGCCGTCCCGGGTCACCGTGACCTTCAGGCGCACGGTCGCCATGCCCAGCCGGATGTCGCGCACCGCGGCGGCCGCCCGCCGGTTCTTGACCACGACGTGCTGCGTGTACCCGGCGTTGTTGGCCCTCATCACGAGGTCGACACCCGGATACACCTCGGGATAGGTCGCCGTGTCGCTGGTGAGCACCGGCTTGGGCAGCCGGCCGGGCCAGGACAGCGTCACCCGCGAGTCGCCGACGCCGTACCGCACGAGCGGGCCGTCGCCGCCGCTGGAGAAGGCCACCTCCGTCACGGTCGCCCGCGGCCCGACCGACCCGTCCGGCCGAACCTCCACTGTGGTGTCCACCGGCACCCAGGTGTCGCCGCGCCGCACTCGGACCGGGACGGTGGTCATCTCCGCCGCCATCGTCCCGTCGGGCTTGGCGTGCACCAGCCTGGTCTCCGTTGTCAGGTCCGCGACGCGTACCGGCGACTGCTGCCGCCTGGCCGCGGCGATCGCCGTGGCGCTGTCCGGCGCCTCTCGCACGCTCGGCCACGCCGCGGGCTCGCGGCTCCCCGGCGGCGCGTCCGCGACCACCAGGCCCGCGCCGCCCACGACCAGAGCGAGCAGACAAACCAGGGCACGCTTGTGCCACAACCGTTGTTTCACGACAACCTCCGCCTCCACAGTCGATACTGCGGGTGGGTGGACCCCGGGACGGAGTATTGCCGTCGGCTACTTCAATTCGCCTTCAGAACGACTTCACCGGCCGTCTTCCCTGACCGAGACGGATCACAGGTTGGAAACGGTGGCGGTGGCCGCGACCACCGGGGTGGTGGCGGCGGCGGGAAGCGTCACGGTGACCTCCAGGCCACCGCCGGGCTGTGCGGCAGCGGTCACCGTGCCGCCATGCGCGTCGCACACCGCCCGTACGGTCGACAGCCCCAACCCCGAGCCCCGCGTTCTCGATCAGGTTGCCGGCCAGCCGGTCCAGCAGGCTGGGGTCACCCACCACGGGCGCCGGCTCCAGCGACGTGGTGACGGTCAGCTTCAGCCGCTCGGCCTCGCCGCGCACCGCCGACAGGGCGTTCGTCGCCGCGGTGGCCAGGTCGGCGGGCACCTTGCGGGCCAGCCGCGCCCCGACTGGGCCTCATGCGAGCCAGCACATCGAGGACTACAGGACTGGGAGGAAGGCGGCGACGGCGCACGGTTCAGCGGCTGCGGGGCCGGGTACGCCGATTTCATGGGCGCGCAGTTCCACGGCACGACCCGGTTCGACGGCAGCCGGTTCGACCAGGCGATATTCGGGCTGGACGGCGCCTGCGGCCGGGCCACCTTCCACGGTGAGGTCGTCAGGTAACGGGCTGGCGGATCGCGTCGCGTACGGATCGCGCGGTGGCGGTGGACTCGGCGCATGGAACGCCGCTCCGGCCGGCACGGATATCGGTAGCGTGGGTATACGTCGACGGGAAGCGTATGGACGAACAGCGAGACACCTTGACGCGGGCCCGACGGGCGTCGGGCGCACGAGACTGGCCCACCGCCGCCGCCTCGTTCGACGACGTCGCGACCGGGCAGCTCAACGCCGACGATCTCGCTGCCTACGCCGAGGCCACCTGGTGGGTGGGGCGCGTCGAGGACGGACTGCGCCTCGGTGCTGCGGCGCACGACGCCTTCCTCGCCGACTCCCGCACTGCCGAGGCCGCCATGAGCGCGATGAGGCTCGGGATTCTCCACCTGGCGCGCGGCGACGAGCAGCAGAGTTCCGGCTGGCTCCGGCACGCCGTACGACTCGCGGAGGGAATGCCGGAGTGTGCCGTCCACGGTTACGTCGCCAACTTCACCGAGGTGGAGTTGAAACTCATCGCGGGCGAACCCGCCGCGGCGGTCGACGCGGCCCGTCGGGTGCAGGAGATCGGCCGCCGCTTCGACGCCCCCGAGTTGGTGGCCGCGGGCCTGCACAGCGAGGGGCGCGGCCTGATCAAGTCCGGCCAGGTCGTCGACGGCCTGGCCCTGATCGACGAGGCCATGGTGACCGTTCTGCGCGGCCGGCTCGATCCGTTCCTCACCACCGCCCTCTACTGCAATGCGATCTCGGCCTGTCACGAGGTCGGTGACGTACGCCGGATGACCCGGTGGACCGAACTCACCGAGCAGTGGCTGGCATCGCTGACGGCAGCGGTGGTGTTCACCGCGATGTGCAGGCTCCACCGAGCGCACGTGCAGCTGCTGCGCGGCCAGTGGGACGAGGCCGAACACGGTGCCCTGCAGGTCGTGGCGGATCTCGACGCCGGCCGGGTCGACTACGCCGCAGAGGCCTGGTACGTCGTCGGCGAGGTACGCCGGCTACGGGGGGATCTGACTGCAGAGGCCGCTTACGACGAGGCGCAGGCTCGCGGACGCGACCCGCAGCCGGGACGGGCCCTGCTGATGCTCCAGCGGGGCGACGCGGCGGGAGCCGCGACGTCGGTGCGTTCGGCCCTCGCGGCGGTGGGCAGCGACCCGCTGCGGCGGGCACCGACCTGTGCGGCGGCGGTCGAGATCGCGCTCGCCGCAGGACGGGTGGGGGAGGCGGCGGCCGCCGAATCCGAGCTCGCGGCGACCGCAAGGAGATACGCCACTTCCGGACTGGAGGCACGCGCTGCGACCGCGCGCGGTGCGGTACTGCTGGCCGGCAACCGGGCGGGGGAGGCGCTCCCGGTCCTGCGCGACGCCTGCCGGCGCTGGCATGAGCTGGGCGCCGTGTACGACGCCGCCACCACCGGTCTGCGGTTGGTCGAGGCGTATCGGGCACTCGGCGACGCGGTGACGGCCGCGGCGGAGTCTGATCTGGCACACGAGACCCTCGAACGGCTCGGCGTCCGCCGGCCCCTTCCGGAACCGCCCGGCGGGCTCACCCGGCGTGAGTGCGACGTGCTTGTGCTAGTGGCCGAGGGCGTGTCCAACCGGCAGATCGGGGAGGAGTTGTTCATCAGCGAGCGGACCGTCGCCCGCCACCTGACGAACATCTTCCACAAGATCGGTGTCGCCTCCCGAACCCAGGCCGCTCGTTACGCCCTCGACCACGGCATGTCGAAGTCCCGGTGAGGACGGCCCGTCTACGCATAACCGCGTAGACCCGTCACCGGGATTGGTCAATCGTGCCGAAGCCGACCCTCCCGCACGCTGCCTAGCGTCGATGTCGACGCCCCATCCGGAGCGCACGACTCGAAGGAGGATGGCGATGAGCAACACGGCCAAGACGCGTCGGGGCAGGCCCGCCGCCGCGACCACCAGGATCAGGGTCTCCGACGGAGACGAACTCGACGTCTGGGTCTCCGGCGATGGTGACCCCGTGGTCTTCGTCCACGGCGCGCTGACCCGCGACCTTCTCGAGCCGCTCGCGGCCGAGCTTGCCCAGCGGGACGGCTACCAGACGATCCGCTTCGGTCGGCGCGGCCACGGCGGTCGCGGACTACCCGCGGAGCGCGCCGACATACCCGGGCAGGCGTCCGACGTCGCGACGATCCTCGATGCGCTGGGAATCGACAGGGCGCACGTCGCCGGACACTCCTTCGGCGCCCTCATCGCCCTGGAGTTGGCGACCCGGGCGCCGGAGCGATTGCGGTCGGCGATTCTGCTCGAGGCCCCGCTTGTCCAGACCGAGGCCATGCAGCGGGAACTGCCGGATCTCCAGGAGGCGATGTCGCTCCTCGCGACGACCTACACGAGCGGGGACACCGACGGCGCAGTGGCGAGATTCTGGGAGTTCACCTCGGGCCTGGAAGGCGCGGCCGAGCTCATCGAGCCGGCCCTGCCCGACGGCGCCCGGGCGCTGGCCGCCGCGGACCTCAGCACGTGGCTTCAGGTCGATCTGCCGGCCATGGGTTCGTGGATGGTCGACCCGGCGGCGGTCAAGGAACTCACCACGCCGATCGTATGGATCGGCGCTTCCGACAGCTCGCCCGTATTCGGCGAGAGCCGCGCGTTGCTTCAGGAATGGCTGCCCTCGACCAGGACCGCTGAGATCGCCGGAGCCGGGCACTACTTCCCGGTGCTGATGCCCGCGGAAACTGCCGCCGCCCTCGACGAGGTGTTGCGGACCCTGCGGCCGGCCCAGACCGGAGGCGTCCGCATCGTGCCATGATCGCTGGATGGAGGAGCCGTACCGCCCAGTCGCTCTGCGGGTCATGGCCGAGCACATGGATGAGGATCCCGTCTGGGACAGCGACATCGACCACCTGGGTCCGGTCGTCCTTGCGGACCTGGGCGTCAGTGAGGGCCTGGTCCAGCGGCTGCGGGCGTGGAACGAGCGCTTCAACGGCATTGCTCTGACGGGCTTCCAGTTCGGCGGCAGCGATGAGCAACGGCGCTGGGAGCAGGAAGGCCTGCGGCTGGCCTATGAGCTGCAGAACGAGTTGCCTGACATCGAAATCAGCTATGCCCACGACGTGGACGAGAGGGCCGTGCGTGAACGTCGCGGTCCCGGATAGCGCCGATGACAACAACCACTGCACCGCGAGGTCTCTCCCGACGCTTTTGACACGGTAAGCATCGCCATTGGCGATTAAGTTGAGCAGAACAATCGCTTTCGTGATGCGAGTACGGACCTAACGCCGGCGACATGACAACCCACGGCACCCTGGCACCTGTCGCGCTGGCGATCGAACCGCGACCACCTCGGGCACGGCCTCGGCATTCGATCCTGGTGTGGGCGCTCACGGCAACGCACTTCGTCAGTCGGGCCGGCGGGGTGGCGCGGTCGTTCCTGGTGCCCTATCTGACCCAGGAACGGGGCCTCCCGCGCGCCGGGCAGGCACAGGTGGAAGATCAGTCACGGTCCGACCGCGCGGATCATCGGAATCACCGATCATGACGAGCGGAATTTATCGTTTTACGCGATGAGGACTGAGCCTTAGCGTGGGTTTGCGTTTCCTGACGATCCGAGCCACAGCGATAGGACAGTCCAATGAGTACATTCGTGTTGATCCACGGCGGCGGAGACACCGGTTGGGCCTGGCACCTCGTCGAAGCCGAGCTACGAGCCCGCGGGCATGACGTGGTGGCTCCCGACTTGCCGGGTGATGACGAGTCGAAGACCCTGACGGACTACGCCGACGCCGTGGTCGAGGCCGTCGGTGGGAAGCGGGACCTGGTCGTCGTGGGCCACTCGTTCGGTGCGTTCACCGCCCCGTTGGTCGCCGATCGGCTGCCCGTCGACGTGCTGGTCCTGCTGGCCGGCATGATCCCGTCGCCGGGCGAGTCGCCGGATGAGTGGTGGGCCAACACCGGCTACCCCAACGCGGTGGCGGAACAGGCCAAGCGCGACGGCGGCTTGACCGGCAACGCGGATCCACACGTGAGCTTCTACCACGATGTACCGCGGAAGCTGGCCGAGGAGGCGATGACCAAGGAGCGCGCGCATCCGTCGACGGCCGCGACGGCCGCTCCGTGGCCGTTGGATGCGTGGCCGGACGTGCCGACGAGGTTGGTGCTCTGCAGCGAGGACCGCTTCTTCCCGCCCGACTTCTTCCGCCGACTGGCGCTGGAGCGTCTGGGTATCGTGCCCGACGAGGTCGAGGGCAGCCACTGCGTCGCGCTCAGCCACCCCAAAGAGTTGGCGGACATGTTGACGCGGTATGCGGCTGCCGCGTCCGCCGCCAGTCCACAGTAGAGAGCGCCGGATCGCCGGAGCGGCCGCGCCGGACAGGCGGGGTGGCAGAGATCTGGCAAGCCACAGGGGACACGGTGTTCACCCGGCGCAGTGCCACCTGCCCTGGTCTGGGCGATAGCGTGCGACGGCAACGGGCCGGCAGGTCGCGGACCATGGCCGCAGTCCAGCGCCCGACCGGTAGATCCACCCCGGGTCACGAGC
Organism: Actinomycetes bacterium KLBMP 9797; assembly: GCA_037414955.1. Taxonomy (GTDB): domain Bacteria; phylum Actinomycetota; class Actinomycetes; order Mycobacteriales; family Micromonosporaceae; genus Phytohabitans. The sequence continues at coordinate 59,790 of JBBEWH010000016.1, forward strand.
GCCAGTTGACCCGCGCTGGCAGGGTGAGATCCATGCGACTTCGCCTCCCTTCGCGGGCCGGCGTCCGGCGGTGGCTGCGGCGCGCGGTGTGGCTTGGCCTGGTCGGTGCCGTGGGGCTCGCGGCCGCCGTCGCGGGCAGCGTGATCTGGGTACGGACCGCGTCCGACGGACACATCTTCAGCGAGGAGACCGTGCCGGCAGCGCCCGTCGCGCTCGTTCTCGGCGCCCAGGTGTACGCGGACGGCACGCCCTCGCCCTTCCTGGCCGCCCGGCTCGACGTCGCGCGGCGTTTGTTCGAGGCCGGGAAGGTGCGCGCGATCCTGGTCTCCGGCGACCACATGAACTGGGAGTACGACGAGCCGGGCGCGATGCAGCGCTATCTGACCGCCGCGGGCGTACCGGCCCAGAAGGTGGTGCTCGACCACGCGGGCTTCGACACGTATGACTCGTGCGCCCGGGCCAGCCGCGTCTTCGGCGTGCGGCAGGCGATCGTGGTGACCCAGGCGTTTCACCTGCCCCGGGCGGTCACGCTCTGCCGGCGGCTCGGCGTGGACGCGGCCGGCGTGGGCGACGAGACGGTCAAGCGGTACCGCCAGACGTGGCGCATCGGCTCCACCCGCGAGCACGGCGCCTGTGTGAAGGCGGTCCTGGACGTGCTCTCCGGTCGCGACCCGGTCCATCTGGGTCGCCGGGAGTCGGGGGTGGACGAGGCGCTCCGGACAGGCTAGGCGGCGCTCTGCGGCGCCGGGTGGGCGAATGCGGCCTGTGCCGCGTTGTCTTGGCAGAGCTGTTCTTCGACGTGGGTCCAGCCGAAGGTTGCCGCGAGGGCGTCGAATTCGGCGTCGAGGCTGGTATCGGCGGTGGTGCGGGCGTCGGTGCTGACGGTTACCCGCAACCCGGCGCGCAGCAGCCGGTCAGCGGGATGGGCGGTCATCGCGGGGACCGCGCCGGTCAGGACGTTGCAGCGCGGACAGGTCTCCAGCGTGATCCGATCGCGGCGTAGGCGATCGAGCAGGACGGTATCGCCGGTACTGCGCACGCCGTGGCCGATGCGGCGGGCCCCGAGCACGTCGAGGGCCTCCCAGACGCTGGCCGGTCCGGCGGCCTCGCCGGCGTGCACGGTGACGGGCATACCGGCGGCGTGCGCGAGATCGAACGCCTCGCGGTGCGGCGCGCCGGGAAGGCGTTCGTCGCCGGCGAGGTCGAGGCCGGCCACGACATCGCGGCGGCGTATCGCGGCGTCGGCGACTTCGAGGCTGTGCCGCGGGTGCTGATGGCGCAGGCAGCACAGCAGCAGACCGGTGCGCACGCCGGTGGCGGCGGTGCCGTGCGCCAGTCCGGCGGCGACCGTGGCGATGGCATCGTCGATGCTCATGCCGGCCCGGGTGTGCAGCTGGGGCGCGAAGCGAACCTCGCCGTAGACGACGTGGTCGCGGCGCCAGTCGACGACGAGTTCGGCGGCGGCGCGACGCAGTGCCTCGGGATTTTGCAGCACGTCGAGGGCGACGTCGAGGTACGGCAGGAAGGCGTGCAGGCTGCCGACGTCGGGTGGCGCCACCGCGAGTTGGCGCACGGGTGCGGGCAGGTCGATGCCTTGTTCGGCGGCGAGCGCGGCGATGGTGTCGGGGCGTACCGAGGCGTCGAGGTGGCAGTGCAACTCGTAGCGCCCCGGCCACTCGGGGCGGATCATGACGCCGGGCTGGCGCCGCAGGCGGCGAGCAGCATCCGCTCGAACCCATCGGTGTCCACCCGCCGCACGAGGGTGAGGTTCGCGCCGCTGGCGGTGCGGCGTCGATCGATGAGCAGTTGCCCGCGCGCCTCGTCGCCGACGCCGACGCGCACGTGGGCGGCCTCCGCGTGGCGGACGAGGTCCGGGTCGAGCGCCACGGCCATCGCCAAGGGATCGGGCAGATCGTAGCCGGACAGGCCGGTCACCTCAGTGGCCCAGACGTTGACGGCCCGGTTGATCCGGTCGGCGAACAACGCCGATGGTGTGCCCAGTTCGCGCAGGCGGCGCCGCCGGCCGGGGGTCATCACGGCGTCGTGGCGGGAGGCGTCCCAGCCGATCCAGGTCATCGTGTCGGGGGTGGCGGCGTCGCAGACGATCGCGGCGGCCTCGGGGTCGGCCCACACGTTGAACTCAGCCGTGGCGGTCACGTTGCCGCGGGCGTCGGCGGCGCCCGCCATGCAGTACGTGCCGGAAGCGGCGCAGCAGGTGCCGGTCGCGAATGAGCGCCGCGGCGAGGTTGGTCATCGGGCCGAGGGTGACCAGGGTCAGCTCCGGCCCTCGCTCGCGGGCCAGGCGCAGCAGCGCGTCGACAGCGTGCTCGCCGGTCGACGCGCCGACCGGCTCGGGCAGGGGCGCGCCACTCATCCCGTCGGCGCCGTGCACCTGCTGGGCGGTCTCCAGCGGGCGGAGCAGCGGCCGTTCACAGCCGGCGTGCACCGGCACCCCACCGCTTCCAGCCAGTTCCAGAGTGATCAGGGCGTTGCGGGTGGCCAGCGGCAGCGGCACGTTGCCGGCCACCGTGGTGACCGCCTCGATCGTCGCCTCGGGAGCGCGTGCGGCCATCAACAGCGCCACGGCGTCGTCGGAGCCGGTGTCGGTGTCGATCACCAGCCGCGGTGGTGGTGGTGGTGGTGTCATGGGCACGGACCCTCGCTGTCCCTAGCTATCTAAACGATTAGACTGCCGTGGGCATGATAGACGACAGCCAAGAGCCGCCGCGCGCGAAGGAGGGACCGACCGTGGCAACCGGACCGACGATCCGCGATGTTGCCGCCCGCGCCGGCACCTCCACGGCCGTGGTCAGCTATGTGCTCAACGACGGCCCTCGACCGGTGGCTCCCGCCACCCGGGCCCGGGTCCTCAGCGCCGTCGCCGAACTCGGATACCGGCGCAACAACCTCGCCAGGGCACTGCGCGCCAACCGCACCGGCACCATCGGCCTGGTCGTACCCGACCTGGCCAAACCGTTCTTCGCCGAACTGGTCCGAGCCATCGAAGACGCCGCCTTCGCCCGCGGGTTCCGGCTGCTGGTCGGCAGCGCCCACTTCGACGGCGACCGGGAAGGCGAACAGCTCCAAGCGCTGCTCGACGCCCGCGTCGACGCGATGCTCCTGGCACCCTCCCACGACCCGGCGCCCGCGGTGGCACTGCTACGCCGTGCCCAGCTCCCGCATGTTCTCGTGCACCGCACGCACCCGGGCACCGTCTGCGTCACCGGGGACGACACCGACGCCGGCCGCCAGGCCGCGGAGCATCTCCTGGGGCACGGCCACGATCACATCGCGCTGCTCGGTGCGGGCACCGGCGACGACCCCGTCAGCCTGCGCGCTCGCGGTGCCGGCGCGGCTCTGCTCGAAGGCAACGGGCCGATGCCGCCGTGGTCCACGCTCACCTGTCCCTTCCCGAACCTGCGCGACGACGCCTACCGGGCCACCCGGACGCTGCTGGCCACCCACCCGCACATCACGGCCATCTGCGCCACCACCGACGAACACGCCCTCGGTGCGCTGCGCGCCGCGACCGAGGCTGGCCGCCGCGTCGGCGACGACCTGGCCCTGGTCAGCATCGATGGCACCGCGCTGGGCGCCTACCTCACCCCGGCGCTCACCACGGTCGCCGCGCCGTTCGACGCCCTGGGCGCCGACGCGATCGACGCGGTGCTCGACGCCGCCGACCCGGCCGACCCCGCCGACCCCGCCGGCAGCGTACGGCGGCACCGCCTCACCCTCACCGCACGGCGCAGCTGCGGCTGCCGGCCATGACGCTGTTCCCGGTCCGCCGCGCCGGGGGGGGGGGGGGGGGGGGGGGGCCCCCCCCCGGGGGGGGGGGGCCGGGCCCCGG
>JBBEWH010000017.1:0-159068 GCA_037414955.1 Actinomycetes bacterium KLBMP 9797
GTGGGCCCGCGCCCGCCGCCCCGGCGATGGCGGCAAGGGGCCCCCCATCGCCGGCGGCTGAGAGCGACTGGCAGCGGACGAACATCGAGAAAAGGACGGCGATCGCCGGGATGCTCGACTCGTCGGCGAGCCAGGGTCAGCTGTGCTTGACGGCGCCGGGGAAGGACTTCTCGGCCACCCGGATGTCACTGAAGATCAAGCTGCATTTGGAGCCGTTGAACCCGCCACCGCTGAGGATGCCGCGCGCGGTGACCGAGCCGTTGGACCGGATCGAGTAAATCGGGCCCCCCGAGTCTCCCTCGGCGGCGCAGGTGGGGGTCTTGGTCGCATAGGCCACGTTGCGGGCCAGCGTGCCGTCACGGAAGCGCACGTCGGTGCTGCCGTCCGTCACCTTCCAGCCGCACAGCTCACCCACCGTGCTGCCGCCGGAGCAGACCTTGTCGCCCTTCTTGGGGGACTTGGTCGCGACCCCGCCGATCGTCCTCGACACGTTGGACCGAGGCCCGCCGACGTAGATGCTGTAGCCCGATTTGTACGGGTAGAACAGCTGGACCAGCGCGACGTCGCCCGTGTTGTACGACTGTCCGTCGATCTTGACCGAGCCGGTGTTGTTGTTCCAGCCGTCCTTGCGGACCACCCCGACGATGTCGGTGCCGTAGCGGGGCATCCAGGTGTAGGTGTTCAGCCCGGTGCAGTGCCCGGCGGTGATGTAGTAGTCGGCGCCGTTGTACGACCATGGGAAGCCGATCGTGCAGTGCCAGCGGGTGCTGCCTCCCGTCGAGGTGACGGCGTAGGAGCCGCCCCAGAACGGTGACGTGTCGGAGGGACGGCTCAGCAGCTCGGGCTGCTGCTCGTCGGTCAGCAGCAGCGCGAGCTGGTCGGCGGCGTACCGGCTGGCCAGGGCGGTGCGCATCTCCTCGGTGACGGTCGAGGTCTTGACCAGTACCCGGTTGGTCTCGGCGTCGATGAACGCCGCCCACATGTGCTCCACCCCCGGCACGCCGCTGTTGAGCACGTCGCCCTTGACCGCGGTCAGCGCGCTCTTGCTGTACTTCACCACTGGCGTACTCGGGTAGTAGAAGGTGGGGAAGGCGGCCTCCGCGGCCGGCTCCCCGGCCGTGGCCGGCGCGGCCGCCGCGGCCTCCTCGTCCTTGCCCTCGACCGTGCCGGCCGTGGTCTCGTCGTCGCCGCCCTCGTCGGGCAGCGTGCTCGTGTCGACCGCGATCGCGCCGGCCGCGTACGCCACCTTGGTGGCGTCGGCGACCGAGGTGACCGGTGCCACGATCCGGCCGGTGGCGCGCGCGACGTATGGGGGTGCCAGGTTCGTCGGGTCCTCGGCGGTGCGGACCTCGGCGGTCTCCAACGCGGCCGCCAAGCTGGCGGAGAGCTGGCCGACACCGTCGGCCGGATCGACGGTGGTGACGGCGACCTGCGTGTCGGTCGCCGGTTGGTCGGTGGTGACGGCGGCGTGTCCCGCCGGCGGGTTGACCCCGGCCAACGCCGCTGAGGCGAGCAGGCTCAGGCACGCTGCCCGACCCACCCTCCGGTAGATGCGTGTCTTCACGCGAGATACCCCGATCCCCGTACAAAAAGGGCGGCCGCCTGCCGCGACCACCGATGATCAAGAGCCTGGCGGAGGCAGGCATCACCCCGACATCACCCGGCCATCGCGCAAGGAGCGCCGCGGGCGTCATCCGGCGGCCACTGGCCGCCTTCCCCGCCCGAAACGCCTCCGACCAGGGAAGACGCGGGGATAATCAGTGGGCGAGGGGGTGGCGTCATGGGACAGGCACGGGAACTACTAGACCGGATGACCGCTGCGGCCCTGGAGGCGCACGACGTGGACGCGACGGTGGGGTGCTACTCCGACGACGCGGTCGTGGTGACTCCGGACGCGGGCGAGGTCAAGGGACGTCAGCAGATAGCGAACTACTGGCGTCAGTTCATCGACGGCTTCCCGGACGGCAGGTGGGAAGAGATCAGCAAGGTCGAGTCGGGCAACAAGGCGGTCGACGAGGGCTACTTCATCGGCACGAACACCGGGTCCCTGCAGTTGCCCACGGGCGAGAGCATGGAGCCGACCGGGAAGCCCATCAAGATCCGTAGCGTCGACATCGCGACCGTCGAGAACGGCAAGATCACCGAGCATCATCTCTACTTCGACGAGCTGGACTTCCAGCGTCAGCTGGGGCTGGTCGCGAGCTGAGGCGCCATCCCATGATCAAGGCGTCCTTCACATCGTTCTGGCGACGTGAAGGACGCCCTGATCATGGGAGGGGACGGGCCGTTCTGCCCACCCAGGGCAGGGCTCTCACGAAATGACGACCATCACTCGGCCCGGGTCGCCGGGCGGGTCCACGTAGATCTTGATCGGCACCCACCCGATCCGCCCGACGTCGACGGTCGTGAGGTCGCCGGAGACCCCGGAGCCGATCTCCAGGTACGGGGTGGCGAAGGACAGCTCCCCGTCGTAGACCAGCGCGCTGGGGACATCGGGCACCGTGCCGCGGTAGACCTCCATCGTCACCTTGCCGTCGTCCGGGCCGTGGGTGGCGACGAGCACCGACTCGCCCGTCGCCACCGCCGCTTCCTCGCCCGTCTCCGGTATCGGCAGGTCGCTCGCGCCGGCCGACTGGACCACCACCGCGTGGTAGAACGGCGTGACCCGGAACTGGATCAGCGGTGCCTCACGGTCCACCCTTTCGGATCACCTCTCCGATCGGCTGCCAGTCTTGCGGCAAGTTTATTACCTTGACCATGGCCGCCCCGCCGTGCGGAATCTTGTTCTTCTCCCACTGTCTGGTCAGGCTGCCGGCCTGCCTGCGCTGTTCCCATTCGGGTACCTTCGCCCGGCTGAACACTGGACCGAACAGAGCGCCCTGCATGGTTGAGGCGAACGGGAACTCGTCACAGGACAACGGGCTCGCCCATCCCCGGGGACACGCGGCGGCCCGGTTCGCGTCCTGCCACGTAGGGTTCATGTTGCGGTTCACTATCGGTGATATGCCTGCGTCCAGCGCCGTCTGCACATGCCGGGCGATCGTGGGCATCCTGTTGAAGTCGACCTCGATGACGGGCAGCTTGTCCGGGTCCTCGTCCTCGTTCTTCTTCGTCGCCTGGTCGAACTGCGCCTTCCAGTTCGCCTGGTCCGTAGTCGTCATCTCGGGCGTCTTCTGGGTGCCCGAGACCTTCGCCGCCGCTGTCGAGAGAAGGTTGGCGATGGCCGAGATGCCATGGAAGGCTCCAGAAACGAGCCAGAGGACCGGGCTCGGCCCGGCGTCGGGCGCGCCACCGCCGCCCCGCCCGCCAGCGCCGCCACCTTCCAGGATGGTGCCGCAATCTCCCGGGGTCGCGACGGTGTCGTCGTCGCAGGTCCGGACGAAGAGGCCATCGGGGTCGGTGAACCGGACCGGGTTGTTGTTGGTATAGGTGTAGGCGGCCAGGTTGACCGGATTCTCCACGCCGCCGGCCGGTGCCCCGTCCAGATACTTCTTGAGCATCGGGTCGGGTGACTGCCAGACGGCGGTCTTGGCGTCGTAGTAGCGGGCGCCGAAGTAGTGCAGGCCGGTCTCCTGGTCCAGTTCCTTGCCGCTGAACTGGTACGGGGTGGGTGCGCCGGCGCTTTCGTCGACCCAGGTCTCGCCGGACGGGAAGTACCGGAGGTGCTCGACGATCTTGCCGTCCCGGTCGGTGCCGTATCCGGTCGAGCCGAGGTGGTCGGGGTGGAAGTAGAACTGGTTGGCCTCGACGAAGCGTTCCGGCTCGACCACTTTGGACACGAGCCGGGTGCCCCCGATGAAGATGTGTTTGAACCTGGTCTGCTTGCGCTGCGAGAACGTTTCGTTCGGATCGACGTTGACGTTGCCGTGCCCGGCGTCCTTGATCACCCGGGTGCCCTGATCGTCGTAGGCGAAGCGCACGTCGGTGTCGGATGGGCAGGACGAGTTCTCAACGAGCGTCAGATCGTCGTGGGCGGACTTGTCGCGGACGCAGGCGAGCCGGTTCTCCTCGTCCCAGACCATCTGCCGCCGGTTCTTCGGGTCAATGCGGCTGACCTGGTTGCCGTTGGCGTCATACTTGAGGTCGAACGGTCCCAGATCCGTCGGCGCGTGCGGTTGGTCGCCCTTGAACTCGTAGGCGTACCGGTAGGTGGTCGCCGGTTGGGCGGTGGTGGACGATCTGACGATCTCGTGCCGCTGGTCTTTCAGCGTGACGTTGTTGATGGTGTCGTAGGACATCGACACCTGATACCGGTCGGTCTTGTCCGCTGTGGGTTTGTACTCGCCCTGGGCGCTGGTGAGCCGGTTCAGGCCGTCGTAGTCGAAGGTTTGCTTACTCGGTTTGTCGGTGGCGTTCTCGAGCGAGGTGATGTTGCCGACCGCGTCGTACGCGTAGTTCGTGTGCTGGAACTCCGCGCCGGTCGGCAGGTTCGCCTGCAGCGTGGCGAGCCGGCGGTCCTCGCCGTCGTACGTGTACCGGGTCCGGGTGCCGTTGCCGGTCTGCAGCAGCGTGCGCTGCTCGAACTTGTCGTAGTCGAGCCGGGTCAGGTACGGGTAGGTGTTGCTGCCTTTGACCCCGGTGGCGCCGTCGATGAGGCCGCCGCTGTTGTAGTGGTACGACAGAACCTCCCCGTCCGGGTAGGTCATCTGCAGCACCCGGTTCCAGGTGTCGTACTTGTACTGCGTCGTGTAACTGGCATCGTGGTCGAGCGCCCCGGACACCGTGCGGGTCTCCTTGGTGACCTCGCCCAGCGGGCCGTACTCACGCTTGACCATGCCGGCGGCGTCGTCCACCTCGACGACCCGGTTGGCGCCGTTGTTCGACGCACCCGGCGCGCCGTAGGTGTACTTGACGTCGTTGCCGTCGAAGAGGGGGTAGTGGATGGCCGCGAGCCGGTTGAAGTCGTACTCGTGCTCGATGGCCTTGTGCTTGGCGGCCAGGTTGGCGGTGATCCGCTTGATCGGGTTGCCGGCGAGGTCGTAGACCGTCTGGGTCTTCCCGGTGTCCGGGTTGTCGAGGACCGTGCGGCGGCCGAAGTTGTCGTACGCCGCGGTGGTCACGTTCTGCTTGTCGTCGACCACCTTGGTGAGCTGGCCGAGCGGGTCGTAGGCGTAGCTGGTCCAGATGGCCGGCTGCCCGCCGGCCGGGTTGGCCTCCTTGACCGCCGTGGTGAGCTTGCGGACGTCGGTATAGCTGCGGGTGGTGTTGCCGTTGGCGTCGGTCGCCGCCGTTTCGAACTGCGTCGTGCCCGCCCGGTCCGGGCCGAAGCCGTACGCGTTCGTGGCGACCGTCTCGTCGGGCAGGACGGTCCGGATGGTCCGGTCAAGGACGTCGTAGCTCACGCGGGTCGGTCGCACCGAGTCGAACGCCGGCCGGAACCGGTTGTTCGTCGGTCCCTTCGGCTCGGTGGTCGGATAGAACTGCTCCACCGCCCGGCCGAGGAAGTCAAAGACGGTTCGCCCGGATATGGTCATCACATTCGCTGGCGGCGTGTCCGGCCCGGTGGTGACCGTGGCGTCCTTCTTGACCTGGGTGGCCCGCTTCAGGCCGTCGGTGAAGGTGATGGTGTCGATCGAGTCGGTCTTGATGGATCCGTCACTGTTGCGGTCGATGTGCCGGGTGACGGCGTATGGCACCGCCGCCTCGGGGTGGTATTCGATGTCGATGGTTGGATGGTTCTCGGCGGTCTCGCGGGGGGCGATGACCATGTCCAACCGGCCGACCGCGTCGTAGTAGTTACGCAGCCGCTGGTTGTTGATGTCGGTGGACGTCTCCACGAGGCCGTATTTCAGGTTGTACGCAGCCGTCGAGCGGTAGCCGAAGCTGTCCTTCGTGGCCGTCACGTGGGTGGTGGTGGCTGGGTCGTATTCGTATTCGAGCCGGTACCGCTGGTCCTTCTCGTTGGCCGGGCCGGTGACGGATTTGAGGTTGCCGTCGGGGAAGTAGGTGAGGTCGGTGATCGCCTTGTCGCCGTTGGCCAGTGTCGCCCGGTGTTGGGTGACGTTTCCGTTGGCGCAGTCGACTGTGGACTCGCGGTGTCGCATGAGCGCGCCGTTGCCGCGTACGTCGACGGCTTTCGCCGTGCCTACGATGCCGGTGGCCTTGCAGGCGGCGTCTTCGGCGGTGTACCGGATCTTCGTCTCCACGTCGTCGCCGGGTCCGGCGTCGGCGGCCTCCAGGGTGCGGATCAGGTTGCCGACCTCGTCGTAGGACAGCTCCTGGAAGGTGGACTTGCCTGGCGTGGCCTGGCCCTCGAAGAACCGCTGATCGGTGCGCACCAACTGGGGGAAGATGGTCGCGGTGGTGCTCGCCGGATCCGCCGCCGTACTGGGGGAAGACACGTCGCGCAGCAGGTAGGTGCTGGTGGTCTCCTGGAACGGGTTACCGGCCGCGTCCGCTACCAGCGTCCGGGTGGGCAGTCCTTGGGTGTAGTGGCTGTCGGTGCGGAACTCCCGGGTGATGGTGCGGTGGATGGCGTCGGCGGCGCCGGGGTCGCGGTGCTCCTCGACGATCTTCTGGTATCCGCGGAACTCCCGCTCCAGCCGGTCGAAGGTACCGCCGGCGTAGCGGAACGTGGTGAGCTGCGCGTCCTGCCCGTCTCCGGACTGGCCATCGTGGACGGCCACCCGGGACAGCACGAACTTCGAATTCGGCTGGCCGAAGGTGTTGCCGTCGCGGGTGTAGTCGAGGTCGATGCGGGAACCCATGGGCCGCTTGACCTGCTTGAGCAGGTTGGTGCGGCCGGTCTGGTTCTGCGCGACCACCAGTTCGCTGTCCTTCGTCGACCGCAGATGGTCGACGTAGCCGTCGCCGTCGATGTCCCGCAGCGCTTGCTCGGCCCGGCTCACCCCGGTGGAGGTGTCGGCGCCCGGGTTGGTGATGACGCAACCCCCGATGATGAGCCCGATGCATGCGGGGATGACCACGTAGGCGCCGGCGCCGAGTCTGGCGTTGGCGTCGGCGTTGACGCCGGACAGGCTGCCCAGGAACGGTGTGGGCGGGGCGAACCCGCTGCCGGTGTTCAGCGCGACCCGGATCGGGTTGCCGTCGAAAACCCGGTCGGCCAGGCCGTCGCCGTTGACGTCGGTCAGGCTGCTCTCGGTGGAGCTGTGGCTCTGGCTGAACGAGGCGCCGCCGGCGAAGCCGTAAAAGTCGGTGTTGAAGCCGATGTTCACTCCGGCGTTGCTGGTGTTCCCGTCGTTCAGGGTGCCGCCTGGCCACGGCTCGGGGGCGGCGAACCGGTAACCCAGGTTCAGCGCGGCCTTGCCGTCGGCGTACACCCGGTCGGGCAGGCCGTCGCCGTTGATGTCGAGCAGGTCGTACTTGCCGCTGGACTCGCCAGTGCCGAGGTTGCCGCCGATGCCCAGCGGTGGCAGGTCGTTGCCGGAGGTCGAGGTGTTCGCCGTGGTATCCGCAGGCGGTGCGGCGTATCCGCGCCCGGTGCTGATGGTCCGAGCGGCGCTGCCGGCACCGGCGTTCCCCGTGACCGTGCTGCCTCTGCGGACCTCACCGTCCGGTGTGGATGCCCTGGTGGAGCCGAGCTGGCCGGTGGGGTCGGTGTACTGGATGCCGCCCGCGCCGACCACGTCGGGGAACCGGTCCCCGTTCATGTCCAGGTAGTCCAGCTCACCCACGCTGTCGCCGGACGCCACGCTGCCGCCGATGCTGATGACCCCGACACCGGCGCCGCCGGTGAGGGAGATCTGGCTTGAGCGGGACACCCGCGGCACCGCGGTGACGCCGTCGAAGTCTGCGGCCAGCGGCGCGGTGAGGGCCTGCGTGCCCAGCCGCGAACTGCTCGACATGTCCTTGCCCGCCCACAGGTGGTCGCCGGCCTCCCAGCGCTGGTCGGTGGGTGCCGGGGAGAACGCGAACACCTTCGGCGGCGTCACCCGCGGGTCGGCGGTGAACTCGTCCTTGTCCCGCTGCGGGTCCACATCAGTCGGTAGCTGGTCGCGGTAGCTGTCGTCGATGACCAGGGCGTCCTGGGCGATGGGCTGACCGGCCCGGTCCCGGTTGCCGTTGTAGCCGACCACACCCCAACCGCGGTACGGCTGGGCGAACGCGCCCTCAGTGGCCGCGCTGTGCACCGCGCTGGGCGCGGGGGCGAGCGTGAGGTCGTCGTAGCCGACCTGGACCGACTGGCCGCTCAGCTTGGCGGCGAGCTGCTGGTTCAGCGTGCTGAAGTCGAAGAACAGTTCGTCGCCCGCGGTGACCGGCACAGCCAACCGCATATCGGCCGGGTCCGGCGCGTGGCCGTCGGTGACGTCGATGACCTTCTTGGTCAGCAGCTCGCCGCGCTTCTTCACGGTGAACACCACGCGGGCGTCCAGGGCCGGGTCGTCGACCGCCAGCGCGGGCACCACGATGAGGGTGCCGTCGGTGGGCACGGTGTAGGACTCCTGCGGCGCGCTCAGGCTGTTGGTCGGGTACATGTCCACGTCGTACGGCGGCTGGATGACCTGCCCGGACGGGTACTCGGCCGTCGGCGTCCAGCCGATCTGACCCAGGTCGACCGCGGAATCGACGCGCACCCGCCACTGCAGTCGCTGTCCCTGCTCCACAGTGACGTCACGGTCGATCGGGATCTCGCCGGCCTGGCCGGCGGGCAGCGTCTGCTCGAAGACGGTCCGCCCGTCGACGGTGATGACCGCAGTGACATCGTCGGTCAGCGCCGCCTTTACCGACAGGGCGCCGGAGAGGTGGACGGTGCCGGTGACCGGCGCGGTCACCGAGGTGGCCCGCCCGCCCAGCGTGAAGTCCCGCGACGCCTGATATCCGTAGGGGTTCAGGCCGTTGACGTCGGTGGTGTCCGGGACACCGGTGTAGGTCACCTGCGGATCCCACGCCACCTTGTCGAACGCGCCGTCGGCGTTGGACTGCACCCGGAAGTACAACCGCTCACCCCGCTTGACCGCGACACTGCCCACATCGGATGGGGTGTGCGCGGCGTAGTCGGTGGCGCCGATCTGCCGCGACCACAACTCGCTGGCCTCTCGCTGGATAGCCACCCGGACGCCGTCGGCCTTGGTGTACGCGGCCCGTTCCGCGCTGGTGTCCTCCACCAGCCGCACATCGCCACTGACCCGGATCGTGCCGTCGAACGGCGCCACCCACCGGCGCACCGTGTCCACCAGCGGATGCGAGTCGGTCTGCCGCTCCCGGTCGGCGGTGAAGTCCCTGATCAGGTCGCTTGCGTCCACCGGCGCCGAGCCGATCGGCACCGGGGTGTCGCCGGACGCGCCGTACACCGGTGCCCCGTCCGGGCCGATCCGTCCGAACAGGACCGCATCGCCGTTGACCAGGTCCGTGATGCCGTCACTGTTAACGTCGGTGAGGTACCGGTCGGTGGTGGTGAACGTGTCGACAAAGTCGAGTTGGGCCGCTACGCCGATATAACTCTCCACACCCGCGGTGAGGGTGTCGCTGCTCTGCCGCAGGATGCCCGGCAGGTTACGCAAAGCCGTGACGTCGTCGCTGAACCGCGGCTGGCCGCCCGGCCGGGACAGGTTCTTGCGGTACACCATGCCGCTGTCGCCGCGGAACACCTTGTCCGGCAGGTTGTCGCCGTCCACATCAACCAAGGCCAGCAGGCCGGTCTCCTCGGCGCTGCTGAACCCGGTCTTCACCCCCACCGAGCCGGACTTGCGCGCGACCGGGCCGGCACCGACGTACAGGTGCCCACCGGCGCTGGTGCTGGTGTTGCCGTTCAACGCGCCGGCCTCACCGGCACCACCGATCGGGCCGCTGACCGCGTCGTTGCCCAGATTGTCGTCAGGGGAGTTCCAGCCAACCCGTTCGAACGCCCGGTACGCGCCCGAACCGTCGCGGATGTCGTCGAAGTATTCGAGGGTGTGGGTGGTGAACGGCTGACCGTTCTCATCGAACTGGGTAATCGACTTCAACAGCGTCTTACCGAACGCGCCCGTCGTGTAGCCGAGTTCGTACTGCCGGATCGGCAGGTTGTCCAGCGTGACCTCGACACGACGCAGCAGGTCGGCGGTGACCCGCTTGAACCCGCCCCGGGCGTCGATCGTGACATCCGGGCGGCGTGGCTCCTCCAGCTCCCGGTCGCGGATGAAGGTGACCGCGTACGGGCCGTCCGTGTCACCGTCCCCGGCGTAGGTGATCTTCTGCAGGTACAGGTTCCGGCCAGGCACGGAACCACCCGTCACACCCGCGTCGTCCTGCCGGACGGTGTGGTAACGCATGACATTGCCGTGCGCGTCACGCATCTCCCGCAGCGCCCACTGGAACACGTTGCCGGCGTCGTCGGCCAGGGTGGACTGCGCCGTGCCGCCGTAGAACGACCGGGTCCCGGCCTTGTCGACAACCTCCCAGGAGTAGTTCTTCGGCGAGTTGCCGTGCCGCACGATCCGGGCGAACCCGCCCTCGACCCGGGTGTGGAACACCTTCTCCGCCGACCGCGCCCGCAACGCGCCCCGGTGCGCCACCGGCGTGAGCTGCTGCCCGCCGACCACGTACGTCTCGGTCTCCAGCCCGGCGTCGTACCGCGGCACGCCCCAGCGGCCGTCCACCGTGATCGAGGGCAGCGGCACATCCCAGCCCAGGCCGAGCCAGCCGTTGCCACCAGCCGAGCCGTACGCCACCGCGAGTTCCGGTTGCAGGCCGCCCCGGCCGGGCGGCACCTCGATCGGGTACGACAGCTGGGCGTCACCGGTGCTGGTCGCGCCCGGCGCGCTCACCAGGTTCACCCCGGTGCCCGGGTTAGCAGCCTCCAGGTCCTTGATCTGGGTCGGGTTGAACGACGTGTTCTCCGCGTGCTCCGGCACCGTCACCACCGCGTTCACCATGTCGGTGAAGTGGTCGGTGCGGGACACTACGACGTGCTTCTTCTCGTCGACCCGGATCCGCTCCAGCGGCCGCCAGCAGCCGCTGGGCTCGTCGAAGTAGTAGGTGTGCACGTCCTCCGCGTCGAACGCGACGCCCACCCGCGCCGGGTCGTACGGGATGGAGACCTCGACCGCGCGCTGGAACCGGAACGGGTGCGGGGTGAACCGGTACCCCTGCCGGGGCCCCTTCGTCACGTTCGTCATGCCGGCGTCCAGCGGCGGCAGCTCCGCCGTGGTCAGCGGCGTGATGCCGATCCGCACCGGGCCCGCGGTCGCCCCCTCACCCACCGCCAGCGCCGCGCCGTCGTAGGACAGCGTCGCCGCCTCGGCCACCACAGCCTGGTACTCCGGCACGATCGCCGCCGTCGTCGAAGCCGGCGCGGACAACCCACACGAAACCGGGGCCACGAGACCGGCCGGAGCCGCCACCACATCGGATGGCGACCGTCCACTCGCGGTGAGGCCCCCAGCGACTAACGCCAGAACCGCCAATCCGACAACGACGCGCCCGCCGGGCGCTGCGTTCAGCTTCATGATCCACGTCTCCCCAGTCGAGTCCCGGCGCCACATTGCCAGTACTCGATGCTGTGAATGTTGTGGTTTTGTTGTGGTGCCTCTAGACACGGCTGAGCCGCCGGCGCGCGGCGCCGGCGGCTCAACCCCACGGTCAATGGATCAGAGCGTGTACCCGAAGTTGTTCATGACCTCGTTCAGCGGCTGGTAGAACGTGGTGCCGCCGACGGTGCAGTTGCCGCTGCCGCCGGACGTCATGCCGAGCGCGACCGAGTTGGCGAACAGCGACCCGCCGCTGTCACCGGGCTGGGCGCACACGTTGGTGCGGATCAGGCCGCTGACGGTGCCCTGCGAGTAGGTGACGGACGCGTTGGTCGCGGTCACCGAGCCGCTGCGCACACCGGTCGTGCTGCCGCTGCGCCGCACGGCCTGGCCGGTGAACGCGTTGCCCACCGACGTGATGTTCTGGGTGCCCGCGTAGAGGTAGACCTGGCTCGGGTGGGCGACGCTGGTGTTGGTGTACCGGACCACGCCGTAGTCGTTGCCCGGGAAGCTGCTTTGACCCGACACCCGCGTGCCGAGCACCGTGCCGCTGGACGAGCCGCCGCGCCAGGTCGACGCGATGTTGGTGCAGTGCCCGGCGGTCACGAAGAAGAACGTGCTGCCCTGGCGCACGTTGAAGCCGAGCGAGCAGCGCGAGCCGCCGCCGTAGATGGCCTCCCCGCCGGCGATGAACGTCTCGAACGAGCCCGCGGTGGTCTCGAGGCGGACGGCGTCGCCGGCCGCGGCCACCGCAGCCTTGACGGCGTCGAGCTTCGCGCCGGTGACGGTGCTGTCGACGGTCACCACGACCTGGTTGGTGATGACGTCGGTGTGGCGGGCGGTGCCGGGGACCGCGGCGCTGCGCTCGATCCTGCTGGTGACGGCGTCGAGCTGAGCGGCGCTGTACTTGACCTGCTTGGCGACGGCACCCGCCGCGCGGGCCGCAGCGGCGGCGGTCGCGTCGGTGACGGTGACGACCATGCGGCCGGTGGCCGCGTCGAGGTAGGCGCCGCCGGAGCGGGCACCGAGCGTGCTGCTGAGCGCGACGGCGTCGGCCGCGCGTTCGGCCTTCAGCGGCGTGGGTGCCGCCTGCGCCGCAGTGGGCCACAGGACGCCGCCGAGTAGCAGCGTCGGCGCCGCCAGGATGATGGCGGCACGGCGGGCAGGGAAGCTTGTGGATCTCACGTGGATCCTCCCGGGGGTTGGGGTGTGGCTGGCCCGGATATGCACATACCTGGATATCCGGATGCGAGCCAGGCTCTCATCCTGTCCGGAAGATCACAAGAACTAATATTCGGAGTAGGTACGGAGTGTTATGAGGCCAGCTCCCGCTCCAACGGGGTGCGGAACCGCGGTGTGACCCGCACGTCCCCGATCCACGCCGACAACCCGTGCGCGGCCGCCGCGACCGCGTCGGCCTTCTCGCTCCCGATGTCCTCCAGCAGCCGGTACCCGATCTCGCCGTCGCCGCGCTGCGCCCAGCCACCCACGATCCGGCCGTCGCTCCACACCGTCGGGCCGATGTTGCCGGACCGGTCGAACAACGTCGGCGAGTGCGCGCCGACGTACCAGGAGCGGCCCGCCCAGCCCATCGCGGTCGGGTCCAGCGCGGGCAGCAGCGCCACCCACGGCTCGGGTGCGGGTGTCGGTGCCAGGTCGTCCGCGAGGACCAGGCCGGCGGCGCCGTCGAGATCGACCTCGACCGGCGCCAGCGCGGTGAGCGCCTGCTTGGTCTGGCCAGCCGTCCAGCCGGTCCACCAGCGCAGGTCGGCCGCCGTCGCGGGGCCGAACGCGGCCAGCCACCGGCGCGCCAGCTCGACCCGGGCGTCCGCCTCCGCCAGCTGCGGCATCCCGCCGGGCAGCCAGTCCGCCACCGGTGACCAGCTCCACTGGCTGCTGGCCCAGGTGCCGCGCGGCCGGCCGCGCACGATCCGGCCGTCCGCGGCCAGCATGAACAACACCCACGTCGTGATGTTCTGCGTGCGCTCGTACGCCTTGCCCTCCGCCGCCAGGATCTGGGTACGCAGGCGCGGCTCCGCCGCGGACAGCTGCGCGCCGGTCGCCTGGCCGAGCCGGATCAGCGCCTTCTCGGCACCGTCCTCGACGTCCGCGAACCACGCCTCGTCACCCACACCGGCCTCGGCCAGGATCTTGGTGTACAGCCGGCGCTGTTTCACCGCGATCGCCTTCGTGCACGCGGCCTCGACCACCGGCGCCACCTCGACCGGTACCACGAACATGGTGCGCCGCATGCCCAGCATCCGCATGAGCGACCGCCGCTCGTAGAGCGCGTCCTCGATGTCCGCGACCGTGACGTTGGGAGTCCGGGCCCGGACGGCGAGGAACACCGAAGCCGGATCGGTGGCGTGCAACGCCACCATCCGGCGCGCCGCCTCGGTGGCGTCCTCGGCCGGCGCCGCCAGCCCGTGCCGCACCGCCAGCCGCGCCCGCCGCTCCGCGGCTCCCATCGTCATCATCACCGGACCGTCCTACCACACCCCTTTCCATGATCAAGGCGTCCTTCAAGTAGCTATAACGACTTGAAGGACGCCTTGATCATGGGAGGTTTCAGGTTAAATAGGGGCGTGTCGGTTGCTATCGGAAGTTCCGCCGGACGGCGCATTGGCGGATACGTGCTGGCGGAACGGATCGGCAGCGGCGCCACGGGCACGGTCTGGCGCGCTCTCGACGAGGGCAGCGGCGAGCAGGTGGCGGTCAAGCTCCTCCGCGAGGAGCTGGCCACCCAGCCCAAGACGGTGCTGCGGTTCACGCAGGAAGGCGCGATCCTCACCGCGCTGCGGCACCCCAACGTCGTCCGGGTCCGCGAGCTCCTCACCACCGGCGGGTCGTTGGGCCTCGTCATGGACCTGGTACCCGGCGGCAGCCTGCGGGACCGGCTGCGCGACTGCCACACCGTGCCCCCCGTCGAGGCGGCCACGATCCTGGCCGGCGTCGCTGCGGCGCTGGCCGAGGCGCACGCGGCCGGCGTCGTCCACCGCGACCTGAAGCCCGACAACGTGCTGCTCGGCGCGCCGGGTGCCGCGGACCCGGAGGTGCGACTCACCGACTTCGGCATCGCCCGGGTGCTCGACTCGCCCGGGCTCACCACCACCGGCGCGCTCGTCGGCACCCCGAACTACCTCGCCCCGGAGGTCATCAACGGCGACGTGCCCACGACGGCGGCGGACGTGTACGCCTTCGGCGTGCTCCTCTACGAGCTGCTGGCCGGACGGCCGCCGTTCGCCGGCGGGCCGTCCGGCGCGGTGCTCGGCCGCCACCTGGAGCGCGCGCCGCGCCGCCAGGACGGGATGCCGGCCGCCCTGTGGCAGGTGATCGAGGAGTGCACGGCCAAGGCGCCCGAGCGCCGGCCGCGCGCCGCCGACCTGGCGGACCGGATGCGCGCCCTGGCCGCCGACCTGTCCGGCGCGCCGCCACCCCCGCTGGCTGCGGCGAAGCCTGTCGGCCCCCGCCACCTCCGCCGCGCAAGGAAGGGTCCCTTCCTATCGTTTTCCGCATATAAAGGGTCCCTTCCTCGCTTCCGGGTCGTGGGGACGGCGGTGGCGGTGGTGGCGTGTCTCGTCGCGGGCGCGGGGGTGCTCTCCGCACGGCGGGACCGCCCGGTCGCGCCGCCCTCGGCGGCGCCGGCCACCAGCGCCTCGCCGTCCGCCACGCCGGTCGCCACCGCGCCCAGCCGGGCCGCCGTCACCCGGCGGGCGGCGCCGCAGCACCGCGCCGCCGGCCGCACCCAGGTGGCCGAGGCCGCGCCCCGGTCGTACGGGCCGTGGCGGTGCGCCCAGTACGCCTGGCAGTTCGGCCACCCGGCGATGGCGCAGCCGTGCCAGTCCACCGGACCAGGGGTGCGCCTCACCGGCAAGCTGCGCGCCATGGAGGGCCTGCGGGTCGACGTGACGATGTCACTGGTGGACGCCGCGTCGGGGCGCACCGCGGCCGGGCCGTTCAGCTGCCGGGGCCTGACGTTCGCCAAGCGGGGCGAGGAGCGCACCTGCGGGCCGTTCACGGCGAAGCCGGCGCGCGGCCGCTACGCCGTCGTGCAGACCTGGCGCTACCAGGGCGAGTCCCGGCTCGGACCGGGCACCGCCCGCACCGCCCCCTTCACCTACCCATGATCAAGGCGTCCCTCACGCTGTCCTAGCGACATGAGGGACGCCTTGATCATGAGCAGGGGGCCAGCGGAGCCAGGTCGATCGCCTCCGCGGTGTCCGCGACGTGCAGACCGGGCCGCGGACCGCCGGCCAGCACGTACAGCGACGCGCCGACCGTCACCACGCCCAGCCCGTGCCGCGGGGTCGGCAGCGGCGGCAGCGCCTGCCACCCGCCGGCCCGCACGTCGAACGCCTCCACCTCCTCGAACGTCGCGTCGGCCTCGCCGCCGACCGCGACGACCCGGCCGGAGCAGGTGGCCGCCGCCGACAGCCCGCCGCGCGGCGTCGGCAGGTCGGGCAGCACGCGCCACTGACCGGTACCCGGGTCGTAGACCTCGAACGCGGCGAAGTTGCCCTTGCCGCTCTCCCGGCCGCCCACCGTGTAGACCAGGCCACCGAAGCCCGCGCCGCCCAGGTGCTCGCGCGGCGTCGGCGGGCCGGGCGCCGTCGACCAGCGGTCGGCGGCGACGTCGTACACGAGCATCTGCCGGGACAGGCCGCCGGCGTTGACGCCGCCCGCGACATAGACCCGGTCGCCGGCGGCGACCGCGGTGGCGGCGCCGCGCCCCTGCGGCATGGCGGCCACCGGCCGCCATCGATCACCTTCCAGCCGGTACGCCGCGGCGCTCGCCTCGCCGTTCGCCAGCAGGCCACCGAAGACGTACACCGTGCCGCCCGCCGCCGCGGCCATGGCGTGATTGACGGCCACCGGCAGCGGCGGGCCGACCGCCCAGCGGTCCGTCGCCGTGTCGAGGACCTCTACGGTCGGCAGCGTGCCGCCGTCCGCCCGGTAGCCGCCGACCACGTAGATCCGCGTGCCCACGGCGGCCGCCGCGACCTCGGTACGCGCGGACGGCGCCGCCGGGAGCGTGCGCCACGCGACGGTGGCCGAGGCCCGCGGCGCCGGCGACCGGGGATCGGCCGCCGGGGGCGCGTCGTCGGTGCAGCCACCGCCCAGGGCGACCATGCTGAGGAGTACCGCGAGCGATGCCCGTCGCATCCCCGCAGTCTCCCACCAACCAGGCGGAACCGCTCATGATCAAGGCGTCCTTCACGTCGTTAGGACTACGTGAAGGACGCCTTGATCATGGGAGAGGGAGGCCTAGGCGTTTGCGGATCTCGCGGTGCACGGTATCGGCGTCGGGCCGGGCGTCAACGGTGAAGACGAACTCCTTGCGCCGGAAGATGTCCAGCACCGGCCGGGTCTTGCTGTGGTACTCCCGCAACCGCGCCGCCAGCGCCTCCGGGGTGTCGTCGGCGCGGGCCACTAGTTCGCCACCGCACACGTCGCACCGGCCTTCGACCTCGGGCCGGTCGGCGATGAGGTTGTAGTCCATGCCGCACTTGGTGCACAGCCGCCGGTTCAGCACCCGGCGGCGGACCTCGTCGTCAGGCATGTCGAGGTGGATGACCCCGTCGATGTCGTAGCTTTCCAGAAAGAACTCCGCCTGCCGCCCGTTGCGCGGGAAGCCGTCGATCACG
This sequence comes from Actinomycetes bacterium KLBMP 9797, assembly GCA_037414955.1. Taxonomy (GTDB): domain Bacteria; phylum Actinomycetota; class Actinomycetes; order Mycobacteriales; family Micromonosporaceae; genus Phytohabitans. The sequence continues at coordinate 17,054 of JBBEWH010000017.1, forward strand.
AAGCCGTAGTTCCAGTCGTGCGCGTGCAACCGGTCGCGCACGACCGACTCGACCAGATCGTCGCCGACCAGATCGCCGGCGGCAACGATCCGCCGGACCTGGGCGCCGAGCTTGGTGTGGTGCTGCACGTGCCAGCGGAAGATGTCACCGACGCTGATGTGCACCAGGTCGAACGCCTTGCACAGGATGCCAGCCTGGGTGCCCTTGCCGCTGCCCTGCACGCCCATCACCACGTACTTGCGCATATCCGCACGATTTCACATCCGCCTCCCGCCCTCATGATCAGGGCGTCCCTGTAGTCGTTAGAACGACTTGAAGGACGCCCTGATCATGAGGGTGGGACCGCGCGGAGGTAGCCGTCGCGGGCGAGGCGGGCGCCCATCCGGTCGTACCGTTCCTCCTCGGTCGGCGCCACCGTGCCGAGCCCGTCGACGTACCGGTTGACCATGCAGAACGCGGCCGCGATGAGGACCGTGTCGTGCAGTTCCTCGTCGGTGGCGCCGGCCGCCCGGGCCGCCGCGACGTCCTCATCGGACACTCGTGGTCCGCCCTCGGCCACCGCGCCGGCGACCCGCAGCAGTGCGCGCAACTTCGGCGCCAGGCCCTCGACGTCCGGGCCAGCCTGCGCCGCCACACACAGCTCCGGGCTCGCGCCGAGGTGCGGGACGACCGCGCTGTGCGAGCGGGCGCAGAACTCGCATTCGTTGACGCGCGAGACGTACGAAGCGATGACCTCCCGTTCGGCCGGGCTCAGTGAGCTGGCGCCGCGCAGCAACTCGTGCATCAGCTCGGCCACCTTCACACCGGTGGACGGCTTGAACGCCAGCAGGCCGGTGATGCCCGGCAGGTCGTCGCGCACCGCGATGTGCGGCATTCGGTACCTCCACGTCACAGCGACGCGTCGGCGCCGACGCGTCAGGGGCGATAGGCCACTGCGGCGTAGCCCGGATAGTCCTCCGGGCTGCCCGGCAGCACATCCGCCTCGTCCGGACGCCACAGTGTCATGTGGACCAATCCTGGCGGCACGAGATCCAACCCGTCCAGTAGTTCGGTGATCTTTTGATGGCTGCGCATCGTCATCGGCGTGGGCGTACGCGCGTACAGGGCGCGGTGCCGGTCGGCCTTCGGGCCCTGCCCGTCGGCGGACGCGTGGCACACGGCGACGTAGCTGCCCGGTGCCACACCCTTCGCGTACCCCGAGATGATGCCGGCCGGGTCGGCGCTGTCCGGCACGAAGTGCAACACCGCCGCCAGCAGCACCGCCACCGGCCGCGAGAGGTCGAGCCAGCCCGCGTCGCGCACCTGGTCGAGCACGGCGACCGGATCCCGCAGGTCGGCGTGCAGCACCGCCACCCGCGGGTCCGCACCGAGGATCGCGCGACTGTGCGCGACCGCGACCGGGTCGATGTCGACGTAGACGATCCGGGCCGACGGGTCGGCCGCGTGCGCCACCTCGTGCACGTTTCCCACGGTGGGGATGCCGGAGCCCAGGTCGAGGAACTGGTGGATGCCGGCATCCACCAGGAAGCGCACCGCCCGGCGCAGGAACGCCCGGTTGGCGCGCATGATGAGCGGCAGCTCCGGCCAGTCGGCGAGGGCCTGGTCGGCCATCGCCCGGTCGACCGCGAAGTTGTGCGCGCCGCCAAGGTAGTAGTCGTAGACGCGGGCCGCGTTGGGTCGGTCGAGGTCGACCCCGTACGGCGCCCATTCCGGTCTGGTCACCCGGCCAGGGTAGTGATTCCGGTTCCCATTCAGGACAGCGAAGACGTGACAAAGGTCACATTATCGATCATGCTTTGGTTATGGCTGAGTACTCACTCGGCGTCAGTCGGCCGCCGTTGCACGTCGCCGACCTGCCGGAGCCGGAGGAAGTGTTCGGCGTCCGGCGCATCGGACCGAAAGAGCTGATCAAGTACGCGATCGGTCCGAGCCTCATCGCGCTCGGCATCTCCATCGGCAGCGGCGAGTGGCTACTGGGACCGCAGTCCGTCGGGCAGTACGGCTTCGTCGGCGTCGGCTGGGTCATCCTCGTCTCCGCGCTGCTCCAGACCTTCTACAACGTGGAGTGCTCGCGGTACGTGTTGGCCACCGGCGAGGCGCCGGTCGTCGGTTGGGGGCGGGTGCCACCTGGCTTCCTGCTCTGGGTGCCGCTGTCCGCCGGGCTGGTGATCTTCGCGTTCATCGCCGGCGGCTGGGCCGCCGCCGCCGGCCAGGGCATGTACGCGCTGGTACACGGCGCGCTGCCGGAGTCCGGTGCCGAGGAGCCCCGGCTGTGGGCGATCGCGCTGCTGCTCGTGGTCTTCACGATCACCGCCCTGGCCCGCCGGATCAGCCGGGCGCTGGAGCTGGCGAACTGGGTGATGGTGGTGTCGATCCTGATCGGCCTGCTGCTGATCGACCTGTTCATCGTGCCGTTCGAGCTGTGGTGGGAGGGCATCCGCGGCTTCGTCACGCCGGCCGCGCCGCCGGCGGGCATCACCGCCACCCAACTCGGCGCGCTGGCCGGCTTCACCGCGCTGGCGTCCGGCCTGAACTGGTACGTCATGGGCCACTACCGGGACAAGGGCTACGGCATGGGGTTCCGGACCGGGTACCTCTCCGGGATGCGCGGCGAGCGGCGCGAGGTGCTGCCGGTCGGCACCACCTTCCCCGACAACGAGGCGAACACGGCGCGCTGGCGCCGGTGGTACCGGCTGCTGCTCACCGACATGTGGGGCGTGTTCTTCGCCGGCGCGATGCTCGGCATGCTGCTGCCGACCATCCTCATGGCCCGCGCGGTGGAGCTGTCCGGCGAGCGGCCCACCCAGGCGAACGTGCCGACGTTCGTGGCGGGGGTGCTCGACGAGGAGTACGGCCGGGTGATGTTCTACCTCGCGCTGGTGCTCGGGGTGCTCATCCTCTTCAGCACCCAGCTGGGCATCTTCGAGGCGATGGTGCGGGTGGTCACCGACGCCGCGCACGGCACCAGCCCGACGTTGCGCCGGCTGATCGAGGGCGACCCGCGCCGGTTCTACTACCCGTTCATGCTGTTCCTGATCATCGTGATCTCGGTGATCCTGCACCTGGCGCTGCCGGTGAGCCTCGTGCAGTGGTCGGCCAACATGTCGAACCTCGGCGCGTTGATCTTCCCGTTCATGCTGATCTACCTGAACAGCAAGCTGCCGCGGGCGGCCCGCCCGCGGCCCTGGCACTACGTGCTGCTCGGCCTGAACGTGCTGTTCTTCGGCTTCTTCTTCGTCAACTTCATCGCCGACTTCATCGGCGACCCGCTGGTGACGTTCTGAGGGTGAGGAAGGGCCCCTTCCCATCGAAAAACGATGGGAAGGGGCCCTTCCTTGCACGATCAGGGGAGCGTGGAGTCGGTGATGCCGCGCTCCTCCAGGGCGGTGCGGAGGGCGCGCAGGGCGTAGTAGACCCGCGACTTCGCCGTGCCGAGCGGCAGGTTGAGCTCCTGCGCGGCCTCCGCGACGGTACGGCCCCGGAAGTACGTCTCCAGCAGGATCTCCTGGTGCGACGGGCTGAGCGTGCGCAGCGCCGCCGTCACCGTCATCCGGCGCAGCACCTTCTCGCTCTCGTCCTGCTCCGGAAGCGTGGTCAGGTCGTGACCGTACGACTCCGGGGGACGGGCGTTCTGGCTGCGGTGCTCGTCGATCGCGATCCGGCGGGCGACGGTCACCAACCAGGGGCGGAGGGAGGAGTGCCCCTCGCCCCCTAAGCGATGGACGTTGCGCCAGCCGCGCAGGAGTGTCTCCTGCACGATGTCCTCCGCCTTCTGGCGGTCGCCGGCGACGAGTTGCAGCACGAACCGCAGCAACGGGCCGGCGTGCTCCTCGTACAGCTCACGTACCAGCGCATCCTCGGCCCCCTCCCCACGATGCCGCCCTGCGGTCATCCCGTACGTCATGCGCGGACACCCTCATCTCGTGGTCTTCGGCACGGCGCGGCCGAACGAACCCGACACCTGCGTAATAGGAGATGCGGGTCCGCCCTGCGGAATAACAGAAAACCTCTCGGATTATCTGGTGCGGTTGCGCTGGTCACCCGGACCCTTGTCCCGAACGTCTTTGGTCAGACCGGCGCGGCGCAACGCGTCGGCCATCGCGCCCTGCGGCTCGCGGGCCGGCTGCCGAGCCGGCTGAGCAGGGCGTTTACCCGAAGGCCGGCCCGGTCGGGCCGGCCGCTCCCCGCGCGTCTCCGGCTGGCCGGACGCCTCGTCCTCCAGCCGGAGGGTGAGCGAGATCCGCTTGCGGGGCACGTCGACGTCGAGCACCTTCACCCGAACGATATCGCCCGGCTTGACGACGTCGCGCGGGTCCTTCACGAAGGTCCGGGACATCGCCGAGACGTGGACGAGGCCGTCCTGGTGCACGCCGACATCGACGAAGGCGCCGAAGGCGGCCACGTTCGTGACCACGCCCTCCAGCACCATGCCGGTCTTCAGGTCGGCGAGCGTGTCGACGCCGTCCGCGAAGGTGGCCGTCTTGAACGCCGGGCGCGGGTCGCGGCCCGGCTTCTCAAGCTCTTTCAGGATGTCGGTGACGGTGGGCAGGCCGAACCGGTCGTCGACGAACTCGGCCGGCTTGATCTGCCGCAGCAGCGACCCGTTACCGATCAGCGTGGTGAGGTCGCCGGTCGTGGCGGCCAGGATCCGGCGCACCACCGGGTAGGCCTCCGGGTGCACGCTGGACGCGTCGAGCGGGTCGTCGCCGCCCCGGATGCGCAGGAAGCCGGCACACTGCTCGAACGCCTTCGGCCCGAGCCGGGGCACCTCCTTGAGCGCCCCGCGGGACCGGAACGGGCCGTTGGCGTCGCGGTGCAGCACGATGCTGTGCGCGAGGCCCTCGCCGATGCCGGACACCCGGGTCAGCAGCGGCGCGGACGCCGTGTTCACGTCGACGCCGACCCCGTTCACGCAGTCTTCGACCACCGCGTCCAGCGACCGGGACAGCTTCACCTCGGACAGGTCGTGCTGGTACTGCCCCACCCCGATCGACTTGGGGTCGATCTTCACCAGCTCGGCGAGCGGGTCCTGCAGCCGGCGCGCGATCGAGACCGCGCCGCGCAGCGACACGTCGAGCTCGGGCAGCTCCGCCGACGCGTACGCGGACGCCGAGTAGACCGACGCGCCCGCCTCGGAGACCATGACCTTGGTCAGCTTGAGGTCCGGGTGCCGGGTGATCAGGTCACCGGCCAGCTTGTCGGTCTCCCGGGAGGCGGTGCCGTTGCCGATCGCGACCAGCTCCACCTGGTGCGCGGCCGCCAGCCGCGCCAACGTCGCGATCGACTCGTCCCAGCGCTGCCGCGGCGCGTGCGGGTAGATGGTGTCGGTCGCCAGCACCTTGCCGGTGCTGTCGACGACCGCCACCTTCACGCCGGTGCGCAGCCCCGGGTCGAGACCCATGGTCGCCCGCGGGCCCGCGGGCGCGGCCAGCAGCAGGTCGCGCAGGTTCGTCGCGAACACCCGCACGGCCTCCTCCTCCGCGATCTGCCACAGGCGCGCGCGGAGGTTGGCGTCCAGGTGCACCAGGATCCGGGTACGCCAGGCGGCGCGCACGGTGTCGAGCAGCCAGCGGTCGGCGGGCCGCCCCTGGTCGGTGATGCCGAAGTGGGCGGCGATGCGCTGCTCGTAGGCCCCGGGGCCGAGCTGCGGCTCCTCCGCCTCCAGCGTCAGGTCGAGGATCTCGGTCTTCTCGCCCCGGAACATCGCCAGGATCCGGTGCGAGGGCAGCTTCGTGAACTCCTCGCCGAACTCGAAGTAGTCGGCGAACTTCGCGCCCTCGTCCTGCTTGCCCTCCCGTACCCGGGAAACCAGCCGGCCCTGCGACCACATCCGCTCGCGCAGCGTGCCGATCAGGTCGGCGTCCTCCGCGAACCGCTCGGCGAGGATCGCCCGGGCGCCCTCCAGGGCGGCCGCGGCGTCAAGCTCTGGTTTGGTGAAGGCGGCGGCCGCCGCCTTCGGGTCCTGGGTCGGGTCGCTCAGCAACAGGTCGGCCAGCGGCTCCAGGCCGGCCTCACGGGCGATCTGCGCCTTGGTGCGCCGCTTCGGCTTGAACGGCAAATAGATGTCTTCCAGCCGCGCCTTCGAGTCGGCGGCCATGATCTGCGCTTCCAGGGCCTCGTCGAGCTTGCCCTGGGTGCGGATCGACTCCAGGATCGCGGTGCGCCGCTCCTCCATCTCTCTCAGGTAGCGCAGCCGCTCCTCGAGTGTGCGCAGCTGCGCGTCGTCGAGCGCACCGGTGACTTCCTTGCGGTAGCGGGCGATGAACGGCACCGTGGCGCCGCCGTCGAGCAGCTCGACCGTCGCCGCCACCTGACGTTCCCGGACACCGAGCTCGTCGGCGATCCGCTGATGAAGAGATGAACTCACCCAGCGATCTTAGGCTGTCACATCCGCCACGATGACCGACACGTTGTCCGGCGCACCGGCGTCGAGCGTCAAACGCACCAGGGCCTCGGCACATTCACGCTGGTCACGGTGTGACTGGAGGGTCACGGCGATCGCGTCGTCGGAGACATAATCCGAAAGACCGTCACTACACAGCAGGTAACGATCTCCTGGCGCTGGGCTGATAATCGCCCCCGACGGGGTGAATTCCTGCCCCTGCACCGCCTGCGTCACCACCGACCGCTGCGGGTGCGCGCGCGCCTCCTCCGGCGTCAGCACCCCATGGTCCACGAGGGACTGCACATAGGTGTCGTCCTTGGTGATCTGGCGGAACCCGCCGTCGCGCAGCAGGTAGGCCCGCGAGTCACCCACGTGGAACAGCGCGAGCTGATCACCCGACAGCAGCAGCGCGGTCACCGTCGTGCCCATGCCCTCGCGGCCCGGGTCCTCGTCCGCCGCCGCCCGGATCTGCTGGTTGGCCGCCTCGACCGCCTCGCGCAGCGTGGCGAGGGGATGGTCGGGCTCGGGCTGCTCGTCGAGCGGCGCCAGCACCTTGACGATCAGGTCGCTGGCGAGCTCGCCGGCGGGCAGGCCACCGATGCCGTCCGCGATGACCAGCAACCGCCGGCCCGCGAACGCCGAGTCTTCATTATTGGAGCGGACCAGGCCGACGTCGCTGAGCATGGCCGCCCGCAAGATCAAGCTCATGTCACCCCCACGCTGGCATGGCAAGAGCCTACTGGTCCCCCAAACACCCGATGTCCCCTCCCCGTGATCAAGGCGTCCCTCAAGTAGTTCTAACGACTTGAGGGACGCCTTGATCATGGAACTAGGCGGGGATGCCCATGCGTTCGGCCAGGCCGGCGAGGCCGGGCAGGCGCTGCTTGTGCCGGCGCGGCAGCAGCTCGGCGATGATCGTGCGGGCGATGGTCTGGTGCGGCAGCATCTCGGCGGCGAGCCGCTCCACCGTGCGCAGCGTGTCGACCGCGTCCTGAGACCGCCAGTCGCTCATCTGCGCCCAGGCCACGTTCAGCAGGTACCGGGCATGCATCGCGGTGGGCGCGGCGGCCGGGTTCGCCACCCGTTCGGCCAGCTTGATCGCCTGCCGGGGCCGGTCGGCGGCGATCGCCACGTCGACCGCCTTCATGGCGGCCACCGTGGGGCCGAACGCCGCGCCCACGTACCGGCTGCGGTAATCGCCACCCATCCGCGCCGCCGCGGCGCGCACCAGCCCGAGCATCTCCTGCGCCTCGGACTGCCGGCCGGACCGGGCGACCGCGGTCGTGCCGTACCGCAGCAGTTCGCCCCACACCGCCACCTGGTCGAGGGACGCCCGGGACAGCGTCGGCTCGATCCGCTCGGCAGTGGACACCGCGACGTGCTCCGCCTCCGACCACAGGCCCTGCCGGGACAGCACCCAGGAGCGGGTGGCCTGCTGCGTGGCGTAGAGCAGTTCGTCGCCGGCCGCCTCGGCCGCCCGCATGGCCTCGGCGAGCGCGACGTGCGCGAGGTCTTCGTGGGCGAGGTGCGCGAGCAGCGACGCGGAGATCTGCATGAGCTGGGCCAGCTGCGCCCACGCGGGCGCGCCGGGCCGGTCGGCCGCCGCGCGCGTCGCGGCGATCCGGTCGGGCAGGTCGTGGGCCAGCTCGCCGTACCGGCCGGCCCAGTAGAGCCGCCACACCTCCGCGACGCCCGCGCGCAGCTCCACCGCCGGTGGCGGCTCCACCTCCACAGGCAGGAGACCGAGTACCGCGCGGCGGACCGCGCCGACCTGACCGTTCGCGGGACCGGCGGGCAGCCCGTGCGGCTTGCCCAGCAGGTCGGCCGGGGTGACGTCGAGGGCGCCGGCGAGCGCGGTCAGCGTGGTGATCCGGGTGGCGTGCCGCTGCCCCTGCTCCAGCTTGCGCACGAGGTCGACCGAGACGCCCGCGCGCTCGGCCAGGTCGCGCTGCGACATCGCCCGCCGGTGGCGTAGGGCGGACAGCTGATTGCCGAGCGTAGACCGCATCGCAGCTCCTCGGCTGAGGACCGTCTGATATCGACGGTAGGCGCTGCTCAGGCCCCGGGCATAGTCCCCAAAAGACGAATGAATCCGCCCCCTCCCCATGATCAGGGCGTCCTTCAAGTCGTTAGAACTACTTGAAGGACGCCTTGATCATGGAGTTAGAGGACGAATGAGTCGGTCCAGAGCTGGCGGGAGCGTCCGGAGAGGGCGTCCAGCATCGCGGCCGCCTGGCTGTCGGTCAGCGCCGCCACGAAGTCGATGATGGCCCGGCCGCGGGCCCGGCCCGTCCGGTCCTCGGCAGCGGGACCCAGCTCCGCCTCCGCCATCTCCACCAGGTCGTGCAGGCGCCGCGGGAGGCGGGCCTGCTCGTCCGGGTCGAGCAGCCACCCGTGCAGCGCGGACACCAGGGTGGCCAGCAGGTTGGCCTGGCCGCGCTGGTGCAGCGCCAGATCCGGCCGGGCCAGGACAAACCGCTTGTGTACGAGTTTGAGCACCTGCACCTCGTGCCACTGCACCGGAGCCAGGAGCACGTGCCCGGAGCGCACCGTCGGCTGCGGGTCGACCGAGATCGCGCCGATCAGCCGGCCGGTCCACCGGGCCGAGAACCGGGCGACGTACTGCTCCGCCTCCACCGAACCGTCGAACGGCGCCGCCAGCAGGCCGTCGACCAGCTCGTGGCGGACGTGCTCGACCGCGTCGGCGAACGCGTCGTCGTCGCTGATCCAGCTGTCCTTGCGATGCAGCTGCCGGCGCAGCTGTTCGATCGAGCGCCCCGGCTGGCGGGACATCGCGTCCAGCTCCGCGCCTTCCCGGGAGCGCAGTTCGGCGCGCTCGTTCTGCCAGGCGATCAGCTCGGCGGCCACCGCGCCCTGCTGGAGCACCCCCACCCGGTAGAAGTCCTCGACGTCGTGGATGGCGTACGCGATGTCGTCCGCGGTGTCCATGACCGACGCCTCGACGGTCTGCTGCCAGTCGCTGATCAGGCCGGCGAACGGCGCCCGCGCGTCGCGGAGGTCGTTGACCTCCGTGCCGTACGCGCTGAACTTGGCCGATCCGCTGCCCGGGTCGTCCGGTGGCGCGGACGCGCCGCGCGGCGGCGGGTCGAGCAGCCGCGGATGCGGGTCCGGGTACGCGTGCCGGGTCCACGGGTACTTCAGCATCGCCGCCCGCACGGCGGCGGTCAGGTCCAGACCGGTCGCCTCGCCGCGGATCTCCGTGCTGGTCACGATCCGGTACGACTGCGCGTTGCCCTCGAAGCCGTCCGGCAGCCCGAGGCGGTGCCGGGCCAACCGGTCCAGCACCTGCTCCCCGAGGTGCCCGAACGGCGGGTGGCCCAGGTCGTGGCCGAGCGCGGCCGCCTCCACCACGTCCGGGTCGCAGCCGCCCAGCTTGTCGAGCAGATCCCGGTACCGGTCGTCGGCGCTCAGCCGCTCGGCGATGGCGCGCGCCACCTGGGCGACCTTGAGGCTGTGGGTGAGCCGGTTGTGCACCAGCAGGCCGGAACCGCCGGGGCTGATCACCTGGGTGACGCCGCCGAGGCGGGCGAAGAACGGCGAGCTGACGATGCGGTCCCGGTCCACCCGGAACGGGCTGGCCGCCAGGTCACCGGGTGCGATGGCGGTGCCGCCGAAGAGGCGCCGCGCCCGCCCGTCGACCGAGTTCCGCATGATCAGACGCTACCCCTCCCCCATGATCAGGGCGTCCTTCTAGTCGTTAGAACTACGTGAAGGACGCCCTGATCATGGGGGGATTACGGGCGGGTCCAGGCGATGAAGCGTTCGTAGAGCTGCGTGGGGGTGGCCTCGGTCAGGTCAGCGGCGGCGTGGCCGAGCTGGGTGGCCATGTAGACCGCCAGGTTGACCTTCTGGTCGCCGTACTCGGCACAGAGCTTCTCGCGCGCGGGCACGCACGGCCAGTCCTCCTCGCATGCGGTGCAGGTCCATGACGGCCGGACCGGCGTATGTTCGCCGGTGTCCATGCTCCTTCACCCCCATCGTCCAGTCGATGTGAGGAACCGTAAGTCGCGGAGCGCCGCCGGAGGTGGGGCACGATGGCCTACCCCGTCGAAAACGTGATGGCACCTGCGTGACGCACCGTCCTACCGTCCAACGATTTTGATCATGGACGGGGATGTAGCACATATGCTATTTCTTGACAGAGACCTGATACGGGGAGGTAAAGGTCTATGACGTTGACGGGACAGACACAGGCGCAGGCCGGCATCGTCCAGCCGCCCGACGGCGACCTCGCCATCGACGTGCGCGACCTGCGGATGCGCTACGGGCAGACCGACGTGCTCACCGGCGTCTCGTTCACCGCGCGCCGGGGCGAGGTGCTGGCGCTGCTCGGCCCCAACGGCGCCGGCAAGACGACCACGATCGAGATCCTGGAGGGCTTCCGGATCCGGTCGGCAGGCGACGTCACGGTGCTGGGGGTCGACCCGGCCCGCGGCGGCGAGGCGTGGCGCGCCCGGCTCGGCGTGGTGCTGCAGTCGTGGCGCGACCACGGCAAGTGGCGCATTCGCGAGCTGCTGAAGCACCTGGGCAGCTACTACGCGCCCTACGCGAAGAGCGGGACCCGCCCGCCGTGGGAAGTGGATGAGTTGATCGACGCGGTCGGGCTCACCCCGCACGCGCACAAGCGGATCGGACAGCTGTCCGGCGGTCAGCGGCGCCGGCTCGACGTGGCGATCGGCATCGTGGGCCGTCCCGAGGTGCTGTTCCTGGACGAGCCGACCGCCGGCTTCGATCCGGAGGCGCGCCGCGAGTTTCACGACCTGGTGCACCGGCTCGCCGATCTCGACGACACCACGATCCTGCTGACCACGCACGACCTCGACGAGGCCGAGAAGCTGGCCGACCGCATCCTGATCCTGGCCGGCGGCTCGATCATCGCCAACGGCTCGGCCGACCAGCTCTCCCGGCTCATCACCACCGAGGCGGAGGTGCGCTGGAGCCGCGACGGCGAGCGCTTCGTGCACGCCACGGCCGACGCCACCCGCTTCGTGCGCGAGCTGTTCCAGCAGTACGGCGACGCGGTCGCCGACCTGGAGGTACGCCGGGCCAGCCTGGAGGACACCTACATGGCCCTGGTGCGCGAGTTCGAGTCCGGCCGCAGCGGCGCCGCCCTGCGTACCTTCGAGGAGGCGACCCGATGACACCGACCGCCGTCGCGGCGCGTGCGGGCCTCACCCGCGGCTGGATCGAGCTGCGCCAGACCTTCACCAACGGGCAAGACCTGTGGAACTACATCTTTCCCACGGTGATCCTGCTGGGGGTGATGTTCTTCATGGGCGACGCCAAGGTGCCGGGCACGGAGTTCTCGCTCAGCTCCCGCACGCTGCCCAGCGTGCTGGGCATGGGCATCGCGTTCGGTGGACTGATCACCATGGCGATGGTGCTCTCCATCGACCGGGAGGACGGCACCCTGCTGCGCGCCAAGGCGACGCCGAACGGCATGCTCGGCTACCTCGTCGGCAAGATCGTGCTGGTGTCCGGCATGGGGATATTCAGCCTGGCGATCCAGCTCGGCTCCGGTCTCACGCTGGCCAGTGACGGACTCGCCCTCGACGACCCCACCGCCTGGCTGACGCTGGTCGCGGTGCTGGCGGTCGGCATGGTGGCCACCATGCCGCTGGGTGCCATCTTCGGCTCGCTGGTGTCCAACCCGCGCAACCTCGGCATGATCATGCTGCCAACGATGGGCCTGATCGCCACGTCGGGCATCTTCTACCCGATCACGAACTTCCCGATCTGGCTGCAGTGGATCGCCCAGGTGTTCCCGATCTACTGGCTGGGCCTCGGCATGCGGTCGGCCCTGCTGCCGGACAGCATGGCGGCGGTCGAGCTCGGCCACTCCTGGCGCCACCTGGAAACGTTCGGTGTGCTCGGCGCCTGGGCCGTGGTCGGGCTTGTCGTCGCGCCGATGGTGTTGCGCCGGATGGCCCGGCGCGAGTCCGGGTCGAGCGTGGCGGCGCGGCGCGAGAAGGCCATGCAGCGGATAGCGTGAGGCGGTGCCGATGAGTGAGATGATCTACAACCGCATCGCGGTGCTCCGCGCCGAACGCGGCATCTCCCGGCGACAGCTCTCCGAGGCGCTAGGGGTCCACTACCAGACGGTCGGCTATCTCGAGCGCGGCGAGTTCAGCCCCAGCCTGCACCTGGCGCTGCGCATCGCCGAGTACTTCGAGGTACCGGTCGAGGTGGTGTTCTCCACCAAGCCGTTCCCCCGGATCGGTGCCGCGCCGTCCGCAGCCCAAGCCTCATGATCAAGGCGTCCTTCACGTAGTTCCAGCTACGTGAAGGACGCCTTGATCTTGGGAGCTACTTCAGGGCGTACGCCCGGATGATGGTCTGCTCGACCGTGTTCCCGGCGCTGTCCGCCGCGGCCGCCTTCAGCGAGACGTAGCCCGCGCCTGACGGGTGTTGCAGCAGCGCCACCCGGTCGACCCCGGAGCCGGCCAGCGGCACCTTGCGCCACGTCTTGCCGTCGTCGTACGACGCCTGCACGGTCACGCTCTTCAGCGTGCCGAACTCGCCACCGACCTGCCGCTGCACATAGACGGGTACGGCGAACGGCCGTCCCGCCGGTGCCCGGTTCAGCTCGTCCAGGGCCGGCGCGAACCGCATCGCCATCAACGGCAGCGCCTTCCACCCATCCGCCACCTCGGCGGACCGGAACGTCCAAGCCCCGGTGACCTCCGTGGACAGGCCGAGGCTCGGCCGGGTGATGGCCGCCTCCACCCGGAACGTGGCGCCATCGGCCGGCACGTTGAACGTCGCAAAGGTGCTGGGATCCTCACCGATTCGCTCGCCGTTCCGGTAGAGCGTCACCCGCGCCGTATCCGCGACATACCAGCCGGAATGGTTCCGCGCCTGGTCGCCGAACATCTCCAGGTCGAAGCCGAGCAGGTTGCCCTCACGGAAGCCGAACGACCCCTCGTAGGCCGGATCCTCCGGGAACGCCGGGCCGAAGGGGCCGACGTTCCACCGCTCGGTCACCGGCTTGCCCAGCCGGTACGTCACCGGCGCGGAGCTGATCACACCGTCGTAGAAGTCCCCGCTCGGGTAGGCGAGCGTCGAGAAGAACGGCACCCCCGGCGTGAAGTACTCGGTGAGCTTCGCCGGTGCCGCGAACTCCACGATGAAGTCCTTCGCGACCCGTTGACCGGGCGTCACCGCCGCGATCCGGGTGTTCACCTTGGCGAGTTCCCGGTCTCGAACCCGGCGGGTCAGCTCCGCCGGCACCCCGCCCTGCCGCGACCACTGGAGGTGGTAGAGGTACGGGCTGTTCTTGTACGCACCCGCGCCGTCGGGCTTGGCCATGCCGGCCGCCATCGTGAACGTGTACTCCGCACCCGGTGCCGACGTCTCGGTCGGCCAGACGGACACGCCGTCGAAGCTACCGAGCCCGATGCCCATGCCGGTGTCGCCCCAGACCGCCTTCCGTTCGAAGAGCAGCCCCGCCTCGCCGGCCGTGGCCTCGGGCCGGTCCACAGTGAACCCGACCGGCTTGGCCTGCCGCGCGTCCAGGGTCACCGAGCCGTCGCCGTCGACCACGAAGGTCGGCTCCGCCAGCAGCGCCATCGCCTCCTGGTCCGGCATGTCGATGAAGGCCTCGAAGTAGTACCGGCCCTTGGGGAGCCGGGCCACCACCGTGCCGGAAGCGTCGTACGGCAGGATCGCCTCCTCCCGGTCGAGGTTGACGAACCGGGTGCCGTAGGCCGCCGTGAGCTCGCCCATGTTGTCCACGAAGGACAGCTTCACGTCGTAGCTCTCCACCTCGCGGGTGACCCCGACCGGCGTGCGGACGGTGGTCTGTCCGTCGCTGGCGATGAGCGCACCGCCGTAGGTCCCGTCCGCCGCCGGCACTCGGGTGTTCGTGACCAGCGTGACCGCCGCGCTGCCGCCCGCCGGCACCGTGATTTTCTTCGGTTCGAGAGTGAACATGCCCGCGGGCGCCTGGTCCACGTCGACCGTGAGGTCCAACGTCACCGGTGTGGTGCCCAGGTTCCGGTAGGTGATCTCCTTGCTGATCGGCTCGTCGTCGTCATGCGGCCAGCGCACGGTGCCGTTGCTCACCGAACCGACGGACGCCACGACCTGCTGCGTCACCGCCCGCGCCACGTCGAGGCGGCCGGCGCCCTGCTCGTACACCGTCGGGCCGTCGCTCGGCTTCGCGCTGCCCATCAGAGCCGGCTTCAGCTCGTCCGCGTCCCAATCCTCATGCTGCCCGGCGAGGATCGCCGCCGCGCCGGCCACGTGCGGTGCGGCCATCGAGGTACCCGGCAGCTGCAGGTACCGGCCGTCGACCACCGGCCAGTCCTCGGCCAGCAGCGCGCCGTCGGCCAGCGACGCGACGATATCCACGCCCGGTGCGGTGATGTCGGGCTTGAGCGCGCGGTCACCCCAGCGCGGGCCACGGCTGGAGAAGTCGGCGAGCGCGTCGTTCTTGTCGACCGCGCCGACGGTGAGCGCCTCGTCCGCCGCGCCCGGGCTGCCGATGAACCCGTCCGGCCCGCTGTTGCCCGCCGAGATGACGAACAACGTGCCCGAGTCCTTCGTGAGCTGGTTGACCGCCTGCTCCATCGGGTCGGTGCCGTCGCCCGGGAACGGGGTGCCCAGGCTCATGTTCACCACGTCGGCGCCCTGCTCGACCGCCCACTGCATGCCGGCGATGATCTCCGACTCGTATCCGCCGCCGAAGTCGTCCAGCACCTTGCCGTTGAGCAGTTTGGCATCCGGCGCCACGCCTTGATATTTGCCGCCGGAGGCGGCACCGCTGCCGGTGATGATGCCGGCCACGTGCGTGCCGTGCCCGAACCGGTCGTCCACACCGGACTCGGCGTCGGTGAAGTTCCGGGCCGCCGTCACCGCATCGGCCAGATCGGGGTGATCCGTGTCGATGCCGGTGTCCAGCACCGCGACCGTGGTGCCCTTGCCCGTGTGGCCCGCCTGCCACGCAGTCGGCGCACCCACCTGCGGCACGCTGGTGTCCAGCGACGCCGTGACCTTGCTGTCCAGCCAGACCGTCTTCGTCCCGCCGCTGCGCGCCGCGGCGCTACCGGCGACCGTGCCCCAGAACGCGGTGGCGTCCTTCTTGGACACCTCGACGACGTCGCCGTTGACGCTCGGCAGGTCGCGGGCCGTCCGGGCGCTCGCTCCTCCGGTGTAGGTCACGATCAGCGGCACCTCGGCGGACGCCCGGTCGTCGTACCCGAACTCGATCAGCTTGGACACATTGAACAGCCGGCGGTCCACGCGGCCCTGCGCCACCAGCGGCGCGGCGTCGCTGGGAATCACGTACATGTCGCCACGCTCGAGTTGACGCGCGAACCGGATCTTGTCGCGGCCCTTGCCCCGCCGCTCGGTCAGGATCCGCTCCCGACCGTCGTTCACCTGCACCAGTACCCGGTCGCCGGTCACCAGGGTGACCCACCGCTGCTGGTCGCGCTGTTTCGGTGCGCTGGGCGCCGCACTCGCCGGCGCCGTGAGTGTCCCGCCGAGCAGCGCCATCACCGCGCCACCCACCGCGAGCCGTCTCAACGGCCTCATCAAACCTCCCCATACTCGGTATGCACCTACCCCCACCGACGCGCCCACCCCGCCATCCGGTTGCCACCTCCCCATGATCAAGGCGTCCATCAAGTCGTTAGAGCGACTTGAAGGACGCCTTGATCATGGGGAAGATAGCGCCGTGTCTCGAACGGTGAAGGTGGGGATCGGCGCGCTCGCCCTTGCGGTGGTCGCCGGCATCGCGGTAGCGGTCGTGGTCGTCCTGGGTGCCGGTGACGGCGAGCCGGCGGCGTCCGCGAGCCCAAGCCCCAGTGTGGAGGCTCCACGCCGCCGGATCATCGCACCGGACAGCGTTGCCGGCCGGGTGCGCAGCTACGACCCTCGACTCAGGAATATCGACGAGCAGCTCATCGCCGCGCTCAAGCGCACGGTGCCCGGCCTGACCACCGTCGACAGTCAGCACTATGGTGACGCCAAGGCTAGGACCCTCGTGACCTTCGGTGCCGCAGCCGGTCCGGTCAAGGACCCGGCCGCAACGCTCGACGAGTGGTTTGATGGTGCGTTCAAGCTCTCCGGCGTCGCACCCACAGATCCTGGTCCGCTCGGCGGCGTCGCCAAGTGCGGCCAAGGGACGACGAGTGGCCTGACCGTCCACGCCTGCGGCTGGGCGCACGAGGAAAGCCTCGGCTTCGTCTACTTCTACGAAGCGAACCCAGGCGACGTTCCTGCCACCTTCATCCAAATCCGCAACGAGGTCGAGCAGCTAACCTAGCCACCGCCGCCTCTCCATGATCAAGGCGTCCTTCAAGTCGCTGTAGTGACTTGAAGGACGCCTTGATCATGGGGTGGGTCAGGACTCGCCGGGGAGCAGCACCTCGGTGGCCACGCTGTTCGCGAAGGTCGCGATCGTGCTGCGGTCGCCGGACGCGAGGTCCAGCAGCTCTACCGCGACCGGTGCGCCGTCGCGAAACACCTTGAGCAGGACTCCGTCCGGGACGACAGCGGCCAGCGTCCGGAAGGCTTGGCCCTTCGCGGTGGTGGCGGACTCGCCGGTCACCGTGGTGGTGTTGATGGGCTCCGGCAGGCGAATGCGCGCCAGCACCTCACCGGAGGCGGCGTCGATATGGAGCAGATCGCCGGCGATCGACGTACGTCCCTGCTTGCTGTCGGACCACTCGAGGAGCTGGACGAGGACGGTGTCGTCGTCGACAGTCCGGATCAGCGTGCCGGAGTGGAGATCCTCCGTCGAGCCAACCTGTCCCTTGACGTCGACTGGCACGGATCGGCCGGCGCCGGAATCGTCGACGACGTACAGGTCGATTCTCGGGTTGCCGTCCTCATGCGCCTCAGCACCTCCGAAGACGGCCGCGCCGTCCGTGGTCAGCCCGGCGAGCGGGCGGGTGTCGTCGGCGGGCAGTGGTCGTGCCGCGGCGTTCGTGGCGGGCGGTGCGAGGGCCTCGACGCCGTCCTCGCTACTGGCGTCGGCCACGCCGACCCAGGCGCTGTCGGCGGACCAGCCCGTCGCGCGCCGGTTTCCGGTCGGCAGCGTCTTGGTGCCGGTCAGATCCCGCAGCAGATAGTTGCCCTGCGCGTCCGGATAGGACAGCCAACGCCCATCCGGGGATAGTGTCGCCCGTCGGGGAATGGTCGGCGGCATCTGAGCGACCCTGGGCAACGCGTACTGAGTGCCGTCCTCTGTCACCAACCGGGCCGGGCACGGCAGATCGCACGTCTTGTAGATGAGTGCCCCGCGGCCAACGGCGCGGTCGAGCGGCAGCAAGGGTGGTTCCGGCACGGTCATGTCCACACTCGACGGCAGCCACGCCACGGAACTCACCGTCGCGGGCCGGTCGGCGGCGATCATGTCAGCCGCCGGGCTGGCGGACCGCAGCGTCACGAAGAGACCACCCCCGCCGAGAACAGCGGCCAGGGCCGTAGCCGCGGTGACGGTGGTGCGCAGGCGCCGCCGGCGCCGGGCGGCTCGCAACACCTTGGCCCCGACGTCGTACGTGGGCACGTCGGCAGCCTCGTGGGCGAAAATCGTACGCAACTCGGGCATCAGGAAACCCTCAAATCAGCTAGCTCGGGGGCCATCTCGCGCAAGCGGGACAACGCGGCGTGCGTCTGGCTCTTGACCGTGCCGGTGGAGCACCGCAACAGCGCGGCGGTCTCCTCGACCGACAGGTCCTCGTGAAACCGCAGGACCAGCACGGCGCGTTGGCGCGGTGTGAGCCGGTCCAGTGCGCGCCAGACCACCAGACGGTCGACCGAGGCGTCGGCGGCGTCGGCGCTCGAACGCTCCGGCACCTTGGTGACGGAGACCATCCGCAACAGCCGTCTTCGACGCCAGCGTCCATAGATCTCGTTGACCATGGCCTGCCGGACGTAAGCCGCCGGGTTGTCGTACCGAGCCACCCGCCGCCAGTGCACCGCGGTCTTCGTCAGCGCGCTCTGCAGCAGGTCTTCCGCGTCGGCATGATTACCAACCAGCAGGTAAGCGAACCGTGACAGCGCCGACCCGTTGGTCGCCATGAAGTCCGGAAAGCCATCAAAGGCATCCACTCGCGCCTCCTTTCGCACCTACAGACGCGCGAGGGCCCCACCCGGTTGGGACGACTTCGCCCTCCATGATCAAGGCGTCCCTGTAGTCGCTAGAACGACGTGAGGGACGCCTTGATCATGGGGAGGACAGGGCGAGGGCGGTGAGGGCACCGAGGAGGAGGAACGGTCCGTGCGGGATGTGGTCCTTGCGACCCACCTTGCGCAGGGCGAGCAGCGCGACCGCGTAGCCGCCCGCGAGCAGGAACCCGGCCACCGCGGCGGTCGCGGCAGCGCTCCACCCGAACCACCCGGCCACCAGGCCGACGCTCAGCGCCGCCTTGGCGTCCCCGAGCCCCATGCCGCCGGGTGAGATCAGCACCAGCACCAGGTATCCGGCGGCCAGGATCACCGCGCAGGCAACGGCGACGGCGTACCGGCGAAAGTCACCGTCGACCGCAGCGGAAAGTCCGAAAAGGATGGCACCGCCACCGAACGCGGGCAGGGTGAGGCGGTCGGGCAGGCGATGCACGGCCACGTCGACGAACGCGAGCACCACGCCGAACGCGGCCACCCAGCACAACGCCAGCAACGGCAACGGTTCCGGCATCCGCCAGGCGAGGAACGCGAACACCACGGCCGCGACGGCCTCGACCACCCCCGGTCGCGGCCCGACGCGGCACCGGCACCGCGGGCAACGCCCGCTCGGCGCCAGGAGGAGGCCACCAGCCGCCGCGCCGCACTCCGAGCAGTCGCGCCGCCAGGCTTGATCAGCGGGTACGCCGTGCCGAAAGATCTGCGCCCGGATGGCGGGACCGAGGACGGCGCCGACAAGCGCGGCACCCCCCATGATCAAGGCGTCCCTCATGCTGCTCTAACGACTTGAGGGACGCCTCGATCATGAAGGATTGGCATAACGGGCATATCGGCCGGTCACCTCACTACGTACCGTGATCATTTCGATTGCCTCTGTTGCATCGGGTCGCAGTCAGCCTATGCTGCCCCTCTGGGCGATGAACTCACCATGGACTCACCGCAGGGGGGCACGCATGGCCGGCTGGAGGCGCCGGACGCAAGCACAGGGGAGGGTGCACAGTTGCTCAAGACGCACCTGGGCCGAGCCTCGAGGGCGCTCGTCGCGTTAGTTCTCGCGGGCGGTGCCGCCGCCTGCTCTGCCTCTGACGATCCGCCAACTTCCGCCGCCGCGGCACCGGCCCCGGCGGTCACGGACGACGCCGAGACGGCCAAAGCGTCCACGGCTGCGCTGGCCGCCTATGAGGGATACCTCGCGGCCTCCCGCAAAGCCTCGCTGGCACCAGACCCCCAACACCCCGATCTGAAGAAGTACCTCGCCGATCCGCTACTCACCCGGGTCCGCGACGCGGTGCGCGACCTGCAGGTGAACGGTGCCGCACGCGCCGGCAACGTGGTTTCCGACCCGCGCGTGACCACCGTCGATCTCGCCGCCAAGCCACCCACCGTGTCCATTCAGGACTGCATCGACTCCACGGGATACAAGATGGTCAACGCCAAGAGCAAGAAGCCCGTGTCCGGCGCGCTCGGCGGTCGCTTCGTGGCCACCGCGACAGCCACCAAGTACCCGGATGGCCGCTGGCTGATCAGCGACGGCCTCACCCACGAGGACCAGCCATGCTGACCCGCCGCCTGCTCCCGCTGCTCGCCACTCTCGTCATCCTCGTCGGCTCCCCCGCCGCCGCGGTGCTCGCCGCCCCGCCCGGCGGCGAGTGCCCGCCCGGTCAGACCGACTGCCACGTCTACGACGAGATCCCGGGCAAGGGCAAGCCCGGCAATGGCAACAACAACGATGGCGGTGGCGGCGACGGCAAGTGCTACTACGCCGGGGAAGAGGCGCCCTGCCACGACGACGTTCTCGGCTGGCTCGGCTCGGACGGCTGCTACTACAGGCTGGCCGAACCACAAGGACCTCCGCAAGACGACGGCGGTGGCCGCTGGTACACGATGACCTGCCCCGCTGGCACAGACACCGTCTGGCTGGACGCGCCACCGGCGGAGCTGCCGGATCCGGAGCCGATCGCGCGGGCGCTGGCCGCTGTAACGCTGCAAGAGCCCGACATCAACCTCAAGCCCGATCAGGGTCCGGGCCTCGTCGGCCTGCCGGTGTGGCTGTGGGTCGAGCAGACCGAGAACGGCTGGGGACCCGTCTCCGACTCGACCAGCCAAGGTGGTCTCGTGGTCACCATCAACGCCCGGGCCACCGGGCTGTCGTTCGAGGTCGGCGACGGAAAGACCATCCAGTGCCCGACCGGTGGCACGCCGTACCCGAAGGGCGCCACCGGCCCGTCCCCCGACTGCGGATACGTCTACGCCAAGGCCGGCGACTACACGATCGCCGCCACCACGACGTGGACGGTCGAGTGGGAAAGCAACACCGGCATCAGCGGCACGATCAACGGGGAGACCCGCACCAGCGAGGCTGCGGTGCGGATCGACGAGTTGCAGGTGGTGACGGAATGACGCTGGCCACCAATCACAACAAGGTCAACGGCCCGGTGGCCGCGCCCGTCGAGCCGCCCAAGGTGGTGCGCCAGCGCCGCATGCGCCCCGGCCTGCTCGGGCTGGCGATCCTGCTGGTCGCGCTCGGCGGCCTGGGCGCCGCGTTCGCGGTCACGTCGGTGCGCGCCACCGGCTCGTACCTGGCGGTCGCGCGCCCGGTCTCGGTGGGCACCGAACTGTCGGCGGACGACCTCATGAGCGTGCAGGTGGCCGGCGGCCAGGGACTGAAGCGGGTGCCGGCCGCCGACATCGACAAGGTGATCGGCCAGCGCGCCGCGGTGACCCTGGTGGAAGGGACTCTGCTCAGCATGGCGCAGCTCACCACCAAACCGTTGCTCGGCCGGGGCCAGCAGCAGGTGGCGATCGGGCTGAAGCCGAGCCAGGTGCCGGCCAAGCAGATCCGCCCCGGCGACGAGCTCCTGCTGGTCAGCACGCCGGCGCAGAACGCGGTGGGCACCGAGCGGGCGGGCCAGACCACCCGGTACGAGGGCACGGTGGTCGACGCGACGCTGCCGGACGAGGACGAAGCCGACCGGGGTACCACGATCCTGTATGTCGCGGTCGCGAGCCGCGACGCGGCGGCCGTGGTGACGCTGGCGGCGCAGGGGCGGCTGGGTCTCATCCTCACGGGGTCGGCGTAAGCATGGCGATCATCGCGCTGGTATCGCCGAAGGGGTCGCCCGGCGTGACCACGACGGCGCTGGCGTGCACGCTGTCCTGGCACCGCCGGCTGGTGCTGGCCGAGTGCGACCCCGCTGGTGGGTCCATCATGGCCGGTTACCTCGGCGGTGCCGTGCCGGGCCCGCGCGGCATCGGCGAGCTGGCGGTCGCGGAGCTGCGCGAGGGCAAGCTGGAGGAGAACTTCTGGTCGCAGCTCGTCGACCTCGACGCGCCGAAGCGGGAGCGGTTGCTGCTGCCCGGCGTGGTCGACCCGACCCAGGCCGGCACGGTGGGCCCGCAGTGGCAGCGGTTCGCCGACTACTTCGCCGGGCTGGAGAAGGGCGAACCACCGTACGACGTGATTGTCGACTGTGGACGTCTGTACGCGCAGCACCCGCCGTGGCCGGTGCTGCGCGCCGCCACGGTCGTGCTGGTGGTGACGACCGCGCACCTGCCCGACCTGTCCAGCGCGCGAGCCGCGGTCGCCGCGATCCAGCGCGACTTCCGGGAGCACCGGGTGGCGCCCGGCTCGCTGCGGCTGCTGCTGGTCGGCGAGGGCCACGGCACCGGCGAGATCAGCAAGGCGCTGGAGCTGCCGATCATCGCGCGGATGCCGGACGATCCGCGCACCGCCGAAGTGCTCAGCTACGGCGGCACGATCAAGGCCAACCGCCCGCTGATGCGCGCGGCCGACGCCCTGGAGGTGCCGGTCAACGCCATCCTCGACCGGCGACGTGCGCGACTGAACTGGCGCCCGGCGCTGGCGGAGGTGCCGAATGCGGTTTGAGCCGGTCTACCACGATCCCCGGGTCCCCCAGCAGCCCATTCCGCCGCCTACGCCAGCTGTCCACAACGGACATAATGGGAAACACGTCGCGCCGCCGGCGCCGCCCCGGCCGCGGATCGACTTCGCCGTCGTGCGCGACCTGCGCCGGCAGCTCAGCGAACGGCTCACCCGGTGGCAGCGTGGCCGGGAGTTCACCGCCGCCGAGGAAGACGCCGAGCGCCAGCGGCTCGCCGCCGCGGTCGTTTCCGAGTACGCCGACAGCGTGCGCCGCGCCGGCACCCCGATGCCGGCGGCCGAGGAGCGGATGCTGCTCGACCAGATCACCACCGAGCTGGTGGGTCTGGGCCGGCTGCAGACGCTGCTTGTCGACGACACGATCGAAGAGGTGCACATCCTCGGCTGCGACCACGTGCGGATCGCCCGGCACGGCGGCGGCATCGACTGGGCCGAGCCGATCGCGGACAGCGACGAGGAGCTGGTGGAGATCCTCCAGGCGGCGGCCCGCCGGGCCGGTGCCACCGAGCGTTCACTGTCCACATCGAAACCGACGCTCGACCTGCAGCTGCCGGACGGCAGCCGCCTCGCCGCGGTGTACCTGGTCAGCCACCGCCCCTACGCGGTGATCCGCCGCCACAACACGCTCGACGTCACGCTCGACGACATCGCCGGCGCCCGCCCCGACCTCGACGAGATGATGGACGTTCTGATCCGCGACTTCCTGCGGGCCGCGATGCGCGCCGGGCTCAACATCATGGTCGCGGGGCTGGCCGGCGCCGGGAAGACCACGGTCATCCGCGCCATGATGAACGAGATCCCGCCCGACGAGCCGTACGTGTTGCTGGAGGAGTCGCGCGAGCTGCTGCCGGCGCGGCGCGGCGCCCAGCACCGGGCGGTGATGAGCTTCGAGTCCCGCGAGGGCCACGGCGAGCGTGGTGCGGACGGCCGTCCGGCCGGCGAGGTCGCGATCGCCGACCTGATCCCGGTGGCGCTGCGGATGGGCGCGCTGCGCATCATCGTCGGCGAGGTGCGGTCCCGCGAGATCGTGCCGATGCTCCAGGCGATGACCACGAGCCGTGGTTCGATGTGCACGATCCACGCCCGCACGCCGGCCGGGGTCAACGACCGCATCATCGAGCTGGCGCTGTCGCACGGCAAGGAAATGACCGTCGAGCAGGCCCGGCGGATGGCCGGTAACGCGCTCGACCTGATCGTCTATGTGACCGTCGAGGACGAGACCGCGATCGGTGGGCGCAAGCACCGGTTCGTCTCGCACGTCGAGGAGATCATCGGTGTGGGCGACGGGGCGCGGATCTCCACGACGACGGTGTTCGGCCCGGGCGCCGACGGCCGCGCCGTACCGATGCACCTGCCGGAACGCGTCCGCGACCAGCTCATGCGCGTCGGTTACGACCCGCGGGTGCTGAGCCGGTACATCGAGGCCCAGGCCGGCGCCTGGCGGCGGCCACGCCGCAGCCACCTCCAGAGGCGGTCCGCATGACGCATCCGTTCATGATCAGGGCGTCCTTCACGTTGCGAGAACGACGTGAAGGACGCCTTGATCACGGGAAGTGGGGGGCCGCGGTATGACGCTGCCCGCCAACATCGAGCTGATCGCGGTCGTCTCCGGGGCCCTGTGCGTCGGCGGCCTGATGCTCGCCGTGGTCGCCATCGTGGGCACCCGGCGGCCGGCGCGCCCGCCGTCGACCACCGGCCAACGGCTGCGCAGGTGGACCGGCGCCGGCCTGAACGAGCGGGAACGCCGCCGGTACCGGGTGTTGCTGGTGGCCGCGATCGGCACCGGCGCGCTGGCGTGGCTGGTCACCGGGCTGCCGCTGGTGGGCCTGCTGATCGGCATCGCGGTGCCTGGGGCGCCTTGGCTGTTCACCGTCGGCCGCGCGGAACAGCACGCCATCGCCCGGATCGAGGCGGTCGGCGAGTGGACCCGGCGGCTGCGCGACGTCTCCAGCACCGGCCAGGGCCTCCAGCAGGCCATCGTCGCCACCGTCTCGACCGCGCCGGAGGAGATCGGGCCGGAGGTCGAGCTGCTCGCCTCCCGCTTGCAGGCGGGATGGCACGGCCGCGACGCGCTGCTGGCCTTCGCCGGGCAGATCGCCGACCCGGTCTGCGACCAGGTGGTGGCCGCGCTCATCCTGCACCAGAGCGACCGCGGCGAGCGCCTGGGCGACGTACTCGGGTCCATCTCAGCCGCCGCGGCGGCCGAGGTCGGCACGCGGCGCGAGGTCGAGGCGAAACGCACCCAGCCGCGGTTCGCGGTGCGGTTCCTGACCGGGATGACGCTGCTGACCCTCGGGTACGGGTTGCTCAACCCCGAGTACATGGAGCCGTACGGCACGGCCACCGGCCAGATCGTGCTGATCGTCCTGGGTGGACTGTTCGTCGGGCTGCTGGTGTGGACACGGGCGATGAGCCTGCCACCGCCTCCGGTGCGGTTCCTCGCGATCCCCGACTCGGCCGAGGGGGCGCGGTGACGGTCAACCCCTTCCTCGTCATCGCCGTCATCTCCGGCGCCGCCGTGGGATTCGGCGCATTCCTGCTGATCCGGGAAGCGCTACCGGCCACCCCGGCGCTCGGCCCGGCCCTCAACCGTCTACACCAGACACCCGCGCAGGCGAGCGCCGGCGGCCGCGGGCTGGACTGGTTGACCGGCCTGTCCCGCTGGACCAAGCCGCCGACCAAGGAACTGGCACTGCTCGGCAAGACGCCCGAGCAGTACACGCTCTCGCTGGTGCTCTCCGCGCTGATCGGCCTGGCGATCCCGCCGGTACTGTCCGCGGCGCTGGCCGCCATCGGCGCGTCCATGCCGTTCGTGCTGCCGACTGCCGCGGGCCTCGGCCTCGCGGCCCTGTTCGTCCTCGTGGCGCACCGCGACGTGCTGGCCAAGGCCGAGCGCGCGCGGCGCGAGTTCAGCCAGGCGGTCTGCACCTATCTCGACCTGGTGGCGCTGCAACTGTCGGCCGCGCACGGGCCGGTGCAGTCGCTGGAACGCGCCGCCGAGGTCTGCGACGGCTGGGTCTTCGAGCGGCTGCGCGAGGCGCTTCGGATCGCCCAGATGCAGATGCACGCTCCCTGGGACGAGCTGCGCGAACTCTCCGAGCGCATCGGCGTGCCGGAACTGGGTGACGTGGGCGCCATCGTGCAGGCGTCCGGCACCGAGGGCGCCCAGGTGCACGAGACGCTGCGGGTGCGCGCCGACTCGCTGCGCGACCAGATCCGCACCGACAACCTCGCCCGCGCCGAGGCCATCACCAGCCGCCTGGACGTGCCGGGCGCGCTGCTCGTCTTCGTCCTCGTCGGCTTCGTCATGTATCCGTTCATGGCTCGTATCTAGGAAAGGACATGCCATGATTGTCATCCATTACGTCCACAGTGTACTCCAGGAGCGCCTGCACCATCTGCGTACCGTCGCCGAGCGCGACCGGGGCGACAGCCCGGTGCCCACCGCCATCATCATCGCCGGGCTCGCCGCGGCGGCGGTCGCGCTCACCGCCACGGCGTCGACCCTCGCCTCCGGGTGGATGGCGAAGATCGCGCCGTAGCGATGAGGCGGCTCGCCCTCCGGGACGACCGCGGCGCCACGCCCGTGGAGCTGGCGATCGTCTTTCCGGCCATCCTGTTCCTGACGTTCGCGTCCGTGCAGGTTGGCGCGTGGTTCCTCGCTCGAGCCGTGGCGCTCAACGGCGCCCAGGTGGCGGTCAGCTCCACCCGCACCCTGCACGGCGTGTCCCCCGGCGCCGGTGAGAGCCAGGCGAACAGCTTCATCGCCGACACCGGCGGTTGGCTGGTCGGCTGGAACGTGCAGGTGGCCCAGACCGATGAGCAGGTCACCGCCACGGTCACCGGCGAGGTGGTCTCCGTGATCCCCGGGGTGAACTGGTCGGTCAGTCAGACGGCCCGGGGTCCTGTCGAAAGGTTCACTGAGGAGGGTTGATGGATCGCGGGTCGGTGTCGGTCGAGGTCGCCATCCTCGCGCCGGCGTTCCTCATGCTCGTGGTGCTGGCCGGCGTGGCCGGTCGCACCGCGATCGCGCAGAACGCCGTCGACCTCGCCGCGCACGACGCCGCCCGCACCGCGTCCCTGGCCCGCACCGCCGGCACCGCCGAGACCCAGGCCGGCAGCGCCGCCGGCGGCACCCTCGCCGCCCAGGGTCTGGACTGCGTCGGAGCGCCCGCGGTGAACGTCGACACGTCCGGCTTCGCGGTGCCGGTCGGCCAGCCCGCCACCGTCGCGGTCACCGTCACCTGCCGCGTCACGTTCGCCGACCTGGTGATGCCCGGCGTGCCCGGCGGCACCACCGTCGAGGCCACCTTCGTGTCCCCATTGGACCTGTACCGGAGCCGAGGATGACCCGCCGAGCCGCGCGCGATGACGGGCGGGTCAGCATCTTCCTCGCCATCGCGCTCGCCGGGATACTTATCGTCATCGGCTTGGCGTACGACGGCGCGGGGCACCTGCGTTCCCTCCAGCGCGCGCACAACCTGGCGTCCGAGGCGGCCCGCGCCGGTGGCCAGGCCATCGACGTGGCGCAGGCCATCGAGGGCGGCGACAAACAGATCGACCAGCCGGCCGCGCGGGCGGCCGTCGACGCGTACCGGGCGGCCGCCGGCGTCACCGGCCCGCCGGCCACGTTCGCCACCGGCCCGAACGGCGAGCCGCTCATCCAGGTCACGGTGATCATCACGTACGACAACGTGTTCCTCGACGTGTTCGGGTTCGGGGACACCACGACGGTGACCGGCACCGCCACCGCCGGTCTATTGACCACTTCGGACTCTTAGGTAGGGAGGGTCGCGCCATGCGCTTTCGGCAGTTCTGCACCGGGCTTGGCGCCCTCGTCGTCCTGATCGGACTGTTCGTGGGCGCGCCGATCGCGCTCATCACCTTCGCGGGCAACCCGCTGCCCGACCACGTGCCCGCACTGTCCGAAGTCACCGGCGCGCTCACCAGCCGCGACGACGGGCAGCTCTTCCTGCGCGCGCTGGCCATCCTCGGGTGGCTCGGCTGGGTCACGTTCGCGCTCTCCGTACTCGTCGAAATCCCCGCGCGGGCGCTGCGCCTGCCCGTGCCGCGGCTGCCCGGCCTGCGCCGCCAGCAGCGGGCGGCGGCCACGCTGGTCGGCGCGGTCGCGCTGATCGTCGGGGCGAGCCCCGCGATGGCCTCGGCCACCGAGACGCCGCTCGCCGCCCCGGCACCGCTCGCCGCCCCCGCACCGCTTCCCGCGGCCGCGTCGACGGCCTTCCAGCAGCACGCGGAGGTCCCGCCGCCGGCACCGGTCTACCGGGTCGAGCGGGGTGACTACCTGGGCCACATCGCCGACCGCTACCTGGGCGAGTTCGACCGGTACCCGGAGTTGGCGAAGCTCAACAAGATCCGCGACCCCGACGTGATCCATCCCGGCCAGACGCTGCGCCTGCCGACCACGGCGACCGACGAGGGTGTCCGCGCGCACGCGACCGGCCTGGTGGCGACGCCGCCCTCGCCCGCGCCCTCCGCGCCCTCCGCGCCGGCCACCGAGGTCGAGGCGCCGCAGGCCGGGGCTCCCCAGGCTGCGGCTCCTCAGCAGGAGGAGGCGCCGCTGCCGCCGGCGCGGATCATCGAGCGCAGCGAGACCGGTGGCGCGGGCGCCGCCGCCCGGCCGGAGCGGGAACGGCTGAACGTGCCGCTGGCGGTATCCGCGGTGCTGGCCGCGGCGAGCCTGGTCGGCGCGCAGATCGGGGTGCTGCTCGGGCTGCGCGACCGCCGCCGCGCCGCCGACCAGCGCGCGGTCCGCCGCCGCCTCCCCCGTTCATGATCAAGGCGTCCTGTACGTCTTCGTCCCCTCGCCTCCGTCGTAGTTGATCGAGGAGAAATCGTGGCTATCAAGGCGTGATAAATCCGGACATCATAGCCACAAATCTTCCTCGATCAACTACAGCGGAGGCGAGCACGCCTTGGTCATGGGTGGGTGGTGTGGCGGGAGAGGACAGCGCGCACGGGGATGACGTGGCCCAGGAGGCCGAGGCCCCAGCCGAGGATCGGCCAGACCGGCCAGAAATACCACGACCCGGCGCCGATGCCCACGGCCGCCCAGATGCCGATCATGAGGATGGACCCCGCGACATACGCCGCGACGTGTGCCCAGATCCCGATCCGCGCGCCGCGCACGTGTCGCTCGCGCCGCTGCCGCCGGACCCGCTCACGGACGAAGGCCGTCGGCAGGTCGGCGACCAGCTGCGCCAGGTCGTCGCGGGTGCGGGCGGCGTAGGCGGCCGCGGTTCGCTCGGCGAATTCGTCGCCGTCCAGGTAGCCACCGGCCATGGCGTCGCCGAGCAGCGCCGCGGTGGCCTCGCGTTCGGAGTTGCCCACTCGTTCCAGTTGGTTCGCCATATCTTGACAGTGACACGTTATCTTGTCGGTGTCAAGATGTTTGCCGGTGGGTAGATCACAGGCATGACCGATTTCGAGGAACCCGCGACGGCGGACGGGCCCGGCCCACGCCGTCCCCAACCCCGTACCGGCGCGGACCAGCCCTGGGACCCGGAGGACCTCGCGGTCGCCAAGGGCCAGGATCCGACGCCGCGCAACGTCGAGCGCGCCCGCCGCGAACTCGCCGAGGACGGCCCCGCCGCGATCGAAAAAACCGTCCCGTAACACTGATTCGGTTTCCAGAGGGCAGCCCTGTGGGGGCGTGAATTCCCAACAGGGGTCCCCTATACCCGACCAGAGGGTGAGAGGGCTGCCCTTTGGGGGCGAAGCACGCGCGGCGTGGAGCGGCGG
The DNA here is from genome assembly GCA_037414955.1 of Actinomycetes bacterium KLBMP 9797. Lineage (GTDB taxonomy): Bacteria > Actinomycetota > Actinomycetes > Mycobacteriales > Micromonosporaceae > Phytohabitans. Next base: position 46,252 of record JBBEWH010000017.1, read on the forward strand.
AGCGGCCGTGGAGCGGCGGAGCGGCGCCGGGGTTCAGAGCATGATGCGGGAGAAGACCGGGAGGGGGTGTTCGAGCGGGCGGTGGGACCAGGAGGCGACCAGGCGCACCGAGCAGAACAGCAGCACCGCGGCGACGATGCCGTCGAGCCAGTAGTGGTTGGCCGTCACCACCACGACCGAGAGCGTCAGCGCCGGGTGCAGCAGCGCCAGCCACCGCCACCGGCTCGCGCTCACCCGGATCAGCGCCACCGCCACCAGCAACGCCCAGCCCACATGCAGCGACGGCATCGCCGCGAACTGGTTGGCGACGCCGTCGGTGCTGCTGTCCGGGTAGGCCGACGGGCCGGTCGTGAGCATCGTGTCGACCATGCCGAACTCGTGCATCAGGCGCGGTGGCGCCAGCGGGAAAATCACGTGGAGGGCGAGTGCGGCGGCGGTCAGCACGGCCATCTCGGTGCGCATCCGCAGGTAGTCCGACCGGTGCCAGATCCACAGCCAGACCATGGCCAGCAGAGTGCCGGGGAAGTGCACACCGACGTAGTAGAGGTTGGCGAGGCGGGCGGTGTCGGGCCAGGTCAGCGCCCATCCCTGGACGGTGGCCTCGTTCGGCAGATGCAGGATGCGCTCGATCTGCCAGACCAAGTCGGCGTGCTGGAAAGCCAGGCTAAGCTGGCCATCCGCCAGGTGCCGCACCCCTTGGTAGAAGAACAGCATCGAGGCGATCAGGGTGACCTCGATGATGAGTTCGCGCAGGTGAGCGGCTCGGCTGCGACGTGTTGCTGGCTGTGGGTCAGTTGGGACCCGCGACACTTCTCCCGCGACCGCCACCGCCGTCCCCCACACACCGATATTCGTCACCGTTTCACGCAATTCAACATTAGGTGAAAAGTCCGGATCGAGGGAGGTCACATTTTTGTGAGCCCACGCACAGATCAGGGCGTCCCTGCGGGAGGGGCGCCCTGATCGCGGCGAGGAGTCGGGTCATTCGCGGATGCGAAGCACCTCGCCACCGCCCGGAGTCACGGACTTGTTGGTCACGTAGATGGTGCCGTCTCGCGCGACCGCCACCCCACCGGGCATCGTGAGCTTGCCCGCGGCCAATTCCTTCCAGATACCGGACTTTTCCACCCGGATCAGCGCGCCGACCGTGCTGCCGGGACCGGAGGCCAGACCGTTCTTCGAGATCAACAGGACCAGCATCCGGCCTTTGCGGTCGAACGTGACGTCGATGATGTTGGTGAAGCCCCCGTGGCTCACCGCTGGGCGCTTACCCTTCTCGAGCTTCCACACCCGCGCCCCGTTCTTCAGGAACGGGAAGCCGGTCAACTCCCCGACGTAGAGCGCGCCGTCCGGTCCCTTGGCGACCGCGGTGGGCACGCCCTGCATCGGGATCCTCGGTGGCAGGTTGGGAATGTTCGACGGCGGCCGGACCATCCGAGGTCGGAAGACGGCCACCGTCGAGACGTTCTTCTTCTTGGTCACGGCCAGCAGGGTGTTGCCACCCGCGTCGGTCACGTACACCTGGTCGCCCTTCGCCAGGATCCCGTACGGGTTGGAGTCGACGGCGCTGCCGGGCTCCTTGCCGTCCGGGTTGTTCTTGGCCTCGTACTCCGCGAGGTCGACGATCGACCGCACCGACGGGCGCAACGTCACCAGGTGGCCGAGCAGGCGGCCGTCCTTGCCCAGCTTCTTCCGGACCTCCGGCGAGCCGCCGAGGCCGATCGTGCCGAGTACCTTCCCGTCCATCAGCGTGATGTCGTGCAGCCCGAGCGCGAACGAGCCGTCCTTGTTGGCCACCGACGGCAGCCCGGTGACGATCCGCTTCTTCTCCCAGTCGTCGTCATCCCGGGTGAGGACGGTCAGCGCGCTCGACCGGCCGAGACAAACCTGCGCGGCCGGATCTTCAGGCGAAGGGATGCAGGGGCCCTTGCCGCCCTTACCGGCTTCGGCGACGAGCAGTGATCCCTTCGGACCGAGCGCGATGCCCCGCGGGTTGTCGAGCTTCTTGGCGATCACCGCGACCGACTCAGCCGCGGAGGCGGCCGGCGCACCAGCCATCACGACGGCAGCCGCCAGCACACCGACCGACACAATGCGACTAAGGCTCATGAATCCCCCTAAGCGGATAAGCCAGACATAGGCCATCATGCGCCGAGTCGCCGCCGCAGACGGAAAAAACGCGAGAATCCGTCGCGGTAAACCTCGCCCTCCCCATGATCAAGGCGTGCGTCAAGTCGTTTTGACGCCGTGTAGGGCGCCGTGTTAAGGGGTTGGGGGGGGTGTTGGGGGGCTCGATGGCGCGGTGGAACGTCGGGTACGCGTAGATCATGTGGCGCAGCCGCTCGATCGGCACCTCGCCGTGCACGGCCACCGCCAGCCCGCTCAGCACCTCGCCGCCCATCGGCCCGGCCGACGTGGCGCCCACCAGCACGCCCCGGTCGCCGTCGGCGACCAGCTTGATGAAGCCCTCGTTGCCGGCCTTGTGGATCCAGCCGCGCGCCGACTCGGGCAGCGGGCTGACGCTGGTGCGCACGGCGATGCCCCGCTCGCGGGCCTGCTGCTCGGTGAGACCGACCCCGCCGATCTCCGGGTCGGTGAACGTCACCCGGGGCAGCGCCCGGTAGTCGGCGGGCGGCCCCTCCTGCCCCAGGATGTCGCGGACCGCGATGCCCGCCTGGTACATCGCCACGTGCGTGAACGCGCCGTGCCCGGTCACGTCGCCGACCGCCCACAGTCGCTCGCCGGCCCGCATCCGGTCGTCGACCTCGAGCGCGCGGGCGCCCGGGTCGAGGCCGACGGTGTCCAGCCCGAGGTCACCGAGCTGGGCCCGGCGGCCGGTGGCCACCAGCAGTTTCTCGCCGGTGACCCGGTCGCCGCCGGCCAGGTGGACCGTGAACTCGCCACCGGCGTGCTCGACCCGCTCCGCCGCCGCCCCGACCCGGAAGTCGACGCCGTCGGCGCGCAGCACCTTCTCCACCAGCTCCGACGACTCCGGCTCCTCCATCGCCAGGATCCGGTCGAGCGCCTCGACCACCGTCACCCGCACGCCGAACCGCGCGAAGACCTGGACCAGCTCCAAGCCGATCGCGCCGCCGCCGAGCACCACCAGCGAGGCGGGCAGCTGCTCGACCTCGATCGCCTCCCGGTTGGTCCAGTACGGCGTGCCGGCCAAGCCGTCGATCGGCGGGATCACCGCGGAGGTGCCCGTGCCGATGACCACGCCCCGGCGCGCCTCGAACACGTCATCGCCGACCCGGACCTGGCCGGGCCCGACCAGCGCGCCGTATCCACGGACGAAGCGCCCGCCCTTGCCGGTGAACCGGTCGACGGCGACCTTGTCGTCCCAGTCGTCGGTGGCCTCTTCGCGGATGCGCCGGGCGACCGGCGTCCAGTCCGGCCGCACCTCGGCCTGGCCGGCGAGCCCCTCCACGCGGCGGGTCTCGGCCAGCGCGTTCGCCGCGCGGATCATCATCTTGCTGGGCACGCATCCCCAGTACGGGCATTCGCCGCCGACGAGATTGTGCTCGATGCCCACCACGGCCAGCCCCGCCTCGGCGAGTTTTCCGGCCACCTCCTCGCCGCCGACACCCAGCCCGACGACGACCACGTCCACCTGCTCGGCCATGCCGCCAGCATGCCACGTCAGCCAGCCGCGTACCTGCCGACGTACGCGCCGTCGGGGTCGAACCGCTCGGCCTGGCGCTGCGGATTGAACCGCCGGTACGAGCGCGTGTCGTTGCCGGTGCCCGCGACCCACTGCCAGTTGCCCGCGTTGTTCGGCACGTCGCCGTCGAGCAGCCAGCGGTCGAACCAGCGCACCCCCTCGCGCCAGTCCAGCCCCAGATGCTTGGTGAGAAAGTCGGCGGTGACCAGGCGCGCCCGGTTGTGCATCCAGCCCTCCGCCTGGAGCTGGCGCATGCCGGCGTCGACGAGGGGCACCCCGGTCTCCCCCTCCTGCCACCGGGCCAGCGCCTCCGGGTCGTGCCGCCAGGCCTCCCGCGCCACCGGCCGGTAGGCCACCGTGGACAGTTTCGGGAACGCCGACGCCACCTGGTAATAGAAGTCGCGCCAGCAGAGCTGCCGCAGGAACGGGCTCGCCGGATCGTCGACCACGTTCGCCAGCTCCAGCGGGGACAGGCAGCCGAAGCGCAGATAGGGGCTCAGCCGGGAGGTGGCGTCGGCGGCGAGCACGTCGTGGCCCTGGGCGTACCCGTCGAGGCGTCGCAGCCAACCGCGCAGCCGGCGCCGCGCCTCCCGCTCGCCGCCGGCCAGCGCGTCGGGCGACTCCCCCGCCGGTGGCGCCGGTAGCGGACCGGCGTCCACTCCGGACGGCAGCGCGATCCGGCGCGGCGCCGACAGCTCGGTGCGCCACTTCGCCGCCAGCCAGGCCCGGTAGTACGGCGTGAACACCCGGTAGTGATCGCCGCCGGCCGGCGCGAGCGCGCCGGGGTCGGCGACCGTGATGCCGGGGAAGACGCGCAGCGCGCGGCGCTGCTCGTCGCACTCGGCCCAGAGCCGTCGCTCGCGCTCCCGCGCGTGCCGGCTGACGTCGCCGGACACCGCGACGCCCTCGGCGTCCACCTCGCGGGCCAGCCGCATCGTCTCGGTCACCGGGTCACCCCGGCGGACGACGAGGTCGCCGCCGCGCTGGCGCAGGGTGTCGCGCAGGTCGGTGAGGCACTGGTGGAGGAACCGGTCGCGGTTGGGCGAGCGTCCTTCGAGGGCCGGATCAAGCACGTACAGCGGCAGCACCCGCTCGGCGCCGGCGGCGGCCGTGGCGAGCGCGGGCTGGTCATGCACGCGCAGGTCGCGGGTGAACAGCACGATGGCGGTCCTCACGACGCCACCAGGGGACGCAGCGGCGGGCCGGGGATCGGCACCGGCGCGCCGGGCCGCGCCAGCAACGAATCCGCGACCACCGCGGCCTTGCGCCACCACGGCACCGCCGCCCGCCGCCCGAACACGTCGAAGCCGGCCGCCGCCACCTCGTCGAGGATGCCGCCGTAGATCCGGTACGCGCTGCGGATGCACGCCTGCGACGCCGGTGCCAGCAGGGCGACCCCGGCCGCCGCCGCGCCATAGTGGGCCTGCGCGCGCGTCACCTCGTACGCGATGAGCTCCCGGACCGGTGGCGAGGCCGCGCCCCGCGCGGCGCAGGCCGCGAGATCGGCCCGGGCGACCTCGAACCGGTCGAGATCCTCGTCCGGCAGATAGGTGCGACCGCGGTCCAGGTCTTCGGCCACGTCGCGGATGAAGTTGGTGAGCTGGAACGCCAGCCCGAGCTGGCGCGCCGGCTCGCGCGCGGCCGCCGGGTCCGGGCTGCCGAGGACCGGCAGCATCATCGTGCCGATGACGGCCGCCGACCCCTCCATGTAGGCGAGCAGATCGCCATAGGTCGGGTACGCCGTGACCGTCAGATCCATGGCCATGCTGCGCAGGAAGGCGGCGAAGTCGGCCGGGTCCAGGTCGAAGACCGCGATCGTGTGCAGCACGGCGGGCAGCAGCGGGTCGTTGGCGTCCGCGCCGCGCAGCCCCGCGTGGAACCGGGCGGCCCAGGTTTCGAGGCGCTCCGCCCGCGCGGCCGGCGTCGCGGCGCCGGTCTGGTCGACGATGTCGTCCGCGTATCGGGTGAATCCGTACAAAGCATGGACGTGTCGGCGCTTCCAACGGGGCAACAGGCGGGTGGCCAGGTAGTAGCTTCTGCCGTGGCGTTTGTGCAGCTCACGGCAGCGCTCATAGGCCAAGGCCAGATCAGGTTCCACCGAGCACCACCATAAATCGACTCACAAACCGACGCAACTTGCAGGACCTAGGGTACCGTCATGGGCATGCGGCGAGTGGAGGGCCCGACCGAGCGCGTGGTCGTGGTCGGTGCCGGGCTGGGCGGGCTGGCGTGCGCCCTGCACCTCGCCGGCACCGGCCGGCAGGTCACCGTCGTCGAGCGCGAGCCGGTGCCCGGCGGGCGGGCCGGGCGGCTGCGGCTCGGCGACTACGAGTTCGACACCGGCCCAACGGTCCTCACCATGCCGGACGTGCTGGCTTCGTCGTTCGAGGCGGTGGGCGAGCGGCTCGACGACTGGCTGCGGCTGGACCCGCTCGACCCGGCCTACCGGGCGCACTTCCCCGACGGCTCCACACTGGACGTCATCACCGACACGGCGCGGATGGCAGCCGAGATCGGCCGGGTGTGCGGAGCGCGCGAGGCCGACGGCTACTTGCGGTTCGTCGACTTCGCCCGCCGCCTCTGGCGGCTGGAGCGCACCGAGTTCATCGAGCGCAACCTGGACGCGCCCACCGACCTGCTGACCGCCAACCTGGCGCGGCTGCTGCTGATGGGCGGCTTCCGGCGGCTCCAATCGAAAGTGGACCAGTTCTTCGCCGACCCGCGCACCCGCCGGGTCTTCTCGTTCCAAGCGATGTATGCCGGGCTCGCCCCGCACGACGCGCTCGCCATCTACGCGGTCATCGCGTATCTCGACGCGGTCGCGGGAGTCTACTTCCCGCGCGGCGGGATCCACGCGGTGCCGCGGGCGATGGCCGGCGCCGCCGAGAAACACGGCGTCGAGATGCGATACGACACCACGGTCACCGGCGTCGACATCGCCGGTGGGCGCGCGGTGGGTGTCCGCACCGCCGGCGGCGAGCGGATCCCCGCCGACGTGGTCGTCCTCAACCCCGACCTGCCGGCCGCGTGGCAACTCTCCGGCGCGCGCCCACGCCGGTTGCGCTACTCGCCGTCGTGCGTGGTGCTGCACGTGGGTTCCCGGCAGGGATACGAGCGCATCGCCCACCACAACCTCCACTTCGGACGGGCATGGCGGGGCACGTTCGACCAGGTGATCAAGCGGGGCGAGCTGATGTCCGACCCCTCGCTGCTGGTGACGAACCCGGGATTCGGTGCGCCGGCGGGGCGGCACGCCTACTACGTGCTGGCCCCGGTGCCGCACCTCGCACACCGCCAGCCGCTGGACTGGCGCGGTCCCCTGCGCGAGCGGTATGTGGACTCGCTCGTCAAGGTCCTCGAGGATCGGGGCTACGCCGGCTTCGGCGCCGGCATCGAGGCGGCGCACGTGGTCACGCCGGCCGACTGGCTCGACGCCGGCATGGCCGCCGGCACGCCGTTCGCCGCGGCGCACACGTTCTGGCAGACAGGACCGTTCCGCCCCGGAAATCTGCACCCCACAGTGGACAACGTGGTATTCGTCGGTTCTGGCACCCAGCCCGGAGTGGGAGTTCCGATGGTGCTGATCTCCGGAAAGCTCGCCGCACAGCGCATCACAGGAGGCCGTGGATGACCTATCGGGAAACACATCTGGTGGAGCTGGTCGACTCCGCCGGGGTCGCGATCGGAGAGTCCACTGTCGAGACGGCGCATCAGGCGCCGGGGCAGCTGCACCGGGCGTTTTCCGTCGTCCTCACCGACCCGGCGGGCCGGATCCTGCTCCAGCAGCGCGCGGAGGTGAAGACGCGGTTCCCGCTGCGCTGGGCCAACGCGTGTTGCGGGCACCCGACGCCCGGCCAGAGCCCGGTGGCGGCGGCTTCGCTGCGGTTGCCGGAGGAGTTGGGTATCGAGGCGGTGCCGCTGACCGAGGTGGGCGTGTACCGGTACTTCGCGGAGGATCCGGCCACCGGTCGGGTGGAGCGCGAGTACGACCATGTGCTGCTCGGCGCTCTGGAGTCGGGGCATGGCTTGCGGCCCGACCCGGCCGAGGTGGCCGACCTTCGCTGGATCCAGCCCGACGAGTTGGTGCGCGACCTCCGGCTCCGGCCGGAGGCGTACGCGCCATGGCTCGGCGGCGTCATCGCCCGCGTCATGTCGTCCTCGGTCGCCGGTTCGGCGTCCTTCGTCGAGGGTTCCGCGCCCTCCGCCGCCGGTTCGGCGTCGTCCGCTACGGAGCGGTCGGGTGAGCGATGACGCGCTGAGCGTCGGCGCGGTCGCGCGCCGCCTCGGCGTCGCGGTCACCACCCTGCGCACCTGGCACCAGCGGTACGGCCTGGGGCCGAGCCGGCACGTGCCCGGCCACCACCGCCGCTACACCAGCGAGGATCTGGCGCGGCTGGACGTGATGCGGCGGCTGACGGCCAACGGCGTGGCCCCGGCCGAGGCCGCGCGCTGGGCGCACGGAACGCCACCCGTGGCGGACTCCCCTGACCCCACCGTCCGGCAGGGTGGCGGTCACGTGATCGGCGTCGGCCGGGCCGGAAACCCGGCCCGCGGGCTGGCCCGGGCCGCGATGCGGATGGACGCGGCCGCCATGCGCGAGACCATGGCCCGCGCCGTGGCCCGCGCGGGCGTGGTCGCGACCTGGGACGACCTGATCCGGCCAGTGCTCGCCGGCATCGGGCGCGGGCACGCGCTGATCGAGGTGGAGCACCTGCTCTCCCGCTGCGTCTCCGAGGTGCTCGGCGCGGTCCCCCGACCGCCGTCCGCCGCCGGGCCACCCCGGATCCTGCTCGCCTGCGCCGACGAAGAACAGCACAGCCTGCCGCTGGAAGCGCTCGCGGCGGCCCTGGCCGAAGCCGGCATCCCCTGCCGTCTCCTCGGCGCCCGGGTGCCGCCTCAGGCACTCAGCGAGGCGGTGCGCCGCACCGGACCGAGCGCCGTCGTCGTGTGGTCACACGATGCCACGACCGGCGACAGTGGACAGTTGCACGCGCTGCTGGCCGCCGAACACCCGCCGCTACTCGTGGCCGCGGCCGGGTCGGGATGGGTCTCCGCACCCCCCGACGTCGCGCGCCCCGACAGCCTCGTCGCCGCGTTGGCGCTGCTCACACCGCTATCGTGAACGACCGCCCGTCACTCCGTTCTCGGCAGTCACGCCAGTAGCGTATTGTCGCTTTGTTCCCAAACTCGGGGGCTCTCGGCCGAACCCTACAGGCGCCGTTCCCGTACCCCAACGGAGAGCTCCGCTGCTACCGGGAGCTCTGCTTCCTGCGGGGAGCACTGCTTCCGACCCCTCGGGAGACATGCGATGACGCGACGCGGGGCTTATGTCGCCGCACTGCTCGTACTGACGGTTCTGGTGGGTGGGCGCTGGATCATGGGCCGACAGTCCGTCGAACCCCTGGCCCACGCCGCTGCCCAGCAGTCGGCGCCCGCGGCCACGCCGTCACCCGCCACTCCGCCGCCCTCGCCATCGCCGGGCGATTCCTCGCAGCAGGCGGCCGCGAAGGAGCCCAACCCCAAGACCACCACCAAGAAGCCCACCGGACCGCGATCCAAGGTCGGTCCGTACGGCTCGAAGCGCCTCACCGGCTCCCGCGGCGTCGCGCTCACCTTCGACGACGGGCCGCACCCCAACTGGACGCCGCGCGTGCTGGATGAGCTGCGGGCGGCCAAGGTGCGGGCGACGTTCTGCGTGGTGGGCACCCAGGTGCGGAAGTACCCCGCCCTGGTGGCACGCATCGTGCGCGAAGGCCACACGCTCTGCAACCACACCTGGAATCACGACCTGAAGCTCGGCACCCGCCCCGAGAAGGAGATCCAGGCAGACCTCGCCGCGACGAACCGGGAGATCCGGCGCGCGGTGCCCGGCGTGAAGGTCAAGTACTTCCGGCACCCCGGCGGCAAGTGGACCGCCAACGCCGTCAAGGTCGCCGCGGGGCTCCGGATGACCTCGCTCGACTGGGACGTGGACCCGCGCGACTGGGATAAGCCCACCGCGCCGACGATCCAGCAGCGGGTACTGGATAACGTCCGGGCCGGCTCGATCGTGCTGCTCCACGACGGCGGTGGCGATCGGGCCGGCACCCTGGCCGCCTGCCCCGCCATGATCTCCGCCCTGAAGCGCAAGTACGGCCTGACCCTCCTCCGCTAACCCCCTCTCATGATCAAGGCGTCCTTCAAGTCGTCCTAACGACTTGAAGGACGCCTTGATCATGGGAGGGGCGACGCCGCGGGTGGCCGGGAGTGTGACTCGCCCGGTATCGGTTTGGACCGAAGGTGTGGCGTCACGTATGCTTTCGAAGCCTCCGGCGGGGCCGGATGGGAGCTCAGCCGCCCGCGTTGTGATGTGCAATGATGGCGGGGCCGCCCTCATCGTCTAGCGGCCTAGGACGCCGCCCTTTCAAGGCGGTAGCACGGGTTCGAATCCCGTTGGGGGCACGCCGGCGCAAGCCGGGAGCAAGGTCCTGTGGAGCAGTTGGAGTGCTCGCCGCCCTGTCAAGGCGGAGGTCGCGGGTTCAAGTCCCGTCAGGACCGCTCACCCGCACGGGTAGTATGTGCCGTGCACCCGGCCAGGTAGCTCAGTTGGTACGAGCGTCCGACTGAAAATCGGAAGGTCGGCGGTTCGACCCCGCCCCTGGCCACATAGCCTTTCGCCGGGCTATCAGGACGCCTACCAGCGGAAACGCCGGTGGGCGTTCTTCTTTGCCCTTCTTGACCAACGTCCCCGTCCTTACCCGCACGCGCAGTTGTACGTCCGGGTCGGCCTCCGGTGGGCGATATCGAGGCTCACCTCGCTGTAGCCGTCGCCGGCCCGCCACGTCAGGGTGAACGGAAGGCGCTCCCGCACCCCGATTACGAAGACGGTCTCGCTGCCATCGTTCGGGCCGGCGTACGCCACCTCGCGCAGGGCCGACCAGCCGCTCGGCACGCGAGCCACCTCCTGTCCGATCCGCCAGGGGTCCCGGCCGGGCTGATGGCCGCTGCCGACGTGCGCGAAGTCCGGCGCGAAGACCACGATCTCCAGTACCGCGCCACCGCGTACCTCGATCGGGTCGCCGGAGCGGGCCGCCTGCGCCCGCGCGACATATCCAGCGTGGGCGCCGAAGCCGGCCGTGCCGTTCACCCTGAAGATCACCTGGTCGACGCAGCGGCCGCGGCTGGCCCGCACGAGGTAGAGCTCGTCGATGGTGTGCGGGCCCATCTGGGTGGGGCCGTCGCCGGTACTCCGGTGGACTTCGTCACATGGGTCCGGGCCGGCGGTTCTCGGGCGCCGGGTCTTCGATCCCGCGCCTGATGTCGGTGTCGGCGTGGCGCCCGACGGCGCCGGCGCGGCGGCGGGCGTGGGCTCAGCGGCGGGCGGCGGCTCGGTGGCGACCGGTGGTGCTTTAGCCGTCCCGGCCTGACAGGCCGCCAGGCCGGCGGCTAGTGCGATGGCGATGGTGGCGTGCAGGACGCGCGTGGCGGTGTTCGACATGCATGCAGGACGAACCACCACCCGATCCGGTTGACAAGCAGCCCGTGTCGGGTCGCCGACTACTCCCACGACGCGGGCCGCGTCTGGAAGGCTTTGGCCCGTGGCGCCACTGCCTCACCGGCAACGAGAAGCCGCACCTTGGCTAGAAGAGCCATGATCAGGGCGTCCTTCAAGTAGTTTGAAACTAAACATATAATCCAAAGTCTACGGATGGGTTTAGAGGGGGTAGTAGAGCATGGATCGGGGCGTCCTTCAAGTCGTTAGAACTACTTGATGGACGCCCTGATCATGGAGAGGGGTTAGGCGGCGCGGCGGCGGAGGGTGGCTACGGCGGAGCCGGCGAGGGTCAGCAGGCACTCGGGTAGCTGGCCGTCGGCGAGGGCCGCGCCGAACAGGGCCTCACCGGTGGAGATGTCGGCGTTGGCGTACGCGCTGACGAACCGCGCGACCCACCGCGCGTCGTACCCGGCCTCTTCGATGCCGGGGAAGTCGAGGGTCCAGCGGCCGCTCCGGACGCCGTCGCCCACCATGGTGGCCGCGAGGCACCAGGCCACGTCGTACGCGCCGGCGACGCCGGCCCGGTCGACGACGGCGTCGAACGTGCCGACCACCCCGTCCGTGTCACCGGCCAGCGCGCTGCGCAGCACCTGAGCAGCGTCGTCGCGCGCTTCGGGGGGTAAATCCGTCACGAGCCGAAGAGTATGCCGCCCGGTCAACCCGCCGCACGCCCCCATGATCAAGGCGTCCTTCAAGTAGTTAGAACTACTTGAAGGACGCCTTGATCATGGAAGGTTAGGAGGCGCGGAGGAGACAGGTGAGGCGCCCGGTGCAGACCCGGTCGCCGCCTTCGTCGGTGATCACGATCTCGTACGTGGTGAGGCTGCCGCCGCGATGCAGCGGTGTCGCGATCCCGGTGACCGTACCGCTACGTACCGCTTTGTGGTGGCTGACGCTCAGCTCCACGCCGAGCGCGAAGGGGCGGCCGAGCGCGTACCCGTGCAGCGCGGCGCCCAGCGAGCCGAGCGTCTCCGCGAGCACTGCCGAGGCGCCGCCGTGCAGGAGGCCCATCGGCTGGGTGTTGCCTTCGACGGGCATGGTGCCGACGACCCGTTCCGCCGTCAGCTCGACGACCGTGATGCCCATGCGCTCGACGAGCGCGCCGGCGCCCAGCATCGTGATTTCCGCCGCAACGTCCACGCACCGCAGGCTACCCGTCGGTACTACTTTGGCCTGCGACTGTCGTCACAGCCAGTGCGGATGGCACAGTAGGGTGCCGCACCGAAACCCCGCACCCCTGGGGAGGGAACGAGTTCATGAGCCGCCTGCGCGCCGTCACCATGGCCGCCTGCGCCGCATTGTTGCTGGCCGGCGCCGCCTGCGAGGCGGGAACCCAACCGGAGAGCACCCCATCTGCGAACGGCCCCGCGCGGCTGTACGGCACAGACGGCAATATGATCAACTCGTTTGGCGACGAGTTCAAGGACCAGGCCGGCATCCTCGCCGGGATGAAGGGCACCACGCCGCTCACCCCGTTGAGTGAAGACTTCAAGAGCCGGCTCCGGTCCGTCGATCGAGACCTCAACGACTTCGCGTACGCCGGCGAGTCCTACGACGCGGTGGTGATCGCCGCGCTCGCCGCGCAACTGGCGGGCAGCACGGCGCCGGCCCAGATCGCCAAGTACATCAACGGCGTCACCACCGGCGGGGAGCGCTGCGACACCGCCCCCGCCTGCCTGGGCCTGGCGCGCGCCGGCAACGACATCGAGTACCGCGGGGTCTCCCTCACCCGCGGCGGGTTCACGGACGAGGGCGAGCCCTCCACCGCCACGTACGCCACGCTGCACTTCGGCGCCACCGACCGGCTCGACGACGGCAAGACCGAGTTCGTGAGCGCCGGCGACGCGGCCACCACCACGACGAAGCGACCGCCCACACCGCGTGGCGACGTGGACGCCCGGCAGGCCGGCGCACCGCTCAAGATCGCCGGTCTGCTGCCGAAGACCGGTGACCTCGCGTTCGCGTACCCGCCGATGGCCGCCGCGACGGCGCTGGCGATCCGGGAGATCAACGCCGCGGGCGGGGTGCTCGGCGAACCGGTCGAGTGGCTCGACGGTGACGACGGGACCAACCCGGAGACGGCCAAGAAGACGGTGGCCGCGCACATCAGGGCCGGCGTACACGTGATCATCGGCGCAGGCGCCTCGGGAATCTCGCGGGCCGTGCTGCCCGACGTGGTCGCCGCCGGCATGCTGCTCTTCTCGCCCTGCAACACCGACGCCGGGCTCAGCACGGTCGACGACAAGGGCCTCTACTTCCGGACCGCGCCCTCCGACCTCTTGCAGGGGCGCGCGCTCGCCGACGTCATCATGCGCGACGGCCCGCAGCGGATCGCGATCGTCGCGCGCAAGGACGCGTACGGCGAGGGCCTGCAGAGCAACGTGCGCACCGAGTTGGAGAAAGCCGGCATCACCTCCGACAACGTCAAGCTGCTGACCTACGACCCGCCGGCCGACGCCGAATCGAGCGTCGACTTCGACAGCGGCGCCAAGGAGATCAAGGACTTCGGCGCCGACTCGGTCGTGGTGATCGGGTACGCCGAGTCGGCCGACGCCATCAAGGCCCTCGCCGCCGCGGGAGTCCAGCTCCAGCACTAAGCGGTCGTGGCACGTTTCCGGGATCACGGCGATGGTGCGGTGGTCGTACGGTTTCCCCATGAGCGAGCTTGACACCACACTGGCGGACAACACGCTGGCGGATGACCCGGGCGCCGAGCACGAGGGCTTCGGCAGCAGCGGCGAGGCGGACCCGACGGACCCGCACTCGATCGTCCAGCACAACCTCGACGGCTCCACCGATGTGCTGACCGATGTGGACAGTGACGGGGTCATCGATCTGGTGGAGCACGACCAGGACAGCGACGGCAACGCGGAGACCACCTACGTCGACGCCGACCACGACGGCCACCTGGACACGGTGCTGCGCGACTACGACGACGACGCCGAGGTCGACCGGCTGGCCGCCGACACCAACCAGGATGGCCGGGTCGACTACGTCGCCACCGACCGCAACGACGACGGTCAGCTCGACCGGGTGGTCGCGGACGCCGACTACGACGGCAGGAACGACACCTGGCTCACCGACCAGGACTTCGACGGCGACGCGGACGTGGTGAAGGTCGACGTCAACGCCGACGGCGCGGCGGACGCCGTCTTCGAGGACACCGACGGTGACGGCCGCCTCGACGGGCCGGTCAACCCGTACGCCGATCACTGAGCCGCCGCGCCGCCGCCACCCGCCACCGGTCCACGGGTGCCTCACACGGGGGAGGCGCCCTTGGACCTATGCCACTAAGGTGCGTACGACTACCGAAACGCACGCGAAGGGGCGACGACATGAGCGAGCCGGTGGAGACTCGGGGCGACGAGCGTGTCGACCTGCTGGAGACGGACACCAACAAAGACGGCAAGGCTGACCTGTGGGCCGCCGACACGGACGGCGACGGCAAGCCCGACCTGTTCCAGTTCGACACCGACGGTGACGGCGAGGTCAACGTGACCATGGTGGACCTCGACCAGGACGGCACTCCCGAGGTGGTCGTCGACGGCGACGGCGGTCACCCGCCGGCGGCCTGAGGTGTTTGGAAGGGCCCCTTGTTATGCAGAAAGCGATAACAAGGGGCCCTTCCTTAGCGGAGGCTCAGGGCGGCGCAGGCGGTGAAGAGGCCGGTCAGGATGACGGCCAGGAAGAACAGGCGGCGGCGCAGCGAGCCGGTGCGCTCGTCCGGCGCCAGCGCCTCGGGGTGCCCGAGTGCGCGCAGCCGGCTCCGCTGGTGCAGCACCTCGGTCCGCCAGCGCGCCGCGGCGGTCGCGTCGGCGCGGCTCAGTTCGACCGCGAGCCGGGCCTGCGCCCGCTGCAGCCGCCGCACCGCCTGGCGACCGGCGAGACCGGCCCGGCCGTACGCGTACCGGCGAGCGTTGGTGCGCAGGTGGCCCATGCTGAGCACGCGGAGCTCGCGCGGCGTGGCGACGTCCGGGTCGTGCAGGTCGGCGAGTAACTGGGTGTAGTAGTCGGCCTCGCGGTGCCGGGCCGAGCGCACCAGCAGCAGGATCATGAGCAGCGGCGGGATGCCCTTGGCGAGCAGCACGGCGATCAGGGCGTACCCGTCGCCGTCCACCTCGACGGTCAGCAGCGGCGAGTTCCACACGAAGTGGCACAGCCAGGAGCCGGCCAACGCGAGCGCGCCGATGCCGATCCGCCGGCGCAGCGGCCGGTCCATCCGCACGATCAGGTATCCGATGCCGAAGCCGGCGAGCGCGCCGAACAGGGTGTGGCTCCACAGTCCAGCGAGGAAGCCGCGGACGAAGAAGGTGGCGAACACCGGGCCCATCTCGTCACCCCGGCCGGCGATGGCGACCGCGTTCACCGCGTACACGACGTCCTCGACCACCTGGAAGCCCAGCCCGACGAGCGCGCCGTAGATGACGCCGTCGAGGATGCTGTTGATCTGGGCCTGGGCGATCAGGACGATGGCGACGACGCCGAGCGCGCGGACCGCCTCCTCGACCGTCGCGCCCGCGATGGCCGGCCCCCAGGCGGTGGCGAACCCCGGCGAGTACTCCTTGGCGAGCAGGTTCTGGAGGGCCGTGTTGCCGGGGAGGGCGGCCATCGTCGCGACCAGGCCGCCCCAGGCGAACGCGGTGGCGAGCAGCAGCGGCGGCTCCCGCTCCAGATAGTCGAGCGCGCCGACGAAGAGCCAGAACGGCACGGCGTACACGGCGAACAGCACGATCGCGAGGGTGGTCGCCCGCGGGTAGTCGGTGAACGCGTCCCGCACCACCCACAGCAGCTGGGCGCCGCCGACCGCGAGCAGCACGGCCACCAGCCAGAACGCGGGCAGCAGCAGCGACTTGCGGGCCACCGCCCAGACCGGCGTCGGATGTACCGGCGCCGTGCGCGCGCTCCGCGGCACGGTCATCGCGGCTCCCGGTACGCGATCGTCCGGATGCTCGCCTCGATCTCCTGCCCGACTCGGGCCAGTTCGGCGTCGGTGCCGCTGACGGTCACCTCGATCGCGACGCCGGCGGCCAGGAACACCGCGTACCGCCCGCCGCGCGCGCCGGCGGCGTAGTCGCCCTGGCGCCCGTACAGGCCGGTGTCGGTCTCGGCGGCGCGCTCCGAGCCGACGAGGCGCCGCCCGCCGGCTCTGTTGATCTTCTGGTGCAGCCGCTGGGTGGCCGCCTCCAGGTCACCGCGGAACGGCGCCACCACGATCACGTACCGGACCGGGCCGAGCACGAACAGCACGGTGCCCTGGCGGGTGGCGGGTCGGGTGTGGGTTACGTCGATCTTGGCGCCCGGCGGGGGGCGGACGGTGACCCCGCCGCCCACGCCATACGGCCGGTCGTCGGCGACCGGCCGCTCGTCGGGCACGGCGCGGTCGAGGGCCGGCAGCCCGGCGTAGAAGAACGCGAGCGTGCACAGGATGCCAAGGCTGCCCAGCAGGTTCCACCGCAGCCGGCCCCTGCCCACCCTCATGTATCGACGCTAACGGTATTCATCCAGTCACGCTGAGCCTTCGCCATGATCAGGGCGTCCCTCATGCCGCTCTCACGACTACCGGGACGCCTCGATCATGAGTGGGATCACGGGTTGGTAACCGTGCGAACCCATCGGCGGGGGTCGGGCGCTTCAACATCCGTGAAGCTGGTACTTCGGCGGGCGCGCGGCGCGAAGAGCCTCCTCCTGGCAGCCGCTGGCGCCACGGTGATCGCCACGGTGTTGATCACCGGCCTGGCCGGCTACAGCCGCGACGTGGTGGACGCCGGCGCGCGCAGCGCCATCACCGCCGCTTCCCCCGAGGAGCGCTCGGTTCTCGTCCAGGGGCCCGCCGGGTCGCCGGCACAGCTGGCCGAGCGCGATCGCGCCGTCCGGGACCGGGCGACCAGCGGGTTCACGGGATTCGACACCGCGGTCTTCGCCGCGGGATACGCCACCGGGCGGCAGCTCACCGGCGACGTCGGCGCGGCCACGCCGGACGAGGACGGCGCCGTCTTCGCCTCGGTGGTCTTCCTGGACGCTCTGCCGGAGCACGCCGACCTGGTGGCCGGCGCGTGGCCGCGGGCGGGCACCGCGCCGGTGCAGACCGCCCTCGCCGAGGCGGCGGCCCGCACGCTGGAGGTGGCGGTCGGCGACCGCATCGAGATCACCGACCGGCTCAGCGAGAAGGTCTCCGAGGTGACCGTCGCCGGGATCTGGCGGCCGCGCGACCCCGCCGACCCGTACTGGCGGCTGGTCCCCGAGGCGGCGGACGGCACCGCGCCGCAGTCCTCCACCTACGGGCCGCTCGTGGTGACGCGGGAGGACTTCCAGGCCGGCTTCGCGGCGACCGCCTCGGCGGCCTGGCTGATCGCGCCGGACCTGGTGGGCCACGACGTCACCGCGCTGCGGCGCGCCGGCCGCACCGCGGAGCGGCTCACCGCGACGCTCACCGAGGACGCCGGCTTCGGCAGTTCCGGGCAGGTCACGTCGCGGCTGCCGGATCTGGTCGACCGCCAGCAGCGCGCCGACCTGGTCGGCCGGTCCGCCCTCGTCACGCCGATGCTGCTCGTGGTGGTGCTGGGCGGGTACGCGCTGCTGCTGGTCGCCGGCCTGCTGACCGAGCAGCGGCGGGGCGAGAGCGCGCTGCTGCGGGCGCGCGGCGCGGCCCGGGTCCAGCTGGCCGGTCTCGCGGCCCGGGAGGCCGCGCTGGTGGTGTTGCCGGCCGCCGCCGTGGCGCCGCCGCTGGCGGCCGAGGCGCTCCGGCTGGCCGAACGGTTGCCGGCGCTGAGCGCCGACGCGCTGCCGCTCGTGCCCCGGCTGGACGCGCTGACCTGGGCGGTCGCCGTCGCGGCCGCGATCGGCTGCGGGCTGGCGATGCTCGGGCCGAGCCTGCGCCAGGGCGGCACGTACGTGTCGGACCTGGCCAGCCGCTCCCGGCCGACCCGGCGGGCAGCCGCCCAGCGGATCGGCCTGGACCTGGCGCTGGTCGGGTTGGCGGTGCTCGGCTGGCTCCAACTCCGGCAGTACTCCTCGCCGGTCGGCGGCACCGGCGGCATCGATCCGCTGCTGGCGTCGGCGCCCACGCTCGGCGTGCTCGCCGGCGCGGTGCTGGCGCTGCGGGTGCTGCCGCCGCTGACCCGGTTCGCCGAGCGGTACGTGGCCCGCCGGAACTGGACCGCGACGGTCTTCGGCATGTGGCAGGCCGGCCGGCGCCCGCACGCCGGACCGGTACTGCTGCTGACCCTGGCCGTCGCGGTGAGCACGCTCGCCTGGTGCCTGACCAGCACGTCCGAGCGGTCGCTGGCGGAGCAGGCGGACCACACCGCGGGCGCCGACCTGCGCCTGGTGGAGGTCGGCGCGGGGTCCGACGGGCGCGCCGACGAGGTCGCCGGCCTGCCCGGCGTGACCGCCGCCGTGCCGGCGTGGCGCGACAGCGTGCGCGCCGAGGGGGACGCCGAGATCTCCGTCACCTCGATCGACGCGGGCGCCGCGGCCGGCGTGGCGCGGATGCGCGCCGACCTGGCCGGTGGCGACCCGGCCGCGCTCTTCGCGCGGATGGCGGACGCCCGCCCGGACCGGCCCTCGATCGAGCTGCCCGCGGGCGACCGGTTCACCGGCGAGGTAATCACCGAGCTGAAGGACTGGTACTTCGCGCCGTTCGTCGTGAGCGAGCCGCCGGTCAGCACCGAAGCGGTCTTCGAGACGAACGGCGGGTACCGCCGGGTGCCGCTCGGCACCAGCGCCACCGGTCAACCGCTCCGGTTCACTGTGGACCTTCCGGAGGCCGCCCGGCTCGCCGGTTTCCTGGTCGACACCGGGGGCGGCGGCGGCGCCGTGCTGACCTGGCGGCTGGCCGCCCTCGCGGTGGACGGCACCCCGATCGACCTGCCGGCCGCCGCACCATGGCAGGCGCGGGAGGTCGGCGGCTCGGTCGACATCGACCGGCGGATGTCCTTCCGGTACAAGCTGGACCCGACCGGCGGGTGGGGCATCCGCGCGCAGGTCAGCCTGATCCTCAGCCCCAAGGGGGAGCCCGCCCCGGTGCCGGTGGTCGCCACCCCGGCGGCGCTGTCCGCGCTCCGGCTGCAACCCGGCGCGCGGACCCGCATGTCGCTGGGCCCGGCCGAGGTCGACGTCGAGATCGTCGGCACGGCGGACGCCATACCCGGCACCGCCAACCCCGCCGCCCTCCTGGTCGACCTCCCGTCGGTCGCGGCGGAGATGTTCTACCAGTACGGCAGCGTGCGGCCGCCGCAGGAGTGGTGGCTGTCCACCCGGCCCGGCGAGCACGCGGCGGCGAGCGCCGCCGCCGCGCGGCTGAACGGGATCGAGGTCCTCGACCGGCAGGCACTGGCCGAAGCGGCCAGCAGCGACCCGTACGGCATCGGCGCCCGCGCCGCGCTCTTCGCCGCCGCCCTGGGCGCGATCCTGCTCGCCGGCACCGGCGTCGGCGTCGACATGCGGGCCACCGCCCGGCGGCGGGTGACCGAGCTGGCCGTGTTGCAGACGCTCGGCGCCGGCCACCGGCTGCTGGCGCGCTCGCTGATCGCCGAGCAGGCCTTCCTGGCCGGCATCGGCGTGCTGGTCGGCGCGGCGGTGGGCATCGCGGTGGCCGCGACGATGGCGCCACTGGTCATCCTCACCCCATCCGCCGCGCGGCCGGTGCCCGAGCCGCTGCTCGACATCGCGTGGTGGCCGGTGATCGGCACCGCCGTCGGACTCATGGCGCTGACCCTGATCCTCGGCGGGCTGGTGGCCACCACCGTCCGGCAACGCCTCGCCGCGGCCCAACTCCGGATCGGATCGGATACATGAGGGCGCTATTACATCGACTCAGGTCCACGGCGCCGCAGCTCGCCTTGCTGGGTGCGCTGGCCCTGACCGCCGCGCTGCTGGTGACCGGCGCGCCCCGGCTGGCCAACCACGTCGCCGACCGGGCGCTGCGCGACGACATCGGGCGGTTGTCGTACGCGGCCCGGGACCTGCGGCTCACCCAGCAGGCGCGGCTGGGCACCCGGCTGGTCCCGGGCACCGCGAGCGACCTGGAGGCCTACCGCGAGCGGCTCCCGACGCCATTGCCCGCGCTGGTCGGCGAGGGCTGGTTCGCGTCGACGGTCGGCCCCGACCGGATCGAGACCCGGGTCGGGAACGGCCCGGTCACCGACATCGGACTCCGGTCGCAGACCGGAGTGCGGGAAGCGGCCCGCCTCACATCCGGACGCTGGCCGGCGAACCGCAACGACACCAGCCGGGTCGAGGTCGCGGTGACGGCTCCGGTGGCGCGGCAGCTCGGGCTCGCGGTGGACGGTGTGTTCACGCTGAAGGGCGCGGGCCAGCTCGACGCGATCGTGGTGGGCGTCTTCGAACCGGTCGACCGGGCCGCGCCGGTCTGGGCCGAGATGGGTGTCGCGCTGGAGCCGTTCCCCGGGTTGCCGCCGGACGTGCCGCCCCAGGTCGTGGCGGTGACCGATCCGGCCGGCATCTTCGCGGGCCAGCGGCTGGACGCCCCGGCGTACTCGTGGCGGTTCCGGGTCGACGAGAACCGGCTGAACGCCGGTGAGCTGGACAGCGTGATCGCCGCCGTCACCCAGGCCCAGCGGCAGCCGCCCGGCCTCACCCGCCTGGACACCACATTGGCTGGCGCGCTGGCCGACTTCCAGGGGCAGTTCCGCGCGGTACAGGCGCTGTTGGCGATCGTGCAGGCCGGCCTGCTGGCCACGCTGCTGGGCCTGGTGGTGCTCGCCGCCAGCCTCGCCGTGGAGCGGCGGCGGTCCGAGTTCGCACTGCTGCGGGCCCGGGGCGCCGCGATCGCGTCGATCGGTGGGCGCACGCTCGCCGAATCCCTGGTGGTCGTGCCGGCGGCCGTGCTCGTCGGGTGGCTCGCCGGCCGGCTCGCCCCCGGCCGGCCGTCCGATCTGGAGTGGCTGACGGTCGCGGTGGCGCTGCTCGCCACGCTCGCCGTGCCGGTGCTCGCGGCCGTCAGCCAGCGCCAGCTCACGTTCGTGGCGCGGCGGCGGGACCTCGTCCAGCACCGGCCCACACCGCGCCGGCTCATCGCCGAGCTGTTCGTGCTCGTGGTGGCGGGGCTCGGCGCGTACCTGCTGCGGCGGCGCGGTCTGGCACCGGGCGACGGCGTCGACCCGTACCTCTCCGCGGTGCCGGTGCTGCTCGCGGCCGCCGCGGCGATGCTGGCCCTGCGCGTGTTCCCCTGGCCGCTGCGCCAGGTCGGCCGGCTGGCCGCGCGCTCCCGCGGCGCGGTCGCGTTCCTCGGCCTGGCGCGGGCCGGCCGCGCCGGCCCGGTCACCGCCGGGCCGCTCGCGGTCCTGGTCATCGCGATCACGACGGGCATCTTCAGCGGCGCGGTCTTCACAGCCGTCGACGACGCCCGGGACCGGGCCGCCGACCGCAGCGTCCCGGCGGACGCGCGGCTGTCCGGGTACCTCTTCGCGGCCGGCACCGAGGAGAAGCTGGCCGCGTTGCCCGGCGTCGACGCGGTGGCGCCCGCCGCGCTCGCGGCGGGCACGACGATCCAGGTCGACGGTGCGCACAAGCAGGGCCAGGCGCTCGTCGTGGACGGGCCGAAGCTGGCCGCGGTCCTCGCGCGCCGCGACGCCGGCGCCGAGCTGCCAGCGGTCCTCGTCACGGCCCGCCCCGGCGGCCCGGTGCCCGCGGTGGTCTCCCGCACGCTGGCCGCCGAGCTGGGCGCCCGCGGTTCGGTGGGCGTGCGCAGCGCGTCGTACGACTTCACGGTGGCCGCCGTGGTGGACGAGCTGCCCGGGATCGCGCCGGGCGTCGACCGGTTCATCGCGCTGCCCTGGCAGGCCATCCCGACCGCGGCGTCGCCACTGCTGCCGAACGAGTTCTTCGTCGCCGGCACCGGCTTCGACCCGGCCGCGCTGGCCGCGGCGGCGGACGAGGGCCAGCGGAAGTACGCGACCACGGTGGGGATGTCGCCGCCGCCGGTGACCGTCACCACCTGGGCCGGGCACCGCGCCGCGCTGGACCGCACCGGCGCCAACGACGTGCTCAGCTTCGCGTTCCTGACCGGCACCACGGGCGGCACGCTGCTGGCGCTGCTCGCGGTCGGCTTCACCGTGCTGGCCGGCGCCGCCCAGCGCGGCCGGGTGCTCTCCCGGCTGCGCACCCTGGGCCTGTCCGCCCGGCAGGGACGCGGCCTGCTGGTGTACGAGCTGGTGCCGCTCGCCACGATCGCCGTGCTGGCCGGCGGCGTGGTCGGCATGCTGCTGCCGGCGCTGCTGGGTCCGGCGCTCGGCCTGTCCAGCTTCACGTCCGGCGCGGCCGTGCGGACGTACCTGGATCCGCTGGTGGTGGGCGCGGTGCTCGCGCTCGTGGTGTTCGTCCTCGCCGCCGCGGTCCTCATCGAGAATCTGATCAACCGACGGCTGCGCCTGGGTGAGGTGCTCCGGGTGGGAGAGGAGAGTTCGTGACGGCTACCACGCAGGGGCCCGACCTGGCGGAGTTGGAGCGGCGCGCGGCGGAGCGGGCCGCCGCCCGGGCCGGCGGGCAGGACCGGTTGCGCGGGCACATCGTCTGCGACGGGCTGGTGCGCATCTTCAAGTCCGACGGGGTGGAGGTCGTGGCCCTGCAGGGGTTGGACCTGACGGTCGACCGGGGCGAGCTGCTCGCGATCGTCGGCGCCTCCGGATCCGGCAAGTCCACGATGCTGAACATCCTTTCCGGACTCGACGTGCCGACCGCCGGGGTCGCCCGGGTGGCCGGCTACGACCTGCTCACGATGACGGCGAAGCAGCGGCTGCGGTACCGGCGGCACACCGTCGGGTTCATCTGGCAGCAGACCGGGCGCAACCTGCTGCCCTACCTGACCGCGCGGGAGAACGTCGAGCTGCCGATGCGGCTGGCCCGGCGCAAGTCCGGTGACCACGCCAGGGAACTGCTGGAGATGGTGGGCGTCGGGTACTGCGCGGACCGCCGGCCGGGCGAGATGAGCGGCGGCGAACAGCAGCGCTGCGCGGTGGCCGTCGCGGTCGCCAACGACCCGGAGGTGCTCTTCGCCGACGAACCCACCGGCGAGCTGGACGAGGCCACCGCGGCCGATGTATTCGGCGCGTTGCGCACCATCAACGCCGAACTGGGCGTGACGATCGTGGTGGTCACCCACGACCACCAGGTCTCGTCGCAGGTCCGCCGCACCGTCGCGATCCGCGACGGGCGGACCTCCTCGGAGGTACGCCGGTCGGCGCGGGTCGCCGAGGACGGTTCGCACGAGATGGTCGCCGAGGAGTACGCCGTGCTCGACCGCAGCGGCCGGCTGCAGCTGCCCAAGCCCTTCGTCGAGACCCTGGCGCTACGCGACCGGGTGAAGCTCAACCTGGAACCGGACCACATCGAGGTACGCAATGCTCAGAGTTGACCACGTCAGCCGGGACTTCGGTCGCGGCGCCCAGATCGTGCATGCCGTCCGCGATGTCAGCTTCACCGCCGAGGCCGGCGAGTTGGTGGTGGTGTCCGGTCGGTCCGGTGCCGGCAAGACCTCGCTGCTCAACCTGGTCGGCGGCCTGGACCGGCCGACCGCGGGCCGGGTGGAGGTGAATGGCCACGACGTGACCGCGGCCGGCGAGGCGGAGCTGCTGGCGCTGCGGCGCGGCACCATCGGGTACGTGTTCCAGTCGTTCGGGTTGATCCCGATCCTGTCCGCCGCCGAGAACGTGGGCGTGCCGCTGCGGCTGGCCAAGGTGCCCGCGGCCGAGCGGGACCAGCGGGTGGCGGTGTTGCTGGAGATGGTGGGGCTGGGCGCGCATGCCGGGCAGCGGCCCTACGAGCTGTCCGGCGGGCAGCAGCAGCGGGTCGCCATCGCCCGCGCGCTGGCCAACCAGCCCAAGCTGCTGATCGCCGACGAGCCCACCGGTCAGCTCGACTCGGAGACCGGCCGGTCCATCATGGACCTGCTGCGCGCGCTGGTGCGGGCGCAGGGCATGACCGCGTTGGTGGCGACGCACGACGCGGCGCTGATCGAGGTGGCCGACCGGGCGCTGCGGCTGCGCGACGGCGCGCTCGCCTCGCCGGTCGGGACCACACAATGATCAAGGCGTGGGGGTCCGCGTCCTAAACACGCGAAGGGGGGCGTGTTTGGGGAGAGTCTCAGTCGCCCTGGCGCTGCTGGGGAATCTGGCCTTGGAGTAGGGCGCGTACCTCCGACTCGCGGTAACGCCGGTGTCCGCCCAGCGTCCGAATCGCGCTAAGCTTGCCCGCCTTGGCCCACCGGGTCACGGTCTTCGGGTCGACTCGGAACATCGACGCCACCTCGGCCGGTGTCAGCAGCGGCTCTGGTTCGTGCGTACGCGATGCCATCGGTCACTCCTCCACATACCTATAGACATCGGCCGGGGTCCCGCCGGCCGACGCGTCTCCCATGGTCCGGCTAGTCCCCGATGTCCGACATGGGCCGAACGGCCTAACGTCCATGGATGGACGGATGAACAATGACCGATTTTTCCTAGTTTTGTACGCCAGATACGGTCATATCTGGACGCTTAGTCACGGTTCGTGTTTGGCCTGCTACGAGCCTATCTCACGATGGGAGCGCGCCCACCCGACAGAAATCCGACTAATTGCATCGTTCCAGAAGCTGCACGGCCCGCCAGCGGGCGACCAGCTTCTCGTACGCCTCGGTGGCCCCCTCCGCGTCGCCGCGCGACAGGCCGGCCAGCCCGGCTGCGACCAGTTTGGGGGAATCGTCCGCTTCGAGGGCGTCGTCGGGCAGCAGGTCGACGAGCCCGCCGTAGTCCAGCTCCACCACCGAGCGCGGGTGGAACTCCTCGAGCCACCGGGCGCCCTCCTCGACCGCCTCGGTGATCGGCGCGTCGCCGACCGCCTTGCGGAGGACGGACACGCCCCGATGGGCCCGCCGCCGCGCCTTGGAGATCTCCGTCCGGTACCGCAGCGCCCGGCGGTCCCGGCGCAGCACCAGCTCGCGCTCGGCGTCGTCGACGAAGACGAACCACCGCAGCGGCACGCCCCACGTGGCGATCTGCTCGTGCACCCGGGGGACGCCGCGCTCCAGCACCTTGGCGCCGCTGCGCCAGTCCTCGACGATCGCCTTCGCCTGCCCCGCCAGGACCGGCGGCACGAACGCGTCGGCCAGGATCGAGGGCACCCCGTCGCGGGCGCTGAGCGCCGCCTCAGCGACCCGGACGCGCAGGTTCCAGGGGCAGACCAACAGGGTGTCGTCGGCCTCCAGGACGTATGCCTCGTCGGGGAGGTCGGGCAGCCGCGTCCAGCCCGCACCGAGCGCCGCGATGACGGCCGTACGCTGCCGGACCGGACCCTCGGCGGGCGCCACCGCACGACCCTCCCGCGCGTAGCGCCGCCAAAACATCTGGCGTTCCCGGTCGAAGGCGGTCAGCGGTTCATACACGCGGAGATACGAAGCGAACAGCGACGGCACGGCGCGATCCTCCCACGAAACGCGGCGCTCTCCCACGGAACCCAGCAGCTGAGCGGAATAGGCTCGTCTCATCGAGACCGGCACCATCCCCGCCGGTCCCTCGGACCGCACCTCACAAGGGAGCAACCATGGGCGTATTCGCCACCGACGGCGTTCTCGACGGCCCCGCGTCCGCAGGCCACGAGCAGGTCGTCTTCTGCCAGGACAAGCAGACCGGGCTGAAGGCGATCATCGGGATCTACTCCACGGCGCTCGGCCCCGCGCTGGGCGGCACCCGGTTCTACCCCTACGCCAGCGAGGAAGACGCCCTGCACGACGTGCTGGAGCTGTCCCGCGCCATGGCGTACAAGAACGCGCTGGCCGGCCTCGACCACGGCGGCGGCAAAGCGGTGATCTGGGGTGACCCGCGGCAGATCAAGACCGAGGCGCTGCTGCGGGCGTACGGCCGCTTCGTGCAGTCGCTGAACGGCCGCTATTACACCGCCTGCGACGTGGGCACCTACGTGGCCGACATGGACGTGGTGGCCCGCGAGACGCGCTTCGTGACCGGGCGCAGCGTCGAGCACGGCGGCGCCGGCGACTCGTCCGTGCTGACCGCCTGGGGCCTCTTCCAGGGCATGCGCGCCGCCGTCGAGCACCTGTGGGGCGCGCCGACCGTCGCCGGCCGCCGGGTCGGCGTCGCCGGCCTCGGCAAGGTCGGCAAGGTGCTCGTCGGGCACCTGCTCGACGACGGGGCCGAGGTCGTCGCGACCGACGTCGACGAACGGGCGCTCGCGTGGGCCCGCCAGGCGCACCCGCGGGTCGAACTGGTCGCGGACACCGCGACCCTGATCCGGTCCGACATCGACGTGTACGCGCCCTGCGCGCTCGGCGGCGCGCTGGACGACGAGACGGTGCCGGTACTGCGCGCCAAGGTGATCGCCGGCGGTGCGAACAACCAGCTCGCCCACCCCGGCATCGAGAAGCTGCTCGCCGAGCGGGGCATCCTCTACGCGCCGGACTACGTGGTGAACGCCGGCGGTGTGATCCAGGTCGCCGACGAGGTCCACGGCTTCAACTTCGAGCGGGCCAAGCTCCGGGCCAATCGGATCTACGACACCACGCGCGACATCCTCCGGCTGGCCGACGCCGAAGGGGTGCCGCCGGCGGTGGCCGCCGACCGGCTCGCCGAGCGCCGGATGGCCGACGTCGGGCGGCTGCGGATGATCCATCTCGGCTCCGCGTGACGGCGCGGCTCGGCTAACTGGCGGGGCTTCGGATGGCTCCTTACCCCGCCCGAACCGACGGCTCCGGGACGAATGCGACGCGCCGGAGCGTGGCGCAGGTAACCCGGGATGCCGAACCTGGCCATCCCCATGTACCGTAAGAGCCACGAGAGATGCCTGACGTCATCGGGGCCCGCCTTCGGGCTGCCCCGAATTCTGTGCGAGGGGGTCGAGCCATGGGGCGCGGCCGTGCTAAGGCCAAGCAGACAAAGGTGGCCCGGGAGTTGAAGTATCACTCCCCGAACACCGACCTCGCCGCCTTGCAGCGAGAACTTTCGGGCAGCAGCGGCAAGCCAGACCGTGTCGACGACGACTACAACGGCGAGTTCGTCGACGATGACGACGAAGGCGACGAGCCGGACAACTGGGCGCCCCGCGCCCCTTGACCGCTGCCCTTTCGCTCATCGATCTAGGGCGTATCGTCGCGACCCTCCAGTCGCGACGACGCGCCCTAGATCATGAGGTAGCGCGCTAGGGCCGGTATCAAAGTGGATACCGGCCCTTGGTCAGCGAGGGCGGTTGTTCCAGTTGTAGAACGTGGGGATGTTCTCGAAGTGGTTCCAGGCGCACACCGCGCCGGACTCCGCCTCGCCGGCCACCTCCGCCCGCTCCTGGCGCGCCCGCGCCGCCTCCGCCAGCAGCACGGTCAACCCTGCCCGGGCTTCGTGCACCCGCTCCGCCACTGGGTCTCCGACGCCATCAGGCTGACTCTCGGGCATGGTCCAACACTCCCTCTAATAGGCCGATCTTGCTGTTGCGGCAGTGGTCGGTCTCCGTACCGTCAAAACGCCCGTGCTCGAAGTAACGGTTGGCCGCGTGCGCGCCGCCGCAGAAGCCGAAGTAGGGGCAGGTCGCCCGGCACGCCTCCACGCCGGTGAGGAACTCCCCGATCCACGGGGTGTTGGCCGCCGCCGTCGCGATGATCTCAGGCAGCTCGGTCGACAGCACATTTCCGCTGGTGAAGTCGCCGTAACGCGGGTCGGAGAAGCCCGCCAGCTCCG
This sequence comes from Actinomycetes bacterium KLBMP 9797, assembly GCA_037414955.1. Taxonomy (GTDB): domain Bacteria; phylum Actinomycetota; class Actinomycetes; order Mycobacteriales; family Micromonosporaceae; genus Phytohabitans. The sequence continues at coordinate 74,123 of JBBEWH010000017.1, forward strand.
GCGAGAGGAGCACCACCGACCCGTCGTACCCGATGGTCGGGATCGGGTCGAGCCGGCGCGGGAGCACCTCGTCGGCGGTGCCGTCGAGGACGGCCGCCGCGTACCGCAACGACCACTCCACCTCGCGGAGGTGGATGCGCGGGTCGCGCCGCCAGGCCGCGACCAGCTCGGCCCAGAAGCCGCTGACCGCCGCCGGGTCGCGCGCGTTCGACCGCGCGTTCACGCCCTCCTGCTCCTCGATGTTGATGCCGAGCACGTCACAGCCCAGCTCGAGGAAGTAGTCGTACAGCTCGGTGGCCAGGCCCGGCTCCGGCCGCGCCACCACGCAGAGCGCCGAGAAGCCGATGCCGTGCCGGCGCAGCGCGTCGACACCGCGCATGATGCGGTCGTACGACGGCTGGCCGCCCCGGGTGACCCGGTCGCCGTTGCGGGCCTGCGGGCCGTCGACGCTGACGCTCACCCGGACCTGGTGCTCGGCGAAGAACGCGCACCACGCGTCATCGATCAGCGTGGCGTTGGTCTGCACGTGATGTTCGACGCGCGGGTCGAACGGCGCCAGCAGCGCCGCCAGGTGCGGCCGGCCCGCGGCCATCGGCTCGCCGCCGTGCCACACCACCGAGAAGCGGCCTGTCGCCGCCCACGCGTTGACCGCGCCGGCGACCGCCGCCGCGACCGCCACCGGCATCTTGCGGTCCTCTGCCCGCCACGGCAGATAGCAGTACGCGCAGTCGAGGTTGCACAGCGTTGTCGGCTGCATCACCACGTATGTGGGCACGGTGGCGATGCCGCGCATACCGCTGAACGCCACCCATCCTCCTCAGCCTGCGTAAACTGCTGTTCCAGGCTAGGCGGCTCGGCCGAATAGATGAAGACCTCTCGTCTGGTCAGCCGCGGGTGTGCTGGCCGATCATCTGCACCATGCCGGTGCCCTCGATGATCTCGCCGGCCTGCCAGGCCTCGACGCCCCGACCGGCCAGGAACGCGAGCGCCCGGTCGGCGTCGGTGGCCGAGACGACCGCGAACATGCCCACGCCCATGTTGAACGTCGACTCCATCTCCGGGTCTTCGATGCGCCCCTTGGTCTGCACCAGCTCGAAGATGGGCTGCGGCTTCCAGGTGGAGCGGTTGACCACCGCGTCGACGTGCTCGGGCAGGACCCGCACCAGGTTGCCCGGGATGCCGCCGCCGGTCACGTGCGCCAGCGCGCGCACCTCGCACTCCTCGATCAGCTTGAGGCAGTCGCGCGCGTAGATCTTCGTCGGGGTCAGCAGCTCCTCGCCGAGGGTGCGCTGCCGGCCGAAGTCTTCCACCACCGTGTCCAGCCGCATCCGGCCCGCGCCCAGCAGCACGTGCCGGACCAGGGAGAACCCGTTGGAGTGGAGGCCGGACGAGCGCATCGCGATCACCACGTCGCCGACCTCGACCCGCTCGCGGCCGAGGATCTCGCTCTCCTCGACCACACCGACGCCGGTGGCGGACACGTCGTACTCGTCGGGGCGCAGCACGCCCGGGTGCTCGGCGGTCTCGCCGCCCAGCAGGGCGCAGCCCGCGTACCGGCAGCCGTCGGCGATGCCGGCGCCGATCTCGGCGACCTTGTCCGGCACGACCTCGCCGCAGGCGATGTAGTCGAGCAGGAACAGCGGCTCGGCGCCGCACGCCACCAGGTCGTCGACCACCATCGCGACCAGGTCGATGCCGACCGTGTCGTGGATGTCGAGCTGCTGGGCGATCACCAGCTTCGTGCCCACCCCGTCGGTCGACGAGGCGAGGATCGGGTTGCGGTACTTGCCGACGTCGAGGCGGAACAGGCCCGCGAACCCGCCCAGGTCACCGATCACCTCGGGCCGGGTGGTGCGCTGCACCTTCGACTTCAGCAACTCCACGGCGCGCTCACCGGCGTGGATCGACACGCCCGCGTCCGCGTATGTGACCGTGCGTTTGCGGTTGGTGCGGTTGGTCCACGGCTGCCGGTTCCGGCCCCCACCTGCGCCCGCGCTGCTGCGTTCGGTCACGTGCGTCACGGCTCTCCCCTTTGTGCTGTGCGGTCGCCCGCTTATGTAGTGGCTGCTACGGGCGGTGCAGCGCGTCGGCGCCGCCGGGACTGGCGACGAGTGGCGGGGCACCCGGCGCGGAGCGGTCGGCTCCGGCCTCGTGCTGATCGGTGGCGCGCTTGTCGACGCCCTCCAGCACGTGCTTGCCGATCAGGTTGCCCGCGGGCAACTCGATCGGATATTCGCCGTCGAAGCAGGCGCGGCAGAGACGCGTCTTCGGCTGCTCGGTGGCGGCGACCAAACCGGCGAGGGACACATAGCCGAGCGTGTCCGCGCCGATAGAGCGGCGAATGCCTTCGATATCCAGGCCGTTGGCGAGCAACTCGGCCCGGGTCGCGAAGTCGATGCCGTAGAAACAGGGCCAGGTGACCGGAGGTGAGGAGATGCGCACGTGCACCTCCAGCGCGCCGGCCTCGCGCAGCATCCGGACGATCGCGCGCTGGGTGTTGCCGCGCACGATCGAGTCGTCGACCACCACCAGCCGCTTGCCACGCACGTTTTCCCGCAGGGGGTTCAGCTTGAGCCGGATGCCGAGCTGGCGCAAGGTCTGCGACGGTTGGATGAAGGTGCGACCCACATACGGGTTCTTCATCAGGCCGGCGCCGTAGGTGATGCCGGACCCCTCCGCGTAGCCGATCGCCGCGGGCGTGCCCGACTCCGGCACCGGGATCACCAGATCGGCCTCGACCGGGTGCTCCTTGGCGAGCCGCCGGCCGATCTCCACCCGGGCCGCGTGGATGTTGCGGCCGGCGATCGTCGTGTCGGGCCGGGCGATATAGACGTATTCGAACAGGCAGCCCTTGGGCTCGGGCGCCGCGAACCGGGCCGAGCGGAGGCCGTGCTCGTCGATCGCGATCAACTCGCCGGGCTCGACCTCGCGGACGAAGCTCGCGCCCACGATGTCGAGGGCCGCGGTTTCGCTCGCCACCACCCAGCCGCGCTCCAGGCGGCCGAGCACCAGCGGGCGGACCCCATGGGCGTCGCGGGCCGCGTAGAGCGTGGTCTCGTCCATGAACACGAGGCTGAACGCGCCGCGCAGGGTCGGCAGCACCTCCACCGCCGCCGCCTCGACCGACAGGTCGGGCCGGCTGGCCAGCAGCGCCGTGACCAGGGCGGTGTCGGAGGTCGCGCCCTCGGTGTCGAGGCCGCGCTCGACCGCGGCGCGGGCCAGCTCGGCGGTGTTGACCAGGTTGCCGTTGTGGCCCAGCGCGATCGTCGTGCCGGCTGGCGTGGCGCGGATCGTCGGCTGGGCGTTTTCCCAGGTGGAGCCGCCGGTCGTGGAGTAACGGGCGTGCCCGATGGCCAGGTGACCGCGCAGGCTCGCGAGCGTCGGCTCGTCGAACACCTGGGCCACCAGGCCAAGATCTTTGTAGACCACCACTCCGGAGCCGTCGCTGACCGCGATGCCCGCCGCTTCTTGCCCTCGGTGCTGCAATGCATACAGACCGAAATAGGTGAGTTTCGCCACATCTTCCCCCGGCGCCCAAACACCGAAGACGCCGCAAGCATCTTGCGGGCCGGGCCGTTGGGGGTCGAGGTCGTGGCTCAACCGGCCGTCGCCTCGGGGCACCTGCCGCTCCTCAGTGCTGATCCGGGTTCCTGTCGCCACAGTGTACGCGAGCCGAGGCCGACAACAGAGAGCCACCTTTTGGCTGCCTCTCGTCATCACACTGGACATTTGCCTGGGTTGTTACATCGGTATGTACCCCGAAATGTCAGCGCGAGTGCCGCTGGCACTGATTCGGCCCTCGGTAACCGCCTCGTCCCACGTCATCCGGCCCGTCGCCAGGAGGACCCAGGTGACCGGATTCATCTCCACCACGTTCGGTGGCGTACCCCGGGTGTGTCGCGGCCCTTCTCCGCACTGCACCGCGCCGTAGGGTGGGACGCGGACCTCCACCGACCGCCCCGGAGCCCGCCGGGCGAGCTCCGACAGGAGCGTCCGCACAGCGTCACGCAATGTGGCGGATTCGGGGGTGCGACCGGCGTCGACGTCCGCGAGTACCGTCGCCACCGCAGAGGACTTATTGTGCGCACTGGACACGTCGGGACGATACGACCGGGTATCTCGTCACTTCCTGCCGCCCCTGGGTCGCGCTGATGCCCCGAAACAAGGCATAGTGGCCGACGGTGTACTCGTGCGAGCAAGACCGGAAGGCGGTGGACGTGACTTCACACCGACGGGCCTGGACGCTTCGCGCCGGTGTGGTTGTGGCGCTAGCTACTGGCGCTTTCGTCGCCGTCCCCACCGCGCCCGCCCTCGCCGCCGATGTCGACGTTAGCCCAGGTTCCCTCACTCTGGCAGCGGGTAGCGATGCCACGGTCACGGTGCGCATCACAGCCAAGAACCCCATCGAGAACTCGGCGAACGTCAGCCTGACCGGGCTGCCCAACGGGGTCAGCTGCAGCAGCGGTTGCGGCCAGGTCAACGACCTCAACGTCGACGAAGGAAAGAACCATCTGCTGACGCTTCGGGCATCCGACGGTGCGCCCGCCGCCAACGGCACGCAGGTCACCGTCCGGGTGGTGACCGCCCGCGACGCCACCACCAAGAACTTTTCGCTGACCGTCACCGCGAAGCAGCCAGAAGAAAAGAAGCCGGTCAGTCAGGTGTCGGGACGGGTCCGCGACGCGGACACCGGTGACGGCATCGAGGGCGCGCTGGTCGCGCTCGCCGACTCGGAAAACCACCGCTGCGTGACCACCACCGGTAGTAGTGGCAGCTACAAGTTCACCAGCTGTGACGGCAAGCCCATCGCCGCGGGCGAACTCTTCTTGGGCACCTCTCACGAGGACTACGAGTCGATCACCGAGAAGCAGATCAACGCCAACCCCGGCCAGTCGGTCACGGTCGCGACGTTCTCACTGAAGTCGAAGAAGGCCAGCGCCACGCCGTCCGCGACGCCCTCGGCCGCGCTCACCGAAGAACCGGCCGCCACCGATGACCAGGTGTCGCCGGCAGCGACCGAGCCGGCCACGCAGAACACCGCGGCGGAGGCCGGCGGCGGCATGGGGTCCTGGCTGCTGATCGTCCTGGGCGGCCTGCTGGTCGCGTTGGGCGTCGGCGCGATCGTGCTGCTGGTCATCCGCCGCAAGTCGGACAACGGCGACGACGATGACGACGACCCCGAGGGCGGCGCCCCTGGCCCGCGGTCACCGGTGCCCGGTGCGCAGGGCGTCTACCACGGCGCGCCGGACGCGACCCGGGTGGCCAACCGAGCCGGCGCCGCGCCGGACGCCACCATGGTGGCGCGGCCGTCGCTCGCCGACGCGCCCACCATGTTGCAGAGCCCGGTCCGCGACGACGAGTTCCCCGACCCGTACGGCGCGCCCCCCATGCCAGCCCGGCAGCCCGCCCAGCAGCAGAACGACTGGGCCGCCCCGGGCGGTGGCTACGGCGCCCCGACCCAGGTCGGCGCGTATGGCCCCGGCCAGCAGGCCAACGGATACGGCCCCGAGGCCAACGGATACGGCGGTCCCGCACAGCCGGCGGGTGCCTACGGCGCCGCCGCGCCCAACGGCGCCCCCACCGCACCCGGTGCCTACGGTCGACCGACCAGCGGCAGCGGCTACGGCGCCCCCTCCGGTGGTCCCGACGGCTACGGCCCGACCAGCGGCAGCGGCTACGGCGGCGCGCCGAACGGCCCCACGGCCGGCGATGGGTACAGACCGGCGTCCCCCGGTGGCTACGGCCCGCAGGGCGGTAGCGCCTACGGCAGCCCGGCCGCACCTGGCGCCCCCTACGGCGGTGCTCCGCCCGCGCGGCCCGCCGACGACGGGTATGGCGGCGGGTATGGCGCTCCGCAGGGCGGTGGCTACGGTCCCGACCCGCGCGGCGGCGACCCCCGCGGCGCTGACCCGCGTGGCGGCGACCGTTACGACGAGCCGACCGGTCGGTGGACCGGCGGTGCCCCCGGCGCTGGCGCGGGTGGCTACGGCGCACCGCAGCCGCCGGCCGGGCCCGCGGCAGCACCCTATGAGGACCAGCGCGGATACGGCGGCGGTGCCGGCTACCGGCCCGAGCCGAACTCCGGCGGGTTCCAGGCCGCTGGCGGATACGGCGCGCCCAGCGACCCATACGCCGGGCGGCCGAGCGCGGGCAACGGCTACGAGGACGGCGGATACGGCCAGGGCGACGCCGGCTACAGCGGTGGCGGTGCCGGTGGCTACGGCGCCGCTCCGCAGAGCGGTGGTGGCTACAGCGCCGCTCCGCAGGCCGGTGGCGGCTATGGTGCCGACCCGCGCGGCGGCTACGGCGGCGACCCCCGCGGTGGCGGCTACGAGCGGGTGCCCGAGCAGCGCGGCTACGACCAGCAGCAGGGCGGCTACGACCAGGGCGGCTACTACGGCGAGCAGGGCGGCGGACATCCGCAGCAGCCCGGCGGTGGCCGGCACGGCGACCCGCAGCAGCCCGCGACCCGCGCTGAGCGCCGCCCCCTCGACTGGCTAGACGACTAATCCCTCTTCATGATCAGGGCGTCCTTCAAGTAGTTAGAACTACTTGAAGGACGCCCTGATCATGTGAGTGGGCTTTGCCGCCATCGTGCGCGTGGGTCAGCGGCGGCGGGTGCGGGCTCGGGTGGAACGGAGCCGGCGTAGGCGGCCGACCAGCACCGGGTCGTGCGCCAGGGCCGCCGGGTTGTCGAGCAGTCCATTGAGGAGCCGGTAGTACCGGGTCGCGGACAGGTCGAACGCGTCGCGGATCGCCTGCTCCTTGGCGCCGGCGTGTTTCCACCACTTGCGCTCGAACGCGAGGATCTCCTGCTCGCGCTCGGTGAGCGCCGCCCCCGCTTCCTCCACATCAGAGCCGGCGGCCGACTCAGCAGGCGCGGTCGGCGCGGTCGCTGCGGTCGCTGCGGTCGCTGCGGGCGGTGCGGTCGGCGCGACGTCGGAATCAAGATCACTATCAAGATCAGTGTCGAGATCGGCGTCGAAGAGCTCGGGATCGTCGGCCGGAGCGTCGGTGTGGCGCTTCATGGCGGGCGCTCCTCGCAAGAGGTCATTGCCGGGTTCGCCAAAGACTACCCGACGTCACCTTACGACTCCGGATCACCACCTACCCGACCCGCCGACCCTCGCCGATCAAGGACTCATTCGTCGATCAAGGGCATAGGCACACGATCAGAGATCAAACCACGTGCCTTAGCCCTTGATCGCGGGGAAAGTCCTTGATCGACGGAGGCGGCGCCGCGGCGGGCGGCGCACCGGCCGCCCGGCGTGGCGCCCTGGGGCGCGGCGGGGCGCGGACCTCCATGATTAGGGCGTCCTTCAAGTAGTTAGAACTACTTGAAGGACGCCCTGATCATGGGGAGGTCAGGTGATGTCGCGGGTGCGCATGAACCAGATCGCCAGCGCCAGCACCAGGGCGGTGCCCGCGCCGAACACCACGCCGGACTGCTGCCACGTGATGATGAGCGTGTCCGGCGTGCATTCGCCGGCGCCGGTCGAGAAGTTGCAGGAGTTCCAGTTCGTCAGTTTCCACGACTTCTCGAACCAGGCCGCGACGTAGCTGGACAGCACGTACCGGCCGGCGAACGTCACGCCAGCCGCCTCCAGCACCATCCTGAGAAGGATCTCGCTGACCACGCCCAGACCGACGGCGACGCCGAGCGCCATCGCCGTGTGCCGGCCGATCGACGCCAGCCCGAACGCCACTCCGGCGACCGCCAGCACGAGGCCGACCCCGCGCGCGCCGCTCAGCGCGGCCGACTGCCAGGCGCCCTGGGTCATCTGGCCGGTCTGACCGTCGTACTTGCCGATGAGCCAGAACGCGACCGTCCACAGCGCACCGAGGACCACCGAGATCGTCAGCAGGCTGCCGAGCAGCACGCCGAGCTTGGTGAACAGCACGGAGAGGCGTTTGGGGCGCCACAGCAGCAGATTCATCATGCCGCCGTGGTGCCATTCCGCCCCGACGTACGAGGCGGCCACGATGAACGCGACCATCGCCACGATGCCGGCGAACACTCCGACGTATATCCCGAACTCCGCACGGAAGTTGAACTCGTACGGCAGGAACCAGTCCGCTTGGAAGTCTTCCCGCTGCGGCGACCACTGCCGGCCGCAGTCGGGGCCCCAGCGCTCCTCGGTGTTCTCCCCACGCGCCTCGGCGGCCTCACATTCGGCGATCGAGCGCTGGTAGTCGACCACGGCCCGCTCGTAGTCCTGCTGCGCCCGCGCCTCGGCGGCCGCCACCTGCTCGGGACCGAGCTGCTCGCTGGTGAGACTGATCGCGGTCACGATGCCGCCGAGGCCGAGCACCAGCAGCACCAGCATCAGCCGGGTGACCCGCCGCTTGAACAGGCGGCGCAGCTCCGCACGGATCAGGCCGCTCATGCCGGCACCTCCACAGACTGGTCAACCTGGCGGTGTTCGCCGGTCACCGGTGCGGTGCCGGTCAGTTCGAGGAAGACGCTCTCCAGATCGACGGTGACCTGGCCGAGCTCGCTGACGTACAGCTGGCGACCGGCGAGCGTACGGGTGACCCAGGCCGGCTTGTCCACGCCGCTGACGATCAGGTGGTCGGGCTGGATGTCCACCTGGGCGCCCGCCGCGACCAGGGCCTGGGCGGCTGCCGGCAGGTCGGCGGGGTCTTCCAGCCGGACCCGGACGCCACCGCTGGAGTGGCGGGCCAGCACCTCGGCGACGGGGCCGGCCGCGACCCGCCGGCCGCGCGAGATGATCGTGACGGAGTCGCAGATCTGCTGCACCTCGCCGAGGATGTGGCTGGAGAGCACGACGGTCATGCCGGAGTCCGAGAGGTTCCGCACGAGATCGCGCATCTCCCGGATGCCGCCGGGGTCGAGGCCGTTGGCCGGCTCGTCGAGTATCAGCAGCTTCGGCTGCTTGAGCAGCGCGGACGCGACCGCGAGGCGCTGCTTCATGCCGAGCGAGTAGGTCTTGACCCGCTCCTTGGCGCGGTCCCGCAGGCCGACGAGCTCAAGCACCTCGGGCACCCGCCGCTGCGCGACGTCGCCGGCATCGGCGAGCAGCGACAGCGTGTCGTGCGCGGAGAAGTGCGGGAAGAACTGCGGGCTCTCCACGATCGCGCCGATCTGGCCGGCAACCGCGGACAGGTGGGTGGGCACCTCCTGGCCGAGGATCCGCATGCTGCCGCCGTTGGGGCGGATGAGCCCGAGCAGCGTGCGCAGCGTGGTGGTCTTGCCCGAGCCGTTCGGCCCGAGGAAGCCGTGCACCTGCCCGGCCTCCACCACCATGTCGAAGCCGTCGAGCGCTTGGCGGGCGCCGCGCCGCCGACTTCGGTATGTCTTGCGTAAGCCTGATATCTCCAACACGGCTGACATGCCGCCTCCCCACGTCATCAGCTACTTCCTGCCGGAAGGTAGTGCGCACTGCGCAGTACTGTCAACCGCGCAACCTACACCTAGAGGACGCGTTGATCTTGGAAAGCGGTTACGCCCGGATGACGTGGACGCCGGCTTCCGCGAAGGCGGAGGTGATCTCGACGGGCGCGCCGGAGTCGGTGATCAGCGTCTCGATGCGCTCGATCGGGCAGATCCGGGCGAACGCGTGCCCGCCCAGCTTCGAGGCGTCCGCGATCACGACGACCCGCTTGGCGCGCGCGACCATGAGGCTGTTCATCGCGGCCTCGCCCTCGTGATGCGCCGCGGCGCCGAGTTGGGCGTCGATCGCGTCCACCCCGAGCAGGACCACGTCGAGCGTCACCTCGCGGAGCAGCGCGCTGCCGAGCGGGCCGACCAGCTCGTACGACTGCGGCCGCACCACGCCGCCCGCGACCACGATCTTCATCCGGGACCGCACCAGCAGCTCATTGGCGATGTTGAGCGCGTTGGTGACCACGGTGAGCTGGGCGCCGTCGCTGCTGCTGTTGAGATCGGGACGGACGGCGAGCGCCCGGGCCACCTCGGTCATCGTGGTGCCGCCGTTGAGGCCGACCACCATCCCGGGCGTGACGAGCGCGGCGGCGGCCGCGCCGATCCGCTGCTTCTCGGCCGAGTGCTTGGCGGTCTTGTAGCGCAGCGGCAGGTCGTAGGAAACGCCGTTGGCGACCGCGCCGCCCCGGGTACGCGTGATCATCTGCTGCTGGGCGAGCTGGTCGAAGTCACGACGGATCGTGGCCTGGGAGACGGCGAGCCGGCTGGCGGCGTCTTCCACGCTGACGCGCCCACTGTCGGTGAGCAGTTCGAGCAGGGCATTCCAGCGCGCGTACCGGTCCACCGTAGCCTCCAGTGCACGGACCGTGAGTGAATGCGTGCACGATAGTGCGCGAAACATCGCTACGCAAACCCGGCGATTGCGCGAAACCGCCGGCATGGTTGCCACCGCCACCGTGGCACAGCACAATGACGCTCGAAAGGTACCGAAACCAAGCTGTAACGCGCAGGAGAGCCATGGCTTACGTGGATGCGGAAATCGCGAGCCAACCGGAATGCTGGCTACGCGCGGCGACGACGGCCGCGACGGCGGCCGGACTGCCGGCCCGCGGGGAGCGGGTCGCCGTCGTCGGTTGCGGCACGTCGTGGTTCATGGCGATGGCGTACGCCGGGCTGCGTGAACGGGCCGGCCATGGCGAGACGGACGCGTTCCAGGCGTCCGAGTTCCCGGCGGCGCGCCGCTACGACCGGATCGTGGCGATCACTCGGTCGGGCACCACGACCGAGGTGCTCGACCTGCTTCAGGCGGCCACCGCGCCGACCACGGCCATCGTCGGCGACCCGGACGCGCCGGCCGGCCGCCTGGCGACCGACCGGGTGCTGCTGGACTTCGCCGACGAACGCTCGGTGGTGCAGACCCGCTTCGCCACCAGCGCCCTCGCGCTGCTGCGCGCCCACCTCGGTGAGGACGTGGGACCGCTCGCCGCCGACGCGGAGGTCACGGTCCGGGCGCCGCTACCCATCGACCCCACCAAGGTCGAGCAGGTGACGTTCCTGGGTCGCGGATGGACCACCGGCCTGGCCTACGAGGCGGCGCTGAAGTTCCGCGAGGCGGCCGGTTTCTGGACCGAGGCGTACCCGGCCATGGACTACCGGCACGGCCCGATCTCGATCGCCCGGCCCGGCCGGGTCGTGTGGGCGTTCGGGGACGTGCCCGACGGGCTGGCCGACGACGTCGAAGCCACCGGCGCGGCGTACGTGCACAGCCAGTGCAACGGCGGGTACGCGCGGCTCGGCAACTGGGCCGCCAGCCGTCCGCCGCTCGACCCGATGGCCGACCTGATCCTGGCCCAGCGCTTCGCGGTCGCGATCGCGGTCAGCCGCGGCCTCGACCCCGACCGCCCGCGCCACCTGACCCGTTCTGTCGTCTTAACATGAACCCGGAAACCCCCATGATCAAGGCGTCCCTCAAGTCGTTAGAACAACTTGAAGGACGCCCTGATCATGATGAGGTAGTGGTCGCGCTGGACGTGGGCGGCACCGGCATCAAGTGCGCACTGGTCACGCCGGACGGCCAGCTCGCGTACACCGAACGCCACCCGACCGGCGCCGACCGTGGGCCGGACGCGGTGCTCGCGACGATCCTCGACATCGCCGACCACCTGGCCGGCAAGGCGCGCGCCGAGGGGCTGCGCCCGGTCGCGGCCGGCGTCGTCGTGCCCGGGGTCATCGACGAGGACGGTGGCCTGGCGGTCTGGGCCGCGAATGTGGGCTTCCGCGACGTACCCCTGCGTGATCTTGCCGCGGCGCGCCTGGGGCTGCCCACGGCGCTCGGCCACGACATCCGCGCCGGCGGGCTGGCCGAGGCTCGCCTGGGCGCCGGGCGCGACGCGCGGCACGTGCTCTTCGTCGCGATCGGCACCGGCATCGCGGCCGCGCACCTGGCCGGGGACCGGGCGTTCGCGGGCGCGCACGGCGCGGCCGGCGAACTCGGCCACGTCGTGGTCCGCCCCGGGGGCACGCCGTGCGGGTGTGGCGCGCGCGGCTGTCTGGAAGCGGAAGCGTCGGCGTCGGGCGTGGCCCGGCGCTACGCCGCGCGGGCCGGCGCTGCCGTGACCGCGGCGGAGGTGGTCGCCCGCGCCGCCGCGGGCGAACCGGCGGCCACCGAGGTGTGGCGGGAGACCATCGAGATCTTGGCGGACGGCCTGCTCACCGCGCAGGCGCTCTACGATGCCGAGGTGATCGTGCTCGGTGGCGGCCTGTCCGAAGCCGGCGCGGCGCTGCTGGATCCGCTGCGCACCGCGCTCCGCGACCGGCTCACCTTCCACCGCGAGCCGCGGCTGGTGCGGGCCGCCCTCGGCGACGAGGCCGGCTGCGTCGGTGCCGCGCTACTGGCCCTGGAGGTCCGATCTCGATGAGGGTTGCTGGCCGCGTCGTCACGCCGAGCGGCGTGCTCGACGACGGATACGTCGAAGTGAACGGCGCGGAGATCGCGGCGGTGGGATCGGGCGCCACCAATACGGACACCTGGATCGTGCCAGGGTTCGTCGACATCCACACGCACGGCGGCGGCGGGCACACGTTCACCACCGGTGACCCCGAGGCGGCCCGCGGCGCCGCCGAGTTCCACCTGCGGCGCGGCACGACGACCCTGCTCGCCAGCCTGGTCAGCTCGCCGTTCGAGCTGATGCGCACCGCGACCGAGGCGTACGCCCCGCTGGTCGCCGAGGGCGTGCTGGCCGGCGTGCACTACGAGGGCCCGTACCTGTCGGAGGTCCGCTGCGGCGCGCAGAACCCCGCGTACCTGCGGGATCCGTCGCTCGACGAGCTGAACGCGCTGCTGCCGATCGGCGGCGGCGTGGTGCGGATGGTGACGATCGCGCCGGAACGGCGCGGCGCGCTCGAGGCGATCAAGCTGCTCGTCGCGCACGGCGTGGTGGCCGCGGTGGGCCACACCGACGCCACCTACGACCAGACGCTGGAAGCCGTGGCCGCCGGCGCCAGCGTCGGCACGCACGTCTTCAACGGCATGCCCCCGCCCCACCACCGCGCGCCCGGCCCGGTGTTCGCCCTGCTCGGCGCCCCAGACGTGGTCTGCGAGCTGATCGCGGACGGGGTGCACCTGCACGACGGCACGCTGGCGTTCGCCACCACCGTCACCGGCCCCGACCGGGCCGCCCTGATCACCGACGCGATGGCGGCGGCGGGCATGCCGGACGGCGCGTACGAGTTGGGCGGCCAGACCGTGGTGGTCGCCGACCGGGTGGCGCGGCTGGCGCGCGGCGGCTCGATCGCCGGCAGCACGCTGACCATGGACGCGGCGCTGCGGCGGGCGGTGGGCGCCGGCGTGTCCATCGTGGACGCGGTGCGGATGGCGGCGACCACGCCGGCCCGCGCCATCGGCCTCGGCGACCGGGTCGGCGCACTGACCCCCGGCCACCGCGCCGACCTCGTGCTCCTCGACGCCGACCTGCACGTCCAACGCGTCATGCGCGCCGGCACCTGGCTCTAGCCCTCATGATCAGGGCGTCCTTCAAGTCGTTCTAACTACTTGAAGGACGCCCTGATCATGAACCCAGGTCGTGCCAGGATTTTCTGGCATAGAGCACTGTTACGCCGGATGCCATGTTTCTCTGGCATCAGAGGTCTTATGCTGAAGTGGCGGAAAATCGCGGCGGGAGGAGCTCACCGGTGGCCGTTTGGCGGGTGTCGACGCCGGCGCAGCTCAGCGCAGCGCTTTCCAGTGCCCGGCGCGAAGCCGGGATGACCCAGGAGGAGCTCGCCGCCTGGGCACACGTCAACCGGCGCTACCTTACGGTGCTCGAGCAGGGCCGGGCGTCGCTGCAGGTCCAGCGGCTGCTCGACGTGCTCAACGTGCTGGGCTACGACATGGTCATCGTGCCCAAGGGGCACCCGATCGATCCGGCACGCTGATGCCGCCCCGGCGAACGCCGCGCCTCCAGGTCTGGATCGACGACGAACACGTCGCCGACCTCGTGGAGCCCAGATCGCGGCAAATCCGCCTGGAATACACGAAGGAGGCGCTGGGGCGGTATGCGCTGGGGGATATTGTGCTGTCCGCGAGCCTTCCGGTCCGGCCCCAGCCGTACTCCGCTGGGGAAACCTGGCCCTTCCTGGAGGGCCTGCTCCCGGAGGGCGAGGCGCGCACGCGCATCGAGGAACGGTTCGACGTCCCGCGAGGTGACACCTACCGGCTTCTCGAAGCGATCGGACGGGACTGCGCTGGCGCCGTCGCGATACTCCCCGCGGGCCAGCAGCCGGTAGCCGACCTGGCTGCCGCCGAGAGCGTGGACGACGCCGGGTTGGCCGAAGCGATCGCCGATCTCGCCGAGCACCCCTTGGGCATCGAAGCCGACGTCCGGCTTTCACTCGCCGGCATGCAAGAGAAGCTGCTGCTCACGAGGTTGCCAACCGGCGGATGGGCGCGGCCGCGGGGCGGCACGCCGTCGACACACATCTTGAAGCCGGAGCCGGCCCGCTTCCCCGGGATGGTGGCGCTGGAGGCATTCGGTCTGCGCCTGGCGGAGGCTATCGGGCTGCCCGCCGCGCACACTGAGGTGCTCCGGATCGAGGGTGGTCGGCCGGTGCTGGCGGTCGCCCGCTACGACCGCCGCGTCACCGCCGATGGCGATGTCCGCCGGATCCACCAGGAAGACCTGTGCCAGGCGCTCGGAATCCTGCCCACCCGGAAGTACGAGTCCGACGGCGGCCCGAGCTTCCGGCAGATCGCCGACATCGTCCTGCGGATCGCGACCCGGCCGCGTGCCGAGTTGGCGCGCCTCGTCCAGATCATGGCCCTGACGGTGGCGCTGGGCAACACGGACGCGCACGGACGAAACCTCGCGCTGCTCTATGACCGCCCGGCCGTCCAGCTCGCGCCGCTGTACGACGTCGTGCCGACGCTCGCCCTCCAGCCGCGTGCCGGCGAGCCGGCGCTCAGCACCCGGCTCGCCATGAGCGTCAACGGCGTTCCCGACATCCGCGAGGTCACCGGCAAAGACCTGCTGCGAGAAGCGGCGAGGTGGGTGCCGGAAGCCACCGCGTTCCACGCGCTGACGAGGACGTTCGAGGCGATGGTCGAGGCGGCGGCGGGCGTCGCTGCCCAGCTGGCGGAGCATGGCGCACCACTACCTCCCGAGGCCGCCGACCTGATCCAGAAACGCACCCGTGACCTCTTCGGCAGCCTCTAGCCCTCATGATCAGGGCGTCCTTCAAGTCGTTCTAACTACGTGAAGGACGCCCTGATCATGAACCAGAGGGCGCCGGCGGCGAGGACCGCGAAGCCGGCCACCACGCTGGCCAGCGGCAGGGCGAACGCCAGTAGCAGGCAACCGGCCAGCCCCAGCGCGGGGATCACCGGCACGCCGCCGAGCGTCAGCGCGGACGCGTTCGTCACCGCGTAGTAGACCAGCACCGTGCAGCTGGAGAAGCCGATCGCGTCCCGGACGTCGCCGAGCGAGACCAGCACCACGACCGCGACGGCCACCGCCAGCTCGGCCCGGTGCGGCACCTGCCGCTGCGGGTGCACCGCCGCGAGCGCCCCGGGCAGGTCGCGGCGCCGGGCCATCGCGAGCGTGGTGCGGCCCACTCCGGCGATCAGCGCGAGCAGCACGCCGGTCACGGCCACCGCGGCGCCGGCCCTGACCACCCAGGCCAGTCCGGGTACCCCGGCCGCGGCGGCCACGTCCGCCAGCGGCGCCACCGAGCCCGCCAGCCGCGCCGGGCCGAGCACGCTCAGGGTCACCAGCGCGAGCGTCAGGTAGATGGCCAGCACCAGGCCCAACGCCAGCGGCACCGCGCGCGGGATGGTGCGCTCCGGCTCGCGTACCTCCTCGCCCAGGGTCGCCACGCGGGCGTACCCGGCGAATGCGAAAAAGAGCAGCCCGGCGGCGGTGAGCACGCCGCGGACGCTGGTGCCGGTGTCGTCCCAGAGCCGCGACCCGCTGGGGTCGCCGGCGGCCAGGCCCACGACGGCGACCGCGCCGAGCACGATCAGCGTGACCCCGACGAGCCAGCGGGTGGCCCGTGCGGTCTTCTGGATGCCGCCGAGGTTGACCGTGGTGAGCACGACGACGGCCGCGACCGCGAC
Organism: Actinomycetes bacterium KLBMP 9797; assembly: GCA_037414955.1. Taxonomy (GTDB): domain Bacteria; phylum Actinomycetota; class Actinomycetes; order Mycobacteriales; family Micromonosporaceae; genus Phytohabitans. The sequence goes on from JBBEWH010000017.1 coordinate 90,139, forward strand.
CGGGCGGGCCTGCGCGGGCCACAGGTACGCGCCGATGGTGAGCGCCATCGCCGCGCAGCTCGCCGTCTTGCCGGTGACGAACCCCCAGCCGGCGAGGAAGCCGGCGAAGTCGCCGAGGCGTTCCCGGCCGTAGACATAGGTGCCGCCGGACTCCGGGTAGCGGGCGGCGAGGCGGGCCGAGCTGTTCGCGTTGCAGAACGCCACGAACCCGGCGATCAGCAACGCGATCAGCAGGCCGAGCCCGCCGGCTTCGGCGGCGGCCGGCGCGAAGACCACGAACACGCCCGCGCCGAGCATCGACCCGAGGCCGATGACCACCGCGTCGACGGTAGTCAGCCGCCGGGCCAGCTCAGTCACGTCTCTCCCGGTTCACTCTTCGGTGCGGCTAGGAGCCGTGGCAACCAACGACGGCGCCGGATCTGCATTCCGGTTGATGTCCTTCCAGGGCACGCGGGCCAGCAGGCGGTCGAGGAGAACGCCGAGCAACAGTCCAGCCACCGAATCGGTCACCCAGTGAAAGTCCAGGTAGACGGTGGTACAAAAAACGATCACGGGGGGCGCGATCCGCAGCCACCGCCGGGCCGTGCGGCCCAGCCACGGGGCCAGCAGCAGCGCGAGTACGCCGTACCAGACCAGGACGTTCACCATGTGGCCCGACGGGTACGACATGGTCGGGATGTCCGGCGGCACGGTGTTGAACAGCTCCACCCGATCGGCGACCTCGGCGCGCGGCGCGGCCCGGTCGGTCCACAGCTTCAGCGGCATGATCGCGAAGCCGGTCGCCAGGAACGCCGCCACCACCGGCGCGACCGGCCAGATTGAGCGCCGCCGGATGCCCAGCAGGATCGCGATGCCGAGGCAGAGCAGGGTCAGCGGGCCGCCGTTGCCGAGAAAGTTCAGCCCTCGGGCCAGCCAGTACACCGGGTCGGGCTGATGGCTGCGCACCCAGTCGGAGACGGCCGAGTCGAAGCCCAGAAACCAGCCGGCGGCGAGCGCGGCCGTCAGCGCGGCGAACCCCGCGACCAGCGCGCCATCGAGCCACCAGCCGGCGGGGCTGATCCGGTGACGCGTCCGCTCGACAGTCTGCTGCTCCACGCCCTCACGGTATCCACCCCGTGTGCACAGTGAGGAAGGGACCCTTTATATGCATTATGCGATATAAAGGGTCCCTTCCTTGCGCGTTAGAGGTGGGACTTGATCTTGTCGTGGATCAGGTCCATGCGGACGCCGGAGTTGGGGCAGCCGCCGAAGTGGTGCAGGCCGATCACCTTGTCGGTGGACTTGGACAGCACCGGGGAGCCCGACGAGCCGCCCTCCGTGTCGCACAGATACGAAATATCCGTCGCCTTGGCGTACCCGGTGTACGACGGGTTCTCCACCGCGCACGTCCCGTTCGCGTCCTCGTCGCTGTCCATCGCGATCATCGCCGGGTCGCCCGCCGGGTGCTGCGGGATGTAAAGCTCCTCGCCCTTCGCCGGGCGCCGCAGGTCGATCTGCAGGTAGCCGAACTTCTCGACCGTGTCGAAATCCTCGACCGTGAACAGCGTGTAGTCCAGCGTCTCGTCGGTGCTCAGCACCTGGTCGCCCCACACCTTCGTGGACCGGAACACCGCGTGCCCGCCGCACTGCGCGCACTGGTAGTTGAACCACACTTCGGTGTCGTACGCGTCCTTCGAACTGGCGATGCAGTGGTTGTTGGTGATCAGCCGGTTGCTGGCGCCGACCCGCCACGCGGTGCACAGCTCGCTGCCCTTGATGAGCAGCCGCGCCACGGCCTTCGACCGCTCGTACGCGACCGGGTCGGCCGATTTGTAGCAGACCGCGTCGCTCTTGTCGTCGCCGCCGCAGATGCTCTCGGTGCGCGGCTGAGCCTCCTTACGCTGAGCCTCCTTGCGTTGAGCTTCCTTACGCTGGGCGGCCGCGCGCTCGGCGGGCGTGTACCCGCGGGCCACCTTGTCCACGCCGATGCCCAGTTTGGCGACGGCCGAGCCGAGGCCCAGCGGGTCGGGCCGAGTGGTGTGCAGCTCGACGACGGCGGTGTCGCCGGTGACCGACATGGCCCACCGCCCCTCGGAGGGGGACAGCAGGCCGCCCTCGACCCGGTGCACCTCCTCGCCGGCGGGATCGGACACCGTCAGGTGGTCGCCGGGCAGCAGGACCAGCCGGTCGAAGTGCGGCTTCACGTACTCGGCACCGGGGTAGTGGAGGGTCATCGTCCGCTCGCCGTCCAGGTACCCGAGGAGGAGCCGCACCGATTCGACGACGCCGACCTGCACCCGCCCGACGGCTCCGCCGCCATCCGCCGCCCCCTCGGGGCGACCGGCCGGGGCCTGCGGCGCGGCCGCGCCGTCCGCGACCTTTCCGGACGCCGCCGGGGCCGACGGCGAGGACGGCGCGGCCACCGGCGCGGCGGCGGGCCGATCGGCCGGCGGCTCGGCCTCGTTCCCGGTCAGGGCGTACGCCGTTGTGCCGGCCACCCCGGCCAGCGCCACCGCGCACACGCCCGCCACCAGCGCTACCGTTCGCCGCATCCTTATGTCCCCCATGTGTCCGACCGTGAACAATCCGCCTTCGAGACTGTGTAACGAGCCACGGTTGGCGGCGACGCGCGGTCACACCCGTCATGCTTGGGAACGTGCGGATCACTTCGGCTCTCATCGACCCGGCGCTGCTCGACCTCCCGTGGTCGACACCGCTGGAGGAGTGGCCTGCGGATCATCTGGTGGCGCTGCCCCAGGGCATCTCCCGGCACGTGGTGCGGTTCGTGAAACTGGGCGGCACGGTCTACGCGGTCAAGGAGACCGGCGAGCGGGTCGCCGAGCGGGAGTATGACCTGTTGCGCGCGCTGGAGCGGATCGACTTCCCGGCGGTGGAGGCGGTGGCGATCGTCGCCGACCGGCAGACCCCGGAGGGTGAGCCGCTCGACCCGGTGCTGATCACCCGTCACCTGCAGTTCTCGCTGCCATACCGGGCGCTGTTCTCGCACACGCTGCGCCCCGAGACGATGAACCGGTTGCTCGACGCGCTCGCCGTGCTGATCGTGCGGATGCACATCACCGGTTTTTTCTGGGGTGACTGCTCGCTGTCGAACACGCTGTTCCGGCGCGACGCGGGCGCGTTCGCGGCCTACCTCGTCGACGCCGAGACCGGCGCGCTGCACAACCGGCTCTCCAATGGCCAGCGCGGCGAAGACCTGGAGATCGCCCGGGTGAACATCTTCGGCGAGGCGCTCGACCTGGAGGCCGCCGGCCTGCTGCACGATTCGATCGACCCGGAGGTGGTCGCGGAGGAGGTCGTGCAGCGGTACGAGCGGCTGTGGCACGAGATCACCTACGAGCAGGAACTCGCCCGCGAGGACCGGCACCACATCGAGGGGCGCATCCGCCGCCTGAACGAGATGGGGTTCGACGTCGCGGAGGTGGCCATGTCCGTCGTGGACGGCGACTACCGGGTACGCCCGAAGGTGGTCGACGCCGGTTACCACACCCGCCGGCTGATGCGCCTGACCGGGCTGGACGCCGAGGAGAACCAGGCGCGGCGGCTGCTCAACGATCTCGACACCTACCGCGCGGAGAGCGACCTCGCCGACGAGCAGCAGGCGGCGCACCGCTGGCTGACCGAGGTGTTCGAGCCGGTCGTGCGCGCGGTGCCGGCCCACCTGCGCCGCAAGCTGGAGCCGAGCGAGCTGTTCGTGCAGGTGATCGAGCACCGGTGGCGGCTGTCCGAAGAGGCCGGCCGCGACGTCGGCCTCGCGCTGGCGGTGCAGTCGTTCCTGGCCGACGTGCTGGTGCACCGCCCGGACGAGCAGGCGGTGCTCGGCATCGAGCTCAGCTCGGCTCTTCAGTAGGCGGCGCCGCCTGCTTGAGCAGCCAGCCCAGGCCCGCCCGGCGGGCGACCACGGTGATCCGGTCACCCCCGGCGATCCGGTACGCCGGCTGCGGCGTCCACAACGGGCGCGGCTCGCCGAACTTCGTCAGCGCGATCACCCGTACCCCGTCGGGCCGGCTGGCCTCCCCGACCAGCTTGCCGTCCAGCGGCGAACCGTGCGCCACGGGTACCTCGGCGACCAGCAGCACGTGCCGGTCGAGCGGGATGGTCGCGATCACGTCGCGGTCCATCATCGCGGCCGCGAACGCGGGCGCGGCGAGGTACGAGACGCTGTGCGAGATGGCGATGCCGAACGCCTTCTCGATGCGCTTGGCCAGGTCGCCGTCGAACAGCCGCATCACGACCCGGAGGTCGGAGCGGATCGTCCGGCCGTTCAGCGCCGCCTGAAGGTTGGACACGTCGTCGGTGGACACGATGATGAGCGCCTGGCAGGTGTCGACGGACGCGGACCGCAACACCTCTTCCTGCGCCGCGTCGCCGACGATGAGCGGAATCCCGAGTTGCCGGGCCACCGGAGCGCCGCGGGCGTCCGGGTCGTTGTCGATCGCCACCACCTCGATGCCGAGGTCGTTGAGCCGCCGGATGATCCGGGTGCCGACGGTGCCAACCCCGACCACCACGATGTGATCCGTGCGCGGGGTGCGCAGCCGGCCGGTGTTGAGTGCCAGCCGGGCGTTCACCACCGCGTCGACGACCGCGGCGGTGATCAGCGGGATCAAGGCCAGCCCGGCTACCGTGAGGATCACCTGCATGACCTGGGTGCCGCCGCCCGCGTTCAGATCCACGTCGGAGCCCGTGACGGTGGTGAGCAGCGTGAAGTAGATCGCTTTCCACAGGCTCAGGCCTTCGGACCGGGCCAGCAGCGCGCCGAAGACCGCCACGATCCCGAGTACCACGATCGTGGCGATGCCGAGCTTCCGGTTCACGAAGGCGCGCAGGCCGCGGACGGCCGCCGCCCAGGGACGGCGCCGGCGCCGGCGCCGCGCCAGCCGGCGGGCCACCACCACCGTGCCGGGTGGCCGCCCGGTGGCCTCGGCCAGCACCAGGTCGGCGTCGTCCTGGTCGGCCGGCAGCACCCGGAGGTTGTTGCGCTCCCGGGTGACGGCTAGTCCACAGACGACGGTGTCGGGGTTGACCTCCGCGCGCCGAGCCACGTACAGCGTGCGGCCGGCGTGCCGGAAGTGGGTGGGCGCCGGCTCGCCCAGCGCCGCCGCGACGAACGCGGGCGCGGCCATCGCGGCGTCGGACATCACGTCGCAGTTGGGGAAGAGCCGCTTGACGCTGCTGCCCAGCCGGGTGCTGAAGATGCGCAGCACCAGCCGGATCCGCGGATTGACCTCCTGGGCGCAGAGCGCCGCGTGGATGTTGCCGACGTCGTCCGGATGCAGGAGGGCGAGGCAGTCGGCGTCGGCCAGGCCGATGCTCCGGAACGTATCCTCGGTGAGCCGGTCCGCCGGCAGGATCCGCACGCCCTTGATCTGGGCGATCTCGGCCACTTCGGACCGCCGGCGGCTGGGCACCAGCACCGTCACCCGGGCACCGGCCGCGACCAGTTCCATCACCAGCCGGTACGTGAGTGAGTCGTACCCGCAGACGACATAGTGCGGATACGGCTCCCCGTTATTGCGCAGGCCCTCCCGCAGCCCTTCCCGTAGACCGTCCCGCAGACCGTCGCGAAGCCCTTCGCGGAGGCGGGAAACGACCGCGCGGCGAGGACGGTTCCGCCAAGGGTTCACCGCCATGCCCGGGATGGTAACGGGGCCGATCAACGATCATGAACTTCCGCCGAGCCAGAAACGGTTTTGCGTCAACGTCGTTGAGCAATTTGGCGTACTTAGCACCTATTGCGCGGTGCTACCGGTAAGCACTGAATGGATGGTCATGAACAAGTGGTTCTATCGCGCAGTCGGGTCGGTCGGCGTGGCCGCCGGCGGCTTCCTGCTGCTCGGCGGCGGCGCGGCCCAGGCGGAGGACGTCGACGCCACCCCGGCAAGCGACCCGCTGGACCTACGCGGCGCGCTCGATGACTTCTTCACCCCCGTCACCGGCCTCAACGCCGGCAACGGTGACATCAAGCAGATCAAGATGGGCGGGCAGACGAAGGGCACCTCGCCCGACATCATGATGCGCGGCCAGATGGGCGGCTCCGACCTGGTTGGCGACGTGTCGCCAACCCGCGACCTGGGCTTTGTCGGCGAGGCACCGTCCTCCCCGACCGCGGCGATCAACCCGGCGATGCTCGGCGGCGGCGAGGCCGTCGCCAAGGGCAAGCCGGCCCTCATCTCAAGCCTGCCGGTGGCGGGCACCTTCACCGACACCATCGGCGCCAGCCGGGCGGTCGACGCGACGGGCATCGGCGGCACGTCGAACGCGGTGCTCAACGGCGGCAACGGGCTCGGCCTCAACGCGAGCCGCGCACACGACCTGGTGCCCGCCACGTCTGATGTGGACCCCACGCGGATCGGTCCCGCGGTGCCCGCCTCGCTCGGCATGATCTCCGCGGACGCGATTCCGACCGTGGCGACCCACAAGGCCGTCAAGGGCAACACCAAGGGCTTCGTGCGGAGCACCACCCAGCAGGGCCAGAACATGGCACCCGCCGTCATCGGCGACGCCATGGTCGCGCAGAACCCCGAGCTGTTCCAGCCCGAGGCGGCGCCCACGGTGGGGAGCCTGCCGGTGCTGAGCGGCGTCAAGATCGCTGGCGTGCCCACCGTGACCAAGGCCACGTCGACCTCGCCGCTCGATTCGCTCGGTGCGCTCGATTCCCTCGGTTCGCTCAGTGCGCTCAACCTGCCCGGGACCGGCGCGAACACGCTGCCGGCGCCGGCGGCGGACGAGGACCCGGCCGACAAGCGGAGCAAGCCCCGCCCGCACGCGCGGACCGCGGGCGAGCGGCCGGTCGCGGGCGAGGACGCCGACTACACGGAGGCCGCCAGCGTCGGCCTGCCGCTGATCGGCGACCTGGGCAACCTGACCCGGATGCTGCCCACCGGCGGCAGCCTGGCGGGCGCGCCCGCCATGAAGCACATGGACGTCTGACCCGTCCCGCCTTCAAGATCAAGGCGTCCTTCACGTAGTTAGAACTACGTGAAGGACGCCTTGATCTTTTTATTCTCGTTGGGGGTCTATGGCCAATATTCGATGTCTGCGATCGTCTGGGCCGACCGCAGAACCGTTGACCGTCGGGACGGATAGGATGAGCATTCGAGGTGACTATCTTGATGATCTTGGGCGCATGGGAGCGCACATCGATGAACGTCAAGGAATCGGACGAGGCTCCGCTCAAGGCTCCCACACGGGTAGACCCGGCCTGGCGGGAGAAGATCGAGACCGCCCGCAAGGCGAGCGAGCTGGGACGCGAACTCAGGGCGGACAAGCAGGGCAGTTTCCGGTCAGCGGTGGGCCGGACCAGATAGCGGCAACGCCCCGCACCCCGCTGTTCGCCGCGCAACACGCAGATCGGTACGAGCGCCAGGGATTGATTACCCGTTACGAAGCCCTGACCTCGGCAAACCTCATCGTGGTCATCGATTCGATATTTCCGCAGAACATGACGCTCCTCGAGGAGTTGCTCTTCGACGTCGAGGCGACGAAGCCACTGCACGTCCTCCTCGCGTCGCCCGGCGGTGACGGGGAAACCGCGATCCGGATGGTTCGCTCGATCCAGGCGCGGTGTCCGGAGCTCACCGTAGTCATCCCCGACATGGCCAAGTCCGCTGCCACGTTGCTGTGCCTCGGTGCCGACCACATCCTCATGGGCCGGCGGGCGACCTCGGGCCGGTCGATCCACAGTTCGTTATCAACAACCGCGGCCTGGTCAGCGCCAAGGAGATGATCGCCGCCGTGGACGAGGCGGAGGCTCGAGTCAATGCCGCGCCGGATACGTACCCGCTGTTCGCCAACCTGCTGGCCGAGGTGAACATGCTCATGGTCCAGCAGGCGCGAAGCGCCCTGGCCCGCAGCGAGGTGCTCGTCCGTGAAGCGTTGTCGTGTAGCACGGCCCCGCGCGCCGATACCGAGTTGAACGCCCTCGCGGCCAACCTCAAGAAGCCGCTCATCGACGAGCCCTCCAGCCACACGGCCGCGGTATCCGGCTGGGCGGCGAAGAAGTTGGGTCTGCCCGCCGCGGTAGCGGACGTGACGTCACAGCAGTGGCAGCTGATCTGGAAGCTCTGGACCCGGTACTACATGATGGGCTGCTTCCCGATGGGGCGTACGGCTGTTTACGAGGGCCGCAGGGCCTCGCACATCTACGACCCGGCCTCGGTGACGCGGTAAGCGACTGCTCATTGGGCGTCCTCGCGCTCCCGCGTCTGGACGCCCATGCACATTTGCACCGCGTGAGTGTGGGGTTTGAGCCTCGGGCCGGACTCGAACCGGCGACCGTCCGCTTACAAGGCGGATGCTCTGGCCAACTGAGCTACCGAGGCATGTCGCGTCGCCAGCATAACGACCGACAGGCGCGCGTGGTGATCGCGGAGCGGTTCGTGCTCTTCTGCGCGAGATGCCCGAGTCAGCTCCACAGCCGGCTCCCAGGAATCTTGGTGGACCTTGGCACGGACCCGGAAACCGTTTACCGTTGCGTGACGCGGATGACATTTCCGCTGGCCGGCGCGGCTTCGCGGCGGCCGCTCCTTCACTCGGATCGTCCGGCACGTTCCTGCCGGTGAAAGGAAGCGCTGCACCATGGCTACGGTCACGTACTCCAAGGCGACCCGCATCTATGCGGGCACCGAGCGTCCCGCGGTCGACCACCTGGACCTGGAGATCGGCGACGGCGAGTTCCTCGTCCTGGTCGGCCCGTCCGGTTGTGGAAAGTCCACCAGCCTGCGGATGCTCGCCGGCCTGGAGGATGTCGACGAGGGTTCGATCCACATCGACAGTCGCGACGTCACGCACCTGCCGCCCAAGGCCCGCGACATCGCGATGGTCTTCCAGAACTACGCTCTGTACCCGCACATGACGGTGTACGAGAACATGGCGTTCGCCCTCAAGCTGCGCAAGACGCCCAAGTCGGAGATCGACCGCCGGGTGAAGGAAGCGGCCGCGCTGCTCCAGCTCGAGGAGTACCTGGGCCGCAAGCCGAAGGCCCTCTCCGGTGGCCAGCGCCAGCGTGTCGCCATGGGTCGCGCGATCGTCCGGGAGCCGCAGGTCTTCCTCATGGACGAGCCGCTGTCGAACCTCGACGCCAAGCTCCGGGTGCAGACCCGTACGCAGATCGCCACGCTTCAGGCGAAGCTCGGCATCACCACCGTCTACGTGACCCACGACCAGGTCGAGGCGCTCACCATGGGCCACCGGGTGGCCGTGCTGCTCGACGGCGTACTCCAGCAGGTCGACACGCCGCGCGCGCTCTACGACGCGCCGGGCAACGTCTTCGTGGCGGGCTTCATCGGCTCGCCGGCCATGAACATCAAGACCGTGCCGCTCACCGAGCAGGGCGGGGTGTTCGCCGACATGGTGATTCCGCTGAGCCGCGAGCAGGTCGAGTCCGCGCGCGCCAACGGCGGCGACGGCAAGGTCACCGTCGGGTTCCGGCCCGAGCACTGCGAGCTGGTCGGCGCCACCGAGGGCGGTCTGCCGGTCGTCGTCGAGCTGGTGGAAGACCTGGGCTCGGACGCGAACGTGTACGGCCACGCCGCCATGGAAGGCTCTTCCGAGCGGTTCGTCGTCCGCACCGACCGGCGCACCATGCCGAACATGGGCGACACCGTGTTCGTGAAGCCGCGCACCGACATGCAGCACGCGTTCCACGCCGTGACCGGCGAGCGCCTCTAACCCTGCACGCTTCATGATCAAGGCGTCCTTCACGTAGTTAGAACTACGTGAAGGACGCCTTGATCATATTTATCGGGGCAGTGGCGGGCCTTGCACCGCGCGGCCGGCGGCGTCGTACCCGGCCAGCACCGGCGGGTCGGTGTGCTCGTCAGCCAGGTACCAGAAGAAGAACACGCCCTCCGCCGAGGGCACCGGACGGGTGCTCCCGGTGGCGAGGCGCAACTCCGCGCGCACCGCGTCACCGGCGGCGACTATCCAGGTGTGGACACCGCTCGGGGTGGACGACCCACCCCCGCTGCCGAAACGCAGGCCGCGCTGCCGGTCCTGCGGGCGGGTGCAGTGGCCACCGGTGCCGCGGAAGTCGCTGGGTGCCGGCCGGTCGAGCGGACCGGGCGGCTCGAACAGCGCGGAAACGCACGTGGTGCCGTCAGTGCCGCTGGCTGCCCAGAGGGACAGCACCGTCCCGTCCGGGCCGGGAGTCTGTGCCACCCGCCGCGCGTTCCCGACGTCCACCCCGCCCTTGGTCTCGGACGCCCAAAATGACAGCTCCCGGGTGAACGACTCGGGCAGGACGCCGGCCGCGCCAGCGACGCCGACACCGGACGCCACGAGGCCGAGAGTCAACGCGGCGGTCGCCAGGACCCGCCGCCCGCGCCGCGGCCGAGGAGCCAGCTGCTGCGGGCTCGCCGCGGTCGCCAATAGCCGTTCCAGCGCCGCGTCCCGGGCTGGGGCCGGCCACAGGTTGTCCACAGTGGTGGCCGGTCGCAGTTTCTCCAAGGTGCTCGTCATGTCGTGGTCCCTTTTCACGCGGTGACTCCGGGGGATGGCAGCGGGCGGTGGGCGAGTGGTTCCAGATCGGCCACGGCACCCAGCCGGCGGCGGGCCCGGAACAGACGAACGTGGAACGCCGGCAGCGAGCAGCCGGCCACCTTGGCGGCCTGTTGGGGGGACAAACCGTCCCAGGCGACCAGCAGCAACGCCTCGCGCTCCCGGTCGGTCAGCGCGGCCAGCGCGGCCAGCACCGCCGCCCGCTCGGTGGCGAGGACGTCGGCCGCGGCCGCCGGCTCGGCGACCTGGCGCAGCCGCTCCAACTCCGCGGCCACCCGGGCCTGGCGATGTCCGGACCGGCGCTGGTTGGCGATCGTGTTGCGAGCCACCACGATCAACCAGGGCAGCGGATCGTCGGGGACGCGCGCCAGTCGCCGCCACGCCACCAGGAACGTCTCGGACACCACATCCTGCGCGGTGTCCGGGTCGACGTGCCGCAACGCGTACGCCATGACCCGCGGCGCGTGCTCGGTCCACAGCGCCACGAACCGTCGCTGTTGAGGCTCGGCCTCCTGTTTTCGTCTCACACCAGGTACTGTCCGGCGGCCCCGCGGTCTTTACGCCCCCACTTCATGATCAAGGCGTCCTTCACGTAGTTAGAACTACGTGAAGGACGCCTTGATCATGCAGGTGAGATGGCGTCGAGGAGGGCGGGTGGGAGGCCCTGGGCGGCCACCGGGCGCTGGAAGCGCGCGATCGCCGCCGTACCCACCGATGTGGACCATGGCGCGGACGTCGCGGGCCAGGGCCCGCCGTGCAACATCGCGTCGCAGACCGCGACGCCGGTCGGCACCCCGTTCCACACGATCCGGCCGACCCGCTCGGCCAGCGCCGGCACCAGCTCCGCGGCCACGGCCTCGTCGGCCGCCGTCCCGATCACGGTCGCGGTCAGCGAACCCTCGAGGCGATCAGCCAATTCCGGGTACGCCGACAGCGGCGCCCGGCTCACCACGACGGTCGGGCCGAAGTGCTCCTCCACCAGGTCGCCGCGCAACTCGTCGGCCGGTACCTGCACCGCGAACGGTCGGGCCGTTTCGCCCTCGGCCGCCGTGACCGTGGCGAAGGGCAGGCTGGACGCGCGGGCCAGCCAGGCGTCGTGCGCCTCGGCCATCGCCGGCGTGAGCATGGGGTGGCCCGACCCGGCGGCGGCCACCCCGGCCGCCAGGGCGTCGGCCAGCGCCGCGCCGGCTGGCGTGTCCGGAAGTACGACGAGGCCGGGCTTGGTGCACAGCTGCCCCGCCGACCCGGTCACCGAGCCGGCGAGCGTGGTGGCCCAGGACGGGTCCTCCGCGGCGTCCGGCAGCACGAACACGGGATTGAGCGAGCCCATCTCGGCGTACACGGGAATGGGGTCGGGGCGGGCGGCGGCCGCGTCCATGAGCGCGCGCCCGCCGCGCAGCGACCCGGTGAAGCCGACCGCCCGGATGGGCGGCGACTGGACCAGCGCGATCGAGACGTCCGGCCCGCCCTCGACCAGGAAGACGAAGTCTTGCGGGAGCAGCGAGGCGACGAGCCGCGCGGTGCGCGGCTGGGCCGGGTGCGCCTTGACCACGACCGGGCAGCCGGCGGCCAGCGCGGAGGCGGTGTCGCCACCGGCGACGCCGAACGCGAGCGGGAAGTTCGACGCGGCGAACACCGCGACCGGACCGAGCGGCACGGGTACGGCCACGACGTCGGCGCCGCCCGGAGCGGCACCCGGGGACGTGCGGAGCGGCCGGGGCGCCGCCGCGACGAAGTCGCCGAGCAGGCGCAGCTGGTTGGTGGTGCGGTCAAGCTCGCCGCGCAGCCGCGCCTCGGTGAGACCGGTCTCCTCCCCCACGACGCGCACGATCTCGTCGCCAGCGGCGGCGATCTTGGCCGCGTGCTCGTGCAGGAGGTCTCGCCGCCGAGCCGCCGACCACCGCGCGAACGGCCGCGCCGCCTCCGCCGCCCGCTGCGTCACCTTGTCGATCATGCCCCCGATGCTACGCCCGCAAGGAAGGGCCCCTTGTTATCGCTTTTCGCATAGGAAGGGGCCCTTCCAAGCACTGGATCTTGCGCTACGCGGCGTAGGTTTCGAACTCGGCGATCTGCGGGGCGCTGGACGAACCGGTGATCTCGAAGGTGATCTTGCTCAGCGAGGTCCGCGCGAAGGTGATGACGCCTGCCCCGCTGCCGGAGGTCAGGACAGCCCCGGTGTCGTGGTTGAGGACCCGCCAGGATCCGATGCGGCCCGTGGCGCCGGACGCCTCCCGGATGTTGATCCTGGACACCGTGGTGGCGGAGCCCCACTTGATCGAGATGGAACCGGTCGAGCCGGCCGGCGACCAGTAGGTGCTCATGTTGCCGTCCCGCACGTTGCCGTAGCTCGTCCCGCTGGCCTTGCTGGAGCCGTCCGCGCCGGCGCCGATGCTGAGGTTGGTCCCGCTGGGCTGGGTCGGTGCCGGCGTGGTCGGTACGGGTGTGGTCGGAGCCGGTGTGGTCGGGTTCGGCGCGGCGGTGGTCGGTGCCGTCGTCGTCGGTGTCTGCGGCGAGCAGCTGCCGTTCGACACCTGCAGACCCTTGTTGGCGCCGGCCGTCTGGCTCACGACGCTCGGCACGCAGCTGGCACTGTCGAGGGTGTAGGAGTACGGGATGCTGACCGTGGTGTTGGACGGCATGCTGGGGCCGGCGGGGTTGGTATCGCTACCGGGGCTCGACCAGGTCACGTTGTCGAGGATGTTGCCGCTGGCCTGCCAGTAACCGGCCTGGTCGGTGTAGAAGGTGCCCAGGACGTCCTTGGAGTTCTTGAAATAGTTGTTGTCCACTTTGGCGCGCGCACCCGCCCGGGAGTTGATGCCGGACTCGTGGAGGCTCACGTAGGAGTTGTTGTAGATGTGGGCTACGCCGCCGCGCAGCAGGGGCGTACGGGAGTCGATGTTCTCGTACAGGTTGTGGTGGTACGTGATGAAGCCGTTCGCGAGGTCGCTCTCGCTGGACCCGACGAGGCCGCCGCGGCCGGAGTTGCGCAGGATGCTGTAGGACAGCGTCACGTACTGGGTGTTGTTCTTCATGTCGAAGAGCCCGTCGAACCCCTCGGCCTCCCCACCCGACGCCTCCAGGGTGACGTGGTCGACCCAGACGTTGCGGACGGTGCTCTCCATGCCGATGGCGTCGCCGCCGTTGGAGAGGGGTGAGCCCGACTTCTTGACGTTCCGCACGGTCACGTTCTGGATGATGATGTTGCTGGCGTCGCGGATGTGGATGCCCAGCTGGTCGAAGACGGCCCCGCCACCGACCCCGATGATCGTGACGTTGCTGATCTCCTTCAGCTCGATCACGTCGGCGGCGGTGTTGCAACTGTTGCCGGACACCTTGGTGGTGTTGCCGTGGTTGATCGTGCCCTCGACCTGGATGGTGATCGGCGTGCTGCTGCTGGCCCGGCCACACAGGGCCGCATGGATCGCGGTGCCCGTCGTGGCCCGCACCGTCTGCCCGCCCGCACCGCCCGTGGTGCCACCATTCTGAGTGGCGTAACCGGTGACGCCGCCGGTCGCTGCCGACGCCTCGGGTATCGACAGCACCACACCGGTCGCGGCCACCAGGGCCGTCGCACCCAGCGCCGCGGAGAGTCGCAGTGCGACTGGTCGTTTCATCCTCGCCTCACGTTTCATCGTTGCCATGCGGAGTGTGGGTGAGGAAGGGACCCTTTATATGCGAAAAGCGATGGGAAGGGGCCCTTCCTTGCATGGGAAGCCCGATCGGGGCCGGGCCGCGCGGGAGGCCCGGGCTGATGCCGCCCGTGCCCCGGCCCCGACCGGGTATGGTGCCCGCGGGCGGTGTCTGCCCACCGCCCGCGGTCACATCTGGGGTGTCTCGGCCCGCTAAAGGCCGAGCTTTCCGGTGCCTGCCCCCGCCGTGACGCTCGCTTTGACGGTGTTCGGGTCGGCGACCGTGTAGCTGTAGTAGCCGCGCGGTTCCTGCACCGTGCCGCTGCAGTCCGGCTGCCCCGGCTCGGTGCCGACGAAGACGTTGTTGCGCGCCACGCATCGGCCGGCCGGGCCGGCGTAGTTGTTGCTGACCGGTTCTTCCACGTCTTCGAAGTAGTTGCCTTCGACCACGCAGCCCGCGTTCGCCTGGCAGGCGACACCGACGTCGGTGTTGTAGACGTAGTAGTTGTTGAACACGTGCACCGGCTCGCCGAAGCGGACCCGCGGGTTGCGCTGCGGGGTGCGGTTGAACCAGTTGTGGTGGTAGGTCACCTTGAGGTTTCCGGTGTCCTGGGCCGCGTTGCTGTCGTCGTGCCCGAGCAGCATCGTCTTGGTGTGGTTGTGGAAGTGGTTCCACGACACGGTGATGTACGACGAGCCCCGCTTGATGTCGAGCGCGCCGTCATAGCCGTTCGAGATGTCGTTGTGGTCGAGCCACACGTGGTGCGAGAACATCTGCACGTTGATGCCGTCGTCCGGGAAGTCGCGGATGGTGAGATTCCGGATGATGACGTTGTGCACCGCGTCCGCAGGTGGCGTGGTGACGCTGCTGATCGGCAGGCCGATGTTGAAACCGCCACCGGTGATGCCGGAACTCGCACCGACGCCCACGATGGTCTTGTCGGACGTCACGTCGTGCATCGGGCCGGGTAGCGCGATCATGCCGCTCACCCGGATGTTCAACGGTCCACTTTGGACGATCGCCGCGAGCAGCTCGGCCGCGGTGTCCACAGTGACCGTCGGACCGCCGGCCCCGCCGGTGGTGCCGTTCTGGCCGAGCGTGTTGACCGAGGCGAACCCGATCGGCGGCGCACCGGGGTCGAGCGGCGGTTCGGTCGGCGGCAGGGTGGGCCCGCCGCTGGTCGGGCCGGGGGTGGGCTCGGCGACTCCGGTGGCGACCGCGACATCGTCGACGGTGACACTGGCGTAGTAGGCCGCCACGCCGGCCCGGCCGCTCGCGAACGCCGCGTCGGTGGCGGTGACCGCGAGCGCGCCGTTGACGTATCCGCGCAGGGAGGTGCCGATCGCGTCGAGCCGGAGCGTCGTCCAGCTGCCGACCGCGCCGCCGCCGCTGGCGCTGCCCAGCACGACCGGGCTGCTGCCGGCCCGCTTGACCAGCTGTACGCCGCCGGAGTTGGTGAGCACCAGCGCGTAGTAGTTGCTGGTGCTCTGCGCCCGGGCGATGACGCCGGTGAACCGGCCGGACCCGTTGAAGCCGGTGGGCTTCACCCGGGCCTGCACCGAATAGTCGGTCCAGTTCGTCGCACCGACTAGGCTGCGGGCGTCACTGCTCACGCCCGACTGGCGGTACGCCAGCGATCCGTCGGTCACGACCGACCAGCTACCGCCCGATGTGGACCAGCCGCTGGCGTTGCCGTCCTGGAAGTCGTCGGAGAGGAGCGTGTCGGCGAACGCGTACGGCGCGGCCGCGACGACCAGTGCGCCAGCGGCGACGGTGGCGAACAGGACCTTCCGTTTCATTCGACCCTCCCTAGCAGGGCAACCGGCCGGCGCCGGCGGCGAGCGTGACGAACGGAACCGCGGCCGCCGGTAGCACCGGACCGGATCGCAGGGTGGGCGTCCAGCCCGCGTCAACGCCCAGGTCGGGGTCGTTCGCGGCGTTGTAGGCGTCGAGGAGGCTCACCGGGCCCGGACGCTGGTTGCCGGTGCGCACCCAGGTGCCCTTCTCGGTGATGGCCGTGCCGCCCCAGTCGTAGACGATGTCGGCCGGCGTCACACCCTCGCCCAGCGCGAGGAAGTTGTTCTCCGCGTGGACGGCGGACTGGACCCCGACACCCCAGGCGTACGAGAACCCGTCACCGGCCAGCTTGTAGAAGTTGTTGTAGAGGTCGACCTGTCCGAAACGGACCCGGGGCAGCCGCTGCATGGTGCCGTCGAAGACGTTGTGATGCAGGGTGACGTTGAGCCGCCCGACGTCCGGCCCGACCGTGTTGGACGAACCGATCAGCATCACCTTGTCGCGCCCGGTGAACCGGTTGAACGACGCGGTGACCAGGCTCGCGGTGTGGGTGATGTCGAGCGCGCCGTCGTGCACCTGGTACGGCCGTCCGAAGTGGACCGGTTGGGCGCTGTCCGGGTTGTCGCCGTCGGAGAACGTGTTGTGGTCGATCCATACGTTTTCGCTGCGGCGCACCGAGATCAGATCGAACTGCGAGTTCCAGTTCCCGGCGTCGCCGTCGGTGGGCGACCAGGCCGGGAAGCAATCCTGGGCGTCGACCAGGTGGAGGTTTCGGACGATGACGTTGTTGGCCAGATTGACCATCAGGGTCACGTGTTCGAGGGTCGCGCCGCGCAGGCCGACGATCGTCGTGTTGGGGCCGACGTTGACCTGTGTATAGGCGGTCTGGTTGGCGACCGACCGCACGCGCGCCTGCTCCAGCGGCCCGCTCGGGGTGACGCGTCCCCAGACCGCGGGGTCGTAGGCGGCCAGGTAGGCGTCCAATGAATACGCGGGGTCGGCCAGCGCGTCGCACCCGCCGTCGAGCCCTTCGAAGCCGTCGATCGTGCCCTTGACGTACACGATCTTCGGCGTGTCGCCCGCCACCGCCGCCACAAGCTCGGCGCGGTTCGTCGCAATGTGAACGTTTTCGTCGGTGGCGGCGGAACCGCCGGTGGTGCCGGGACCGGACGCGGCCCAGCCATCGTTGGCCGGCAATACCTGCCGGCCGAGTTTGCGCGCTCCCCAGGACAGCTCATCACCGGCACTCGCTGGGCCGGCAGCTACCGCCACCAGCGCGAGCCCGGCCGTCACGGCGGCCAATCGCCTCAATCGCATCGCACTCTCCGTGCAGTCTCGTAACGCGCTCTTAACAAGAAAGCTACGTATCTGCGCTTAAGAGAGTCAATGCCTTATGTTTGCAGGTATTTTGCAACAAAAGCGGGCAACCCACGTGGGCCCGGCGACGAATTGCCGAGATAAGGGGTGTTCAGTCCGATTTCTACCGAACGATCGTCGCCGATGTTTGCAGCACGTTTGCCTAACGCCGCAGCGTCAGGCCCGGTCGCCCTCCTTATCGATCTTCAGCTCAACCTTCAACGGCGGCACCGCCCACGGCACCGCCAGCTCCGAGAACAGCGCTCGCCGCTCGGCCGCCTCGCGTAGCACCCCGTTGATGCCGTTGACGGACAGCACCCGCTCCGGTGGCGCGCCGGTCGCGGTGACCAGGTCGCCGCCGAGCAGCGTGGGCAGTGGCGCCTCATGCAGCACGTCGAGCACCGCCGTGAACGGCGCGGTGCGGGCCAGCGGCGCGATCAGCGGCTCGCCGGTGGCCCGGTGCGCGATCAGGTTCTCCAGCAGTCTGGTGCGGCCGGGCACGTGGCGCAGCTCCGGGTCGCCCGGCAGGCGCAGCCGGTCCGTCGGGTACTCCAGCACGGCGGTGCCGGCCGTGCCGTACACGATGACCTCACCTTCGATCTTGTCTTCGCCGCAGAGCGTGAGGGCGACCAGGATCGGCAGGCCGTTGTCGAGGGTGATGCGCATGCAGGCGGTGTCGTCGACCTCGATGTCCCGGCAGCGGTACCGCTCAAGCTCCACAGTGGAGGGCAGCGAGTCGGCGATGGCGAGGCACTGCATCCACGCGTGGGCAAGGGGATTCGCGAGTGCGCCGTCGAGCGACGGCTGCCCGTCGAGGGTCCGCCGGCCGGCCCACGGCGAGCGCTGGTAATACGCGTCGGCGCGCTTCCAGGAAGCCACGGTCGCGATACCGGTGACGGCGCCGAGCTGTCCACTCTGGATGGCCGAGGTGAGTTGGGCCAGCGCCACCGAGCCGAGCGCCTGGAAGCCCACCTGGCAGGCCCGGCCGGTCTCGGCCAGCACCCCGGCGAGCGCGCGGTGCTCGTCGAGCGACAGCACCGGCGGCTTCTCCAGCAACACGTCCGCGCCGGCGCGCAGCGCGTCGGTCGCGAACGGCGCGTGGGTGGCCGGCGGCGTGCAGATGATCACCACATCGGGACGCGCGGTCCGCAGCATCTCGCGGTGGTCGGTGAACAGGTCGCAGCCGTCGGGTACCGGTGCGTCCGGCGTCGCCTCGATCGGGCGCACGTCGACCAGGCCGACCAGCCGCACCCGCCCGCCGGCGTGCAGCGGCGCGATCTGCCGCCGGTGCCAGAGCCCATGGCCGCTCGCACCGATCAGCGCCACCCGCGTCGTCATCCCTCGTCCTCCTCTTCATGATCAGGGCGTCCTTCAAGCTGTTCTAACGACTTGAGGGACGCCCTGATCATGACATTGCTCCCCGTAGGGTGTGCTCGACACCGTGCTGGTCCAGCGCGGTGAGCCAGCCGATGACCAGCTCGCGCAGCGGCTCGTCGGCGGCCAGCTCGGCCGGGAAGACGTCGGTCAACCCGAACAGCGCGTCGACCACACCCTCCGGGGTGTCCTTGCCATCGGCGAGCGCGGCGCGGATCCGCTCCGCCAGCGGGTCGTTGAGCGGCAGCGGTTGGCCGTCGTCGGCGGTGCCGCCGACGAACCGCATCCACGCCGCGAGCACCAGCGCGCCCCAGCGCGGCGACGCACCGGCCGCGCGGCGGTCCATGATCGTGTGCAGTACCCGCTGCGGCAGCTTCTGCGAACCGTCCATCGCCACCTGGATCGTGCGGTGCCGGATCGCCGCGTTCGCGAACCGGTCCAGCACCGAATCGCCGTACTCCACGACGGACACGCCAGCCGGTGGCTGGAAGCTGGTCGCGACGTCCTCGGCGACGAACCGGCGCAGCGCGTCGCGCATCCCCGGAATCGCCAGCGCCTCCGCGATCATCTCCCGGCCGGCGAGCGCACCGAGGTACGCCAGCGCGGAGTGCACGCCGTTGAGCGCGCGCAGCTTCAGCCGCTCCCACGGCCCGGCGTCGTCGGTGAGGACCGCCCCGGCGCGCTCCCACGCCGGCCGGCCGCCGGGAAACCGGTCCTCGATGACCCATTCCTGGTACGGCTCGGCCGCCACCGCCGCCAGGTCGCTCACCCCGAGCAGCCGCTCGGTCGTGGCCAGGGTGTCCGGAGTGGACGCCGGCACGATCCGATCTACCATGCTGCCCGGAAACGTCACGTTGGCGTGTACCCAGTCGACCACCGGGCTGTCCGTGCGGCCGTACTCGAGGGCCTGAGTGACCAGGCCGTGCAACCGCTTCCCGTTGGACGGCAGGTTGTCGCAGCTGAGCAGCGCGATCGGTCCGGCGTCCGCGGCCGCCCGGGCGATCAGGCCGCGCACCAGCAGGCCCGGCACCGTCGTGGGTGGACGGTCGCTGGTCAGGTCGGCGGCCACCGCCGGGTCGGGACGCATCCGGCCGGTCGCCGGGTCGAGCTGGTACGCCTTCTCCGTCACGGTCAGCGTGACCATCCGGATGGCGGGGTCGGCGAGCAGGTTCACCACGCCCTGCGGGTGGCTCGCCGCGTGCCGTACCCCCGCGAACGCACCGACCACCGCGCAGTGCGCGCCGTCCCCGGACAGCGACGTCACGCTGAAGAGGCAGTCCTGCGCGGCGAGGTTGTTCACCACCTCGGTGCTGCGCGGGGCGACGCCGATGATGCCCCAGTCACCACCGGCGGCGGCGAGCGCGGCCTCGGTGTAGACCGCCTGGTGCGCCCGGTGGAACGCGCCCACGCCGAGATGCACGATGCCAGCGGGCACCGCCCCCGGGCGGACCCGGGGGCGGCTCTCCACGGGCACCTTGCGCAACGTGCCGAGCGACAACCTCACTGCCATGCCGGCCCGTCCGGGAACGAGTATTCGGCGATGGACTCGGGCTTCATGGTGGCGCTGTAGCCGGACTCTTCCGGCAGCAGGTACCGGCCGCCCCGGGTGCGCACCGGGTCGACGAAGTGTTCGTGCAGGTGGTCGACGTACTCCACCATGCGGCCGTCGAGCGACGTGCCCACCCGCAGGAAGTCGAAGATGGCCAGGTGCTGGACGTACTCGCAGAGCCCCACGCCGCCGGCGTGCGGGCAGATCGGCACGCCGAACTTGGCGGCCATGAGGATCTCGGACAGCACCTCGTTGACGCCGCCGACCCGGCACGCGTCGATCTGCATGACGCCGATCGCCTCGGCCTGCAGGAGCTGCTTGAAGATGACCCGGTTCGCGGCCACCTCGCCGGTGGCCACCCTGATGGGGGCGACCGCCTGCTGGATGCGGGCGTGGCCGAGCACGTCGTCGGCGTGCGTCGGCTCCTCGATCCAATAGGGATCGAACTCGGCCAGCCGCGCCATGTTGGCGATCGCCTCGTCGACGTCCCACACCTGGTTGGCGTCCATCATCAGCAACGCGTCCGGCCCGATCTCCTCGCGGATGATCCGGGCCCGGCGCACGTCGTCGTCGATCGGGCCGCCGACCTTCATCTTCATGGCCCGCCAACCCTCGGCGTACGCCTGGCGGGTGAGCGCCCGCACCTTGTCGTCCGGGTAGCCCAGCCACCCGACCGACGTGGTGTACGACGGGAAGCCGTCCCGCTCCAGCTCGCGCAGCCGGTCGTCGATGCCGACCAGTCCCTTGTCGAGGATGGCGGCGGCCTCCGCCGGCGTCAGCGCGTCGGTGATGTGGTGGAAGTCGACGCTGCCCACCAACTCCTCGGTGGACATCTCGGCGAGCAGCCGCCACAACGGCTTGCGCTCCACCTTGGCGCGCAGGTCCCAGACCGCGTTGACGACGGCGCCGGTCGCCATGTGGATGACGCCCTTCTCCGGGCCCAGCCAGCGCAGCTGCACGTCGGCGCTCAGCGACCGCCAGAACGCCACCGGGTCGGCGAACATCTCCGCGAGGGTCTTGCCCACCACGTGGTGCGCCAGCGCCCGCACCGCGGCACAGGTGATCTCGTTGCCGCGACCGTTGGTGAAGGTGAAACCGGCGCCCTCGACGCCCGCGTCGGTCTTCAGCGAGACGTACGTCGCCGAGTAGTCGCCGCGGTTGATCGCGTCCGAGCCGTCGCCGGCCGCCGCGGTGGGAAACCGCACGTCGTGTACGTCGACAGCGGTAATCGTGGTCACAGGATCTCCCCGATCTTGAATATCTTCTTCGGCAGCTGATACGCGATGTCCACAATGGTCTCGGCCGCCTCGTCCAGCGGCAGCCGGTGCTCGGCCACCAGCCGGGCCAGGAAACCGGCGTCGATCCGGCGGGCCACGTCGTGCCGCACCGGGATGGAGCAGAAGGCGCGGGTGTCGTCGACGAAGCCCGCGGTGTTGTAGAAGCCGGCCGTCTCGGTGACCGCCTCCCGGAAGCGGCGCAGGCCTTCCGGCGAGTCCAGGAACCACCACGGCGCCCCGAGGTACAGCGCGGCGTATCCACCGGCCAGCGGCGCGAGCTCGCGGCTGAACGTGTACTCGTCCAGTGTGTACACGACGAGCCGCAGCCGGGGGTTGTTGCCGTACTTCTCCAGCAGCGGAGTCAGGGCGTGCACGTAGTCGGTGGCCTGCGGGATGTCGCCGCCCACGTCCCGGCCGTGCTGGTCGTAGAGCCAGCGGTTGTGGTTGCGCACCGACCCCGGGTGCAGCTGGAGCACCAGACCGTCCTCGATGGACATCCGGGCGAACTCCACGAGCATGTGTGCGCGGAAGGTCTCGGCGTCACCGGGCTCCGGCGCGCCGCGCAACCCACGCTCGAAGATCCGACCGGCCTCCGCTGGCGACAGCGCCACCGTACGGGCCGTCGGGTGACCGTGGTCGGACGACGTGGCGCCGGCGGCGATGAACGCCTCCCGGCGCTTGCGCAGGGCGGCCAGGTAACCCGGGAAGGTGCTGGTGTCCTCGCCGGTCAGCTCGCCCAGCTGGGCGACGTTGCCGGCCCAGTTCTCGAAGTCCATGTCGGCGACGTTGTCCGGCCGGAACGTGGTGATGACCCGGCCG
Source organism: Actinomycetes bacterium KLBMP 9797 (assembly GCA_037414955.1). Classification (GTDB taxonomy): domain Bacteria; phylum Actinomycetota; class Actinomycetes; order Mycobacteriales; family Micromonosporaceae; genus Phytohabitans. The sequence goes on from JBBEWH010000017.1 coordinate 112,438, forward strand.
CCCGGGCCGCCCCAGCCGTCCGCGGCCAGCTTCGCGTGCTGGCCCAGATCGTCCAATGGGGACTCGGTGGTCGCCAGCACCTCGATGTTGAACCGCTCGAAGAGGGCCCGCGGGCGGAACTCCGGCTCGGCCAGCTTCGCCGCGATCGCGTCGTACACCTCGTCGGCGGTCTCCGGGCGGAGCGGCGTGTGCACGCCGAACACGTTCGCGAACGTCTCCTCCAGCCACAGCCGGGACGGCGTGCCGCGGAAGAGGTACCAGTGCGCGGCGAACCGGCGCCAGATCGTGCGGCCGTCCCGCTCGTACGGCGCGCCGTCGCGCGTCGGTACCCCCAGCGTCGCCGGCGGCACGCCCTGGCTGAGCAGCATTCGGGTCACGTAGTGGTCCGGCCGGATGATCAGCTGCGCCGGATCCGGGAACGGGGCGTCGTCGGCCAGGATGCTCGGGTCGACGTGCCCGTGCGGCGAGATGATCGGCAGATCCCTGGCGAGGGCGTACAGCTCCCGGGCGATCCCCCGCTGCGCGGGGTCGGCGGGGAAGAGCAGGTCGGCTCGGGACACGGGGGCTCCCTAGTGGATGGTGAGCAGATCGGAGACCTTGACGGGCTGCCCGGTCTCGAACGACTGGTTGGCCGCCAGGCCGGTGAGCAACGCCAGCGCGCCGTCGCGCGCGGACGCGCTCCGGTTCATCGGATCGGTCTCGCCGCCGAACAGCACCCCGGTCATGCGGGCGTCCGCACCGCCATGCCCGGCCCGGGTGTACCCCGGCACCGGCACCTGCCGCGGCTGCGCCCAGTACGGCCGCACGGTGATCCGCGCCCAGCCCTCCTCGACCGCCGCCTGCACGCCGTGCAGCGCCGCGCCCTTGACCTCCCCCGCCGCGTACGGGCTGACGAAGTCGCTCTCGACCACTTCGAGCTCCAGACGACCCTTGCTGCCGTTGAACATCACCCGGTATCCCTCCCACGGCGCGTACGCCGTGAGGTGGTACGTCATCGTGGCACCCGTGGAGTAGCGGGCCAGCACCGCCATGTCGTCTTCGATGGTGACGCCGGGCCCGAAGACATTCTGGTCGCGGTGGTAGCCGTCTTCCGCCTCGGCGTCCAGGTAGAGCGCCCGCAGCTGCGGGTTCGCCGCGAGTTGGAGGGCGAAGGGGTCGCCCGCGGCCTCGGCGGACCCGTGGGCCCGCGCGTAGTCCCGGGCGTACCCGTGCCGGCGCCCCTCCTCGCCGTAGAAGAACAGCCGCCCGTACGCGAAGACCTCGACCGGCACTGCGCCCAGCCACCAGTTCACGAGGTCGAAGTGGTGGCTGCTCTTGTGCACCATCAGCCCGCCGGAGTTGGCCTTGTCCCGGTGCCAGCGCCGGAAGTAATCGGCGCCGTGCCGCACGTCGAGCAGCCACTCGAAGTGCACCGAGCCGACCTCGCCGATCTCGCCGTCGGCGAGCACCTGGCGGACCCGCTCGTGCAGCGGGTTGTACCGGTAGTTGAACGCGACGGTGACGTGCCGGCCGGTCTCGGCCACCGCGTCCAGGATGCGCTGGCACCGCGGCACGTCGATGGTCATCGGCTTCTCGGTCACCACGTCCCGGCCGGCGTGCAGCGCCGCCACGATGTACTCGTCGTGGGTGCGGTCGACACTGGTCACCAGCGCGACGTCGACCCGCTCCGCGTCGAGCATCTTGGTGAACTCGCCCGCCTGGTAGGTCGGCACCGCGTCCGCGCCGAGCTCCTCCAGCCAGGTGTTGTGCGTGTCCATGCGGGTCTGGTTGACGTCGGCGAAGGCGACGAGTTCGGCCCGGTCCGCGTGGTCGCGAACGATCGACCGGACGAACATCTCGGCGCGCGACCCGGTGCCGACGAGGGCATAGCGGAGCCGCCGCCGCGACTGTTCCGACATCGAGCATTCCTCCCGCGGGTGAGGCAGACGTTCTGCAAAGGTTTGCAGCAGAAATATTCCCGAGCCGTCGCTGCGCGTCAACGCTTTCCGGAAAAGTGACCTGATTTATCCCTTTAGGCCCGTCTTGGAGCGCTCCCGGCGTCCCTCGTCGCAACGAAGCCGTAACCCAACCCCGTTGACAGCGGCGCAACCGTTTGCATTAATTGGCCCACCCGAGTGACGACTGCCACACGGAACCACCGGCGACCAGCGACAACGACGCCGACCAGGAACGACGAGGGAAAGGAGCAGATGCGTGCCGGCCACCATCCGCGACGTCGCGCGCGCGTCTGGCGTGCACATCTCCACCGTGTCGCGCACGTTCTCCGCACCCCACCTTGTCAACCCGGAGACCCGCAGCCGGGTGCTGGCCTGTGCCGAGCACCTCGGCTACCGGCCGAACCGGGCCGCACGCGCGCTGATCACCGGCCGCACGCACAACATCGGCCTGATCGTCGCGGACATCGCCAACCCCTTCTTCCCACCCCTGATCAAGGCCGCGGAGAGCCAGGCCCGGCATCGGGATTACCACATCTTCGTCACGGACACCAACGAAGACCCCGCCGTCGAGGAAGAGCTCGTCCACACCCTGGCCAAGCAGGTCGACGGCGTGCTGCTGTGCAGTCCGCGCATGAACAACAGCCTCATCGAACAGCTCAGCCGCGAGGTGCCGCTGGTCGTGATCAACCGGCACATCGCCGGGCTGCCCACGGTCGTGATGGACGTCGGGCAGGGGGCCCGCCTCGCCATCGAACACCTGATCGGGCTCGGCCACCGCACCATCGTCCTGCTCGGCGGGCCGCGCGGCTCCTGGACCAACCGGGAGATCCGGCGCTCCGCCACCGCGGCGGCGCGCGCGGCCGACGCCGAGCTCACCATCCTCGGGCCCAACCAGCCCACGGAAGACGGCGGCGTCGCGCAGGCCGAGCATGTGCGTCGCGCTGGCGCCACCGCCGTCCTGGCCTACAACGACCTCATGGCCATCGGCCTTATCGAAGGCCTGACCTCGCAAGGTGTCCGGGTGCCCGAAGACGTCAGCGTCATCGGCATCGACGACATCGCCCTCAGCCGGCTCACCCGGCCCAAATTGACGACGGTGGCCACCCCAACCGCAGCCGCCGGCCGGGCGGCCGTCGACATGCTCCTGCAGAACGACGGTTCCTTCTCCGCACGCGTGGGTCGCGGCGGAGCGCGGGCCGTCAGCGACGACCGCCGCACCACCGCACAGGTAACGCTCCAGACCGAACTGGTCGTCCGCGACTCGACGGGTCCCGCGCCCGGAGTCACCTCAGTCAAGGAGTGAGCACCCACAATGCACCCCCTTCCCCGTACCAACCGGCGTCGGCTGCTGCGCGGCATGGCCGCGGTGGCCGTGGCGCTGCCCCTTTCCCTCGGTGCGGCCGCCTGCGGCGGCGACGATGACAACTCCGGGTCCGAAGCCAAGGGCCCGGTCGAGCTGAACGTCTTCTACTGGGGCAGCGAGAAGCGCGCCGAGCTGACCCAGAAGGCGCTCGACGCGTACAAGGCGAAGCACCCCGACGTCAGCTTCAAGGTCACGTGGCAGGCCAACCAGGGGTACAGCGACAAACTGGCCACCCTGGCCGCCTCTGGCGACGTGCCGGACCTCTTCGCCACCGACGACAACATGCTGGCCGACTTCGCGGGCCGCAACGTGACCGCGGACCTGACCGAGTACAAGGGCGGCAAGCTCGACCTCAGCAAGTTCCCGCCCAGCCTGGTCGAGTACGGCACGGTCGACGGCAAGCTGGTCGGCGTCGCAGCCGGTGAGAACACGCAGGGTCTGGTCTACAACAAGACGCTGGTCACCGGCGCCGGGCTGCCCGAGCCGCAGACCGGCTGGACCTGGGAGCAGCTCATCGACTGGGCCGCGCAGGTGACCACGAAGACCAAGGTGCCCGGCACGATGGACCCCAGCGCCGACTACAAGGCTTTCTGGGTGTGGCTGCGCCAGCAGGGCAAGCAGCTCTACGACGGCAAGCAGTTCGGTTTCACCGCCGACGACCTCGCCAAGTGGTTCACGCTGTGGAAGGGCGCACGCGACAAGGGTGCGACGCCGACGCCCGACGTGATCCACGAGGGCAACGTCACCGACATCAGCAAGCAGCTCGTGCTCAGCAAGAAGGCCGCCACCTCGTGGGTGTGGGTCAACCAGATGCCGGAACTGAAGAAGAACACCAAGGACGAGCTGGGCGTCGTCGCCTACCCCGGCGACCCCAGCGCGCAGTGGGCGCGCGCCTCGATGTACTGGAACGTGGCCCGCGGCAGCGAGCACAAGGACACCGCGGTCGACGTCATCAACTTCCTGGTGAACGACGCCGAAGCGGTCGACACCCTCGGCACCGACCGTGGTTTGCCGTCCAACACGGAGCTCCGGGCGAAGTTCGCGGAGACCGTCACGGACCCGGCCATGAAGCAGTCCATCCAGGTCGAGACCGACCTGGCGGCCAAGTTCGGCCAGGCCCCGCAGGTGCCGCCGCAGGGCCACAGCAGCTTCCGGTCCGAGCTCGTGAAGGCGGCGGAGAGTGTCCAGTTCGGACGCGCGACGCCGGAGAAGGCCGCGGCCGACCTGATCGCGGCCGTACAGCCGAAACTCGGCTGAGCCCAAGCAAGTGAGAGGAGAGAGCTCGTGGCGTTGACCACGGCGAACGAGCCGTCGGTACGCGCGAGCCAGGCCACCGGGGCTTCCGCCACGCGGCGGAAGCCCCGGCGCGGCCCGCAGCGCGAAGGTCTGGCGGGGTACATCTTCCTGTCGCCCTGGCTCATCGGTTTGATGGGCGTCACGGCGATACCGATGCTCCTGTCGCTGTACCTGAGTTTCACCAACTACGACGTCCTCAGCCCGTGGAGCGAGGTCGAGTGGGTCGGGTTGGCCAACTACAAACGAATGTTCACCAGCGATCCGTCGTACTGGCACTCGGTCTCCGTCACGCTCCAGTTCGCGTTGATCGCGGTACCCCTCAAGCTCGCCGCCGCACTCGGCGTGGCGCTGCTGCTCAACCGGGCCTGGCGCGGGGTCGGTCTGTTCCGCGGCCTCTTCTACCTGCCGTCGCTCATCGGCGGCAGCGTGGCGCTGGCCATGGTCTGGGTGGCGATGTTCAACCGGGACGGCGCGTTCAACGGCTTCCTGCGAATGTTCGGCATCGAGGGTCAGCCGTGGGTCAACGACCCGACGTGGGCGCTGGAAACCCTGATGGTGCTGGCCATCTGGCAGTTCGGCGCGCCGATGGTCATCTTCCTGGCCGGGCTCAAGCAGGTGCCGACCGAGCTCTACGAGGCCGCGTCGGTCGACGGCGCCGGCCGGGTCCGCCAGTTCCTCAGCATCACGCTGCCGATGCTGTCCCCGGTCATCTTCTTCAACCTGGTGCTGGAGACCATCAACGGCTTCCAGGGGTTCACGGCGGCGTTCGTGCTCAGCAACGGCACCGGCGGTCCAGTCGACTCGACGCTGATGTACACGCTCAACCTCTACATCAAGGGCTTCACGGAGTACGAGATGGGCTACGCGTCCGCGATGGCGTGGGTGTTCCTGGTTGTCATCGGCCTCATCACCACGGTGCTGTTCAGCACCGGCCGGTTCTGGGTGCACTACTCGGATGGAGATGACCGCTGATGGCCACCCAGACACAGGCGGTTTCCCGCCGCCGCTCCGGCTTCGGCCGCGGCGTGGTCCGCTACGCCGTCCTCGTGCTGCTCCTCGTGGTCGTGCTGTACCCGCTGGCGTGGATGCTCGGCACCTCGTTCAAGGGACAGACCGAGATCGTCAGCAACACCGGTCTGCTGCCCGGCGACTTCTCGCCCGGCAACTACACCGATGGCTGGGGTCACTTCGACGTCAGCTTCGGCCGGTTCTTCCTCAACAGCACGATGGTGGCGCTGCTGACGGTCATCGGAAACGCGGCCTCCTGCCTGGTCGCCGCGTACGCCTTCGCCCGGCTGCGGTTCCCGCTGCGCGGCTTCTGGTTCGCCATCATGATCGGCACGCTGCTGCTGCCGCAGCACGTGCTGACCGTGCCGCAGTACATCCTGTTCAAGCAGTTCGGCTGGGTCGGCGGCGACTGGCCGTACCTGCCGCTGCTGGTGCCGCAGTTCCTCGCCACCGAGGCGTTCTTCGTGTTCCTCATGGTGCAGTTCATGCGCGGCATCCCGCGCGAGCTGGACGAGGCCGCCAAGATCGACGGTGCCAGCCCGTTCGGCATCTTCCGGTACGTCATGCTGCCGCTCAGCCGCCCGGCGCTGGTCACCACGGCGATCTTCTCGTTCATCTGGACCTGGAACGAGTTCTTCCGGCAGCTCGTATACCTGTCCGACCTGTCGGACTACACGATCCCGGTGGCGATGACCCTGTTCATCGACTCCACCGGGCAGAGCGCGATCGGTCCGATGTTCGCGATGTCGGTACTGTCGCTGTTGCCGGTGTTCCTGTTCTTCGTGGCATTCCAGCGCCTCCTGGTCGAGGGCATCAACACCAGCGGCCTCAAGGGTTAAACCGGAGTGCCGAAGGTAGCTGGTGGCGTGGCTGAGGAAGCAGGTCGAGGCGTGATGGATGCTGAGGCACCTCGCCGAGTGGGAGCGCTCGACACCGTGCGGAACGCCGCGGACCTGGCGTTGTTGGGCATCCTCACCACGGTCGGGTCGCTCGGGGTGGTGACCGCCGGCGCGGCGGTCGCCACCGCCAGCGCCGCGGTCCACGACTGGCACGGCGGCGACGCGGCCTGGCCGTCGCTGCGGGTCACCCTCCGCCGGTACCTCCGGGGTCTGCTGCCGGGCATCCTCCCGGCGCTGATCGCCGTCGTGGGCGCGGCGCTGCTCACCGTCAACCTCTCCGCCATCACGCGCGGCGTGGTGCCCGGTGGGGCGCCGCTGGCGGTCGCGACGATCGCGCTCATGGCAGCGGCCGCTGGGTACGCCGGCATCGCGGTCGTCGAGGTCGGGCGCCAGGGCGGGACGGGCTGGCGGGCGGCGGCCGGCTCGGCGTACCGGATCGCGCAACGACGACCGGCGGCGGTGCTGGCGGGTGCCGGCGTGATCGCGCTGGTCGTCGCTCTCGGTCTGATGATCATCCCGGTACTGACGCCGGTGCTCACCGGCTACGCGATCCTCGCCCTCCACGCCGTAACCCGCCGCCTCGCCCCCTCTTCATGATCAAGGCGTCCCTCACGTAGTTCTGACTACTTGAGGGACGCCTTGATCATGAGGATGGATTAGGGTTCGACGGGTGCGTCTGACTACTGGGATCCGTGCGCTCGGAGCACTCGTTGTCACCGCGGCGCTGCTGGCCGCGACCGCGTGCACCGACGACTCCGGCGAGGCCGCGAGCCAGGACGAGCAGGTCCAGATCAACGTCTACTGGTGGGGCGGCGAGACCCGGGCTGAGCTGACCGAGAAGGCGCTCAAGCTCTACACCGAACGCAACCCCACCGTGACGTTCAAGCTGAACTGGCGGGGCAACCAGGGCTACTACGACAACCTCGCCACCCAGGCCGCCGGCCCGGACGCGCCGGACCTCTTCCAGATCGACGACAACTACCTGACCGAGTACGCCGAGCGGAACGTCACGCTCGACCTCAACCCCTACATCGCGAGCGGCCAGCTCGACATCTCCAAGCTGCCGCCAAGCCTCGCCCAGTACGGCCAGGTCGGCGGCCGCACGGCGGGCGTCGCCGCCGCGGAGAACACCCCCGCGATGGTGTACAACCGCACGCTGATCAAGCGGTTGAACGTGTCCGAGCCCACCATCGGCATGTCCTACGAGCAGCTGTTCACCTGGGCCACCCAGATCACCAACCTCACCAACAGCGAGGTGGCCGGCACGATGGACCCCTCGGCCGACTACAAGGCGCTGTGGCTGTGGCTGCGCGCGCAGGGCAAGGAGCTCTACAACGGCCGCCAGCTCGGCTTCACCGCGGCTGACCTGACGAAGTGGTACCAGATGTGGAAGACGGCGCGCGACAACGGCATCGCGCCGAGCATCGAGACCATCCAGGAGGCCAACAGCGGCGACGTGTCGAAGCAGGCTGTCGCCACCGGCCGGGCCGCCACCTCGTTCATGTGGTCCAACCAGCTCCCCGAGCTGCAGCGCAACACGAAGGACGAACTGGCCCTGGTGTCCTACCCGGGCGACCCGAAGGCGCAGTGGGCGCGCGCCTCGCTCTACTGGTCGGCGTTCCGCGGCACCCGGCACGCGGACACCGTGGTCGACGTCATCAACTTCCTGGTCAACGACCCGGATGCGGGCAAGATCCTGGGCACCGAGCGCGGGCTCAGCCCGAACACCGACGTCCGCAAGGCGGTCGCGCAGTCCGCGACCGACCAGATCTCCAAAGCCACGATCAACTTCGAGAACACCATCACGCCGAAGTTCGGCGCCGCGCCGGTGCCGCCGCCGAAGGGCCACCCGAAGGTGCGGTCGCTCCTCGTCACGGCCGCGGAGAGCGTGCAGGCCGGCGAAGCGACGCCGCAGGATGCCGCGGAAAGCCTCGTCCGCGAGGCGAACGCCGCCCTCGCCTCCTAACCCTCACCATGATCAAGGCGTCCTTCAAGTCGTTATAGCTACGTGAGGGACGCCTTGATCATGAGGGGGCGAAGCGTCCGATGGTGAATTGGCCCTTGCCGGCACAGGCAAGGTAGACGGTGTTCCAGGAGCAGCTCCACGGCCGGATGTCGTACAGCTGCCCCATCTCGACCACCTTTTCGCTGCCCGCGTGCAGTCCCGCGATGCTGTAGTCGCCGAGAAACTCGGAGGCGGACCCGAATACGAGCACGTTCCCGCCGTCGATCCGGCCCGCCGCGCCAGGTCGGTCCAGCAGTTTCTCGCCCTTGTCGTCGAAGACCCGGATGCCGCCCTCGGAGCTGTCGACGTACGCCACCGTCTGATCACCGAAGTGGACGAGGCGGTCGGCCTCGGGCGCGGGGGCGTGCCACAGATCGCCGCCCTTCTCCAGGTCGACCGCGACCACCTCGGTGGACTCGCTCTCGGCGAGCACGCTGTCCAGCAGGCACAGCCGCTGCTCGCCGCACATCGCGATCAGGTCGAGCTTGCGGTCGGCGTTGGCCGAGGTGTACAGGTTCACCGGCTCACCCATCGACGACAGGTCGTACGCGGACAGCCGGTAACCGTTCTGGTCGTCGCTGCCCACGATCAGCCGGCCGTGGTACGCCATCACCTCGTCGTCCGGGTCGGCCACGTTGCCCCGCGTCTTCAGGACCTTGCCGGTCACGGCGTCGATCACCCGCGCCGAACGGTCCGCACCGATCTGCACGAGCCGCGGCTCGTCGTCGGTCAGCTGGGCGAACGGCGTACCGTACAAATTGGACGGACCGGATACATCGTCCACAGTGCGCGCCTGGTAGACGGCGCTCTCCTTGTTGCCCGGATTGGGCAGCGTCCACCGCTGCTCGCCGCTGTCCAGATCGAGCCCGACGAGGCGGTGCTCGGTCTGATCCGCGATGACAAACGTGTCCTCCACCGCGAAGGTGCGGTCGGCGCCGGTGATCCGGTTCTTCCAGAGCTCGTCGCCGGTATCCGGATCGAAGGCGTAGACGTGGTAATACTCCGAAGTGGACGCGTTGTACTCGTAGGCGAGCAGGGCGTCCGGGAGCGGCGTGATCCATCCCCACCGCTCGGACGTGGCACTGGACTTCTGAATCCAGCGCGGCTTCGTGGCGGGTGGGTCGATCGCGATGATCTCGAGGTGGTCGTCCTCCGTGGCGTAGGCCAGATAGGCATGATCGCCATGGAACCCGGTCCACGCGTAGGTCGGCTCTTCCTCGATGTCCACCTGGTACAGATCCGCCACCGGGCTCTCGAAGTCGATGGCGGGGTACCCGTCACGGGTGATGTAGAGCGTCGCGGCCGTGACGATGCCGACCAGGGCGACCACCGCGGCCGCCAGCCAGATCATCGGCCGGCGCGGCGGCCGCTTCCGGCCCAGCGGCGCCACCGGCGCCGGAGGTGCCGGGGGTGCCGGGGGTGCCGAGGGCGGGCCCGAGGCGGCCAGCCCGGTCAGCGCGCCCTCCGCCACCGGCAGCTCCGGCTGCTCCAGCACGGTCGGCGCGATGCCCAGCTCCGCATGCAGCAGGCGGGCCACCAGGGGCACCCGCGACGAGCCGCCGACGAGGAACAGCCCGGCGAGCTGGTCGGGGCGCAGCCCGCAGCGACCGATCACCGCGCCCGCCTCGACGACGCCCCGGCGCAGCAGCGGGGTGATGGCCCGCTCCAGCTCCTCCCGGGTCAGGTGGACGGCCTGCTCGATGCCGGGCACCGCCACTGGGGCGGCCGCGGCCCGGGACAGCATCTCCTTCGCGCCGCGGATCTCGTCCCAGAGCTGCCGGCGGTTGCGCCACTGCTCGGCCGTGGCCGGCGCCTCGAGCGCCCGCCACGCCGCGGGATGCGCGGGGGCCAGCAGCCGGCCCAGATGCTCGACGAGCGCGGCATCGAGGTCCAGGCCACCCAGCTCGGCGACGCCGCCGGAGCCGATCACCGTGAACCCGGCTGGCTCGCCATCGTTACGGACCACCGCGATATCGAGCGTGCCGCCGCCGAAGTCGAAGACCGCGAGGGCCGCGCCCACCGGTACCGGCCGGCGCAGGACGTCGGCGAAGTAGCGCGCGGCGGCCACCGGCTCCGCGACCAGGCGGGTGCCGCCGTGCGCGACGCCGGTCGGCGGCCAGCCGGCCCGCACGACCGCTGTCGCCAGCACCTCGCGCCGGCGCGCGCCCCATGCCGCCGGGTAGGTCAGCACCGCCGGCGGCAGGAAGCCGACCGCCTCCACCGCCGCCCGCGCCACGCCACCCAGCACGGCCGCCAGCAGATCGGCGGTCGGCACCTCGCGGTCGCCGAGCAGCACGCCGGACTCGTCGACGCGGCGCTTCGGGTTCGGCTCGTACCGGGCCGGGTCGGCGCGGCCCAGCCGCTGCGCGTCCCGGCCCGCGTGCAGCCGGCCGGCACCGTCGAGGTAGGCGGCCGACGGCAGGGTCGGCTGGCCGTCGAAGAGCAGCGGCCGGGTGCGCCCGTCCGGCCAGCGCAGCACCGCCACCGTGTTCGACGTGCCGAGGTCCACGGCGAGCGCGTAACCGCCGTCCTGCTCCGCCATCGCCAGTTCCTCCCGGGTCGAGGGATACCCGGCCCGGATCTTACGAGGTCAGCGCATGTCCACTGCTTCCGCGCTCCCTCCCGCCTTGCGCCAAGAGGGCAGCCCTGTGGGGCGTGAATTCCGAAGAGGGCTCCCCTATACCCGCCTGGGCGGGTATAGGGCTCCCCTGTTCAGAACGCCGCCCCAAGAGGGCTGCCCTCTTGGGGCGGGAAACCCCACAGGGCTGCCCTCTTGGGAAAGGGATGAAGCGGGCGTTTCGGGGTGGTCAGGCGGAACGGCGGCGGGTGATTTCGGCGAGGGTGACGGCGGCGGCCACGCTCGCGTTGAGCGACTCGACCGTCGAGGCCATCGGGATGCTCGCGCGCAGATCGCAGGTCTCGCCCACCAGGCGGGACAGGCCGCGCCCCTCGGACCCCACCACGACCACCAGCGGGCCGACGGCCGCCTCCAGCTGGTACAGGTTGGTCTCGCCGTCGGCGTCGAGCCCGACCACGACGAAGCCCTCACGCTGGCAGGTCTTCAACGCCCGCGTCAGGTTGGTGACCTGCGCCACCGGCAGGCGGGCGGCCGCACCGGCGCTGGTGCGCCACGCGGTGGGCGTCACGCCCGCCGCACGCCGCTCGGACAGGAAGACGCCCTGCGCGCCGAAGGCCGCCGCCGACCGGATCACCGCACCGAGGTTGCGCGGATCGGTCACGCCGTCGAGCGCCACCAGCAGCGGCGTCGGGTGTTCGACGGCCGCGGCGAGCAGGTCGTCGAACGGCTCGTAGGCGAACGGGGGCACCTGCAGGCCGACGCCCTGATGCAGCACGCCGCCGGTCATGCGGTCGAGCTCGGCGCGGGAGATCTCCAGGATCGGGATGCCCCGGTCGGCCGCGGTGCGGACCAGCTCGTTGACCCGGTCGTCGATATCGATGCCGTGCGCGACGTAGAGCGCGGTCGCCGGTATCTGCGCGCGCAGCGCCTCGACCACCGGGTTGCGCCCGACGAGCAGCTCGGGGGCGTCCTTGGGGGGCGTCGAACGGCGCCCCGGGGCGACCTTCGGGCCGGACCTGCCGCCGCCCTTGCCCATGCCCTTGGCGGGCTTCGCGCCGCCGGTGCCGCCGCGGCCCCAGGTGGTGTTCTTGGTGCCGGGCTGGCCCACCTTCGGCGCGCGACCCTCGGCCGCCGCCGCCTTGCGCTCCTTCTGCTGCTTCCAGGCGGTGCGCTTGGGCAGATCCTCCGTGCCGGAGTAGCCCTTGTGCCATGGGCGCTCGTCGGCGGGCAGGGTGCGGCCCTTGCCGGCGAGGCCGGCGCGGTTCTTGCCGCCAGAACCGACGGTTGCGCCCTTCTTCGAGGTGACGCGCTTGTTACGGCGCTGCGAGTTACCGGGCATCATCAACCGTCCATCGGGGACCAGAGGGGGTGTCTTCAATGTGGATCCCGGCGCGCTTGAGCTGATCGCGGACCGCGTCGGCAGCCGCCCAGTCCTTGCGGGCCCGGGCCTGCGCCCGCTGCTCCAGCGCGAGCGCCACCAGCGCGTCCACGACCGGGCGCAGTTCGTCGCCGCGGTCGCCGCCGTGCCAGACCGGGTCGAGCGGGTCGAGGCCGAAGAGGGTCAGCATCGCCCGGACGCCACCGAGCGCGCTCCGCACCGCGTCGTCGTCGCCGCCGGCGAGCGCGGTGTTGCCCTCCCGCACGACCTCTTGCAGGCTGGCCATCGCGGCCGACGTGTTGAGGTCGTCGTTCATCGCCGCGACGAAGTCGCCGGGGAGCGAGCCGGGCGGCACCGCGCCGACCCGCTCGATCGCCCGCTGCACGAAGCCCTCGATGCGGCGGTAGGCCACCGCCTTCTCCCGGAGCGTCTCGTCCGCGTAGTCGATGCGCGACCGGTAGTGCGGCTCAACGAGGTAGTAGCGCAGCTCGACCGGGCGGACGCCGAGCGCGGCCACGTGATCGAGGTCGATCACGTTGCCCAGCGACTTGCTCATCTTGGCTTCGCCGAGGTTGAGCAGGGCGTGATGCACCCAGAACCGCGCGAACGGCAGCCCGGCGGCGCGGGACTGGGCGACCTCGTTCTCGTGGTGCGGGAACGTCAGGTCGAGCCCGCCGCCGTGGATGTCGAACTCGGCGCCCAGGTAGCGCCAGCACATCGCGGAGCACTCGATGTGCCAGCCGGGCCGGCCCCGACCCCACGGCGACGGCCAGGTGGCGTCGTCCGGCTCGTCGGGCTTGGCGCCCTTCCACAGGGCGAAGTCGTTGGCGCAGCGTTTGGCCCGCACGGGACCGTCGTCGGGCGCCTGCATGGCGTCCGGCGTCTGGCCGGACAGCGCGCCGTAGGCCGGGTAGGAGCGCACGTCGAAATAGACGTCGCCGGAGCCGTCCGACGCCGGATAGGCGTGGCCGCGCTCGATCAGCGTCTTGATCAGCTCGTGCATCTCCGGGACATGCCCGGTGGCGCGCGGCTCATACGTCGGTGGCAGCACATTGAGCGACCGGTAGGCCGCGCCGAGGACCAACTCGTTCGCATACGCGATCGACCAGAACGGGCGACCCTGCTCGGCCGACTTGGCCAGCACCTTGTCGTCGACGTCGGTGATGTTGCGGATGAACGTCACGTCGTGGCCGGTGTGCGCGAACCACCGGCGCAGCACGTCGTAGTTGACGCCGGAGCGCAGGTGGCCGATGTGCGGCGCGGACTGCACGGTGAGACCACACAGGTAGATCCCGACCCGGCCGGCCTCCCGCGGGACGAAATCCCGCACCGATCTGGTCGCGGTGTCATACAAGCGCAGCGTCACCAGGCAAGGGTACCGTTGCCCGGTGACCCGCGCGGGTCACCGGTAGCTGATGTCGGGTGTCGCGTATACGCAATGGGCGCCGTCCGCCCCACTGCCGATCTTCGTCGGCTCGCCGCTCGTGACGCCCTCGTACTTCTCGCAGACCACCATGTTCTTGGCACCCACGATCGTGATACCCGAGAACCGGGCGGTGTCGCCGTAATTCGCATTGATGCCGGCCAACGCCTTACCGGGCGCGGTGGCGGTGATGTTCTGGAGCACCACGTGCCGCTTCAGCTGTGTCGAGCAGTTGCCGCACGAGCGGTACAGCTTGCCGAAGTCCGCCACCTGGAAATTCCTCACGGTGAGCGTGCCGCCGCCGTTGTGCTGGAACACCTTGTCGGCGGCCGATTTCGCGCCGCCGCCGTCGACCAGATACCTGGCCGACGCGCCGCCCTTGAAGGTGGCGGCGTCCTCGCCCACGTCTTCCCACCACACGTTGGTCAATGTGCAGGAACCGAGGCAGTGCACGCCGTCCCCGGCCGGCGCGCCAATGATCACGTTTGACAGGACAGCGCCGTCGGCCAGCTCGAAGATCGGTTCCTGGCCCTCGCCCTGTCCGCCGTCCCCGACGCCCGAGTACCGCTTGAGGCCGCCGTCCAGGCCGGTCCTGGGTACCTCGATCGGGGCGTCGGCCCGCTCCTCGCCCGTCGCGGTGGGCCACTTCGCGGCGACCGCCGGCGGTGGCGTCGCCGGCGGCGGCACGGTCGGTGTCGTGGGCGCCGGGGTGGTGGGCGACGCCGCGGGCAGCGCGCCGATCTCGGACACCGCGACGTCGTCGAAGTCCGCCGTCGCGTACCCGGTGGTCAAGCCGATCTGTCCGGAGGCGAACAGCGGGCTGCTGCCGGAGACCAGCGCCTTGCCGTCGACCGAGCCGCGCACGGTGGCGCCGGAGACCTCCAGCTTCAGCGTGTACCACGCGCCGTGCGTCACCGGCAGCGGAGCGCTCGACAGCACCTGGAGCGCACCACTCTTCAGCGCCTGGAGCTGCACCGTGCCGGCGCCGGTCAGCACCAGCCGGTACAGGCTGGTGGCGCTCTGCGCACGGGCGCCGATGCCGGTGAAGCCGGCCGCCTGCCCGAACCCGGTCGGCTTCACCCTGGCCTGGACCGCGTACGCCGTCCAGCTCTTCTCGCCGGCGAATACCCGCGCGGCCTCGCTCGCCAGCTTCGACTGCCGGAAGACCTGGTTGGCGCCGTCGGCGGCCACCGTCCAGCTGCCGCCCGACTTCGACCAGCCACCGCTGCCGTCGGAGAAGTCCGTGCTGAACGGCTCTCCCGCAAACGCGAGGGTCCCCACCGCGCCCATGATCCCGACCACGCCGACAACGGCGGTGGCCAGCAGCGCGCCCCGCTTCCTCACCTATGTACCTCCGTACCGCCCGCCTCCAGCGAGGTCTGTCCCCCATAGACCTCGCCTCAGCAGGGTCCGGCACAGGTTCAAGACATCAAAGGCCTTTCATAGAGACTTAAGACAATGACAAGGGTCTGTCTGGCGCCGCCGGCCAGCGCCGCCGGCGGAGCCCTGGCTCGTACGCTGTGCGCGTGACCGACAACGGGCGCCCGGCGGAGACCGCCCAGACCCTCGACCGCGGGCTGCGCCTGCTGCACCTGGTGGCCGACGCGCCGGACGGGCTGACGGTGAGCGAGGCGGCGGCCCGGCTCGGCGTGGGCCGGGCGGTGGTCTACCGGCTGGTGGGCGCGCTGGCCGAACACGGCATGGTGCGGCGCGACGGCCGGGGGCGGCTGCGGGTCGGCGCCGGCGTGCTGCGCCTGGCCAGGCGCGCCCAGCCGCTGCTCGCGGAGGCCACGCTGCCGGTGCTGCGCCGGCTCGCCGAGGGCGTCGGCGCCACCGCACACCTCACCGTCGCCGAGGGTGACGAGGCGGTAGCGCTGGTCGTGGTGGAGCCGACCTGGACCGCCTTCCACGTGGCGTACCGGGCCGGGTCGCGCCACCCGCTGGCCCGCGGCGCGGCGGGCCGGGCGATCCTCGCGGGGCGGCGCGGCGACGACGCCCCGGTGACCACCAGCGGCGAACTGCAACCGGGCGCGCACGGCGTCGCCGTGCCGGTGCTCGGCGTGGAGGGTCTGGAGGCGAGCGTCGGCGTCATCGCGCTGACCTCGCTCGACCTGGCCAGCGTCGGCCCGCTCGTCCGCTCCGCGGCCGCCGCCATTACCGCCGCCCTCTCATGATCAAGGCGTCCTTCAAGTAGTTAGAACTACTTGAAGGACGCCTTGATCATGGGGAGGCGGGGGCGGATGGTAGCGGATGCGGGTGGGGTGATCCCGGTTATCCACAGGGGGTTGTGGATCAGTCGCGGCGCGCTGTCCACAGGGGTTCTGATCTGGGGTACGGCGTTGCCAGGCTGCCAGTATGACGACCACATCGACCCGACCCGCCGACCTGGAGTGGCGGGTGTTCCGGGGCAGCGAGGCGGTGCGCGACGGCCTCCTTACCCCACACCAGCTGCGCAGCTCGGCGTGGTTGCACGTGCGCCACGACACCTACGCCGACGCCCGGATGACCCGCGACCACCGGCTGGCCTGCCAGGCGTTCCGGCTGCGGCTCCCGCCCCTCACCGTGTTCGCCGGCCCGTCGGCCGCCTACCTGCACGGCGTCGCGCACGCCGCCGACTTCGACGACGAGGTGCACGTCATCGTCCCGCCCTACATCCGGGTGGCGCATCAGCACGGTCTCCGGCCACACGCGCTCCTGCTGGAGGCCGCGGAGCGCGGCGAGACCGACGGCATGGCCACCACCACGCCGCTGCGCACCGCGTGGGATTCCGCCCTCTGGCTGGAGCTGGGTGCGGCGGTCGCGATCGTCGACAGCCTCCTCGCGCTGGGGCGGGTCACCCGGGATGAGCTCACCGCGCTGGCCGACCGGCGCCTCGGCCAGCCCTGGACGCGTCGGGCCCGGCGGGTCTTCGATCTGTCCGACGGGCGTGCCCGCTCGCCGGCCGAGTCACACCTGCGCATCGGGCTGATCACGGCCGGCCTGCCGCGGCCGCTCGTGCGCTACCCGGTCGAGCTGCCCGACGGCGGGGTCGCGCACCCGGCGCTGTCCTGGCCGAGGTTCCGGGTCGCCATCGAGCTCGAGGAGCGGGAGGCGTGCGACATCCACCTGATCGGCCGGGAGCGACGCGGGCGGCTGGCGTCCGCCGGCTGGACCGTGCTCCAGGTCGCCAGCCGGCGGTCGCAGCGCGACTTCGCCAGCGTCGTCCGGGAGATCCGGCCGACCCTCGTGTCACACGGTTGGCGCTGAGGCACCCAGGACGGCGCTCAGGACCGCGGGCAGGTCGGCGAGCGACCGGATCTCGGCGTCCGGCGTCGGCCCGGCCGGGCGCGGCCGGCCCGACCGGTTGAGCCAGACCGTGCGCAGCCCCACCTCGCGGGCGCCGACGACGTCGTGGGCCCACGAGTCACCGACGTGCAGCACCGACGAGGGCGGGCAGCCGGCGGCCGCCACAACCGCCGCGAAGAACGCGGCCGCCGGCTTCTTGGGCAAGCCACCCTCGTGCGCATACACCTCGAAGGCGAACTGGCCGGCCAAGCCGCAGCGCGCGGCATGGCTGTTGCCGTTGCTGGCCAACCCCAACGTGTACGACCGGCGCAGCGCGGCCAGCACCGGCAGCGCGTCGGCGAAGGGGCGACTCAGGGCGAACCGCGTGGCGAAGAACAGCTCCGCGATCCGGTCCAGTTCCGCCTCCAGGCCGACCCGGGCCAGTGACCGGCGCAGCGCGGCGCGCCGGATCTCGACCACGGGTTGGGCATACATCTCGGCGAACACCGGCTCCCAGTCCGCCGCCAGGTCGGCGACGTCGAGTGAGGCCGCCGCGGGGGTCAGCCGGCGCATCTCCGCGAGCACCGCCGAGAGCGCACCCGTCACCGCTGGCCGCAGGTCGACCAGCGTCTCGTCGGCGTCGAACACCACGGCGGTGACGCTCATGGGCGGGTCATGCGCAGCACGTCGAGGGCCTCGTCGAGCTGCTCCTGGGTGATCCGGCCGGCCTCCACGTGCCCGCGGTCGAGCACCACCGCCCGGATCGACTGGCCGGAGGCCAGCGCCTGCTTGGCGATCGAGGCGGCCTCGTCATACCCGAGATAGCGGTTGAGCGGGGTGACGAGCGACGGCGACGCCTCGGCGTAGTCGCGGCAGACGTCGACGTTCGCGGCCAGGTCCGCCACGCACCGGTCGGCCAGCAGCCGGCTCGCGGCGGCCAGCAGCCGGATCGATTCGAGCAGGTTGCGGGCCATCACCGGCAGCATGACGTTGAGCTCGAAGTCGCCCTGCGAGCCGGCGAAGGTGACCGCCGCGTCGTTGCCGATCACCTGGGCGCAGACCTGGCGCACCGATTCGCACACCACCGGATTGACCTTGCCCGGCATGATCGACGAGCCCGGCTGGAGGTCGGGCAGGTGCAGCTCGCGCAGGCCGGCCCGGGGACCGGACCCCATCCAGCGGATGTCGTTGGCGACCTTGTAGAGGCCGACCGCGACCGTCCGCAGCTGCCCGGAGGCCTCGACCAGGGCGTCCCGCGCGCCCTGTGCCTCGAAGTGGTTGCGCGCCTCGGTCAGCGGCAGCCCGGTCATCTCACGCAGCTTCGCGATGACGGCGGGCGCGAAGCCGGGTGGCGTGTTCACCCCGGTGCCCACGGCGGTGCCACCGAGCGGCAGCTCCGCCAGCCGCGGCAGCGCCGACTCCAGCCGCTCGACGCCGTACCGCACCTGGGCGGCGTAGCCGGAGAACTCCTGGCCGAGCGTGACCGGGGTGGCGTCCATCAGGTGGGTGCGGCCGGCCTTGACCACGGTGGCGAACTCGTCGGCCTTGGCCGTCAGCGCCGCGTCCAGGTGTCGCAGGGCCGGCAGCAGGTCGTGGACGACGGAATGGCTCGCGGCCAGGTGGATCGAGGACGGAAAGACGTCGTTGCTGGATTGCGACGCGTTGACGTCGTCGTTGGGGTGCACGCCGCGGCCCAGCTCCCGGCTGGCGAGCGTGGCGAGCACCTCGTTGGCGTTCATGTTCGACGACGTGCCGGACCCGGTCTGGAAGACGTCGACCGGGAACTGATCGTCGTAGCCACCGTCCGCCACGTGTGCCGCCGCCGTGGCGATCGCCTGGGCCACGTCGGCGGGCAGCACCCCGAGGTCGGCGTTGACCTGCGCGGCCGCGCCCTTGATCTGGGCCAGCGCCCGGATATGCGCCGGTTCCAGGCCGCGCCCGGAGACGGGGAAATTCTCCACCGCCCGCTGGGTCTGCGCCCGCCACAGCGCCTCGGCCGGCACCTGAACCTCACCCATCGTGTCGTACTCAGTGCGAAAACCCTGCTCAGTCACCGGTCCATCCTCCCCCAGAACTCCGTCATGATCAGGGCGTCCCCGATGTAGCGAGAACTACGTGATGGGGAGGGCGGCCCATTTCGCGGTCGATCGCTCGCGCGCGCTCGGCGTACTGGCGGGCCTGCTCAGCGGACCCGGTGCACGCGGCCAACCCGTGCAGGGCGCGCGCCTCCTCGTACCGGTGGCGGATCTGGGTGGCGAGCGCCAGCGCCTGCCGGTGTTGCTCCTTGGCACCGGCCCGGTCGCCGGCGGCCGCGAGCGTGTCACCGAGGTCGTTGCGAACGGCGGATTCCCCGCGCCGCTCGCCGATCCCGCGCATGATCGCCAGGGCGGCGCGGTGCTGGCTCTCCGCCTCGTCGTATGCCCCGGCCATCCGGTAGCCGATGCCCAGGTCGTTGAGCACCTCGGCCTCGCCGTACCGGTTGCCGGTGCGCCGCTTGAACACCAGCGCGGTGCGCAGCAGCCGCATCGCGATCTCCCGCTGGCCGAGCCGCAGGCGCAGCTGGGCGATGTGACCGAGCGCCGCCGCCACGTACGAGTCCAGCCCGCGCTCCCGCGCCAGGATGAGGTGCCGGTGGTGCAGGCGCAGCGCCTCGTCGTACTGGCCGAGTTGCATCAGCATCAGGCCGAGGTCGGACAGGGCCTGTGCCATGCCGTTGACGTCCTGCAAGCGTTGCCAGCTGGCCAGCGCCTGCCGCACGTTGGCCACGGCCTCGTCGAGGCGGCCGAGCATGGCGAGCACGATGGAGAGATTGTTGCGACAGGTCGCCGCCTGGTTGGCTTGGCCGATCCGCTCGCGCAGCTTGAGCGCCTGTTCCAGGTGCTCGACCGCCTCGTCGTAGCGCGCCATCCGGAAGTACGCCGACGCGAGGTAGTTGTGCATCGTGGCGACGGCCGCGTCGTCGCCGGCGCGCTGGGCGGCGGCCAGGCCGTCGAGGTGCGTGCGGTACAGGTCGTCGGTGTAGCAGCGCAGGTAGAGGAAGCGCCACATCGCGCGGGCCAGCTGCCAGGCGTATCCGTGATGTCCGGTCTCCGCCGCGGCCCGCACCGACGCCACCAGGTTCGGCCGCTCCCTCTCCAGCCATGCGGTGCTGGTCGCGCCGGCCACCGCGAGCAGGTCTGGGCGCAGCGGTTCGTCGAGGTCGAGCATCTGGTCCAGCGTCGCCCGGCGCTCCAGCTCCGCACTGGCGCCCGCCGACGCGTGCAGGTAGTGGTCGAGCACCCGGCCGACCGCGGCCCGCCGCGCGGCGTCCGGCTCGTGCGCGGCGGCCAGCTCCCGGGCGTACTCCCGGATCAGGTCGTGCATGCGGAAGCGGCCCGCGTCCGGCTCTTCCAGCAGGTGCCGGTCGACCAGCTCGTCGAGCAGGTCCTGCGCGGCGGCGAGGGAGAGATCCGCGAAGGCGGCCGCCGACGCGGCGTCGAAGCTGGCGGCCGGGTGCAGCCCCAGGAGGCGGAACACCCGCCGCTCCGGCGCCGCGAGCTGGCGGTACGACAGCGCGAACGCGTTCGCCACGGTGCGGTCCTCGGCGGCGAGCTCGGGCAGCACCGGCTGTTCCCGCCGCAGCCGGCCGGCGAGGTCGGCCACCTTCCAGCTCGGCCGGTGCGCCAGCCGGGCGCCGGCCAGCCGGATCGCCAGCGGCAGGTACCCGCAGCGGCGCACCACGTCGGCGGCGGCCGCCGGCTCGGCCTGGATGCGGTCCGGCCCGGCCACCCGCGCGAGCAACTCGACCGCTTCCCGCTCCGCCAGCACCGGCAGCGGCTCCGGGTGGACGCCGTCCAGGCCGGCCAGGCGGCGCCGGCTGGTCACCAGCGCCAGGCAGCCCGGTGCCGCGGGCAGCAGCGGGCTGACCTGAGCCGTGCTGGCCGCGTTGTCGAGCACCAGCAGCGCCCGCCGGCTGGCCAGCTCGGTGCGCCACAGCGCGACCCGGTCGTCGGGCTCGGCGGGGATCCGCTCGCTGGGGACGCCGAGCTGGCGGAGCAGC
The DNA here is from genome assembly GCA_037414955.1 of Actinomycetes bacterium KLBMP 9797. Taxonomy (GTDB): domain Bacteria; phylum Actinomycetota; class Actinomycetes; order Mycobacteriales; family Micromonosporaceae; genus Phytohabitans. The sequence goes on from JBBEWH010000017.1 coordinate 133,628, forward strand.
GTGACGATGGCGGCGGCCGGCTCCAGCGGCTGGCGCTCGCTGTGCCCATGCAGGTCGACGAAGAGCTGGGCGTCGGGGTACCGCTCGGCGAGCGCGGTCGCCACGTGTACCGCCAGCGTGGTCTTGCCACTGCCGGCCATGCCGTCGATGAGCTGGATGACCGGGCCGCTGGCGTCGGCGTTCTCGACGGCCCGCACCAGCCGGGCGACCACGTCCGCGCGGCCGGTGAAGTCGGCGGCGGGCCGGGGCAGGCACCGCGCCGGCGCCGCCGGCTGCGGTGGTGGCTCCGCGACCGCGGCGATGTCGCCGGCGAGGATGCGCTGGTGCATGTCGCGCAGCGCGGGGCCGGGCTCGATGCCGAGCTCGGCGGCCAGCACGCGGCGGGCGTCGCGGTAGACCGCCAGCGCGTCGGCCTGCCGGCCGGCCCGGTAGAGCGCCAGCATGAGCTGGGTACGCAGCCGCTCGCGCAACGGGTACCGCTGGGCCAGGTCGGTCAGCTCGGCGAGCAGCTCGCGTTCCCGGCCGAGGCCCAGCTCGACGTCGACACACTCCTCGATCACCACGGTGTGCTGCTCGTCGAGCGCCGCCGCGGCCTGCCGCACGAGCCGGCTGGGGATGCCTTCCAGCGCCGGCCCACGCCAGAGGGCGAGCGCCTGGCGGTACATCTCGCGGGCTTCATCGAGGCGGTCGTCGCCGGCGGCGGCCCGCGCCCGCGCGGTGAGGCGGGTGAAGACCGACGCGTCGAGGTCGTCGGCGTCAAGCCGCGCGGTGTATCCGGCCGGGTCGGTCGCGATCACGTCCACGCCGAGGGCGGCAGCGAGCGCGCGACGCAGCCGGGAGACGCAGCCCTGGAGCTGGCCGCGGGCGGTGGAGGGCGGCGGGCCGTCCCACATCGCCTCGATCAGCCGGTTGACGGACAGCACGCGGCCCGCGTTGAGCAGCAACATGGCGAGGACGATCCGGTCCCGTCCCGCGCTGACGACGGCGTCTTCGGCGCCGCCGACGCGGAGCGGGCCCAAGATTCCGAACCGCATCTACGCTCCGCTCGGATCATCTGCACCGACAGGCTTATGCAACTGTTCTGGATGCAATGTATCCGGTGGTGGAAAGGGCGAGCGGTTCGCGTGAAAGCGAGATGGGAGCGGTTCGAGAGCGGCAGGCCGGATCATGGTCGAGGTAAAACGGGGGCAAGCCGCCTGCCCGCCCCCCTGGGCAGGCGGCTGTTACCACGGGCGCGTCAGCGGCGTCCGACGGTCAGGACCGGCTTGGTGACCTCGGCGAAGAAGTCGTTGCCCTTGTCATCGACCACGATGAACGCCGGGAAGTCGACCACCTCGATCTTCCAGACCGCTTCCATGCCCAACTCGGGGTACTCGAGCACCTCGACGTGCTTGATGCAGTCCTGCGCCAGGCGGGCGGCCGGGCCGCCGATCGACCCGAGATAGAAGCCGCCGAACCGCTCGCACGCCTCGGTGACGCCGCGCGACCGGTTGCCCTTGGCCAGCATCACCTGCGACCCGCCGGCTTCCTGGAACTTCGCCACGTACGCGTCCATCCGGCCGGCGGTGGTCGGGCCGAACGAGCCCGACGCGTACCCTTCCGGCGTCTTCGCCGGTCCCGCGTAGTAGACCGCGTGGTCGCGCAGGTACTGCGGCATCGGCTCGCCGGCGTCCAGCCGCTCGGCGATCTTGGCGTGCGCGATGTCGCGGGCCACCACCAGCGGGCCGGTCAGCGACAGCCGGGTCTTCACCGGGTACTTGGACAGCTCGGCGCGGATCTCGTCCATCGGGCGGTTCAGGTCGACCTGGACCACCTCGCCGCCCTCGAGCTGGGCGTCCGTGATGTCCGGCAGGTAACGGGCCGGGTCGGTCTCCAGCCGCTCCAGCCACACGCCGGACGGGGTGACCTTCGCGACCGCCTGGCGGTCGGCCGAGCAGGACACCGCGATCGCGACCGGGCACGAGGCGCCGTGCCGGGGCAGCCGGACCACCCGCACGTCGTGGCAGAAGTACCGCCCGCCGAACTGCGCGCCGATGCCGAACTGCCGGGTCAGCTCCAGCACCTCGGCCTCCAGCGCCACGTCGCGGAAGCCGTGTGCCAGCATCGAGCCCTCGGTGGGCAGGTTGTCCAGGTATTTCGCCGACGCCAGCTTCGCGGTCTTCAGCGCGTACTCGGCCGAGGTGCCGCCGATCACGATCGCGAGGTGGTAGGGCGGGCAGGCGGACGTGCCGATCAGCCGCAGCTTCTCGTCGAGGAAGGCCATCATGCGCGCCGGGTTCAGCAGCGCCTTGGTCTCCTGGTACAGGTACGACTTGTTGGCCGAGCCGCCACCCTTGGCCATGAACAGGAACTTGTACGCGTCCGGCTGGCCGCCCGGGTCCTCGGCGTACAGCTCGATCTGGGCCGGCAGGTTGGTGCCGGTGTTCCGCTCGTCCCACATGGTCAGCGGGGCGAGCTGCGAATACCGCAGGTTGAGCCGGGTGTACGCCTGGTAGACGCCGTTCGCGATGGCCTGCTCGTCGGTGCCGTCGGTGAGCACGTGCCGCCCGCGCTTGCCCATGACGATGGCGGTGCCGGTGTCCTGGCACATGGGCAGCACGCCGCCGGCCGCGATGTTCGCGTTGCGCAGCAGGTCGAGCGCGACGAACCGGTCGTTCGGCGAGGCCAGCGGGTCGTCCACGATCGACCGGAGCTGCGCGAGGTGCGCCGGGCGCAGGTAGTGCGCGATGTCGTGCATCGCCTCGGCGGTGAGGAGGGTGAGCACCGACGGCTCGATGGTCAGGAACCGCCGGCCACCCGGCCCGTGCACCACGTCCACGCCTTCGTCGCTGACCAGGCGGTACTCGGTCGAATCGGCGCCGACCGGCAGCAGGGACGAGTACGAAAAGGGGGCGGCACTGCCCGGGGTCCCCGCGGAAACGTGGAGCGAAGCGGAGCGTTTTCGTGGGGTGGCGTCCATGACGGGCAAGCCTACTTCTCGAAATCCTGGTCGGTACGCCCCCCGGGCACCGTCGGCGTAACGCCGGGAGCCGGGGTGCTGGTGGCTGTGCCGGCGAACGGCACGTAGGCCAGGTGGCGACCCTCGCCGATGATCATCCCGGTGGGCCCGACCGCCCACACCTTCGCGCTGGAGCGGATGTTCACCAGCTCCCGACCGGTGCGCGGCGCGAGCGCCACGATCCGGTTCGGGTCTTCCTGGACGACCACCACCGCGTACGGCGTCAGCGCGGCCTGCCCCTTCGGGTCATGCAGCGAGTACGTCCAGCGCGTCCGGGACGATCCCAGCGGGTACGCGGCCAGCTTCGTGCCGTCCGGCAGCCGCACCACCACGTCCCGGTCGTCCACGCCCTGCACCTTCTCGCCGGCCTTGCCGATCCAGCGCACCCGACCGTCGTACCCGTCGATCGCCACCTCCCGGCCGTCGGCGGCCGTGCCGACCAGGATGTTCTCCGCGCCGGTGGGGTCGTCGCGCTGGGCGCAGCCGGCGCCGCTCACGGTGCGCGGATTGAGCCCGTCGTGCCGCCACACCTCCGTGCCGGTCGCCGGGTCGCTGGTCGAGACCGAGAAGTAGCAGGTGCCGTCCGCCGACCGGGCCTGTACCCGCACCAGCCGGCCGGCCACCAGCGCGTACCGGTCGGCGCGGTCGGGTTTGAAGTCCGTCGCCACCCGGCCGGCGGTGGTGTCCACGACGCGCACCTGATCGTCGATGGCGAAGCCGAGCATCGGCGGCATCGCGACCGGCCCGCGCGCGTCGGACGCCACCTCGTGCGCCGTGAAGGGCCGCGCGTCCAGCAGGTCGGGGTTGTCGGCGAACAGCACGAACCCGATGCCCGGCAGGTCGACCCGCCAGCGCGGGTCGGTGCCGCGCGGGTCCCAGGCGGTCAGCGTGCACTCCGTGGGGGCGGTGCAGCGCACGTCGAGCAGCGCGTCCCGGTACGTCCACACGGCGACCGACTGGTCATCGCGGCGCAGCACGATCCCACTGTCCGGGTCGAGCACCTCGTACCCCTTGGTGAGCAGTTTGCCCACCACGGCCACGGCGTCGTCGCCCACGCCGGCGACCGCACTCCAGTCGGCGTCCTTCTCCCACAGGCGCACGCCGGTGGTCATGCTGCGCCCCTCGACCGAGGTGCGGAATTCGACCACGGCGGCGGCACCGGTTATCGTCACGCTCTTCGGGCCGCCGCCGAGGCGTTGCTGCCACGCGGCGTCCGGGCTGGCGATCGGTCGGGTGCGGCTGACCCACTCCCACAGGCCCGGAAAGGGGTTCCACACGTTGGTGCTGACCACCACGACGAGCAGGATCAGGCCGGCCGCGATCCAGCCACCCCGACCGCTCCCCTTCGCCACCAGGTCACGGTAACGACACGCGATAATGAATCCCGCTAGCGCGATTCGCCCGTGTCGATCACGTTTAGGATCATTCACCCCAAGATCAGGTGCTTGGAAGGGGCCCTTCCTATGCAGAAAGCGATAACAAGGGGCCCTTCCTTTCACTGCGCCGCGGCAGCGGCACGTATTAGGGGCAGGGTGCGGTAGGGGATCTGCTCGGCCAGGGCGATCAGGGTGGACGCGCGCACGATGCCCTCGTGCGCGACGATCTGGTCGATCACCCGTTGCAGATCCGCGTTGGAGCGGGCCACGATGCGGCAGAGCAGGTCGCCGGACCCGGTGATCGTGAACGCCTCCAGCACCTCGGGGATCGCCGCCAGGTGCGCCGCCACCGGGTCGTGCCCGTGGCGCTGCACGATCTCCAGCGTCACGAACGACGTCACACCGAAGCCGAGTGCCGCCGGCGCGATGTCCGGCCCGAAGCCCCGGATCACGCCGCGCTCGGCCAGCTTGTCGAGCCGGGCCTGCACGGTGCCGCGGGCCACCCGCAGCCGCCGCGAGCACTCCAGCACGCCGATGCGCGGCTCGGCGGCCAGCAGCGCGATGAGCTGGGCGTCGAGCTGGTCAATCTGTCCAGGGGACATACCCAAACACGCTACCAAATGTGCAACCTGACCATCGTTTCAACGCACAGTTGCCCAGGTCATCGCCCAGAGCGATGCTCAAGCCATGACCCAGGTGCTGCCGGCCCGACCGGCCGTCTCCCCAGACCCGTTCCCGGTCAAAGGCATCGACTACGTGCACTTCGTGGTCGGGAACGCGAAGCAGACCGCCCACTACTACTCGACCGCGTTCGGCATGAGCTGCGTGGCGTACCGGGGGCCGGAGCAGGGCTTCCGCGACTACGCCGAGTACCTGCTGGTCAGCGGCTCGGCCCGGTTCCTGATCTCGGGGGCGGTGCGGCCCGGGGTGCCGGGCGCCGCCCACCACGCCCGGCACGGCGACGGGGTCACCGACATCGCCCTGACCGTGCCGGACGTCGACGCCGCGTACGCGCACGCGGTGCGGCAGGGCGCCACCGGGCGGACCGCCCCGCACGACCTCACCGACGAGCACGGCACGGTCCGCTGCGCCACCATCGCCACGTACGGCGAGACCAGCCACACGCTGGTCGACCGCTCCCGGTACGGCGGTCCGTTCCTGCCCGGCTTCGCCGCGCGCGGGCCGATCGTGAACCGCCGCCCGATGATCGAGGCGGGCCTGCAACCCAAGCGGTTCTTCCAGGCGGTCGACCACGTCGTCGGCAACGTCGAGCTGGGCCGGATGGACGAGTGGGTGGAGTTCTACCAGCGGGTCATGGGCTTCACGAACATGGCCGAGTTCATCGGTGACGACATCGCCACCGGCTACTCGGCGCTCATGTCCAAAGTGGTCGCCGACGGCACCCGCAAGGTGAAGTTCCCGCTCAACGAGCCGGCGGTCGGGCGCCGCAAGTCGCAGATCGACGAGTACCTGGAGTTCTACGGCGGCCCGGGCGTGCAGCACATCGCGCTCGCCACCAACGACATCCTGGCCAGCGTCGACGCGATGCGGGCGGCCGGCGCCGAGTTCCTGGCCACGCCGGACTCCTATTACGACGACCCGGAGCTGCGCGCCCGGATCGGCCGGGTGCGGGTGCCGATCGAGGAGTTGAAGGCCCGGGGCATCCTGGTCGACCGGGACGAGGACGGGTACCTGTTGCAGATCTTCACCAAGCCGGTGCAGGACCGCCCGACGGTGTTCTTCGAACTGATCGAGCGGCACGGTTCGCTGGGCTTCGGCAAGGGCAATTTCAAGGCGCTGTTCGAGGCGATCGAGCGGGAACAGGAACGTCGCGGGAACCTGTAACACTGTCCGCGTGACACAGCCCGCACCCCCGCAGCCCACACCCCCGGCGCCGCCGCCGCACTGGCAGCCCCTGGTGGGGCACCGGCCGCCGCTCCCGCCGCCGGTCAGCCCCGCCGGGCAGCCGCTGGCGAGCTTCGTCGACCGGCTCCTGGCGTACCTGATCGACGCCGGCATCGCGGTGGCCGTGCTGATGGTGATCGCGGTGCCGGCCATGGTCGTGGTCTTCGTGGCCACGCTGCCGGACCAGCTGGAGGTGCGGCCGGACGGCACCGTCACCGACCCGGACCTGTGGCCCTTCTTCCTGGGGATAATCCTGCTGGATCTCGGGATCATCGCGGTCGGTGCCGTGCTCACCTACGTCTACTACGTGGAGATGATGTTCCGGTCCGGGCAGACCGTGGGCAAGAAGGTCATGAAGATCAAGATCGTGCCGCTGGACCCGGCCGCCACCCTCACCCGGGGCCACGCGGTCAAGCGCTGGCTGGTCTTCTGGGTCGCCGGCACCGTGCTGCCGTTCTTCTCCTACCTCGACGGACTGTGGCAGCTCTGGGACAAGCCTTACCAGCAGTGCCTCCACGACAAGTTCGCCGAGACCGTGGTGGTTAAGGTTCCTGCGTGAGCGTCACACCGGGCTGGTACAAGGATCCCGCCGAACCGACCACCCAGCGTTACTGGGACGGCGAAGGGTGGGTGGGCGCGTCGCTGCCCGCGGAGGCCGCGCCGCCTGCCGGCCCACCTCCGCCGGAGGCCCCGCCGGCACCGCCGCCACCCATCTCGCCGCCCGTGGTCACTCCCGCGCCGCCGCCGGACCCGGCCGGTCCGCCGGTCCCGCCCGGTCCGCCGATGCTGGGTCCGCCCCTGGGGTACCGGATGCCGCCGCCCCCGCCGCGGCCACACGGGCTGCGACTCGCCTCGATCGGCGCCCGCTTCACCGCCCGGCTCATCGACATTCTCGCGGTGCTGCTGCTCAACGTCGTGGTCAACGGCTGGTTCGTCTGGCGATACATCCAGGAGATCGCGCCGCTGTACCGCGCGATGAACGAGCGCATGCTGGACGGCCGCAACTGGTTCGAAGACCTGCCCCAGGCCAGCGATCAGGCCAGCAGCCTCCAGATCGTGATCCTGCTGATCGCGACCGCGCTGTGGTTCGCCTACGAGGTGCCCGCCACCGCCAACACCGGCCAGACGCTCGGCAAGCGCCTCATGCGCATCAAGGTGGTCCGGGTGGAAAGCCCTGACCGGCTCGGCTTCGGCCGGTCGTTCCGCCGCTGGAACACGCTCGGCCTGCCCACCCTGTTGTGGTTGTGCTGCGTCGGCTTCGTGCTCCAGCTCGTCGACTGCATTTTCCTGCTCTTCGACCGCCCGCTCTACCAGGCGCTGCACGACAAGTCCGCGCACACGGTCGTCGTCGAGGTGCCCAGCTCAACCAACGCACCGTCCGGAGGTACCCCATGACCAGGCTGACCCGCGCCGACCTGGACGCCCTGCCCGGCTACGTGCCGGGGCGCAGCCCGGCCGACGTCGCCCGCGACCTCGGGCTGCCCGAGGCCATCAAGCTGGCGAGCAACGAGGTGCCCTACGGGCCGCTGCCGGGCGTGGTCGAGGCGGTCACCGAGGCCGCCGCGAACGCGCACCGGTACCCCGACATGGGTGTGCTCGCGCTACGCGGGGCGCTCGCCCAGTGGCTCGACGTGGCCGCCGACCGGGTCGTCACCGGCTGCGGCTCGGTGGCGCTCTGCGAGCACCTGACCCGGGCCACCTGCCTGCCCGGCGACGAGATCGTGTACTCGTGGCGCTCCTTCGAGGCGTACCCGATCATCGCGGCGACCACCGGCGCGACCAGCGTCCGGGTACCGAACAGCGCCGACCACCGGCACGACCTGGCGGCCATGGCCGCCGCCATCACCGACCGCACCCGGATGGTGCTGGTCTGCAACCCCAACAACCCGACCGGTACGCCGAGCCGGCGCGCCGAGCTGGACCGCTTCCTCGACGCGGTGCCCGACGACGTGCTGGTGGTGCTCGACGAGGCGTACCGCGAGTTCGTCACCGACACCGAGGTGCCGGACGGCGTGCGCGCCTACGGCGACCGGCCGAACGTGGCGGTGCTGCGCACCCTCTCCAAGGCGTGGGGGCTGGCCGGCCTGCGGATCGGCTACCTGGTCGCCCAGCCGGACGTGGCCGCCGCCGTGCGCAAGGTGGTCACGCCGTTCTCCACCAACGCCGCCGCGCAGGCCGCGGCGCTCGCCGCGCTGGTGCAGGAAGAGGAGGTACGCCGGCGCTGCGCGCTCGTCGTGGCCGAACGCGACCGGGTCACCGAGGCGGTGCGCAAGCTGGGCCTCGACGTGCCGGACAGCCAGGCCAACTTCGTCTGGCTGCCGCTGGGCGACCGGTCGGCGGCGTTCGGCGCCGCGTGCGAGGCGCGCGGCGTGATCGTCCGCCCGTTCCAGGGTGACGGCGTGCGCGTCACGATCGGCACCCCGGCGGAGAACGATGCCTTCCTCACCGCCGCCGAACCCGCCCTTTCATGATCAAGGCGTCCCTCAAGTCGTTAGAGCTACTTGAAGGACGCCCTGATCATGGGGTCGGGTCGCGCCACATGGGCCACAGGGGGGCGCCGTCTGGCAGGGCGAACGGAGGGCCGGCCACGTAGCCGTGCCGCGCGTACAGGTCGCGGGCCGGCGGGCTGCAGGCGTCGACGTAGGCGGACACGCCATCGGCGTCGAGCTGGTCGTGGTAGTGGTGCAGCAGCACCGAGCCGATGCCCTCGCCCCGGCGGTCGGGGTCGGTCGCGTGGAACGCGAGGTATCGATGTGGCCGGGTAGGGCGGTGCGCCCAGCGCAACTGGTCGTAGTGCCGGAAGCGGTCGGTCCAAGGTCCACAGATCGCGGCCTGCCGGCGCTCGTAGTCGGGAGGCAGCGGCACCCGCCTCGGCCAAGGCAGCCAGACCGCAACCGCCGACCGGTCGTCGGTGAGCAGCACCTCGCCGTGCTCCAGGGCGTGCTCGACGAAGAGGCGGACCACGTCGCACAGCACCCGCCGGCGCTGGCTCCGTTGCGGCACCAGCCACACCGCGACCCCGAGATGTTGGAACGTTTCCGCGACCGTCTCGGCGACAAACCCGGCCTCAGCCGGCTCGGCGCGCACGACGGCCAAGTGCTTCATCCTGACGCCCGCTGGCCGGCGCCGGCTCTCGTGCGCTTGTCAACCCGTTCGCACACGTCGACCCGCTTGGTCGCGTCGGCGCGCTGGGCTATGTCGGCTCCCTTAGTCGCGTCGGCCCGCTTGGGTCCGGCGACTCGCTTGGGTCCGGCGGCTCGCTCGGGCACCTCGGCGACCGCCGTGGCGGTGTGGACGACCAGCTCGTGCAGCGGTGCCGGCAGCTCGCCGGCATCGACGTCGAGGTGCAGGTGCGGGGCAAGGCCGACAGCGGCGACAAGAGAAAGCAGCGTGGCGTCGCTGACGGTCCGGGCGGCGTGGCCGTCCAGCAGCTCGCGGAGCCGGCTCTCGCACAGCCGCGGGGCCTCCGGATCGACCGACCGGTACTCCGGGAAGGTGCGCCACAGGCGCCGATTCTCGGTCCGGGTGGCCCGGCCGGTGCGCACCATCCGCTGACCGACCTCGTGCAGCGCGTCCTGCGCGAGCAGATCGAGCCAGATGCGCACGGTGCGCTGCCGTGGTGCGCCGACGAGTTGGCCGAGAACATCGTGGGCGAGCGCGTCGGGAGACGGCCGGCCATCCACGACGACCAGCAGGCCGGACGCGACCGTGACGCTGCCGTCGAGCATGAGCTCGCCGAGGAGCCCAGCGGCCAGTCCGAGACCGGCGACCCGGGGGTGCGTGCGGGGTCGGCCGGAGGACTGGTCGTGCAGCATAAGGAAGAGCTCATCGGCGAGCAGCAGCTCGGTCGCGGGGCGCGTCATGATGGCCGGTCCGGATTGGGCGCCGTGCTGACCATGTCGTCCCCCGCTGGCGGCTCGACTTTCTCCCTACAGACACACCATCGACACGCCCACCGGGGCCTCATGCGGTTGACAGGAGCGTCAAGACCCGGTAGCCACACCAGAATGCACCGGAACCCGTTGCGATGCAACTCCCGTTTACGCCGCACTGTCCGAAAGTGGACCTTGGTAGCGCGCGATGCATAGAGATGCGAAACTCGCTCCCGTGTCAGGAAGCCCTACCGTGCGCCGTCGCCGCATCGCCCGCGAGCTACGCCAACTCCGGGAACGCGCCGGCATGAACCTCGAGCAGGCGGCGCGCCAGCTCGACATGTCAAAAAGCAACCTATCTCGCATCGAAAACGCCCAAATAGGTATTAAACCCCGCGACGTACGCGCGGCCTTGGCCCTGTATCAGGTCACCGGGACGGACGCCGAGGCGCTCATCGAGATTGCCCGCGGCGCCCAGCAGCGTGGCTGGTGGCAGAACTACAGCGACGTGTTGCCGCTGTGGTTCGAGTTCTATGTGGGGCTGGAGGCGGAAGCCGCGGCCATTTGGACGTATGAGGCGGAGACCGTTCCCGGGCTCATGCAGACCGAGGATTACGCCCGTGCCGTTTACCACATCACGGCGGGCGACGACGATATTGACCGCAAGGTCGCCGCACGCATCCGCCGGCAAGAGGTTCTGTACCGGGATTCGCCGCTCGAGGTATCGGCTGTACTCAACGAAGCCGTGCTCTTGCGCTCAGTGGGCGGCGACCGGGTAATGCAGCGGCAGCTCGATCATCTGGTGGAACTATCCGAGCTACCTAACGTGACCCTTCAGGTACTCCCGTTTGATAGTGGCGGCCATCCCGCGATGACAACACCCTACGTGATCATAAGCTTTCCCGACGCAGCCGACGATCCGGTCGTGTATCTAGATAATTTAACCAACGGACAGGCTTTGGAAGAGCCGGATCACGTGCGCGGGTATACACTCGTCCACGAGAGGCTGCGCAAAATGGCACTCCCTCCCGACGAATCGGTCGCCAAGATTCGCGACGCCTCTCGCAACCGTCCGTAATCAATCTAGGGACAAGGGGTGCGGAATGGCCGCCCTGGACCTGACTCGCGCGGCGTGGCGTAAGAGCACGCGGAGTAGCGGGAACGGCAACTGCGTTGAGGTTGCGGTCCTCGACCGTACGGTCGCGGTTCGCGACACCAAAGACCGGAGTGGACCGGTACTGAAGTTCACCTCGGCCGAGTGGAGTGCGTTCGTCGCTGGTGCCAAAAACGGGGATTTTGATCTCCACGCCTGATGGCTGCACCAACGAACGGCTCTCTCGTTAGGGGGCCGTTGTTTGCTTTTCGGGGGCACCTTACCGGGTGCCCCCACTTGCTCGCTCACGGTGAACCCCCGCTACGTCCTCGCGAGGATCACTGGCGCGACTGAGAAGTAGTCGTCGGATCCGGCCGGCGGCACCATCCGCTCGACCACCACGTAACCGTCTGCTGCTGCCACGTGCCCGGGCACCCATTTGGTGCGCTCGCGCCCGTAAGCAAGTACAAAACGGGAGCGTTCATGTCCGGTGGCGGGATCCAGCGTGACCAACTGGCGATCATCCGTGAGTAAATGCACGGCGCCGGACTGTGTTGTAAGCAGTTCGGCACTATTTGTGTTGTTGGCGTTTCCGCGCCAACGCCACATTTCCGTGCCGTCCCGCGATAGGCCAACCATCACTCCGTCACGCGCGGCCACCACAACATCACCCGTCACAGTGGAATCGGTGGTATCGAGAGCCGGAGTAGCAACCGGCTGTGCCCTCTCGAATACCCAACCGCGAGTCGCTCCATTGCCGCCGGTGCGCATTCCCGCACAACCGGAGCGAGCCACGCCACAACCGACCGTCTCGACCGCTGGCGTGGCGCCCGCGACGGGAGCCGCCCAGCGGGTGCGCTGACCGCTCGCCGGGTCGTAGAGCGCCAGTCCCCATTGGCTCGTGCAGGTATCGGTAGCGGCGTACCAACCGTCGCGGGTGGTGAACCCGTCGACGAGGCAGTTCTCCAGAGACGTACGCCACAATTCCCGGCCGGTCGCCGCGTCGATCGCCCGGAGGCCTCCGGGGTCCCGCATCAGCACCCGCCCGGGCGCGCCGGTGTGCAGGCCCGCCGGCGCGTAGACCGTGGCGGCTCCGGTGCTCCCGCCGTCGTACCCGGCGCCCTCGGGCGGCCGCGCGAGGGACCGCCACGCCACCCGCCCGGTGCGGGCGTCCAGCGCCACCAGCTCCCCGTCCGACCACCGGCTCACCACGACGCCAGCGGTCGCCACGACGCCCAGGAGCTGCTCCGGCCAGCGCCGGTAGGACCAGTAGGGGGTGCGCTGCGTGCGGGCGTCGACCGGCCCGTCGGCGCGCACCTGACGGGTCGTCGCGTACACCCGCAGCCGACCGTCGACGATGAGCGGCGCGGCGCCGATCGAACCGAGCACACCCGGCACGCTGGCGGACGGCGCCGGGTATGCGCCGCTGGCCGGCGTGAGGGTCTCCGCCGGCGCCAGCACGCGATACGCGATCGCGCCGCTGGCCGCCACGGCGCCGATGACCGCCGCGGCCACGAGGGACTTGCGCATGCCCCAACCCTAGGGGACCCCCTCTTCATGATCAGGGCGTCCCTGTAGTCGTTAGAGCTACATGAAGGACGCCTTGATCATGGGTGGATGGTGCCGGTTACCTCGCCGAGGGCGACTACCGTGCCTCCTGGGCCGGGGGCGGTCGCGGTGATCGTCACCGTGTCGCCGTCTTCCAGGAAGGTGCGCGCCGCGCCGTCCGCCAGCCGCACCGGCTCCGCGCCGTTGCGGGTCAGCTCCAGCAGCGATCCGAGCTGGTCGGGACGCGGCCCGGACACGGTGCCGGACGCGTAGAGGTCGCCGGTGCGCAGCGCGGCCCCGTTGACCGTGAGGTGGGCGAGCTGCTGGGCGGGCGTCCAGTACATCGCCGCGAAGGGCGGCTCGCTGACCCGCGTGCCGTTCCAGTCCACCGCCAGCCGCAGGTCCAGGCCGCGGTGCGGCTCGTCGCGCAGGTACGGCAGCACCGGCGGATCCTGCCGCGGCGCCGGCACCCACGCCTCGGCCAGCGCCTCCAGCGGCACCACCCAGGGCGACACCGACGTGGCGAACGACTTGCCCAGGAACGGCCCGAGCGGCTGGTACTCCCACGCCTGGATGTCGCGCGCCGACCAGTCGTTGACCAGCACGACACCGAACACGTGGTCCGTGAACCGGTCCACCGGCACCGGCTCGCCCAGCGCGGAGGGCACGCCGACCACGAACCCCACCTCGGCCTCGATGTCGAGCCGGGTGGACGGCCCGAAGGTCGGCCCGTCCGGCGTGGCGCGCTGGCCGTGCGGGCGGCGGATCGGCGTACCCGAGACCACCACCGTGCCGGCCCGGCCGTGATAACCGATCGGCAGGTGCCGCCAGGCCGGCGGCAGCTCCGGACGGTCCGGCCGGAAGAGGCGGCCGACGTTCGCCGCGTGGTGCTCCGAGGAGTAGAAGTCGACGTAGTCGCCGACCGCGAACGGCAGCACCAGCTCCACGTCGGCGAGCGGCAGCAGCAGCGCTTCGATCGCCGCCCGGTGCTCCGCACCGGTCAGCAGCTCGACGAGCCGCCGCCGCACCGCACGCCACTGTGGACGGCCGAGGGCCAGGAAGTCGTTCAGGGTCGGCTGCCGCAGCGCACCGCCGGCGAGGATCAGGTCGGCCGCTTCCGCGCCGTCCAGATCCAGCACGAAATCCCCGACGCGTACGCCGACGCGCGGCGGCCGCCCACCGTGCCGGAAGACGCCGTACGGCAGATTGTGTACCCCGTACGGCGAGTCGTCAGCCCACATCCCCGAAACCCCCATTGATCAGTCCGAGCCGGATCAGGTCGGTGAGCGGCTCCAGGACGCTGCACGAGCCGAAGCCGTTCCACAGTGGCCGCTCCGCGTCCCGCCGCGTGTGCACCGGCTCGACCAGCGACACCGGATCGGTGGCGGCCAGCGCCTCGGCCACCTCGGCCACCTCCGCACCCTCGACGGCGGTCGCGGTGGCCACCAGCACGTTGAGAAAACCGTGGTGCACGAACCCGGTCTCCGGGTCGGTGTGCCGCACCGCGTGGTGCAGCCCGGCGGTGAGCTTGAACGGCAGGTCGCGATCGCGGCAGGCGCAGATGACCGCGGCCAGCTCGACCGGGGTCGGGAACAGTTCGGCGGCCAGCCCGCCGGTGCGGAACTTGGCGGCCACCGGAAGTCCGGCGGCGCGCGCCTCGGCGAGGGTGTCCAGAGCCGCCAGCAGGCCCCAGGTCAACGGCACTTCCGCGTACCCGGAAAAGGGCTGGTCAGCGAGCAGGGTGAGCAGCCGGCGGAGGCCGGGCCGCGGATCCTCGCCGCGCTTCGCGACCGCGGCCTCGACCTGCCGGACCACCACCCGCGGGTCGGCGGCGGCGATGGCCGCGGGCAGCGCGTCGAGGCCGGTGTCGGCGACCACGCCGACGGTGAGCCGCTCGTCCGGGTCCAGGAAGGGCCCCGTGGCGGCCAGGGCGGAGGCCGGCAGGAGGAGCGGGCCGACCAGCTCGGCGTACCAGGCGGCGCGGTGGTCGCGATGCGCGGTCACCGCGTCGGGCAGCGAGGCGCTGCCCGGCGGGAAGACCGCGGCGTCGTCCACGAGGTGGGCGAGAAGCGCCGGGATGTGCGGCGAGCCGGTTGACACGAGCACAAAACCTAATGGACGCTACAGGAAGCGGACAACTGTGTCCGATAAACGGACACTTTCGGCCGGTGAACAGGACATATACGGAGGGTGTTAGCTATGCCGTATTACCGCAGCGTCGGCGAACTCCCGCCCAAGCGCCACACCCAGTTCCGCCAGCCCGACGGGAGCCTCTACGCGGAGGAACTGATGGGCCAGGAAGGGTTCTCCTCCGACTCGTCGCTGCTCTACCACCGCCATCTGCCGACCGCGATCGTCGCCGCCGAGGAGTACGACCCACCGGCGTGGACGCGCACCCCGAACCGGCCGCTCAAACCGCGCCACCTGCGCACCCACAAGCTCGACACCGGCAGTGCCGACCCGGTGCTCGGCCGGCAGCATCTGCTCGCCAACGACGACGTGCGCATCTCCTACGTGGTGGCCGACCAGCCGTCGCCGCTCTACCGCAACGCGATCGGCGACGAGTGCCTGTACGTCGAGGAGGGCACCGCCCGGATCGAGTCCACGTTCGGCGCGCTCGAGGTGGCCACCGGGGACTACGCGGTGATCCCGACCTCCGTCATCCACCGCATCGTGCCGGTGGGCGAGGCGGTCCGGCTGCTCACCATCGAGGCCACCGGCCACATCGGACCACCCAAGCGGTACCTGTCGGTGCGCGGCCAGTTCCTCGAGCACGCGCCCTACTGCGAGCGCGACATCCGCGGCCCGTCTGATCCCTTGCTGGTCGAGGACTCGGACGTGGAGGTATACGTGCAGGCCCGGCGCGGCTGGACCCGATACGTGTACGCCAACCACCCGTTCGACGTGGTCGGCTGGGACGGCTGCCTGTATCCGTGGGCGTTCTCCATCCACGACTTCGAGCCGATCACCGGGCGGGTGCACCAGCCGCCGCCGGTGCACCAGACGTTCCAGGGGCCCAACTTCGTGATCTGCTCGTTCGTGCCGCGCAAGGTGGACTACCACCCGCTCGCTATCCCGGTGCCGTACAACCATCACAACGTCGACTCCGACGAGATGCTGTTCTACACCGGCGGCAACTACGAGGCCCGGCGCGGCTCCGGGATCGAGCAGGGATCGATCTCGCTGCACCCGGCCGGCTTCACGCACGGACCGCAGCCGGGGGCGGCGGAGCGGGCCATCGGGGTGGACTACTTCGACGAACTGGCGGTCATGGTCGACACGTTCCGGCCACTGGATCTCTGCGACCCAGGCTTGTCCTGTGAGGACACGGCCTACGCCTGGACCTGGTCCGGCCGCACCCTCTCATAACCAGCACACACCCCCGAGGCCGGTTGGGTAAGTCGTTAATCGAGGACCTATCGTCCCTCTCACCGCGCGATCGAGGGCTTATCGTCGCGAGTTGATCTCTGCAACGCGACGATAAGCCCTCGATCGCGGGGAATCAGTTCTACGCGGGGTAGATCAGGGTGATCGCGATGGCGGCGAGGCCCTCGCCGCGGCCGGTGAGGCCAAGGCCGTCGGTCGTGGTGCCGGCGACGGTGACCGGGGCGCCGACCGCGCCGGACAGCACCTTCTCGGCCTCGGCGCGGCGGGTGCCGATCTTCGGCCGGAGGCCCACCACCTGGATCGACACGTTGCCGATCGCGAAGCCGGCGGCACGCACCAGGCGAGCGGCCTCGGTGAGTAGCGCCACGCCGGAGGCGCCGGCCCACTCCGGGCGGTCGGTGCCGACGTTCGCGCCCAGATCACCCAGGCCCGCCGCCGAGAACAGCGCATCACAGGCGGCGTGCGCGGCCACATCGCCGTCCGAGTGGCCGGCGAGCCCGTCGATGCCTGGCCACTCCAGGCCGGCCACCCAGCAGGGCCGGCCAGCGCCGAAAGCGTGCACGTCGGTGCCCACGCCGACCCGCGGAACGATCACGCGGCGAGCCTACCGCTCGACCCGCGACCTCCCATGATCAAGGCGTCCGTCAAGTCGTCCTAACGACTTGAAGGACGCCGTGATCATGGGGGGGGGGGGGGTCGGGGAGGGTGAGGTCGAAGGGGCGGGTGATCTTGAGGGCGTGCTCGTGGCCGGGCACGCACGTCACCGGTACCCCGTGCTCTTCCACCAGGCCGGCGTCGTCGGTGAGCGCGCGAGCGGCGCTGGCATGCGCCGCCTCCAGGACCGACCGCCGGAAGCCCTGCGGGGTCTGCACGGCCCGCAGCCGGGACCGGTCGACGGTGCCCCGCACGACGCCGTCCGCGTCGACCTCTTTGATCGTGTCGACGACCGGCAGCACCGGGATCACCGCGGGCTGACCCGCGCGCACCGCCGCGGCGACCGATTCGAAGAGGTCGGGGGGTGCGAGCGCCCGTGCGGCGTCGTGCACCAGGATGATCTCCGGCCCGGCGGGCACGGCGGCCAGTGCCGCGGCGACCGACTCCTGCCGCTCGGCGCCGCCCGCCACGACCATCACCGGCGCGACCGGCTCGAGGAGAACGCGCACCGCGGCCACCTCCGCCGCGGGAGCGGCCACCACGATCGCGGCCACCGACGGCGCGGCGGCGATCCGGCGCACCGCGTGCACGAGGAGCGGCTCGCCCCCGAGTAGGCGCAGCGCCTTGGGGCCACCGGGCCCGAGCCGCACCCCGGCACCTGCCGCCGGAACCAAGACCGCGACGTCACCGCGCGGATCGAGCTGCGCGGTCACGTCGCGGTCCTGGGCTGAGAACTATACGGGTGCAGAAGAAGAGTCAGGCCTCCGTGAGGACCTTGTCGAGGAGCATCTCCGCCTCGTCCTTCGTGCTCTTTTCAGCAAGGGCGACCTCGCCGACCAGAATGTCGCGCGCCTTCGCGAGCATGCGCTTCTCTCCGGCCGACAGACCCCGCTCCCGCTCGCGGCGCCAAAGATCACGAACGACCTCGGCGACCTTGAGCGGGTTGCCGGAAGCCAGCTTCTCCAGATTCGCCTTGTAACGCCGCGACCAGTTGGTCGGCTCCTCGGTGTGCGGAGCGCGGAGCACGTCGAAGACCTTGCCAAGACCCTCTTCGCCCACTACTTCACGCACGCCGACGATCTCGGCGTTCTCAGCGGGAACCCGCACCGTCAGGTCACCCTGAGCGACCCTGAGGACGAGGTACTGCTTTTCCTCGCCCTTGACGACCCGAGTCTCGATTGCCTCGATGAGTGCGGCCCCGTGGTGGGGGTAAACAACGGTCTCGCCGACACTGAAAACCATAGGTTCGAAACCCCTTTCGCTGTGTCTAGGGTAACACGCTCAGGCACCGATGTCCCACCCCAACGATGACCGTTAGCGCAGCTCAGAGGCCCTGTGACGGGTGTTTCTCCAGCTTGACACGGGGTTTGAGCGGATGATTCGCAACTCAGCGTGACCAGAACCTCACCCCCAGCCGACTCCTCCGGCCGGTTCGGGGCGTCTCATTCTGGGGGAGGAGGCGTCCCGTAAGGACCGGTTGGCACTGGCGGTCCCGGCGATGGTGCGAGACCCTGAGAGGTAGATCCCGATCGACTTCGCGGTGAGCGGGCAAGGTGCGCCATGGGAACGATGGGCAACGGCGAGAACGGCTCGCCGCACGACGGTGGCGGGCCGCAGGACGGTGTGCCCGACCTTCCGCCCGAGTGGGGCACGATCATCATCCCCGACGATCTCAGCGTGCTGGCCGACGAGAGCGCCGAGGTGCGCCGGGAGCTGAAGCGACAGGCCCGCCGGGAGATCTGGCGGCGGCGCTTCGGCGGTCGGGAAGCCACGCTGCGAGTGCCGCTCCTGATCATGTCGATCGCCATCCTGGCCACCCTCGTCAGCCTCGCCGCCATGGCCTGGCCCGGCACGCCCCGCCGCCCGGCGATCCAGCGCACCGCGGCCGCCGCGCCCAGCACCGGCATGCCCGCGCTCGACCTCATCGACGTCGATGGGGCGCCGGTGTCGCTGCGCGGGCTGCTGCCCGCCGTGATCCTGCTGACCGACGGGTGCGCCTGTGCCGACCTGGTCGCCGACACGTCCGCCACCGCGCCGAACGACGTCACGGTGATCACCGTGACCAGGCGCGCCGCGCCCACGCCACGGGCCCACACGCCGCCCGCACCGGAGTCCAGCGACGCGCCGGTGCGCACGCTCACCGACCCGGCCGACGAGCTGCGCGGACACCTCCGGCTCGGTCCCCCGACCACCACCGCCGCCGTGGTGCTCGTGCGCGGCGACGGCGAGATCCTCACCACCGTGGGCACCGCCACGTCCGTCGAGGACTTCCGCACCGACCTGGTCCGCCTCAGCTAGCCCTCATGAGCTCGAAGAGGGTGGCGTAGAGGGTAAGGCCCGGACCGAAGGCCATCATCAAAATCCACTGCGGCGGCTCCGGCCGCCGTCGCAACGCGTCCAGAATCAGCAGCACCGTCGGCGACGAGCAGTTCCCGTACGCCGACAGCGTCTCCCGCGACGCGGCCAGCGCCTCGTCGGGCAGCGCCAGCTCCCGCTGCACCACGTTGAGGATGCGCGGCCCACCGGGATGCACCGCCCAGCCGTCCACATCGGATACCCCGAGCCCGTGCCGGGCCAGCAGGTCGTCGACCAGACCGCGTACGTGCTGGGACAACACCTGCGGCACCCGGGGCGACAGCCCCATCCGGAACCCCAGATCGGTGACGTCCCAGGTCATGTGGTCGGCCGTGGACGTGTCCGTGACCGCGGCGACCTCCCGCACGGCGTACCCGGAACCGGCATCCGGAACGACCACGACCGCGGCCGCGGCGTCCGAGAACAGCGCGTGCGCCACGATCTGCTGGGTGTCCACCCGGGCCGCCGCCGGCTGCAGGTGCAGGCTGGTCAGCTCGGTGCACAGCAGCAGCGCCGGCCGCCCGCGGGCGGTGACGAAGTCGGCCACCGCGCCCAGCCCGGGCAGGGCCGCGTAGCACCCCATGTGCCCCACGAAGAGCCGCTGTGCGTCCGCCGCCATGCCGAGGTCGCGGGCCAGCAGGATGTCCAGCCCGGGCGTCACGTAGCCGGTGCACGAGCAGACCGCGAACAGGCCGATGTCGGCGGCGTCCAGGCCCGCGTCGGTCAGCGCCCGGCCGACCGCTTCCTTGCCCAGCGGCAGCGCCTCGACCAGGTAGCGATGCATCCGCCGCGCCGTCGGCCACTCCGACACGTCTTCGAGCAGCGGGTTCACGACCGCCTGCCGGGTGCGAACCCCGGAGTTCGCGAAGATCCGCTGGGCGAGCGCCCGCGTCGTGCCGGCGTAGTGGTGTGCGAAGAAGCCGTCCCAGAGCTCGTCCTGGTTGCTCGACGGCGGCAGGGCGGTGCCGAGCCCCGCGATCCTCACCATCGGAGGCCGACCCGTCGTGACGGCGCGCCGGCCCCGGCGCGGCCTACCATCGCGGGGCCGACCCGTCGCGGTCCGGGTCGCCGCCCAACGCCGCGACGCCGAGCCAGTCCGCGCACACGTCGGACGTGGCCGGGTGCAGCGAGCCGCAGCGGGCGTCCCGGTACAGCCGTTCCAGGGGATGCCCACGCCGGGTCGCCGACGTACCCGCCGCCTCCAGCATCGACGCCGCCACCTCCGCCGCCGTCGTGCCGGCCAGCAGCTTCGCCCGCCATACCCAGCGGTTGGTCTCGGCGTCGCCGGGCTCCTCGTCGACCCGGCGGGCCGCTTCGGCGACCGCCAGGCGGGCGGCGGCCACCGCCGCGTCCGCGCGGCCGATCCGGGCCCGCACCGACGGCAGTTCGCCGAGGCCGCGACGGGCCGCGTGCTCGACGGCCGCGTCGATCGCCGCCTGCGCCACCCCCACGTAGACCGCCGCGTAGCTCGCCACCAGCCAGTGCGGCATCAGCTGGGCGACCACCAGCGCCAGGCCCTCCACGCCGCCGAGCAGCCGGTCTTCCGGTACGACGACGTCGAGGTGCAGATCGTGCGAGGCGGTGGCCCGCATGCCGAGCGAGTCCCAGGTCGGCTCGACCTGTAGGCCCGGAGTGGTCGCCGGCACCAGGAACTGGGACACCACCGACTGGTCGGCGGCGCTGCGGGCGGCCACCAGGTAGGCGTCAGCGTGGCCGGCGCCGGAACAGAACGTCTTCGCCCCCTTGATGTGATAGCCGCCGTCCACCGGCTCGTATGCGGTGGACAGTTTGGACAGTCGGGAGCCGACACCGCGCTCGCTCATCGCCACGCCGTACCAGGAACCAGCCGCCGCCTCGGCGAGCAGCCGATCGCGGGCGGCCAGCGCCTCGTCCGGTACCCCCAGCGACTCGGCCACCTCCTCGGTCACCGCGCCCAGCGCCCCGGTCACCGAAGCGTGCATGTTGAAGACCAGGGCGGTCGCACCGTTGCCGCGGGCCAACTCGTAGGCGACCGCCGCGTACTCCGCGAATCCCGCCTCGGCCCCGCCCAGCCGGCGCGGCACCATCAGCCCGAACAGCCCGGCGCCGCGCAGGTCGGCGAAGTCGTCCACCGGAAACGAGCCGTCCCGGTCGTGAGCCGCCGCCCGTGCCGCCAGCCGGGGCGCCAGCCGGCGCGCCGCCGCGATCGCGTCACCCGACATGGGCTGCCTCCTTCACTCCCCGGCCCTGGTACAGCACCGCGGTAGACCACGTCGGCACGATCCGCCCACTTCCGCTCTCGGTGAGAAGCCAGCCAGTCTTGGTGAAAAGCCAGCCAGTCTTGGTGAAGAGCCAGCCAGCGATGCCCGCCACGGTGGGGCGTACCCCGCGGACCCGCAGGGCCACGCCGTGTCGGGCGCACTCGGCACGCAGTACCCCCGGATCCACGAACAATGCCGGATCATGCAGACCGCGCGGCACCCCGCGGACGCGTTCCGCGAGCGTGATCGCGACGAACCGGCTCACCGCGGTGGCGTTCAGGGTGTCGAGCACCAGCAGACCGCCAGGTCGCAGCACCCGGCACACCTCGGCCACGGTGGCCGGCAGGTCGGGCACGTGCTCCAGGATCTCGCCGGCCACCACGACGTCGGCGCAGCCGTCGGCCAGCGGCAGCGCCGCCGCGTCGCCGGTCACCGGGGTCACCCCATGGGCACCGGCCCACGCCAGCGCGGACCGGGTCAGGTCGACACCCATGTGCCGGTACCCCTTGCCCCGCAGATGCGGCGCCATCAACCCGCCGCCGCAGCCGACGTCGACGAGCACCGCGCCCGCCCGGCTGGCCGGCGGCACCAGGCGCGCCCGGGCCTCCGCGAGCCAGTGCAGCATCGCGAACGCCCCCGCCGGCCGCCACCACTCCTCGACCAGCTCGTCGTACTGCCGGGGGTCATTGCGCGGCCGGCTCGACATGCGTAGAAGCGTGGCACGGATCACCAACAACAGCCAGACTTCGAGCATGCGTACGCTGTGGCAGCTGCTGCGGTCCTGGCACCCCGAACCCGGTCTCGCGGTGACCGCGGCCGCGACGCTGCTCGCGCTCGGTGTGGGCCACGGGCCCAGCGGCGTCGTCCGGGTGGCGGCCACCGTGCTCGCCAGCCAGATGGCGGTCGGCTGGGTCAACGACTGGCTCGACGCCGATCGGGACCAGTTGGTCGGCCGGGCCGACAAGCCGCTCGCCAACGGGTTGGTGAGCCGCCGCGCGGTGGGCCTCGCCGGGCTGCTCGCGGCCCTGGCCACCCCGCTGCTCGCGCTCACCACCACCGGGCCCGCCGCGCTGTGCTTCACCGGCGCACTGGTCAGCGCGCTGCTCTACGACTGGCCGCTGAAGTCCACGCCGATCTCGGTACTGCCGTTCGCCGTCTCCTTCGGTGCGCTGCCCGCCTTCGTGATACTCGCCCTGCCCGGCGCGCCCGCACCGCCCGTCTGGATCGTCGCGGCGGGTGCGCTGCTGGGCGCCGGCGCACACTTCGCCAACGCGCTACCGGACCTCGACGACGACGCGCGGACCGGGGTCCGCGGCCTGCCGCACCGCTTGGGGCCGGCCCGATCCCGCGCCGCCGCCGCGGCGCTGCTGCTCGCCACGACCCTCACGCTGGTCTTCGGACCGGCCGGACCGCCGTCGTGGGCCGGCCTCGCGGCCGTGGCGGCGGCCGTCGTCGTCCTCCCGATCGGCTGGTACGCGGGCCGCGCGGCGACCGCCCGGGGCGCCCGCCCGGTGGCCGTGTTCCGGGCCGTGCTGGTCGTCGCGCTGATCGACGTCGTCCTGCTGGTGACCAGCGGCCGCGTCGTGTAACCCGCTCCTCGCTTACCTCCTGAGGGACGCCCTGACCACGGGGGCACATCTCGGGGTCACTACGCTGTGCAGCGGTGCATGGTCACACTCAGGCCCCGAACCGGGAGGATCGACGTGGCGTTTCGTGGAATGCGCGCCAATACGCTGCTGGCCGGCGCGGTCGCAACCGCCACCGCTGCCCTGCTGCTGTCCGGCTGCGGAGCGGGCCAGATCGCGGAAACCGCGAACAAGGTGGCGGCGGTCCCCGGCGCCAGCGGCGAAGTCCGCATCGGTGACGCCCGCACCGGCGGCCTCGTCTCGGTACGCAACGCCGTGGTCGTCTACGACGGCCCGGAGGGTTACGAGAAGGGCGCGAGCGCGCCGCTCGACATACGGATCTTCAACGACACCCAGCAGTCGGTGACGGTGCGGATCAGCAGCCCGGAGAGCGCGGAGTCGGTGGCGCCCGCCAGCGCGGACGCGGCGACGCCAGCCGAGTCGCCGTCCGGGTCGCCCGCTGCCTCCGCGTCCGCTTCGCCGTCCGTGACCCCCGTGGGGTCGCCGTCCGCGTCGCCGTCGCCGTCCGCGTCGGAGCCGGCCGCACCCGCGCGGCCCGCGACCGTCGAGATCCCGGCCGGCGAGTACGTGGTGCTGACCGAGGCGGCTGGCGAGTACCTGCGCCTCGTCGGGCTGAAGCAGCCCCTCAAGCCGGGCGAGGCCGTCGAGGTGGTGTTCGACTTCGGCGGCGGCCAGGAGCTGAAGCTGCCGGTACCGGTGGGCATCCCGCTGACGCCCGTGCCGCGCGCCTCCGCCGAGGTCAGCGAAGAAGAGCACTAGACCCGTTCATGATCAGGGCGTCCCTCACGTTGCTCTAACGACGTGAAGGACGCCCTGATCATGGGGTGGCCTGTTTTGTCGCAAGCTTCCGCTAACCTCCCCGGGTGACGTCCAAATCAGCCCCACGGACCCGGGCGGTGGCCCGCGAGCCACGCCCGGCGTTCCAGTGCGACGCCTGCGGACACCAGCCACCGAAATGGGTGGGGCGCTGCCCCGAGTGCGGCGAGTGGGGCTCGATCGTGGAGTCCACGACCGGCCCGGTGGTGTCGGGCCGGGTGATCAGCTCCCGGGTGCCGAGCGAGCCGGCCCGGCCGATCGCGCAGATCAGCGCCGCGCCGGCCAAGGCCCGACCGACCGGCGTGACCGAGCTCGACCGGGTGCTCGGCGGCGGTCTCGTGCCGGGCGCGGTGGTGCTGCTCGCCGGCGAGCCGGGCGTCGGCAAGTCGACGCTGCTTCTCGACGTGGCCCAGCAGTGGGCGGCCGGCGGAGAGAGCCCCTCGCTGGTGGTCAGCGGCGAAGAGTCGGTCAGCCAGGTGCGCCTCCGCGCCGAGCGCATGGACACCCTGCACGAGCGGCTCTACCTCGCCGCCGAGAACGACCTCGGCGCGGTGCTGGGACACCTCGACGCGGTCAAGCCCGGCCTGCTGGTGCTCGACTCCGTGCAGACCATCTCGATGCCCGGCACCGAAGGCGTCCCGGGCGGCGTCACGCAGGTGCGCGCGGTCACCGCGGCGCTGGTCGGCGTGGCCAAGGAGCGCGGCATCGCCGTCGTGCTGGTCGGCCACGTCACCAAGGAGGGCACGGTCGCCGGGCCGCGGGTGCTGGAGCACCTGGTCGACGTGGTGCTGCACTTCGAGGGCGACAAGCACTCCTCGCTGCGCCTGGTGCGCGGCGTCAAGAACCGGTTCGGCACGGCCGACGAGGTCGGCTGCTTCGAGATGCACGAGGGCGGCATCGCCAGCCTGCCCGATCCGTCCGGGCTGTTCCTGACCCGATACGCCGAAGCGGTGCCGGGCACCTGCGTGACGGTGGCGATGGAGGGCCGGCGGGCGCTGGTCACCGAGGTGCAGGCGCTGATCGGCGCGCAGATGGCGGGCTCGCCGCGGCGCACCGTCTCCGGCCTCGACGGTGCCCGGCTCGCGATGGTGCTGGCGGTCCTCCAGCGGCGGGCCGAGCGGCTGACCCTGCATGACCGTGAGGTGTTCGCGGCCACCGTGGGCGGCATCCGGGTCGTCGAGCCGGCCGCCGACCTCGCGGTGGCGCTCGCCGTGGCATCCGGCGGCCTCAACCTGGCCATCGCGCCGCACCTCGTGGCGATCGGCGAGGTGGGGCTCACCGGCGAGATCCGCCGGGTCGGCGCCGTGCCCCGCCGGCTGGCCGAGGCGGCCCGACTCGGGTTCAAGTTCGCGCTGGTGCCGCCCGGGTGTGGTCCGGAGGCCACCGGGGTGGCGCCCGACGGCATGCGGGTGGTCGAGGTCACCGACGTGCGCGCCGCGCTGCACTGGGCCGCCCGAGCCTCTGCGGAATAGACCCTAGGCTCCATGATCAAGGCGTCCCGGTAGTCGTTCTAACGACGTGAGGGACGCCGGGTTGGTTGGGGAAGTCCAA
>JBBEWH010000018.1:0-4665 GCA_037414955.1 Actinomycetes bacterium KLBMP 9797
CCTCGCCTCCATTATCACGGCGTCCCTCATGTCGTTAGAGCAACTTCAGGGACGCCTTGATCATGGAGAAAGACCATCTGCCGCCCAACCGCAACCGCGTGGGTTGGATGACGGTCCGTAGACTGTGCCCGTGCCGATCGACCGCGATGCGAACAGAACCGCCGCCGCCAGCCTGGCCGGCCGCGCGGGCGTGGTCGGCCAGCCCGCGCGGGCGGTCAATGCCGGGCCGACCGCCGTGCCGAGCGCTGGCCCGAACCCGACCGGGGACCCACTGCGCGCCAACCTGGCGTTGATGGCGCCCGGCACCGCGCTACGGGATGGACTGGAGCGGATCCTGCGCGGGCGGACGGGTGCGCTGATCGTGCTCGGTCACGACAAGGTCGTCGAGACCCTCTGCACCGGCGGCTTCCCGCTCGACGTGGAATTCTCGGCCACCCGGCTCCGCGAGCTGTGCAAAATGGACGGCGCGGTCGTGCTGTCCAGCGACGGCACCCGCATCGTGCGCGCCGCCGTGCACCTGATGCCCGACCCGTCGATCCCGTCGGAAGAGTCCGGCACCCGGCACCGCACGGCTGAGCGGGTCGCCAAGCAGACCGGCTTCCCGGTCATCTCGGTCAGCCAGTCGATGCGCATCATCGGGCTGTACGTGAATGGGCAGCGTCACGTGCTCGACGACTCCGCCGCGATCCTGTCCCGCGCCAACCAGGCCCTCCAGACTCTGGAGCGCTACAAGCTCCGGCTCGACGAGGTCTCCGGCACGCTGTCCGCCCTGGAGATCGAAGACCTGGTCACGGTCCGCGACGCGGTGGCCGTGGTGCAGCGGCTGGAGATGGTGCGGCGGATCGCCGACGAGATCGCGGGATACGTCGTCGAGCTGGGCACCGACGGCCGGCTGCTCGCGCTCCAGCTCGACGAGCTGATGGCGGGTGTCGACGCCGACCGCACCCTGGTGATCCGCGACTATCTGCCCAGTGGGCGCAAGGCCCGCACCCTCGACGAGGCCCTCGTCGAGCTCGACCTGCTCAGCGCCACCGAGCTGATCGACCTGGTCGCGGTGGCCAAGGCGATCGGCTATGCGGGCGCGTCCGACGCGCTCGACGCCGCGGTCAGCCCGCGTGGGTTCCGGCTGCTGGCCAAGGTGCCACGGCTGCCCGGCTCGGTCGTCGACCGGTTGGTCGGCCACTTCGGCAGCCTCCAGCGCCTGCTCGGCGCCACGGTCGAGGACCTGCAAGCGGTCGACG
This sequence comes from Actinomycetes bacterium KLBMP 9797, assembly GCA_037414955.1. Taxonomy (GTDB): domain Bacteria; phylum Actinomycetota; class Actinomycetes; order Mycobacteriales; family Micromonosporaceae; genus Phytohabitans. Next base: position 1,242 of record JBBEWH010000018.1, read on the forward strand.
GGGTGGGCGACGCCCGCGCCCGCGGCGTACGGGAAGGGCTGTCCCGTCTCGCCGAGGCCTCCATCCTGGAACGCTACGTATAACCCATGATCAAGGCGTCCCTCAAGTCGTTCTAACGGCTTGAGGGACGCCTTGATCATGGGTTAGGTCAGGGTGAGCTCGACCGGGGTGCTGAGGTCGGTCCCGAGCCGGCCGAACACCTCGTACTCGCCGGGCTTCGGCGCGTTGCCGTTCGCGTTGCTGCCCGCGCAGCTGGTGCTCTGCCGGCCGTTCCAGGTGACCCGGTATTCGTGCTCGATGCTCGGCGTGAACTGCTTCGTCTCGGAGCCGCGCGCCGTGCCGCACCGGTCCGACGACCAGATCACCTGCGTGCCCTGCCGGATGATGATCTCCTGCGCGTCGGGGCCGACGTCGCGGGCGCAGGCGCGATCGGAATCGTTCCTGATCCGCAGCCGGATCACGATGGTCTGGCCGGCCGGGGCGCTGGTCACGGCCGGCACCGGGGTGACCTTGATCTCGGCGTCGGTGCACATGTTGGCCGGCGTGGCGGCCGCCGTCGTGGGAGGCGGCGGCTCTTCCCCCTGCTGCGCGGGCCCGGACGTCTCCGTGGGCGCCGCGGTCGTGGCGGTCGGGTCGACCTCCGGCGTCACCGTGAGCGACGGTTCAGCGGCCGGCGTGGTCGGCGTTGACGTCGCGCTGGCCTGCTTCGCGTCCGGGCCACCGGAGCCCCGGCAGGTGGTGAAGAACACGAGCAACACGATGAAGAGCGCGCCAAGCACGACCGCCCGACGCCGCCAGTAGACGGCGGATGGAAGGGGGCCAACCGTCAGTCGCATGATGCACTCACGGTATCGGTGCGTGGCGCCGGAACACCGGCGACGCGCCGTGTCTCGCATTGCAACGCAACGACCATCACAGATAGATTTTGCGCTGGTACACCGCGTGAGCGCCGGCCACCCGGTCGAGAAAGAGCTGGCCGGCGCAGTGGTCGATCTCGTGTTGCAGCGCTCGCGCCTCGAAGGCGTCCGTGGTCAGGCTCACCGGCGCACCGGTGCCCGGCAGCAGACCCTCGACCACGACCCTTCCGGCCCGCTTGACGTCGCCGGTCAGGGCGGGCACCGACATGCACCCCTCGCGCCCCAGCTTCCAGCGGCTGGCCGCGACGACCTTCGCGTTGCACAGCGCGAACGTGCCATGCACGGTCACCGCCTTGGGGTGGCCGGCCACGTTCACCGCGAACACCTGCACGCCCACACCGATCTGCGGCGCGGCGAGGCCGACGCAGCCGGGCGACACCCGCATCGTGGCGATCAGGTCGGCGGCGAGCCGCACCACCTTGGGATCGGTGGGGTCGACCTCGGCGCCGGGCCGGCTCAGCACCGCGTCCGGTGCCCGGACCACCGGGACCACGTCGCCGGGCTCGCCGAGCGCCTCCGGCCGCCACCCGCCGAACGGATCGCTCATAGCAGGTCGGTCTCCGCGGGCCGCAGGCTCACGTCGACGTCCAGCTCCGCGGCCGCCTCGGTGAGGCGCGCGGACACCGCGTCCGCGGTGCCGGCCGGCAGGTCCACCTCGGCGACCAGCAGGTACAGCGGGCCGGTGAGCCGGGTCGTCAGGTCGGTGATGTTGCCGCCCGCCTCGGCGAGCACCCGGGTCACCGCGGCGACGATGCCGAGCCGGTCGGCGCCGTGCACGCTCATCACATATGGCTCGCCGGTGACGGCCGTCTCCGCTTCCGGCCCCACCTCGCGTACCGTCGCCAGCAGTTGGCCGCCGGCCGCGAGCGGCGCGAGGGCCTTCTCCACCTCGGGGGCGGCCGGGCCGGTGCAGACCAGCGTCATCGCGAAGTGGCCGCGCAGCCGCGTCATCGTGGAGTCGGTCAGGTTGGCGCCCAGCCCCGCCAGCGCCTCCGCCACGTCGGCCACGATGCCCGGCCGGTCGTGGCCGATCACGGTAATGGCGAGCTCACTCACCGGTGCAGCGTACCGGGCGGCATGGCAGGATCGACGCCGTTATGCCGAGGACTCATCTGGCCGACGCGGCCATCCGCTGGTACGACGTACACGCCCGCGACCTGCCGTGGCGCGGGCCCGGCGCCACCCCGTGGGGAGTGTTGGTCAGCGAGATCATGCTCCAGCAGACCCCGGTCGCCCGGGTGCTCCCGGCCTGGCACGACTGGTTGGCCCGCTGGCCGGTGCCGGCGGCGCTGGCCGCCGACACCACCGCCGAGGCGATCCGGATGTGGGGCCGGTTGGGCTACCCGCGGCGGGCGATGCGCCTGCGGGAGTGCGCGGTCGCCATGGTGGCGCGGCACGGCGGCGAGGTGCCGACTGACCTGGACGCGCTGCTCGCGCTGCCAGGCGTCGGCGCGTACACCGCGCGAGCGGTCGCCGCATTCGCGTTCGGGCAGCGCCACGCGGTGGTCGACACCAACGTGCGGCGCCTCGTGGCGCGGGCGCATCAGGGCGCGGCGGACGCCGGGCCGGCGACCACGGCGGCCGACCTGGCGACGACGGAGGACCTGCTGCCCGCCGAACCGGCCCGGGCCGCGCGGGCGAGCATCGCGTTCATGGAGCTGGGCGCCCTGATCTGCACCGCCCGGGCGCCGCGCTGCGCGGACTGCCCGCTCACCGGGGCGTGCGCGTGGCACGCGAACGGCCGCCCGGCCGCCGCGGGCCCGAGCCGGCGGCCCCAGCAGTACGCGGGCACCGACCGGCAGGTACGCGGGCTGCTGCTCGCCGTGCTGCGGGACGCCACCGGGCCGGTGCCGCGGCAGCGGCTGGACGTGGTCTGGACGGACAGCGTGCAGCGGGACCGGGCGCTGGCGAGCCTGCTGGCGGACGGCTTGGTGGAGCGCCGCGACGACCTCTTCTCCCTCGCGGGCGACACCTCCTCATGATCAAGGCGTCCTTCAAGTAGTTCTAACTACTTGAAGGACGCCTTGATCATGAAAGGAAGTGCTTAGGCGGCGTCGTCGGCGCTGCCGAGGTTGGCCGGCACGGCGTCCGGCACCTCGGCGGGCTTCTCAGCCGCCCGGAAGACCAGCTTCGACTGGTCGACGTTCTTCGGGTCACCCTCGCAGTCGACGACCACGATGTGCCCGGGCCGGAGCTCGTTGAAGAGGATCCGCTCGGACAGGTTGTCCTCGATGTCGCGCTGGATCGTGCGGCGCAGTGGCCGGGCGCCCAGCACCGGGTCGAAGCCCTTGCTCGCCAGATACTGCTTGGCCTCGTCGGTCAACTCCAGACCCATGTCCTTGTTACGCAACTGGCTCTCGATCCGGGCGATCATGATGTCCACGATCTGCAGGATCTCCGGCTGCTGCAACTGGTGGAAGACGATGGTGTCGTCGATCCGGTTCAGGAACTCCGGGCGGAAGTGCTGCTTCAGCTCGTCGTTGACCTTCTGCTTCATCCGCTCGTAG
>JBBEWH010000019.1:0-111306 GCA_037414955.1 Actinomycetes bacterium KLBMP 9797
GGCGGGCGGCTCGCCGCCCCGGGTGGGCGGCAAGTCTGTGGAATGGCAGGAGCGCGTCATCTGCTGCGGGCGCGGCGACGCCCTTGGACGGCGCTTCTCGTGCGGTGTGCGGCTAGTGCTATCGGGGTGCGGGCCCGTCCCGGCGATCGCGGGTAATAGCCGGGACGGGCCCTGCGGGTGCGGGGGTTCACCCGCCGGTGGTTGGCTCGATCTGTTCGATCAGGCGATGCACGTCGTCGGCCTCGCTGTCGCCGAGCGCCTCGAAGAGGTCTCGGGCTTGGGTCAGGTAGTCCATGGCGGTCGTGACCGCGCCGGCCGCGGCGGCCAGTTCGCCGAGGGCGTGCAGGGATAGCGCCCGGCCGCGGGGTGAGCGCAGGTCGGTCATCTGCTCCAGGCCACGTTCGATCTCGGCGCGGCCGTCCTGGAGCTGTCCGTTGGCGGCCAGGGCCCGGCCGAGCTCGATCCGCGCGTGGGCGCCGTTGTATGGGTCGACCTCGATCAGGTCGGCAAGGATTGTGCGGGCTTCGGTGAGCTGTTCGACCGCCGTTGCGGGTTGGCCGGCAAGGCGGCTGGCCTGGCCGAGGCGTATCAGGGCGAGGGCGGTGCCGCGGGGGTCCCCGGAGCCGGTCGACACGTCCAGTTCCTCGGTGAAGCAGTGGCTTGCGGTTGTCAGGTCGCCTGCGGCGAGCGCGACGACGCCGAGCCCTCCGTGTGCGCCTGCCCGCACATGGTCCAGGCCGTCTAGGCCGTCCGTGGCGGCGAGGCTTTCCTCGAACAGCCGGCGGGCGTCGGTGAGGCGGCCGGCGTCGTAGTGCGCCCAGCCCCATCGGCGCAGCGCGGCGGCCTGGTAGGCGCGGTTGCCGATCCGGCGGGCGCAGTCGAGTGCGACATCGTCGACGATCATGCGGTCGGGGTGGTGGCGGCCGAAGTGGAACAGCGGCCACATCGCATCCACGAGCAGGTACACCAGTTTGGGGTAGGCGTCGGCCATCATCCGGACGACGGCGACCAGGCCCGGTCGCTCACTTTCGAGCCAGTCCAGGGCCTGGTCCCGGTCGGCGAAGTGCACTGTCGCGTCCGGCGCGAGCGTGGGCAGACCGATCTCGGGGCGCCGCCGGTACGGGGTCATGATCGTGTCGGCGGTACGGGTCACGACCAGGTACCAGGTCAGGATTCGCCCCTGGGCGAGGTCCTTGTCCGGATCGTCGTCGACGTGTTGGCGGGCGTGCACGCCCACCAGGTCGTGGTACTTGTACCGGTCCTCGCCGACCTCGCTGATCAGACTTGCCTGTACGAGTTCGTCGAGCACGGTGCGGGTCTGGTCGCCGGGCAGGTCGAGCACCGCTGCCGCGAGCGGGGTGGTGAACTCGGTGCCCGGGTGCACGCCGACCACCAGTCGGTAGCAGCGTGCGGCGGTTTGGCTCAGTCCGTTGTAGGACACGTCGAATGCGGCGGTCACAGAGATGTCTCCTATGGATAGTCGATGCAGGCGGTGGCGTTCTTCGGTGAGGTTGTCGACGAGCTGGTGGACCGGCCGCTGCGGGTGGATTGCGAGCCGGGAGCCGACCACGCCGAGCGCGATCGGGATGCCGCTGCACATGCGGGCCAGCGATCGGACCGCGTCGTGTTCGTCAATGACTCGCCGGTCCCCGACAGTCAGCTCCAGCAGGGTGATCGCGGCTGGCTCGGGCAGCGGATGGACGGTGGTGATGCGAGCGCCGTCAAGGACGAGGCCGTCCAGCAGGGTGCGGGCGGTCACCACGACCAGGCAGCCGGCCTCGGTGGGCAGCAGCGGTCGGACCTGGGCGGTGGAGGCGGCGTTGTCCAGCAGGATCAGCAGCCGCCGGTCGGCGGTGAGGGTGCGCCACAGACCGGCCTGTTCGCCCTCGTCGACAGGCACGGCGCGCGGCGCGACGCCGAGAGCGCGCAGGAACCGGCCCAACACCTCGCCGGATGGCAACGGGCCGCTGGGGCTTGCCGCACCGAGGTCGGCGTACAGCTGGCCGTCTGGGAAGACCGGGCGGTGCCGATGCCCCCAGCGCAGCGCCAGCGCGGACTTGCCGACGCCGCCGAGCCCGGCCAACACGACCACGGGGCGTCGCCGGCCCAGGTCGGCCAGCGCGGCGTCCAGTTCGGTCAGCTCCTGTTCGCGGTCAACCCAGCGGGCCGGCTCGGCGGGCAGTTGCCGTGGCCGTCGCCCACTGCCAGGCCCGGGCTGGTGGTAGTGCACGCCGCCGTGGATGGCGCCGGCCTGGACGACCGGACCGGTCGTGTGGCCGTCATGGAGGTTGCGCACGGGTGCGGGTGCCGGGGAAGCGGTCTGGTCGGTCACGAGCCGGCCCCCACAGGTTCAGCGGCGGCCCGAACGCCAGTTTGGCCCGGTGTCCGGGAGGTGCGCTGTCGCGCTGCGGTGACGGCGGTCGCGGTGTGCCGGGACGGCATGCGAGACGGTCCTCCTGCAAACGGGGTGGTGTCCTGGTGGCGGTGTCGTGGAGCTGGTTGAGGTCGCGGCGATGCGGGAGGTGTTAGCAGGCCAGCGCGTGTAGTGCGGGTCCGCGGTGCGGGGCGATGGTGCTCCCGTCGGGCAACAGCTCCCCGGTGTCCTCGAAGACGATCACCCCGTTGCAGAGCAGGCTCCAGCCCTGCTCCGGAAAGCACGCGACGGTGCGGGCGGCTTCCCGGTCGGTGGCGTCGGCGGATGGGCATCTGGGTTCGTGTTCGCACATGGCACGTCCCTGCGGTGGCTTCGTGGAGCGGCTGCGGGAGGCGCGGACCGGAAGGCCGTGGGCCTTGCACGTCGGGTGTGTCCGCGCGCTCCCGTAACCGGCGGGTAAGGCTTGCACCTACAGCCGGGCGGCTTGGCCGAGCCGGTCGGTGCGCCCGCGTCCTATGTAGAGCGTTCGAGTGTTGGAGTACGGGGTTCGTACGCCCATTGCCTGGCCGTCAGCCAGGAGCACCAGTTCGTAGGCGAGAACGGCACCGGTTCTACGGTCGAGCACGAGCACATCCCGCACATTGGCGGTGTCAATGGTGACCGCGACGCCGGGGAAGCCAGCGACGATGCCCCGGTAGCGCAGCCCGTGCGTCTGGGCGAGCACAGTCAGCACGGAACGGCGGGCATCCAGGCCGCTGTAGTGCCAGCCGGCCAGGTCGGCGACCGCGCGCAGCCGGGATGCGAGACTGAGCTGCGGCGGGTAGTAGGCGTCGAGGGCGGCGGCGAGCCGGGCGGGGTCGGTGGGCACGGGTCCCGGGACCACGCCGGTCAGTCGCCCCCGTCGGTAGGTGGTGGAGGTGACCGGCGGTGGGTTGGTCAGGTCGGTGTGCCAGGCGGTGCCGACGACCTGCCCAGAGCCGTCGTCAGCGCGCCACCGCCGCTCGCGGGCGTACGCCGTGGTGGTCTGCACGCACGGTTCGAAGGCCGAGTCGGCACCGCTCAGCGCCAGATGGACCTGCGCGTAGCGGCCGGTCTGCTGGTCTTCGGCGGCGGGCCGCAGCCGGCTGGCGAGCTGCCGCAGGAACGGCCCCGCAGGCGCGGCCTGGCCGATGTGCTCCAGGTGCAGTGGCGGCGCGACGGCCAGGTCGCCGCACGGCTGCGACGCCGCGCTGGCCGGCGCTACGCAAGCAGTGAGGGCCAACACCGTTGCCGCGACGCTTACGGACACCGCGTGCAGGATCCGGCGCGGGCCTGTCGCTCCTGCTGCCCCGATCGGTGGGGAAATCAACGTCAATCCTTTCGATTCGAGCGGGTGATCGCTGGGTTCAGCCGGCGTGGGTGGCGGCGGGTTCAGGCGTGCGGCCCAGGGCCGTCGTGGAGCTCGGGCAGTACGTCGGTGGCGATGAGGTCTGGGTGGTTCACGTCGAGCAAGTCATGCAGATGCAGGCCGCTGCGGGCGGATCGGTCATCGCGCACCTGCCTCAGCCGGTCGCTGGGCGGGCACCAGAGCACCGAGACCGCCGCCGCGGCGGCGGTCCAGCCCAGCGGCTGGAAGGGCTTGCCCGTCCGGGGCGGGCCCGGCACGCAGATCCGCGATAAGAGCGTCGATCTGGTCGCGGGTGATGCCAGGCATGCACACGATGTGGCTAAGTCCGTCGTGGGTCGCCAGCGCCCACTTGCGGGCGACCACCGCGGACGGCGACCGGAGAACGACGGTGAAGGCGTGTGGGTGGCGGTGGGCGGGCCAGCCGATCTGGATGAGCTGTCCGTGGGCGTAGGCGGCCAAGGCACGGCTGGCCTCGGCGCGAGCACGCAGACCGGCCACGCCGAAGCAGCGCAGCGTGTACCACAGGCACAACGCGGCCAAGCCCGAGCGGGAGTTGGTCAACGTGCTGTCCGGGCTGCCGGTGTAGGTGCTCGGACGCGTCGGGAAAGCGCGATGGCTATCGCGCAGTACCACCACGCCGTACGGGATCGGCGACCCGGGAAACTTGTGGCCGCTCACGATGATGCTCGTGGCGCCGTCCTCGAAGTCGAAACCCGGTCGCTGCTGCGGATCAAGCACGGCCAGGGGGATCCCGGACAGCGCCGCGTCGGCGTGGATCCAGCGCTTGTCGACGGCCAGATCATCGAGGATCGAGGTGATGCGGCAAACGTCGTCCACTGCCTCGCTCATCGCGGTGCCGACGCTCGCCACGATGATCACGGGTCGGTCGCGGCGCTGCCCGATCTGCTCGGCCAGGTCGTCGTAGTCGATCTCGCCCCGCTGGTCGGCCCGTACCCGGATCGATCGCATGGCGAGCCGGTCGAGCACCCCGGTGACGCTGTGGTGCGCCGCCGCCGAGTGGTAGACGACGCCGGACGGGTACCGTGTGCGGGCCTGCCACAAGGCGTACTCGGTTCCCTCGGTAGCCCCGGTCGTCACATAGCCCCAGCGGTCGTCCGTCGGCGCTCGCAGCAGGTCCGCGACCGTGTTGACGGCTTCACGCTCGGCCGCCTTGGTGTGGTTCGGGTAGTCCCCATCAACAGCGGGGTCGCCGAGGTTGTTGAGCAGGAAACGGGCGAAGAACCCGGCCAGCGGGGTGAAGTCGAAATCGGTGGCCGCAGGGAAGCCGACGTTCGTCGCCGACGCCTCGGTCAGCCGGGCCATCAGCGCATCGAGTTCCTGCTGGATCCCCCCGTCGTCGACCCCGCTGGGTTGGGGTTGGGGTCTACCGCGCACGCCCGCCTCCCGAGGTGATGACCTCGTGCAGTTCCCGCAGGAAACGCCAGGTGTAGATCGTGTCCTCGTCGGCGTTCGGTTCGTTCAGTGGCCGCCATCGGCGTCGTAGCTGACCGGACACGTCGTGGAGTACCTGGGTGGATTGGATGTCCACCTGGCCGTAGTTCTGCTTGGCGAACCGGTCCACGACGATGCGGGTGCCGTCGTAGAGCACCGCCCAGCACCGACCGGGCACGTCCATGTCGCTGTACGCGGTGCGCTGCACCTGCGGCCACGTGCCATTCGGCGTGTCCAGACTCGACACTCCGATCCCGACGTACGCCGCGCTGCTCGACATCGGCTCGCACGAGTTCACCAACTCGGTACGCGGATCGCCACCGGCGCGCAGGTGACGGGAGGCGACACCAGCCATCTCAAACAACAGCCGCGGCAGATGCTGCTCGTCCGCTCCCAAGAACAGACGGATGCAGGTGCGAAGCTCACACCGAGGCGGGTCGCCATGAGGAGGTTCGGCGTAGAACAGCGCCAACGCGTGCGCCCCGATGGGATCCTTGCGACGCCGCTCCCACGCCGCTTGGGCATGCTTCCAGCTCATCTCGTGCAACCGGTTGGCCACCTTGTTGCGCAGGTCCGGCATCGCCAGCTCCCACGCCGTAGGTTCTGGCGGCGGCACGTACGCGTCGGCGGCCCGCACCGGCGGATACCGGCCCGCTGCCCAGTCCTGGCCGGCGCTTCCCTCCGCGCCGGGTGGGAACCAATGGCCGGCCGCCTCCGGGTCGGCGGAGGCTGGGGGCCGCGCTTGACCGGTCTGACCGCCCGTCGGCTGAATCGGCACCTGCTGGGTGGGATAGTCCGCACCCTCCGGCCGCGGTTGCGCCGCGTGGCGCGCACCCGGGTACGGGCGGTCAGGACGGTCCGGGGCTCCGGGAGCCATGACGGTGACGACGCCTTCCCTCATCTTGGTCACAGCCGCACGTCAGACAGCCGCTGATCCGGCAAGGCAAGCGGGTGCGGGCGGCCCTGACCGATACCGCGGTAAACGTCCGGCCGGCCGCTGTAAAGCACACCCGCCCAGATCAGGCCGCAGGCGGCGGCGAGACCCACCACGGCAGGCACGATGAGCGGCATCGCAGAACCTGGATCTACGCCGAGCAGCGCACCCAGGTTGTACACAGTGGAGCCCACCACAAGCACACCGACCACCAAGCCCAGGACCGGTGCCACGATGCGCGTCCACGGTCCTTCGCTCGTGCCGCCCCCGTTGTAGAACCAGCGCAACGCGGCCCCCGATGTCGCCACCAGCAACGTCAGCAACGCCACCGCCGCCACCGCCGCCAGCCAGGTGAACATGACCGTCACCGGGTCCGCACCGACAACCGCGAACGTCGCGACCACGACAGCGGCGATCACCGACTGCACGACCGAACCGCTGACCGGCGCGTCCCGCCGGGACGCGGCACCGGTGCCGGTCCGGGCCAGCCACGAAGCAAGCACCCGCTCCCGGCCCAACGCGAACAAGTACCTGGAAACCGTGCCGTGGAACGACAGCATCGAACCGAAGATGCTCGTGATCAGCAGCACGCTTCCCAGCCCCGCGATCAGCGGCCCGAGCACGCCGTAGCTGGTGCTGATCACCGTCAACGGCAAAGCGGGGTCCTGCTGCGCCTTGGCCACCACCTGATCCGGGCCAGCCGCCAACGCCAACGCCCAACTCCCCACAGCCAAAGACGGGCCCATAAACAGCAAAGCGGCGAACGTGGCCCGACCAACCGACCGATCGGTCCGGGCCTCCTCGCCGTACGCAGTCCCAGACTCGTACCCCATGAACGCTGCCGCAGACAGCGCGAACACCCCGCCGACGCCGTTGACCAGCAGAAGGCTCGGCTGCAACGGCTCAAACGAGACCGCCCCGCCAGCTGGGCTCGTGAACCCGGCCACGACGAACAAGACGATGACGCCGATCTCCAGGACAAGCAGCACCGCCACCACCCCGGCACCGATGTCCACCCGCAACAGCCCGAACACGAAGATCGCAACCCACACCACGGCGGCCCACGCCCACCACACCCCACCGAACACGCCGGCGAGGAAGTCGCCGATCAGCCCGAACAAGGCGATCTCGACAAGGTTGTAGCCCACCAGCGCGACCGCCGCCCCCGCCACCCCCCACGGCCGCCCCAACCCCCGCGCCAACAGCGCGTAGAACGGCGCAGCGTGTCCCACGTAGCGGGCCATCCCGACATACCCCACGGTCAACAACGCCAGCGCCACCGTCAGCACAAGGAAGGCCAACCCAACGCCCACTACCGTGGTGGCGCCATACGTAGTCACCACGCCGCCGACAAGGCCAGTCAGCGGCGCCGACGCCGACACCGCAAAGAACCACAACCCCCACGCCCCCACCGACCGGCGTGCCAGACCGGCGCGCACACTCACCGCGCCACCTCAGACTTCCGCGTGATCGCGCACCTCGGCCGGACGGTCTCACCAACCGTCGCAGATCGACGAGGAGGAGCGGTTCTCCACCCGGGCCCCTGTCCCGTGGCATCGATGCGTTCGGCGGAAGGGGACATGCTGTGGGCCGTTCGCAGCGCTACGAGGCACATAGGACGGATGCTCCGTTGCAGGTTTGAGGGATAACGGATCGGGCCCGAATGTCTACGGTTTCCGTGCCGGTCGACGGGTTTCGCGGATGCACCGACCGATGCGGCACGTGGCGCTCTGCGAGGCAGACGAAAGTCTCGTTGCGCCGGCCGCACAGATCGCTCCCTTGCTCGCGTTCAGGAATGGCGGTTGGACGGTGCTGGGGCTGCCCGCCGCCGCGCCCTGCGGCTACCGCGGCGGCCAGTGCCCTTTCAGGTGCGCCAGGCGAACATCAGCTCGTCCGGGGTCGCACCGACATGAACGGCCACCAATGCCCGGTCGCACAAGGCTGCCCATGTGTCTTGCGGGATCCGATCGGTCGGGGCAAGCGCACGCCGGGCAATCGCGTCGTAGGTCAGCCGCTCCACCGTGTCCGCGTCAACTGGCCGTAGCCGGCACCCGCAGGGTGACCGGTAGCAACGCGCCCCGCTGGGCGACACCAACGGGCTAAGGGCCAAGCTGCATCCGGCGCAGATCAGCAGGCCGCGCAACGGATACGCCGCGTGCGCCCAGGCAACCGGCGCCGTCACCACGGCCGGCGCTCGCCTCCACCCGCGCGTTGAGGATGCGCGGCTGTCAGCAGTCGATCGAGCCGTCTGCCATAGGGCGCACGCCGACCGTGCACGGCGACGCCGCATGCGCCCGGCCGCTGCCGCTGTTCGCCGCGGCCCGCCCTCGCGCTCAAGAAGGCGACTGTCTACGCCCGCCGCACCGAGGACCTTCAGGGCGTGTAGCCGCGACCGACACCGGCGTCGGCCGCAGGTACACCCGCGCGGCGTCGGAACGTGGCGCTGGTAGACGTGGACCGCGATAAGGAGTAGGCGAGCGTTTGGCAGCTCGGACACGGCGACGCTCATCGTCAGCTCACACCCTCTCGCGTTTACGCCATCGAGCGCGTGGCGGTGAGGTCTGTACGTCGCCATCGGGCTGCAGTAGCGTGCTGGCGAGCCGAACGGGCAATGCAGTGTCGACGGTCGCCACGTCGCCCCCTTTCCGTTCAGGCCGCCTGCCCGATAACCGCTGCGCAGTCCTGAGGCCACTCCGGACGGCAAAATTGATGAGTCGCTTCTGGTATGTCCACGATCACGGAATGTGGACATCCCTGGGAAGGCCGCAAAGACGGGTGCATTGAGGGTGAATTCGCGGGTGCAAAGTCGCTGACCTGCACTTCTGTCCAGAGGGGCAGGTCAGTGCCGGACCAGGCTGCGGAAATTGGGGTTACGCTCTCAACGCGGAGGCCCACCAAGGCCGGCCGCGAGTTCGACTTTGCGCGAATGCCGGAGGTGCCGGTGATCTCTCCCTTTGTCCGCCGCCGCCGACTCGCCATGGAACTGGTGCGCCTCCGCGAGGAGAACGGCTACTCCGCCGGGAAGCTCTCCAAGGATGTCGGCATCCAACGCCAAAAGATCAGCCGGCTGGAGAACGGCCGTGTCCGCCCGGACCAGGACGAGATCATGCGGATTCTCGCCCACTTCAAGGTGGACGCGGGCCGTTGGGAAGAGATCATGACGATCGCCCGGGAAGCGCAGGAGAACGGGTGGTGGGAGAAGTACCGGGACGAGATGGGGCCAAGGCAGGCCCTCTACGCCGACCTAGAGGCTGGCGCAGCCTCCATTGCCGAGTATCAGATGACCTTGCTGCCCGGCCTCCTGCAGATCCCACCGTTCACCGAGGCGCGGGCGATAGCTGATCGCGCCAAGGCCCCCACCAGGTTCGTGATCGAACGGTCTATCGACGCTCGCGCGGCCCGCCAACGCGTCTTGGACCGTCCCGGCGGTCCCACCTACGACGTCGTCATCGACGAACTCGCGATCCGCCGGCATGCCGCGCCGGAGGAGATCGTCCGCGCCCAACTGGATCACCTGATTGACGTCGGCCATCACCGGCCGAAGGTCACCATCCAGATCCTCCCGCTGGCGGCGCGGATCGAGGGCAACGCCGTGCCCCGCTCGGCGTTCTTCACCTACCGGTACCGCGACCCCTGCGACCCCATCGTGGTCGCAGTCGACACCATCACCAGCGATCTCGTCCTGACAGACCCGGACGAGGTCGGCCACTACACCACCCTGTACGCGCGGCTCCGCGCCGCGGCGCTCAACTCAGCCGACAGCCTTGATTTCCTCGCCGCCGCGGCGCAGGAACTGCCCGACTACACCAGGAGATGACTATGGCCGCCAGCGCGTACACCAATTGGCGCAAGTCCACCCGCTCCGGCGGTGACGACAACTGCGTCGAAGTCGACACCACCCAGGCCAGCATCGGCGTCCGCGACTCCAAGAACCCGGACGGCGCGATCCTAGAGTTCGATCGGGCCGCATGGGACGGCTTCATCGCAGGCGCCAAGACCGGCGAGTTCGACCTGTAGCCACACCATCAGTTCGACGCGATACGGCGCACGCCATCCTCACCGAGGCTGCGCCGTATCCATTCGAATGTCCACGGTGGCCACGCCTTGTACACACCTCATGACCTTGAAATCCTGGTGACGTCGGGTCACGTCGGATCCAGCAAGGAGCACGCCGTCCGACGCGGATGAAAGGGGATCCGTGATGCCGCGACGCCGGAAGGGCCCGCCCAACGACAAATTCCACAGTGCCCGCGAGCGGCTGCGTTCACACGTTGACCCCGAGGCGCCGATGTCTCGGGAGGAGTTCGCGGACGCCTGCAACCAGTACCTCGCCGACAAGTGCGACCCGGACGGGCCGGTCACAGCCAACCACATCGGCAAGATTGAGCAAGGGGTCGTCACGTGGCCGCGGCCGCTGCGCCGACAAGCGTACCGAGCTGTCCTGGGCGTGGAAAACGACGCCGAGATAGGTCTCCTCAACCGTCGCCGACGGACCCGGTCCAGAGACGACGACCTGGCCGGCAGCCAAAAGGCCGACGATCTCGACGGTGGCCTGGGTGACGCTGCCCTCTGGTATCGCGACCTGCACGACACCGTGGCAATCTTGGTAAGGATGTGCGCCTCGGACCTCTCGCGTCGATCATTTCTGCGTGCCGCCCCGCTGGTGGGCGCGGCGCTCGTCGGCGTGGAACGAGACTGGCTCCTCAGCCTGGTCAACCGCAAGGTAGAGCAAGTACACACAGATGAGGGATCACCTGTGGTCGCGGCCACCTACGCGATGATCGAAATGCTTGAGGAGATGGACAACCGCTTCGGCGGCGGTCACGCCCGCCTGGCCGGCGTCAGCTACCTGTCCGATTCCGTTCTACCGAAAATCGCCCAGACCCCCGAAGGCGTGGAGCGGACCGCGCTGCTGACCGCCGCGGCGCAGCTCACGTCCAACACCGGTTGGATGAGTTATGACTGCGGAGGGTTCGGCCTGGGGCAGATGTACATGACTCAGGCCCTGCGGTTGTGCGCCGAAAGCGGCGAGAAGGTTCTCGCCGGTCAGATCTTCGCCGGGCTCTCGCACCTGGCGGTGGCGGCCGGCAAGCCGGCAGAGGCGCTCAATCTCGCCGAGGTCGGGCTCGCGACCGCTGCTCACGCCGGTAGCCCGCTGGGCACGATGCGGCTACACGCCATGCGGGCCCGCGCTCACGCTGCCCTCCAGGAACGCGCCAGGGCAGCCGAAGCTCTGCACGCCGCGGAGAAGGCGATCGACGCCAACACTGGACGGGACGACAACGCCCGATGGGTCCGCTACCTCGACGAGGCGTACCTAACTGCGGAGATGGCCCACTGCTTCAGCGCCCTTGCTGATTACCGCAATGCCGAACGCCACGCACACCTGGCAGCCCAGCGAACGACCGGCCGGGGCCGACGACGAACCCTAAGCCTCACGGTCTTGGCGACCGCACGGCTCGAAGGGAATGAGCGAGACCTCGACGGCGCGCTCGACGCCGCTCACCAGGCGATCGACGAACTGCAGCATGTATCCAGCGGGCGAAGCGTCGAGGCCATCCGCGCCTTCCAACAGCGGCTCGAACCGTACCGGGACCAGCCGGCGGTCCGGAGATTCAACACCGCGGCACGCGCGGTTCTGCCGACAGGAACCGCCTAAAGCGAAGGAATTCTGATCAATAGCCGCGCGCGCTGGGCGCGTTCTGCGCGCCGTCGACTGGAATGTGCGCACCATTGATGCCACGCGCGGAACTGCTGAGCAGGAAAGCAATCACCTCGGCCACTTCCGCCGCATCCGCCAAGCGCCCTGCGGGAAACTCGGCCACGAATTGGGCGAACCGATCCGGATCGCTTCGCCGCATTCGGTCCCAGCCACCATCAGGGATCAGCATCGAGCCCGGGCTCACCGTGTTGACCCGCACGCCCTGTTCGGCCAATTCCCGCGCCAGGCACGCTGACATGTGGACCAGCGCGGCCTTCGCTGCGGCGTACTGTGCCGGCGGCGACGGCTTCCACCCCGAGATCGACGAGACGAGCACCACCGAACCCCCACCGGCTCCAGCGAGATGGGGCACCGCAGCGCGGGTGACGGTGGCTGCATGGCCAACGTTCAGGTCGAGGGTCGCCGCCCAATCATCCGGCTGCGACTCCAGCAACCCACGTCCACGGTTGCCACCCGCGTTCGCCACCACCCCACGCAACCCACCAAGGGAGTCCGCAGCGTCGGCAACGAACTCCGCCAGACTTGCATGATCCCTGACGTCAACCGGCCGCGCGAAGACCTCGACCCCATAGGACGCCCGCAGGGACTCCGCAAGATCTGTTAGCGGCTCTTCTGTCCGAGCGCAGAGGGCCAGCGGGCAGCCCTGCGCCGCCAGCGTTTCCGCGGTCACCTTGCCCAATCCGCGACTACCGCCCGTAATCAACACCTGGCTACCGTGGAGGCCGAGGTCCATTCCCAGCATGCTTCCACAGCCCATCCCGCTCATGGCACATCGGGGCACTGTGCTCGTCGGTGTTGGACGATGGCGGCGCGTGGGGACGGTCGCGGTCGCCCCAAGTCGAACGCGCCGTGGCGCTGCTACTGCCCAGGCCGCGGCTGCAGCCGGTGATCAAGACCCGGTGCCGCAAAGGTCGAGATGGCGGCTCGTTGACCACGCAAGTGGGCCCGGCCACACTAGGATCCTGATGCTTGCTGTCGATGCAGTGAAGCGATCGCCGACGTTCATGACCAGTGCGCCAACGGACACGGGCAAGGGGGTTGGAGATGCCGCGGCGCCGGCAGGGCCCACCCAATCACAGGCTTCGGGCTGCCCGCGAACGCATGCTCTCACCCACTGGCTCCGGCGAGCTGATGTCCCGGCAGGAACTCGCAGACGAGGTCAACCGTTACCTGCAAGATCGAGGTGATCCCGACGGACCCGTCACCGCCAACCAGTTAGGCAAACTTGAACAGGGCGTCAACACCTGGCCTCGGGCCCTGCGGCGCGAGGCGTATCGGGCGGTACTCGGCGTCGCAACCGACGCCGAACTCGGCTTCTTCAACATCCGACGCCGCCGCAAGGAAACTGTTATTGCGAAGGAGTCGCCGCAGATCCCCTCGCTGGACGCACCGTCTGAACTCGTTCGCGGTCATGAGGACGTCGGGACGCTGGCTCGGGCCGTTGGGCGGGCTGAGCGCGGAGTGGCGGTATCGGTTGTGTCGGGCTTGAGCGCGTCGTCCCGCCATCCTGCGGTGGCTGAGGGCTCCTTGTGGACTGGCGGTACAGCGGTTGCGTCCGGCGGTCGCTCGGGGTATTCCGAGGAGCAGACGCTGGTTGCTGCGGCCGGTCAGTTCTTTGACGGCCTGGCTCTGGAGGCGCGGGTATATCCGGCTGTCGATGACGGCCGGATACTAGCCGCTGTCCCGGCGGGCTACGCCAACGACTACTTCCTCCGGCGGCCCAGGCGCGGGCTTGTGGTCGGGCTCCCGGCAGGCCCTGTCCCGCGGGCATTCGGCCTGGACGCCCGGCAGGCACGACGCAGGCTGTCCAGGGCTGCCGACGACGCCCGGTTGGCGATCCCTCACGCGTACGTGTTGGACGACCTGATCTTTGGGATCTTGTGGGCCGTATCGAACCTGGATGAGGCGCTACTCAACGACGACGGCCTGCTCGCCGAACTCCAGCAGCAGCTTTCCGAGTACGAGACCTTGCCGCATTCTTCCGCCGGCCGCGACATCGCGGCGGACCTGACGAGGGTGTCGCAGATGTGGCTCGGCAGCGAGTTCTGTGCCCGCCACATCCTTCGCCGCCTCGCCGTCGTTGACCAGGTCCCCGACTTCTGGACCCGTGAGCAGCGGGGCGAGGAGGCCAGCACCTGGCTACTATTCCGGCACAAGTACGACTATCTGCAAGCCGTAGCTGACCGGTTCAGCGGACAACAGGTTAGCCGGGCATTCTGCATTCCGCCACAGACCGTGACGGAGTCGCCGCGAGCCGAACGTGTTCTGCTCCTGCTCGCCGCGGCGCTCATGGAATCGTTCGAGATCAGTGTCGAGGTATGCACGGAGCCGGAGTACGCGGCCGTCGAGGGCTTCGCGCTGGAACGCGGCCGGCAAGCGATCGTGGCCAACTGGATCGGCGCGGACGGGATCTGGCACGTCGACGTCACCGCCGACCGGCCCGCACTGCGCCAGTATGGCGACCTCACCGGGCACGCGCGAGCCCACTCCATCGTGGCGGGCGACTCCTCACTGCGGCGTTTGCGCGCATTGGCGGACTATCTGGGGTTGGACTGGCTGTGGCTGGTCCAGCGGTGCGCCGAGCTGGGCCAGCACGGTTGCGCTGGCGTCGCTGAACCGCGAAGCCGGCTACTGTCCGTGGCCGGGCTCGACCGCGCTTGCCAGTACGTCGGCGAGGCCGCCATGGTCGACGGATAGGCTCCCTGACACACCGCATCTCGTCGCCGTCGGAGTGAGGAAACAGCCAGTGCCTGACGACAACGCCCGTTCGCCCCGGGTGCTCGTGCTCAGCCTCGGCGGAACGATCACGATGACTGCTGCGGACTCCGGAGGCGTCGCGCCCACGCTGTCGGCTGACCAGCTGCTAGCCACCGTCCCCGGGCTGGCTGACCTCGACGTCGCCGTGGAGACGATGGACTTTCGGCGGCTGCCCGGCGCCTCACTCGGGTTCGATGACCTAACCGCGCTCGCTGCAGCGATCCGCAACCGGCTCGCCGTGGACGTCGACGGCGTCGTGGTCGTGCAGGGCACAGACACCATCGAGGAGACCGCCTACCTGCTCGACCTGTACCACGCCGGCCCTGAGCCAGTCGTCGTCACCGGGGCGATGCGCAACCCGACCCTCGCCGGCGCCGACGGCCCAGCGAACCTCCTCGCAGCTGTGCAGACCGCCGCCAGTTCGGCCGCCCGGCGAGCTGGCTGCATGGTGGTGTTCGCCGACGAGGTTCATGCGGCACGGCGGGTCCGCAAGGCCCACTCCACGGCCGGCTCCACATTCCAATCGCCGAACGGCGGCCCGCTCGGTTACGTGGTAGAGGGACAAGTTCGGTTGGTCAACGCGCTGACGCACCGGCCCATCGTGCCGGACCCGGTCGACGGCCGCCGCCCCCGTGTCGCCCTGCTAACGGTCAGCCTCGGCGACGACGGCGTTCTGCTCGACGGCCTCGCCGACCGGATCGACGGCGCCGTCGTGGCCGGCTTCGGCGTCGGTCACGTCCCTCAACAGATCGTCCCCACGCTGGAGGGACTGGCGGATCGGATCCCGGTCGTACTGGCATCGCGCACCGGTGCCGGATCGGTGCTGGCCGGCACCTACGGCTTTCCCGGCTCGGAGCGCGACCTGTTGACCCGAGGACTGATCGCGGCGGGGTTCCTCGATCCGCTCAAGGCCCGCATCCTGCTTCACGCGCTGCTTGCGACTGGCGCCGACCGCAAGGTGATCAGTGCAGCGTTCGCCGCTGCCGGTGGCCACGCCGACCCGGCGACCTGGCCGTGGGCCGCCACCGGCAAACGACAAGGAGTCCAGGGTGCGTAGCCGGGAGCTGACACTGGGTCGGACCTTCGTCGTGGCGTTCGACCACGGCGATGACTACTTCGCGGCGCTCAGTGAGTTCTGCCGCACGAACCAGGTTCGGCAAGGCTTCATCCCCGTCTTCATCGCCGGGTTCAGCGAGGTGGAGATCGTCGGCACCTGTGCAAAGCTGGACGACCCGCAAGCACCCGTCTGGTCAGCCGTGCATCTGACCAACGTCGAGGCCCTCGGGGGCGGCACGATCGCATACGACCAGACCCAAGATCAGATCTTGCCCCACATCCACGTCTCCGTCGGCCTCAAGGAGCACAGCGCCACCGGGCATACCAGTCACCTGCTCTCAGCGAAGGTCCAGTTCCTGACGGAGATGGTTCTCGTGGAGGTCGCAGAGCCCGTCATGAGGCGCGAGCGCGATCCCGGCCTCTACGACGTGCCCATTCTGCGCTTCGGCTCCACCACTCATCTGTAGAGCGCCCAACTGTTGCCGCAGGTCGGACAGTCGTAAACGTGCAGTCGCTCGTCAACGCACCCGCATCGGTGAACTCCTCGGCCAGATCCGCGACTTGCAAGCCGAGTGGCACGACGAGGTGATCGCGCGGATCGTCACCGAGAACACCACGCTGAAGCAGCGGGTCCGGCATCTGACCGCCGACAACCGCACTGGAGGAATGGCTAACCGCATGCCGCTCCACGCTACGTTTCCAGGACCGGCGCGTCGACGACCTCGAAATCCGCATCGCCGACCCGACGGCAGCGCCTGACCAAGCGGCCCGCCACACTGCCGATCAGGACTCAAGCAGCTTGTGCACACGGGCGAACGACCGAGACAGGCTCTCCAACACCGCCGCGCCCTTGTCCGCGCTGCCTAAGGACGGCCGCCCGATGATCCCCGAGTCCGTGTAGGCACGCATCCCGACGGTCAGCAGATCCGGCCGCGCATTCGCTTCGTAGTCAGCCGTGTGGTATCCCTCGCGCAGCAGTTCCGGCGCCCCGTGCAGCAACAGGGAGACCTCAAGCTCGCCGCCGTGCATGTCGTCGTGAGACCCGGTCCTGCAGCCCGCGGCGGCCCGCGCCGTATTCCAGTCCTCGCTGGCAGGGAACAGCGCCATCCGCGCTCGGATCGTCGTCGACTGCTGAACGAGGTTCCGCAGCGCATAGTTGCCGCCGTGGCCGTTGACGATCACAAGTCGCTCGACGCCGGACGAGCGTAGTGACTCGTCAATGTCCTCCACCACCGCCATCAACGTGCGCGCACTGAGGCTCACCGTCCCGGCGAAGCCGGCGTGCTCGTGGGAGCACGAGATGGTAACCGGGGGCAGAAGAAGCAGCGGATAGTCCGCAGCGAGGCGGCCAGCGACCAGGCAGGCGACCACGGTGTCGGTGATCAGCGGTAGGTGTTCGCCGTGCTGCTCGAAGCTGCCCACCGGCAGCACGGCGATGCGGGCGGCGCGGACACGCTCGTCGGCGGAGGTGGCCGTCGGCAGGAGGAAGGTCACCTGCGCAGCCTGCCACGTACCACGAGTCCGGCGGCTGGTGTGCGAGTTGGAGGTGGCCGGCTTGGTCAGTCTGGTGGGACCGGCGTTGGCGATGGCCGGGGCCTCGACTACTTTGCCTATGCCTGCCGTATCTCGGCATCCGCAGCAGACGCGAGGCTCGACCTCAGCTCGGTCGCGAGGCTCCGGAGCACAGCCGCCACACTGGTGAGCTGCTCTACCAATGGACTCCGCGGCGCGAGCCAGAGAGTTGCCTCGCCCGTCAGCTGCCCGGCTGCGTCGGACAAAGCATCCGCGACCGCACGTAGACCGTCACCGAGGTCGCCGGCGTCGAACGCCTCTGCCATCCGATGCAGGGGATCGCAGGCGTACGTCTCCGATGGGATCTGGGCCGCCGCTTCAGGTATCAGCCGTGCTCCCAGCTCAAGGGCACGGACCGGCCGGCCCCTTTCTAGCTCTGAGCAGACGTACGCTGTGGCCCCCATATCAGCAACGACGGCATGTGGGTGGTGGTCGGGTGACAGCCCTACGGCTCCCCGTAGCACGGGATCGAGGATCACGGGCGTCTGCGGATGCATGCTCGCCAAGATCTCAGTAAGGTCCGCCACCGTACCGATACGCCTCATAGCGGCCGTGTCGGTCGCACGGTCGCCGCTGCTGCCGCTGTTCCTCAGAGTCGCGTGACTGACTGGCGCCGTGGTGTTCATGTCGCCGTCCTTTGCCTCAAACGCAGAAACCCGGCTGTCTGGCAGACTGCCGGGTTGCCCGCGACCGCGGGTCTGTTGCCGAGGGTAACTCCCCAGCGCGAGGGTGTGAAGCGCATTCGCTGGGTGCCGGGAAGGAAGTCGAGCCGGCCTGCGGCTGTTCCGCGCAGACCGGGGTCCTCAGCCGACTCGCAGGAGGTCGCCAACTAGCCCATGGATGGCCGCGTACGTGTCCGGTGAAAGGTCTTCGGGGACTTCTACCTCGCGGGTGCGCACGAGGTCGTCGAGGAGCGCGCGGAGTTCAGCTGATCGACCGTCGGCTCTCGCGACACGCATGGCGTCGACCCAGGGATGATCGTCGAGGCGGGACGGGTCTGCAAGCCAGGCGCGTTCGACGGCCCACCGGGCGCCGGTGATGTCGCCAGCGGCGAGATACAGATCGACTAGCTGGTGTGCGGTGTCGACGATTGCGGAGGCAAGGTTGTGCGGCTGGACGTCGCTGCCGGGTAGCCAGGTGTATGGGTTGCGGTAGCCGGAGGAGTACGGCAGCTCGGCACCGGCGAGAGGCTCGCCGCGGACCAGTTCGAGGGCGCGGCGAAGGTCAGCGGCGCCGGCCGCTCCTTTGGCTTCGCCGCGGGCGCGGAGGCGGCGGAACAGCTGCCAGTCCAGCAAGACGCCCGGAGTGAGGCGGTAGAGCCGGTCCGCGCCGGCGTTGAGCGGGAGCCAGTGCGTCCCGTCCGTGTTCTCGCCGAGCCAGCGGCGCACCTTGCTGATGGCGACGCGCCGGCTGCGTGCGCTGACCCCGCGCTCTGGCCATAGCGCATCGTCGATCTGTTCGCCGGTTGCGCCGGAGCGGCCTCGCTGCGCCAGATACACGACGAGTTCGGAGTAGAAGCGCAGCCGTTCTTCAGGGGCTTCTCCGGGAGCCTCCACGAGCACTGGGCCGAGGATGGCGATGCGCGGTCGGTATGGGTCTGGGCGGTACCAGGCGTCAAGGTCCGCGTCGAGTTCCGGATCGTTGGGTTCCCGCCGACGGGCGGGTGACGGTGCTGTGGTTCGACCGGTGCCGGTTTTGATCGGCGGGAGTGCGGCGGCGTCGACTGGTTGCGTGGAGGTGAGAGGGTCGGCGGGCACCGGGGCGTGGTGGTCGGGTTCTGGCACGGCCGGGCGCCTTTCTTGCTCGCGGTCGGGGATGACCGGGCTCGCGGCGGGGAGTCCGGTCGCGCTCTTGTCGTTGTTGGCGTCGTCGTCGCCCTGGGCGTGCCGGGCATCGCTGTCGAGGAGGAGGTGTCCGTGAGCGTCGGTGCCTTCGGCCCACGGGTCTGGCTCGGTGGCGGCCGGTACCGGTTCGTCGGCGGGTTGGTCGTCGGTCGGGGCGGCGGCGCGGGCGGCGCGCATCACGGGGGCGAGGCGGGTGAGTTGTTCGCGTGGCAGCCGGGTGGCGGTGGTGTTGGTGATGCTGAGCCAGTCGATCGCCAAGCCGCCGTCGGCGGCGACGTCGATTCGCCACGTCGTCGGGGTAGCCGTGATGACCGCGGCGGCTACGGCGCACCGGCCGGCCAGGCGCAGTTCCGCTTCGAGCGCGCTGAGCTGATCCTCAGCGCCGTCGGCGTTGGCGATGAGCAGCACATGTGGCATCCACGCGTCCGCGACGATGTCGCCAACGCGTCCGGCGAATGTGGACGTGATGCCGGTGTCGTTCATGGCGGCGGCGTTGGCGGCGGCCCTGCGGCGGGTGCGGTCGATGGCTGCGCTGGCCGAGGCGACGGCGGTGATGCGGTCGCCGCCGATGGCGATGAGGCTGTCAGCGTCGAGAGGGTCGAATCCGGCGAGCACGACCTCGGCGTCGTCGCTCCACTGGTTGGTCGCCAGTTCGGCCGCGAGGTACCGCATGAGATCGGCGGCCCGGTCGGGGTCGCCGCTGATGCCCAGCAGACCGGTTCTTTCCAGGTCAATCAGGAGGTGGTCGCCGCCGGGGCGGGAGGCGACGGTGACCAGGACTGGTAGCGGCGCCAATGTCTCGTCCACATTGGGCAGCGTTGCCGTGGCTGGCAGTGTCCAGGTCATGGCCGCGTCGTCGGCATGGAAAGGCGGCGGTGCGGCAGCGTTGGCCTGGGCGAGCATGAGGTGGACCTCACCGCCGGCCAGCCAGGCTGCGGCGAGATCTGGCAGGTCGGACTGGTCGCGGTCGCGCAGCCCGGCGGCTAGCGCCCGCAGGGCGTGGTCGAGCCGGTTGACGTCAACTGGTTGAGCTGCGGCTCTCACCCGCCGCTCGATGGTCGCATTCGGCGGCTGCGGGATCCGGCGGCCCGGGCGGCGGTAACGGCGCTGGCGTCGCCGACGTTGGGTGAGTCGGAACAGCAGAAGCGCGGCGAGCAGGCCGGCGGTGGCCAGTGCGGCAGTAATGGGCAGGGCCGCGTCCAGGGACCTGTCGTCGGAGGCGTCGGACTGGTCTTGCTCACCTTGCATCGGGTCCGACGCTGTTGGTTTCGGCGTTTGTGGTGGCGCCGAAGACGCGGATGCGCGTGGCGTTGGCGATGTGGTGGGGCTGGGCGCGGGCGATGCGGTCGGCGGCGTCGGCTGCGTGGTTGGCGGCTCCGGCGGCGTCGCGTCGGGGCCGCGTTCGGCCGGTGGCTGCGTTGTCGTGCGCAGGGTTCCGGTGGCGTGCTCACGGACGCCGCGGTCGTGGGCGTCGGCGGGCAGTTTGATGTTCTGGCGTGCCTCAATGTGGTCGGGGAACCGGGCGTCGGCTCGTTCCAGTTCGGGGTTGAGCTTTGCGATGTCGACATAGCGGTCGCCGTCACCGAGGAACCGCTCGGCGACGTAGTACAGCCAATCGTCAGGGGCAACGACATAGGTTGGTGTGCTCTGCGCGGTTGTCGTGTGACCGATCCTGATCGTGGCCGGTGAGTGGATCGTTGCGGGTGAACTAGGTTGAGCTGCGAACGCGGCGTCCAGCGTCTGCGGCGTGACGGTGGATGTGTATGGCGGTGCGGCGGCGCTGGCCGGCGACGCGCTGATGGTCACGGCGCTGGCGCTGGCCACGGCGGGCGTAGCACCAATGGACAGGGCCGCGGCAACGAGCGCAGCTGCCCGACGCTGTTGCCAGGCTAGGCCGAAGATCCGCGGCGGGCGCAAGCGAAGAACATGGCAGGTGATCTCTACAAACAGCGGCAGCGCGAAGGAGGCCCAGCCGATCCAGCCTGCCCACGTCACCGCGGATAGGAAGAGGCTACCGTCGTCTCGGGTGGTGAGCAGCTCGCCGAGGTGAGTCCAGGACGGAAGACGGTCGGGCAGAGGGTTGCCGGCCAACGTGTAGAGCGCGTAGGGAATGCCGCCCAGGGTCAGCAGGATGCCGAGTTGGGCCGCCAGGCGGGTGCCGATGCCGACGCCGCCGCGGCGGCGTCTCGGCGGCGAGCTGCGTCTACGTGGTGTGTTGGCCATGTTCATCCCACCAGCAGCGAGGCGGTCACGGTGGCGGTCGCTGGGATTGTCGTGACTCCCGGCAGCACGTCGACCAGGAGCGGGTCGTAGTGCACCGTGACGGTTACGGTGAGCTGCTGGCCGTCGTCGGCGATGTCCGCCTGCCACTGGGTGATGCCAGCGGTGGTCAGATAGTCCCGGACCGCGTCGAGGGCCTTGGCCGTGTCTACGACCTTGGTTTCGCCGTTGATGGCTTCGGGTAGCCGGATGGCCTGGCCACCAGCTCGGGCGGCTTCGGCGGCGATGTTGTTCGCGCGCTGGGTGGAACGCACGTATCCGGCGCTGTCACCGGCGAGGCCGATCATGGCGATCAGGCCGGGCAGCACGATGGCGTAGAACAGCCCGATCCGGCCGGCGTCGCGGTCGGCTCGGCGTGCGGGCGCCAGGTGGCGGCTCATCCGGCTCTGCTTCGGAACAGGTCCAGCGGCGAGCTGTATCGTGCGCTGATCCAACGGTCGGTATCCATGCCGGGCATGGCTCCGGCGGCGAGGTCGACGCGGCATTCGACGGTCACGGTCACGCTGGCGGGCTCGCCGACGTCGCGCTCGAACTGGGAGGTGTCGACGGTTACGAACAGGTTCAGACAGTGCAGATCTTGAGCGTCCACAGTGGTCTGGACGGAGGTTTCGGCGCGGTTCTGGGCGGTGGCGGGGTCACGGGCCAGCGACGCGGCCCGCGCTGCCGAGTATGCCGCGGCGTCAACCGCTGCGTTGGCCAGGGAGATACGCCCAACGAGCATGGCGAAGGAGGCGAGCAGCATCATGCTGGGCGCCAGGATGGCCAGCTCGATAGTGACCGAGCCGCGTTGTCTCGTCAGTCGCCTGTTCACGGGTCGCTCTCGGTGGTGAACCGCTCGATCGGGCTGTAAGCGGTCTGGCTGACCTGAAACCGCATCCCGAGCCAGCCGAGCGTGATGCCGGTAACGGTGACCCGCACGGCCGTCGGTTCGCCGCCGCCGTCGGCGATGGGTGTCACCGTCACCTCCCAGTCGGTGAGTACGTCCCCCATCCGGGTCAAATAGGCACTGGCCCGCGCGTCGCCCGCACCGGCCGGCGCGCCGTAGGCGGACTCGGCGGCAGCGCCCTGCTGCGCCGCGGCCAGAGCGACGGTGCGCCCGTGGAAGATGTTGGCGACCTGCACGCCGAGCAGGATGAGGATCACGAACACCGGGAACAGAATCGCCATCTCGATGTTGGTCGAGCCTCGGTCACTGGCCAGGCCCCTGCGCGGACGGGGGCTCCGACGCAGGGGCCTGCCCGGGGGCAGGATCATGGTGCCGGCGCGGCCGGGGCGGCGGCGTCCGGCCAGATCCCGATCCATCCGTACACATAGTCGGATGCAGCGGTGAGCAACGCGAGCGCGACGACCGCGGCGACGGCATAGATGATCGCGGTCGGGACAACCTCGCCGCGATCGTCGCGGCGAAGGGTGGCAAGCAGCCGCAGGGCGTACGCCGCCCATGCCGCCGGTCTGGTCATATTCATCGAGGTACCTCCTGTTCGAGGGCTAGTTAACGGCGGGCGCGGCGAGCAGCCGCGCCGCGAAGGGGTAGATGGCCAGCAGCATGAGCACAACCAGCAGCAGAGCGCCGGGTATCTCCAGCTGCGAGGTGCGCAGCTCGGCGCGGGCCAGCTCGTCGGTGCGGATCTGGCCACGCAGCGACGTGGCGCGGGCGCGGAGAGTTCGGTAGACCTGGGCACCGGTGACCCCGGCGGTTTGCATGATGTCGCCGAGGTCGCCAAGCTCCGGTACGCCGAGGTCGGTACCGAGTTGCTTGAGCCCGTCCCAGGGGGCGGAGACTTCGAGCTCGGCACGCAGCAGCGTTTGCCTGATCCGGGCGAACACCCAGCCACTGCCCTTGCTGGCCGCCCTGGTCAGAGATTCCTCGGTGCCGCGGCCGGCAGCGCGTTGCAGCGCGACAAGGTCGATGAACGTGCAGACGGCGCGGCGGCACTCACGCCGGGCGGTCACCGCCTTCTGCCCGACATCGCGATAGACGATCAGGATGAGCATCGCGGCACAGCCGATCGTGGCGATCACGGGTACCCCGATGCCGAAGCTGCGTCCCATCAGCGCGAGCAGCCCGAGCAGGATGGAGGGAAGAGCCAGCCCGATCATCCCGGTGACGATGAGGCTGGTCACGAACTCCTCCGGGGTACGCCCGAGCAGCCGCAGATCAGTCATTGGGATGATCCGCTGCATCCTGACGGCGAGCCGGCCGATCGTCTTGGAGCGCCCGCCGACGGCCACCGCGCCGGTCGGTGGCTGGAGGCGGGTCAGGGCCGGGCCGAGCGCCGGGCTGGCCGGGCGCAGTTCGTGGGCAGCGAGGAACAGCGCCAGGCCGAAGCCGGCGCCGATCACGGCGGCGATGCTGATCCAGGTGGGCGTCATGACGGCTCCCGTCCGGACGGGTTCGCGGTGGCGGACAGGAACCGCGCATCGACTGGGGGCAGGCTCAGCGAGCGTGCCCACCACAGGCAGCCGACGAAGGCGCACGCCAGCACAGCGAGGACGACCTGGCCGCGCGCCTCGGAATATGGGGCGGTGTACTGGCGGCTGGCCAGGCCGATGCCGACCAGGACCACCGAGCCGATGGTGAGGAACCGAATCTGGAATCGGGCTCGTGCGCGTTTGGAGGAGGTCTCCCGGCGCATGGATACCTCATCGGCTGCCGCTTCGGCGATTCCGGTCAGCGCGTCGGTGAGCCGGGCGCCGCGGTCGGTCAGGTGCAGGGCGAGCGCGACGACGACCTGGTCGCTGACCGGGTCCTTGAGCGCTTCGGCGAACTCGTACAGCGCGGCTTCGGCGTCCCAACCCGCCTGGATACGCGCGGCCAGCAACTGAACATCGGCGGCGATCGCCGTGGGCGCGGTCTGCGCCGTGTCGACAATCGCCTCCTGCAGCCCGACGCCGGCATCCTCCACGTCGCGCAGCCGGCGGGTCCACGCTTCGACCGCTTCGACACGGGTGATGGCGCGCTGTTCCTCCTTCCCGGCGGACAGCAGCCACGGCACGCCGGGCACGGCGATAGCGACCAGCGGTGCGGCCACCGGAACTCCGCTGATGACCCACGCCAGGATGCCGGCGCTGACCGCGGCCAGCAGCCATGCCCGGTGACGGCGCTGCGCCTGGCGGGTAGTGCCGGAGCCGTACCACAGCCAACGGGCCCGCGCCGCCCACCGCGATGGCGGCCGCTGTTGCGCGGATCCGACGAGGGCATTGATGCCGAGCGCGAGGCTGCCGATGAGGCCGGCGCCGATCAGGCCGGCGGCGACGAGGGGGTTCATGCCCCGCTCCTGAGCCGGGGAAGGGGCCGTGGCCAGGCGCCGCGGTTGCGTTGTGCCGTGAGGACGGTCGGGTCGTAGCCGGCGAGCAGGAACTGCTGCTTGAGTCGGTCCGGCTGGTGCAGCGGGATGGCTCGCCCGTCGGGCCCTGGGCCGAAGATCTGCGTGGTGCGTGGCCGCCCGTCCTCCACCAGCCCGCCAACTTCTACCACGTGCGAGACGAAGCGGTGTTTGCGTCCGCCGATTGCGCTCTCATCGATCATTGTCACGTAGACCACGAGGTCCAACGCGTTGGCGACCTGAAGGTACGCGCGCCGGTCGGAACGCTCGTCGCGGTGGCTGAGCGCCAGTTCGACGATGCGGTCGAAGACGAGGCCCGGTTCGCGGGCGTGGATGGTGCACAGGCTGCCGTTGGTGGTGCCCATCGCCTGGAGCATGGCGACGATCTCGCGGGAGCGGACCTCGCCGACGATGATGCGCCGCGCGTTGAGCTGCAACCCCACCGGGATGAGGTGGTCAAGGGTGATCTCCCCGGCGGGCCGGCCGTCCGGACCGCGCTCGCCGTGGCCCTCTCGGGTCTCCATCGAGACCGCCCACGAGTGGCGGCCCGTCTTGTGCAGGCCCAACTCGCGGGCTTCCTCCATCACGACGAACCATTCGTCGGCGGGAATCTCGCTTGCCAGCGCGCGCAGCAGCGTTGTCTTTCCGCTGCCGGGGACACCGGCGACCATGATGTTCAGGCCAGCCCGCATCGCGGCGCACAGGAAGTCACGCAACAGTGGATCGATCATGGCGCTCTTGTTCGGGTCCGCCAAGTCGAGGTTGACGAGCTGGTCCAGGTCGACGCTGAGGATCTGGTGATTGCGGATGACCGCGACCGGCCGCGGCGTGACCAGATACGTCGCCGCGAGACGTTGTCCGCCGGGCATTTCCATGCTCAGGGTCGGCTTGTCTTTAGTCAGCGCCCGCTCCGTGCCCCCGGCCCTCCGCGCGAGCGCCTGAAGCATGAGCACGAGTTCCTCGTCGCTGTCCGCGACCGGGTCGGCCACCTCGATGCGCCCGTCTGGGCGTTCGACCCGAACGCCGTCGCATCCAAGGATCGTGATCGTGTCGTAGGGCTCGCGAAGCAGCCGCTCCAACCGGCCTAGTCCGAGCAGCGCGGCGAGCACGGCTTCGAGTAGCCGCTGCTCGTAGTCAGCGCCCAGCGGGGTGCCCGCCACGGTTCGCTGGTCGACGTACTCGCGGACCCGACGCGAGGCGATCCGCCGGCCTTCAGCTTCGCGGTCGCCGGCTGAGATGTACTCGCGCTCGGCGAGCACGCGGGACAGTTCGTCGCTGACCTCCACCTGAAGCTTGCGGACGACGGTGTAGTCGGGTTCGCTCGGCGCCGCTAGTGGCCTTCTTGCGGGTGGTGCGACCAATGCGGTGGCTCTCCCGCTCGTGTAGCCGTTGCTGATGCGCGCCTGGACCTCCGCCGGTGTGGGTGGCGTAAGGTCGCGGGCGCGCCATCTCGGCGGCTCAAAGGTTGACACGCATGACCTCCCGTTGCCGCGGTCCGTGCAAGCGCTCACGGCGGCGACCTATGGTCTTTGTGATCTCGGGCTCGGCTGCGGCGGCGGCGCGAAGCAGCGGGCGGCGGGTGCGGACGGTGCCACCGTGCGCGAGCACACGGGCGGATCGGTCGTCGCGGGGAATCCGGGCGATCACTGGCACCTGAAGATGGCGGGCGAGAGCCCGGTCGTCGTAGTCGCCGTCGCCAACCGCCAGCAGACCGATGCGGCCGTCGCCGCCAGGCCCGGTTCCCGCGAGCATGCCCTGCACGAGTGCCCGCGCCGGCAGCAGGGAGGACAGCACCGGCCGAACGACGATCAGGACTAGATCGGCTCGGCTCAGCAGTGGCCATGGGGCATGTGGCGCTACAAGACGTCCACAGTCGACGATGACGTCGAGACCCTGGGTGTGTTCGAGGGAGGCGAAGAACTGTCCGAGTTGGTGCCAGTTGGGATCGAGGCTGGCGGCTTGGGCCGGGGTGGCGATGCCGGGCAGCAGCAGCCGCCGTTGTGAGGGTGGGTCCAGGTCGACCAGTTGCGACCAGAACTGCTCGCCCGCCTGTCCGCGCAGCTCGGCCACGACTAGCTGCATCAGTCCGTGGCCGCCGTCGAGTTCCAGATGCCGTAGGTAGCCGCTGGCGATGTCAGCGCCGGCCGGGTCGCACTCGGCGAGCACCACCGGCCGTGGCCAGGTCAAGGTGAAAGCCAGGCCGGCTGTGGTGACGCCGGTCGACCCTTTGGCGTTCGCCAGACAGATGACGGCCATGTTCACTCCCCGGCGGTCAGGGCGAGCACTAGTCGGCCCTGGGCGGCAAGCCGGGCGGCGAGCGGCCCGTCGCTCTCCCGTACCGCGACCGACACGGTTGCCGTGCCATCGCGTGTGCCCGTGATGACGTGAACCACGGTGGCGCGGATGGTCGGTGCAGGACCGGTCGGCTTGTCCTCAGCGGATTCCTCCTGAGTGGACACTAGAAGGACGGCCGCGCCAGGGCGCAAAGGTGTCGAGGGCATCTGGCCCGCCTTCAGCGACAGTCCAACCACCTGCTCGCCCGGCGCCGGGAACGGCTTGTCCACCAAGGCGCCCTCGCTCAACAGCATCCCGGACAGCAGTGCGATGGACGTGTACTTCCCGACAACGGCTTGCGATCGGCTGCTGGACACAGGGGTCAGCCCGGGATCCGGATTGAGGTGGACGGTAGTCAGGTCGGCCGCGGTGAGCCGAGCCCCCACCGGCACGTCCCTGGCGAGGGCGAGGTAGGGCTGAGTCCGGCTGACATAGGCGAACAGCGCCACGGCAGCCAGTGCGAACACCGCCATGAGTGCTACGGCCACGCCCAGGCGGCCCCGGCGCACGCTGCGTTCGCGGACCACCCGCGGCTGCGGAACCGTTGTTTGAACGCGCGACACGTCAGCCGTCGTCGTACGGGGGCTCACCCGGTCACCACCTGAAGTTCGTCGATCCTGATAGACGTCGTGGACTCACGGGTCACGGTCTCGACCCCGGTGGCACCGCCGCCGACCACCCACCAGTCGATGTGCCAGGTCGTCGTGGCGGTAACGGTGTACCGCCCGCTCGACTTGGTGCGACTGGGGACCGAGTACGCGTCGTAGCCACAGGTCGGAGACTCCGCGCCACCGTGTTTCTTCTTGTTGTAGGCCGTGCCCGGGTTGTCGCAGACGACGGAGTGGCCGTCGCCCATGTCCCACGTGATCTTCGTAGCCTGGCCCCGAGCGGTAACCGACAGGCCGGGCACCGAGGCGGTGGCGGTGACCGGTCCCCAGGTCTGCGGCGTGACCGCAGTCCACATCCACACCGGCAGGCCCACCAGCCCGGCCCCGCCCGGATTGGGACTGATGCCGATCTGCGCTCCCCGCATCGGCAGCGCCTTGATGGCGCGCGCCGCCAGTTGGGCCGGAGTCAGGCCACCTGGCGTTCCTGGCGGCGGGTCCTGCCGCCACACCAGGTTTCCGATGATGTCGCCGTAGCACCGCTGCCGATAGATCGCGCCGTCGCCGGGCACATGGCCTTCCCAGGCCGGATCGTCGGCGGCCGGCTGCGGGGACTCCAGGATGTAGTAGCAGCCGTCTGCTGGGTTGAGGTAGCCCCAGCCGGCCTGCCAGCAGGGGACGACGATCCCACCAGACGTGCACTCCTGGGTGCCTCCACCCTTACCCCCGTCCGGCGGGTCGTCGTCGCCGCCCTTGCCCGGCTTCTCCACCACCAGGTAGCAGTCACCCATCGGCGGGCACACCCAATAGTCCGCGTACGCGGGAGCGACCGTGAGGCCGAGGACGGATATGACGGTCGTGGTGGCGACGAAGGCCGCGACCCGCAGCGTTCGAGTCAACATGTGGAGCTCCGCTGGGCTGTCGATTCGTACACGTACCACTTGCCGTTGACCCGCTTGACCTTCACCACGATCGGGTACTTCTTCGCCTGGGTCGTGGGCTGGGCCTTACCGCCGACCGCGTTCCAGTTCGTCGAGTCGAAGCAGTCCTGGATCACCGCCTGGCCGCTGTCAAGGCGCAGCTCTGTCACGGTTGGGGCCCAGGACGGTCGGCCTTCGTTGTGCACGCCGCTGCGCGACATGTTGAACAGGTTGTTGAGCAATTGCCCGAGCAACGGCTCGCCCACATAGGTGGCCAGTTCCTTAGTGCGGTAGTCAGCGGTGGCCGACGCCTTGATGTACGCCTCCACGTAGCCGTTGTAGGTGGCGAGGATCTCCCGGCGCGCGTCGTCTTCGGCAGCGTCGACGGTCGGTGAAGCCGTTGGGACGACGGAGGTTGCTGGCGCGCTCGGCTCGGCTGCCGGATCCGAGTCACATCCGGCAAGCGCGTACAGTGCCAGCCCAGCCGTCAGTACCAAAGTCGCCCGCACCTTGATCCGCGTCGTCACGATCATGCCTCCCTGCCTCGGTGGCCGTGCTGCGACGGCCCAACTGGTGTGGGGACGGCGTCCCCACTCCAGCTTCGTCGCCGAGGCTGGTTCGCGTCGCACCCGGACCGCCGGCAATCGGCGCCCGAACCGAGCTGGCTCGCCCTGAGCGTCGAACGGCCGCGCACTTCTGCCACCTCCCCCGCGGTACAAGGCCACCTCAAGGGTTTAGCGCACTTCAGACCCCATCCGCTACGCACGGTTGAGTACGCCTTTACGATGCGTACACAGAAGTGCGCACTCAGCGGTGCGTGCGCCCGGGTGCGCACACACGGCGCACGTCTATGCCCGGCCTACCCCGAAGGACAGGCGCGAACCGTGTCGCGCTACCCACCTCGGCCTGACATGGCGGCGCGCGAGGCGCATTCACGTTCTGTACTCATTGCGCATTTGCGTCACGGATGGCAGATCGACCGGGCACCCCCTTGTACGACCCCTCCGACACCGTCACACTGTGGCCAACAAACGCGAAGACGTCGACGACGCCGCGCGAGCCATGACTCATGGGGGAAGCCAGATGGGGACGCCCGGGGACCGCCGCGAGCTACAGTCCGTGATTGACTTCCTCGCGACGCCATTGATTGTTGAGGTTCTGTGGGCCATCAGGGATGGCCGCCTGCCGCACCAGTGCCCTGAGTTGTCTAGGTACGGCGATGCCGTCGCCGCCGCCGTCGAGGTGCTGACACAAGCGGGCGCAGTGGCCGGGCAAGCTGGCCGCGAGCAGCTTTCCGGAGAACCGCCGCTGACGCTGACCGCCAAGGGGCGGGCTATCTGCGCCTTGATCGACAAGGTCGTTGATTTCCGCGCTGTTAACACGACGGTCGTGCAACCCGCCGAACGGGTGAGCGCAGGATGACCAATCGATCGGTCATTTAGGTAGATTAATCGATATCTTGGACGAACCGACCAAGTAATCCCTTGAATCAAGGTCGTCGTACCGCGCAGACTGTTGCGTGCAACTTGCATTGTCGGAAAGTTGACAGACGGCAGGTGTGACACCGGCAGGGTTACACGGGGGACGGTGGCATGGAGTTCGGTGATCTTCTGGAGCTTCGGGAACTATTGCAATATCAACATGTAATCGGCGCCGTGGTGTGCCTCGGTGAACGCCCCATGCGCTACGGCGAGCTTGGCAGCGCAATTACGGAATGGACCGGCAACCGCATCGGCGACGGCGAGGTCACCCGCACTGTCCACCGGCTCGTCGAGAGCGGCCTCGCCAACGAGACCTATGTGGACGGACACCGCCTGTTAACGCTCACGCGGGCCGGACGCCGGCGGCTGGAAACCATCCACGCCCTCGGTCGTGCACTACGCCATGACGATCCAGACACGGGCGACGACGATGACCCGCCGGACGCCGAGCGGTAGCGCCTGCCCGGCAACCGCTGCGTGGCTGCTCGGCCATGACAGGCAACCAATGAATCGTTCAGCATGCGACATCCGCGGCTTTCGATTGTTCGGCAGATGAGTCCGCTC
Source organism: Actinomycetes bacterium KLBMP 9797 (assembly GCA_037414955.1). Classification (GTDB taxonomy): domain Bacteria; phylum Actinomycetota; class Actinomycetes; order Mycobacteriales; family Micromonosporaceae; genus Phytohabitans. The sequence goes on from JBBEWH010000019.1 coordinate 30,609, forward strand.
ATTGCCTTGGCAGCGGCCGGCCTCGCGGTGGCGGCCAGCCCGGTCCTGCGGGTGGAGGCGTTCCGCCGCTCCGTGCCAACGGGAACGCCTCCACGCGCCAATTGCCCGCGCTGCGATAGAGCGGTCGTCCAGCGTGGACCGTCGTGGCGCTACCTCGGGAGGTTCTGGTCGGGAAAATGCATCTCGTGCGGTCTGCGGCTCGGCCCTCCGCCGGCGGCGGTGGAGGCGGCTGCCGCCGCGTCGTTCGCGGGGCTGGCGCTGGCAACCGATGATGCGCTGACGCTCGTTGCGTACTCCTTCTTGGCCGCGGTCGGACTTGTCCTCGCGATCATCGACGTTGCTGTCCATCGTCTGCCGGACCGGCTGACCGGACTGCTCGCCGCTGGCGTCGTAGCTGTCCTCATGACTCAAGCTCTGGTCGCGAGCGCCGGCCGTCAGCTGCTGGAGGCGATGGCCGCCGGTCTCGGCGCCGCGCTGTTCTATCTGCTGATGTCGTTGTTGACGGCGGGCGGCATCGGCATCGGCGACGCCAAACTGGCATTTGGACTCGGTGTGGCGGTCGGCTGGAACGGATGGGCGGCTGCCTTCCTCGCGACGACCCTGGGTCTGCTCCTCACCGGAGTCGTGGCGTGCGTGCTCCTCGTGCTCAGCCGCGCAGACAGGAAGGACTCTATAGCGCATGGGCCGTTCATGGTAATCGCGGCCATCTCGACGCTCGTCATGACTAATATGTAGTGTCTCATCTCCCGTGTCGAAAAATCATATCCCATGTCGGATTGATGTCATTTCCGACACGGTCGGGACCGCTCGCAGAAGCGCATCGATATGCTGTGCCCCTCGACGCCGCTCGGAGGAATCGGATGGAACCATGGGTAGGCTTCTACACGACCTTGGTCGGTGTCGCCGCAGCGCTTCTGACAATCGCATTCCTGACATTTCAACTCAGAAGCACGTGGTGGCGCCATCCCATTCGCCACTACATTGCCATATTTACATTACTTGAATTCGGGACACCTCTCACAGTGGGCTTGATAATTCTGATGCCAAGTCATCCGTGGCGCTTGGCTTCGTTGATTGCCGGGGTTGCGGGCGTCACGCTACTCGCTGGCTATTGGCACAGATATCGCGACTTTAGCAAAACGGCTGAGCCGACAGGTTTCGATCGGGAGCAGGTTCGCCTCTCGGGGGTGACGCTAGTTCTGTCGATCACTCTAATCCTAGCGGCGCTATTGCCGCAGAGCGTTGGTAGCTACATCATCGCCAGCATTATGGTTTGGCTGCTTGTCTCTGGCTCGATCGAGGCATGGAGGTTCCTTGAACCGGAGCGTCCTACCACGGAGGACGAGAGCCGTCTGTCGCGAGGCGCGAGCCCGCCCGTCCAGTCGTCCGAAAACAACGTTGGTCCCGAACGGCCAGCCCCTTAATGCGCGATCTAGGAGTACCTGTCGAAAGTTTGGGGGGACGCCATGCCGATTCAGCTTCAGGCCGTTATTCTTGGAGGGGCTATTGCGCTTGTCGGCGCAGCCCTGGGAGCCCTCATCACACATTTGCTCCATATGCGCAGAATCAAAGACGAACGGCGGTACGCCGAGAGCAGGGAACGCAAAGACTGGGTCGTCGACGAACTTCGCGCCTCGATTCAGAACGAGGACGACGCGAAACTCATAGCCGATCTTCTCCGTAGGGGCGCAGTGATAATGCAGCCATCGAAAGACTTGGACTCGCCTCCCGAACGGATCTCAAGAAAGGACGTGGCATTCGGTTGCGTGCCGGCCGGAACGATGGTCACCATGAGTGATGGAACATTTCGTCCCGTGCAGGACGTCAAGAAGGGCGATCTCATCAAGGCATTCGATCCCGACACGCATGAAGCCTCGGACGAGCCGGTGGAGCACGTGGTCGCAGGCACGTCTAGATCCCTCGTCGTGATCAACGGAGTGTTCGAGGTAACTAAATCGCAGCACGTGCTGGCGAGCGGACATTATCAGCAAGCCGATCAACTGAGCCTCCACCACGACCTGTCCGACGCCACAGACCCTAGGCCGGTATTTTCCCTGGAGTACCGGATGATGGCAGAATCCATACCTGTCTTCTGTATCGTCTTGGAATCCGGTGGCGGATACTACGTCCGGCCTGACGGCGCCGACTACTCGATAGTCATCCGCGAAGGTGACACCGGCAAGACCGGGCTCCTGCCATTTAAGCTGACTGAAGGCTTCAATACGGCGCGCCTACTCGGCATTCGAGTGCTCGACGAGCCCCGTGTGGAAGACTAGCCTCGATCATCGATCAATCCACCCCGAGGGAATGCCAACGACGTGAGACTGAGCCCGCACGACGGACGCCTGACTCGGCAGGGAGCCGCGTCGTCGAGCCGCCCTATGTCAGTCGCGGCGAGACCCCACATAGTGTGAGGCTCCATGGATTGGACTGATGCGGCCTGACCATGGCCTACGGCAGCTGCCCATAACGTCTGTCGTGGCTGAGTGCCGTCCCTGGATCGAGACATTCCTTGCCGACATGGCGCAAGCTAGGATCGGCCCGACGCGGCGGGAGGCTTCGATGAAGTTCAAGCAGCACACGCTCACCCTGCTCGGCGAGATCATCGTCGGCAACCCTGGGAAAGGTGACGTCGACGGAGTCCACTACTTCCCGTACCGGAGCAGCAGCTTCATTACCGACTTCTTCCACGAAATCGAAACCGAGTACACGCACGACGGCTCGACCCGACACCGCTGGGCTGCCGAGGTCGTGGAGAAGATCCTCTTAGAGCCGCAGGCTGGTGAACACATCCCGCCAGACACGTTCGCTCGCCTGATCCGAAGGCTGATGGACCCAGATGAAGCCACCAACGAGGGGCGGGATCGGCCGAGGGCACTTGAGCGACTGAACGCCGCCTTGGCACGTGAGAACTTTGAGGCGTTCTATGCAGAGGATAATCAGTGCTACCTGCGCCACGTCCCGACCAACACGATCGCCATGCCAGCCCCGAATCCTCACCGCCCTTTCACGCCGGCAGAGGTCCAACGACGAGACCAGCTCATCGCCTACCTCGATGGCGCGTCAGAGGACCAGCTGATCGAGGAAATTCTGCTGCCGCTCTTCCGCCAGTTGGGCTTTCACCGAATCACTGCGGCCGGACACAGGGACAAGGCGCTGGAGTACGGCAAGGACGTGTGGATGAAGTACACGCTGCCGACCCAGCACGTTCTTTACTTTGGCATCCAGGCGAAGAGGGACAAGCTGGACTCGTCTGGCGTGACCAAGGGCGGCAACGCCAACGTTGCTGAGATCTGCAACCAAGTGTTGATGATGCTGGGCCATGAGATCTTCGACCCGGAGATCGGCAAGCGCGTGCTGGTGGATCACGCCTTCATCATCGCTGGCGGGGAGATAACGAAGGCCGCAAGGAACTGGCTCGGCAACAAGCTCGACGCATCCAAACGAAGCCAGATCCTGTTCATGGACCGCGAAGACATCCTGAATCTGTACGTGGTGACCAACCTGCCTCTGCCGAGCGCAGCGTGGCCCAAGACGGACCAGAGCCCTTGGGGCGATCCGCCGTTCTAGCAGGGCCCCTGGACCCCTGCGCCCGCGAATCCGGCCAACATCGCCGAGAATCCTTGCCGACTGGTCTCCTATACCTCCGACTACCGGCCGCGTCCGTTGCGTGTTGCTGCCGTGCTAACGCCAGTGGTGCCCGATGACGGCTGGTCCGAAGTCGGTGGCCCATCCACGGACGGCGTGGGATGGCTCAGGCGACCCAGCGCGGCTACTCCCTTTGGAGCCGTGGCTCCTGCGGGGGGCGTAGAGTTCATGCCGGGACTCACCCCCGGACCCATCCCCGGGTGGTCGTCCCGGTTCTCCGGTGTCAACGCGGCTGGTGCGCCTCCCCCCCTTTTGAAGATGACGGCGCGGTACTTGTCCCAGGTGCCGCCCCGATCGGGATGGCCATCTGGGCAATGTACTTCTGCGTCGTCGAGGCGGTCCAACGCGCCCTGGAAGTCCTCATTCTTGATCGCTTCGGTTGCGGCGGCGAAGGCTCTGCGGGCTGCCTGGCGGTTGATGTCGTGGATTTGGCCGTCGCCCAGGCGCTTGCCATCCATCAACCGCGGGTTGGCTCGGACCTGCTCGGCCATCCAGTCCCACTCTTCTCGTGTGGCGTTCGCAGCCTCGGCGGCGTACCGCACCCCGTCGCCGGTGATGCTTTGGTAGCCAGGGCCGTACTGCTCAAGCGCGAGTAGCAGTTGGCGTTGGCGCACCTGCGCGCGCCTGGCCGCGAGCGGGTCCGGCTCGGGCGGGTTCAGTTCGGTTGGGTCGTGTTCTGGTTCGGCTCCGTGCTCTGGCGTGCTCGTCTCGGGCTGGCGCGCGGGATTGTCCTGAGTGTGGAGATGTTCGCGGGCGTTGTGCCACTCGGTGGCAGAGATGAAGCCGCACGCGCGAGCTTCGTCGAGGTGGTCCAACGCGGCGGCGACGTCGCCTGTCGTGTGCGCGGCGTCTGCTTGCTGGAGTGCTTCCTCGCCGCGGGTACGCCGAATCTCATCCCACTGTGTCGGTGTGCGGTACGGCAGTTGCAGTACCTCGGGGTGTTCGGCGATGTAGGTTTTGATCCACTCCCATTCGGCTGGGCTCGCGTTGGCCATTTCGGCGATGTAGCGGTGTGCTGCGCCGGTGCTGTTGTGGTATCCGGCTGCGTGCTCTTCGATCTTGAGGATGATCTCGCGGCGTCGGATGTGCGCCTCCCGTTGGGCCACGTCATCGCCGAGGCGCGCGTCACTCGGCGCGGTCCCGTCCGCGAGATCGTCGGTGGGCTCGGCATGGGAGTCCCCACCAGCGCCTGGCGCGGCTGTGGATTCCACCGCCTGCGCGTCGTCGAGGGAGGTGGCGTCTGGTTCAGCCGCCGCGGATGGTTCCGTGTTCGTGGCCTGGCGGATAACTGAGGACTGGATCGCCGCGTACACGGCCTCGGTGGCGGCCGACTCTAGCGCCGCCTGGTCCGGCTTCTCGCCGAAGTACGCCCACCGCAGCAGATCGGGCCGCCCTTCGAAGGCGTCCAACAGGGCGTCGGATAACCGGGCGGCGAACGGGTGCGCGAATCCGTCGACGGGGTTGGCCCGCGCCCACATCTGCACTCGGGGCTCGTTGGCGAGGGCGGTGAGGGCGTCACTTAGCCATGCGATGTCGGCGGCGCTGGCCCGGCTGCCGGGTCCGGCGGCCCAGGCTTCGAGGTTAACCGAGGTCGTGACCGCGACGGCTGGTGGTAGCACTGGCGTGGCGGGCGGGGCCGACGCTGCCGGCGCGGGCTCCGGGACCGGCTGGGCCGCCTCCTCGGGCGAGGGTGCTTCCTCGGGCGGGGGGCCGGCCACAGTGGCGGGGGCTTGTGGCCAGTCTGCCGGCATTTCGATCGGGGTGAGCATGCAGCGGGTGAGTTCGGTCTGTCTGTGGCCGTCTGCAGTGTCGTGGCCTTTAATTCTTCCGTTGACGCGGACGAAGGTGCCGTCGCGGAAGGCGTTGAGGTTTCCAGCTTGCCAGGTGTACAGGTTGCCGGAGGTATCGGCGAGGTACACGGTGGTGGCGGTAGTGTGGCCTCCGCGACCCGCCCGGGTGTAGCTGCGGCTGGCGAGGACTTTCGCGTCGAAGGAGACCTTGTCGCCTGCCTTGCCTTGCCAGGTCGAGTCGGCGGTCGCCTCCCGCACCGCCTTGTCTTGCATGTGCCGCTGGTAGGTGGAGACGGCCGACACCAAGGTCGCGAAGTGCCGCTGGCTGACGGTGTCTTCGGTCGCGGCGAGTCGTAGCTGGAACGCATAGTCGCTGATGTCGTGCTTGGTCAGTCGGATGGCGTACTCGCGCACCGCGGCGGCGTGCGCGCGGGTGTCGTCGGTGACGAGTGCCTCCAGTTCCTGGCGCAGGGCGGTGGCGTCGTAGCCGTCGCCGTTGAGGGCGGTGTCGACGATGGCGGCGGTGGGGACGAGGTTACCGTCGCTGGCGTCGGCGTCGCGGCGGGACGCCCACCCGTAGATCTCGATGGCGGCGATGGTGAGGGTCAGTACCTGCATGGTGTCGTTGCCGCCCGGGTGGCCGGGGCGCCCGGCGCGGATGATGGCCGGGTCGATGCGGCGCTTCGGTGGTGGCGCTTCGCCGGGTGTGGCGCTGGCGGGGGTCGGGGGCGGCTCGGACTTGCTCGCGTCGGTGATCTGCGCGTTGACGGCCTCCAGCCGGGTGCGGGCGGCCTGCAGGGCGTCGGTGTGTTTGAAGGGGGCGTCGAGGCCGCTGATGATCCGGTCGAGTTCCTGCTGTCTGCCGTCGAGGTCACGTTGCAGTTGCCCGACGATGGCCTCCAGCCCGCGCAGTCGCTTCTCCAGCCGGCCGACCAGGTCGGCGTTCTCCAGTTCGGCCGGGGATATCGCGAACTCGGCGCGGGGTAGGTCGGGCATGTTGACGTACAGCAGCCGCCGGTCTTGGGCTTCGATCCAGCGGTGTTCGGCCGTGACGACGAAGCCGCCGATGGTGGCGATGTCCTGTACGCCGCGCGGTGGCGGCTTGGATAGGGCGGTGAGCGCGTCGCGGAGCATGATGTTGCCCTGCTTGCGTTCGGTGCTGTGCTGGCCCAGCACAGTGATGGTGAACTTGTCGCCGGTGGTGTCGACGCGGCGAGCCTGCGCGGCAATGGCTTCGTCGATCTCGGCGCGCAGGATCGTGAGATCCTGCTCGCTTTGCCGGCGCACCCAGCCCATCCGGTCGCGTTCCTTGTGGTGCGAGCGTTCCATCCGTTCGAGCTTGGTCACTTCGGCTTGCAGGGCGGCCTGATCGAGCAGCAGCGGGTTGCCGGTGGCGAGGGCTTTGACCTCGTTGTAGCTGAGGGCCGCGTCGCCTATGTCCTCAATCTCGCGGACGTCGAGCCGGCCGCGCATCAGCTGGGCAATGAACTGCGACTTTCTGGCAACGGTCTGCCACATGAAGCCGTCGAAGGAGCCTTCGGTGACATAGCGGAATATGTCGACTTCGGCGGATTGGTTGCCCTGCCGCAGGATCCGGCCTTCCCTCTGTTGCAGGTCGGCTGGCCGCCACGGGCAGTCCAGATGGTGCAGCGCGACCGCTCTCGCCTGGACGTTGGTCCCGACGCCCATCTTCTCGGTGCTGCCGATCAGCACGCTGATACGGCCGTCGCGGGCTGCGGCGAACAGTTGCGCTTTGTCGGCGTCGTTGCCGGCCTCGTGCATGAACCGGATCTGGGCGCGTGGCACGCCACGGGCGACGAGTAGGTTGCGCAACTCGTCGTAGGCGTTCCAACCGTCGGCGGGCACGCCGAGGTCGCTGAAGACGATCTGCAGCGCGCCGCGGCGTGGATGTGGCTGGCCGTCGGCGTCGGTGAAGACGTCGTCGCGGTGCTCGGCGTAGATGCGGGCGATGGTGTCCGCCGCGATGGTGAGCTTGCTGCGCGCCGTGGCGTCGACGCCGCGGATCGCCAGCAGCGCGGCCTGCACCTCTTCGCTGAATGGCCCGGACCACAGCACTGCGGGCGGGGCATAGATCGCTTCCGGCCAGGCTGTTTCCGCCGCGCGGATGTCGTAGTCGTCGTACCGTCTGCCCGTCTGCGGCTGCTCGCTCCATAGGTCGGCAAGTTGCGCGGCGAGCTGTTCGCGGATCGCCGGGTCGGACAGCCAGTCGTAGCTGTCCATCAGGTCGGCGAGCTGAGCGGCGGTCAGCGGTCGCTCGTCGGTGGCACCACGGAAGGCAGTGATGAGCCTCTGTTGTAGGGAGCTGGGCAGCTCGCCGGTCCACACGGTCTGCCCGTCGGCGCCGGCGACCTGGTGCGGCCAGCGGAAGCTTCCCCAGGTCCGCGGGTCGGGTGGCTCTGCGGCCCATTGGTCCATCAGGTGCGCGGCGACCAGCTCCCGCACTGCGGCATCGGCGAGGCCGTCGTGGTTGGTCAGGACGTCCAGGATTTGGCCAGTGGCCAGTGGGCCGGTGGTCCAGTCGTGCCGGTCGGCGAGGGTGAGCAGCGCCCGCTCGACGGCCGAGTCGAACTGCCCCGGCCACAGCATCCTGCCTTGCTCCTCGCGCAGCTCGCTGGGCCAGCTGACAGTCTCGGGCTCCAGCGGGTTGGGCCGGCGCCGCGTCCACATCCCAGACACGGCGCGGGCCAACTGGGTGATCGCATCGTCGTCGTCAAGGACCTCGTAGCGGTGCAGGACGGCGGCGATCTCCTCTGTGGTGGGCGGCACCAGCCGCAGGTCCATCGCCGCAGACCGGCCGTTGTGGGTGATCTTCAACAGGTTGTCTTCGGTCGGCTCGACCAGGCCCTTGCGGACCAGGTCGGCTCGGTCGACCAGCGCGGCTAGATACTCCTCCAGTCCGTCGGTGGGCGGGACGACAACGATGCGCGGTGCTCGTTGGCCGTCCTCGCGCTGCTTGAGCAGCGGTACGGGAAGCTGGAGGTCTTCGGCGGTCTTGATGTCGGCGACCTGGTGCAGGATCCGCAGCAGCTCGGGGACGTTGTAGAACTTCGCGAACCGGCTGTTCATGCGCAGGCCCCCGCCTTCGGGGACCACCTCAATCCCCTCCACGGTTTCGCCGAATGTGGCCGCCCAGCCGTCGAACTCGTCGATCAGTAGCTGCGTCATCAGCTGCGGGGCGAGGTACATGAGCATGGTGTGGACCTCGCCGATCGAGTTGGCGATCGGCGTCGCGGTGGCGATCGTGACCACGCGGTTGTTGGTCTCGCGCAACCACCGCCCTTTCATGTCCAGGTCGGTGGCCCGGTTCGAGCCGACGATCCCCATGCCGGGGATCTTCGAGTTGCGTTCGAGGTTCTTGAACAGATGGCCCTCATCGACGCACAGGTAGTCGACGCCCATCATCTCGAACGTCAGACCGGGGTCCTTCTTCGTGTCCAGCTTCTTCTTAATGCGCTCTTCGGCCCTGGCGATGGATCCCTCAAGCTGCTTGATGAGCCGCTTGTTGCCATTCGCCTCCGCCGCAGCCAGCCGCGCCTCCAACTTCTTGATCTTGGTGCGGAGGTAGGTCTTTTGGTACTGCGGCGACATGGCCACCTGTTCGAACGCGCGGTGGGTCATGATGACCGCGTCCCAGTTGCCCGTGGTCACCCGAGCCTGGAAAAGCCGACGACGATCGGCGGCAAGGTCTGCGCTGCTCGCGGAGAGCAGGTTCGCTTGTGGATAGAGTTGGAGAAATTCCCTGCTGAATTGCTCCAACATGTGGTTGGGCACGATGATCAGCGGCTTGCGTGCCAGACCCAGGCGGCGCAGCTCCATGACGCCCATGACCATCTCGGCCGTCTTGCCGGCACCCACCTCGTGGAACAGCCCGACCGACGGCTCGTTGACCATCCGCGCGACCGCCGCGTGCTGATGCGGGTGCGGTTTGAACGTCAGGGCGAGACCGGGCAGGGTCAGCCGCACGTCGTCGTAGGAGCGCAACACGAGCGAGTTGAATCGCTCGTTGTAGATGGCCAGGTGTGCGTTGGCCCGCTGCGGCTGCTCCCACAGCCACTCGGCGAACCGCTCGTTGATCTCGGTGGCCTTGGTTTGCGCCGCGAGGGAGGCGTCCGGGTTCAGGATGCGCTTTTCGGTGACCGGATCGACGTCGTAGACGCGCACCGGGCGTTGTTTCAACAGATTCTCGGCGATGTCCACTGCGGACATCCGCTCGGTGCCCCAGGTGCTTGTCGCGAGGGTCGAGGCCCGGCGGCGGGAGGTCACGTCCCAGTCGGTGCCGCCGTCGCCGTGTTCCACCTTCAGCGTCGGGTCGTCGAGCAGCTCTTGGAGGAACTGCTGGACGACTGCCCCGCTGACCCAGCTCGCACCGAGCCGGACCCGGATCTCCTGCGGGGTCAGGTCGACCGGCTTGACTGCGGTGAGCGCTTCGACGTTCGGCGCGTACCGCGCGTCCTCCGCCGCGGCGGCGCGCGCGGCGTCGAGCTTGGCCCGCACGTTGCCGGACAGGTACTCCGCGGCGGCGACGAGGCGGTCGGTGCCCGGCTCGTCGAAGACGAGCGTGCCCAGTCGCAGGCGTGCCTCGGTTTCGTCCATGCCCAGGAGCCAGGCCACGCGTTCGAGGGTGAGCTCGCCGTAGATGTCCTGGCAGATGGCGATGGCGTCCTCGGGTGTTTCGGCGCCGAGCTTCGGTGCCCGTGGCGCGATGGCCCGGGTGGTGAAGACGTCGGCCTTGGTCGCGGTCTGGGCGGCCTCGTCGAAGCGCTCCAGCGCGTAGACCAGGTTCGAGAACGGGTCGGTGCGGAAGCCGCCCTGGGCGGGGGCGACCCGCCGCATGATTGGCTCGCCGGTGTCCTCGTCGACTTTGCCGGTCTCGTAGGTGTTGTACCGGTTGATCGGACCGTACCGGGCGAGGTAGGAGTCGTAGTGGCGGCCCAGTTCGGTGCGCAGGTCGTCGATCTCGTCGGTGTCGTCGCGGGTGGCGGCCTCGGCCTCCAGCAGCCGCATCGCGGTGTCTCGCAGCCGCAGCAGCTCTCGTAGTTCCTGCGCCTGCGTCTTCGGTGGGGAGTACGGCTGCGGCTGTCCGTCGGCCACCTGGGTAAACCGGCCATCGGGAAGCGCCGCGAAGTACCCCTCGGGCTGCTGCTGCGTGGCGGCGACCAACGCGATCGGCTGCCGCTGGGCCTGGGCGGGCAGGCTGCTGTAGCGCAGGCCGCGCGTTTCGGCTTCGGCAATGATCTCGCGCAGCGCGGCCGCCAGCGCCGGCGCGCAATCCCGGTCGCCTTTGATGACGAGTTCGTCTTCGCGGTGCAGGCCCCCGGTGCCCATCCTGCCGAGCACCCGCTCCGGGTGGTCCAGGAAATAGCCGTTGACGCGGACGTCGTCCTCGCCAATGGTGATCCGCCGGGTCGTCTCCCAGCTTTGCGCGGGCGCTGGGGGCCGGTCGTCCTCGCGGCGGCGCAGGATCAGCACGTCCATGACCGCGTCGGTGCCGGCCGCCTTGGCCATCGCACCGGAGGGCAGCCGCACGGCGCCGACCAGGTCAGCCAACTCGGCGATCTCCCGGCGCGCGGCCGGGTTACCGCGGTCCATGCTGTAGTGCGATGTGAGCACCGCCATCAGCCCACCTGGCCGGAGCAGGTGCAATCCCTTGACCATGAAGTAGTCGTGGATCGAGTGCCCGGCCGCGTTGTAGCGCCGGTCATGCGGAGTGATCTGTCCGAAGGGGACGTTGCCGACGACCAGGTCGAAGGTGCCGGCCCGAGTGCGGGTGTCGGCGAAGCTTTCGTTGAGGATGTGCGCGTTCGGGTACAGGGCGGCGCTGATCGCGGCGGTCGTCGGATCCAGCTCGACCCCGACCATCCGCGCTGTTGGCGGCGCGAAGGCGATGAAGTTGCCGCTGCCCGATCCAGGTTCGAGGACGTCTCCGCCGGTGAAGCCGAGCTCCTGTACGGCATCCCACACTGCCTGGACCACGTTGGCGTCGGTGTAGTGCGCGTTGAGGGTGGTGCGCCGGGCTGCGCGCCATCCCTCTTCATCGAGCAGCTCGGCGAGCTGTTCACGTGCCCATGCGTACGTGACGTGGTCATCGCGGTCCGGGTCGAAAACCCCTGGGACCGCGCCCCACCCGGACCACCGGGCAAGGATCCGTTGCTCGTCGGCCGTGGCCGGTCGCTGCTCGGACTGGATGGCCCGCAGCACGTGCAGCGCCGCGATGTTGGCGCGAATGCGTTTTGCCTCACCGGACGGCGCGAGATCGGCTTGGCCGGCAGGCCGGAACACCACCGCGGCTGCCCCGTCGTCCACTTCTGGCAGTGGGGCTGTGGTCGAAGGTGTTACGGGCGTGGCATCGGTGATGGCCGGCGATGCCGCCGGTTCCGGCGAGACGTTCGTCGGCTCGGTGAACAGGTCTGCGTCGCTTGGCTGTGCACGCGTCGGGCGCGCACGAGTAGGGCGCTGCGGCCGGATGGTGGTGGATGGTGCCGGCGCCGGGGGCGGCGGCACCATCCCCGGGGGTGCTGTTGGTGCTACGGGGTCGGGCTGAGGTCGATCTCCGGTTCCGGCAGCGTCTCGCGCAGCACGTCGCTCTCGGCGGTCAGCCTGGCCATGTTCAGCCGGCCCACCTTGTCCAGGTAGGTCTCCTGTTCCGGGTCCGGTCCCGCGATCGCCCTCGCCTTGTCCTGGATCTGTTGGGCGATCTGCTCGCCCAGGTCGGTGAAGTAGGTCTCCGGGTCCTCGATCTGCGCGTACCGGCGCGGCAGGTGTGTCTGCCAGTGCCGGCGGGCCTGCGCTCCGTACTGGTTCATCGGTCTCGACCTCCAACTCGTCGGTATCCGCCGGTTCGGACACCGTCGGCCGCGCCCAGAGGTAGTCGTCGAAGAAGTTGAGCTGACCGGCTATCTCCTTGCGCCTTCTCGCCAATGGAATCACATCCCCCGCGGCCTGCGGTTGTCCTTGTCGATGGCGTCGGTGTGGTGTGTTGGCGCCGACGGTCCGCCCTTCGAGGGGGCCTCCGGGGCATCGATAGCGGACGGTGGCACGCTGGATCCGGCCAGCCGGGCGAGCCGGGCCGGGTGGTCGCCCGGACGGTCAGGGGGTCGGTCGGCGATGCGGCGCGCCGACTCGGCGAGCTCATCGAGCCAGGCCAGGGTTGGTGTGCCGTCGATCGCGGTGGTCGCGACCAGTTCGTCGTGGCGGATCGTGTTGATGATCCGGTTGGCAGACCAGAATGCTTCTTTCCAGCCGTCCTGGTAGCCGTGTGTCCAGGCGACCGTTGTCGCGGTTGCGGCGCGTTGGAGGTCGGTGCGGTCCCGGCCGTCGCCGTAGGCGTCGATGTAGGTGCGGGGCAGCGGCGTATCCGCGACGCCGGCCGGCGCGCGGACGCTGCTCAGCATCGTCTCCTTATGCGCGGCGGCAACGAGCCGCCCGAGCAGCCCGCGCACCACGTTGTCGGGATCTGACCCGTCGCCGAGTTGGCCCGCCATCCAGGTGCCCGCGGCGGCGATGTGTCCGGCGACTGCCTCGGCTCCGCCGTGCCGGCCGGCGGTCACCCCGACCCGGTACACCTCACCGACCACCGCGACAGTGGCGCGCTCGCGCTGCCTCGCCGTGCCTGGCGCGCTGTCGTGCGCGGTGCGCCATGCGGCAGCTGCACGGCGAGCGAGGTCCGCGACGGGTACCGACCCGGGCATGCGGGAGGAACGGGCGGTCAGTTCCCTGGCTAGGGCGGCTGCCTCCACCGTCTGGTCGCGGTTCATGACCGGCTCCGTCCGCGTGCGGGCACTGTCGCCTCGATCGCCAGGGCCGTCGGCGGTGTTGCTGCCGATGGGATTGACGTGGTCGCTGGTATGGCAAAGCTGGTGTGCGCCAACGCTGCCTGCGTCAGTCGCGGCTGATCGGCCCGCGACGACCACTCGGATACGAGGTCACGGTTCAGGGCGGCGAATGAGGTGTTCACCTGCTCGGCGAGGGTCACCTCGCCGAGTGGTGTGGCCATCACCGGGCCGGGCGTGCGGGTCCGCCAGGTGGTGGTGATGTCGCCGGCCGCGGTCAGGGCGCCGTGTAGGGCGCCTTCGGTGACCGCCTTGCGGTGCACCGCTTCGGTGATGGCTTGCGGCGCGGACTGGCCGTCATGGCGATTGAGCGCGGCGATCGCGGCGACCTCCAGCACCCGGCGAGGCGGCGGTGGGGCGGCATTGTGTCGGGGACGTGCGGCGTGCGCGGTCTGGACGAGCTGGCGTACCGCGTCGCGCTGCGCCCGGTCAGTGGCGGGGCCGTTGGCGAGTTCCTGGAAGGTCGCGGCGGCGCGGGTGGCGAGGGCGGTATAGCCGTGGGCGTACGCGATGGGATACGCGGCGTCCCAGGCCAGGGTGGCGGCCGTGACGATCCGCCCGCGCCGGCGGCCGGGCAGGGTTGCCGCACGCGCCCACTGCCGCGACGCTTCGGCGGCGGCGCGGGCGGCGGCCTCGGTGAGGCTGGCCGGGTACTGCGGCAGCGCGGGCATGGCCTGCTCCTCCTGTCCGCTACCGGCCGTGCGGGCGGCTTGTCGGCTGATGCACCGGCGCGAGGGCCGGCGGCGGAGCTGCCGCGGCCGCGACGTCCGACCCAGCGGCGGGCGGGGCAGCGAAGCTCAACTGCGCGACGCCGTGCGGCGACGGCGTCGCTTGCGCGGCCTGGTCATCGGTGGATCGCGCGGCGGTGGCGCCGTCGTCAGGCCCGTTGGCGAGTTGGGTGGCGGCTTGCAGCCGGTAGCGGGTGGTGAGGGTGCGGGCAAGCTCCCGGGCGGCATCCATGGACAGCGGGTCGTTGGCCGCGTCGGTCAGCAAGGCGACGGTGGCCGGTCCGGTTCGTACGGCAGCCCAAGGTCGGTCTGCCAGGCCGACCTGGTCCGCCATGCTGCGCGCGATCTGTGCCCAGTCGGCGTCGGGGAGCTGGCGTTCTACCGGCGTCGTGCGCATGGCGAGCGTGGTCACCGTGCCGCGGTCGGCCAGCCGCCGTAGGTTTTCGCGCCAGGTACTGAGGTGCCAGCCGCCGCCGGCCTCGATGACCCGGGTGTCTGCCGGCCGCCCGCCGGTACGCAACGGGCTGTCGGCCCCTGCCACAATGGACGCGGCGAGGCGACGGGACGACCGCGCATCGTAGGTGTTTACCAGCATGTCGTGGTCTCCAATGGGATCTGGTTGCGGTCAAGCGCCGGGCCGGAGGACGAGGGACGAGGCCGTTCATTCGGATTCGCGCCGGATATGGACACCGACTGAGTCCATAAAGGACAGTGGGTCTGTGGCGTTGTTTTCGGTAAGCGGCGGGGCGTCGCGATGGATCTCGAAGTGCAGGTGTGGACCGGATGAGCGGCCTGTGGAGCCGACCCAGGCGATGAGCTGCCCGGCTTGCACCTGGGCGCCGGCGGAGACGTTGAGTCGCACGGCGTGGCAGTAGCGGGTGGCGAAGCCGCCGCCGTGGTTGATGTTGATCCGCAGTCCGCAGCCGGACAGGTTCGGGTTGCCGGGTCGGTCGCAGTAGGCGCTGTCGCAGCCGGCGGCCAGGACGACTCCGGCGGCGGCGGCGTAGATCGGTGTGCCGGTGGGCGCGGCCAGGTCGATGCCGTCGTGGTCGGGTCGGCTCGGCGGGCGGAACCTGCTGACCAGGTGGTAGCTGTCCGGCGGCAGCGGCAGCCGCCATGCGCCTGTGCCCCCGGCCGCGAGGGTGTATTTGTCGATGCGGGAGCGGACCTGCTGCGGGTAGTCGTGCGCTAGGCCCGCGGCCGGGACGCCTCCGGCGTCGAGGATGCAGCCGCGTCCGCAGAAGTAGCCGGCCCAGGCGATGTCGAGGGGGTTACCGTCCAGCAGGCCGGTGCCGATGTTGCGGTCGGCCCAGGCGACGAGGTCGCACATCAGCCGGCCCATGGCGTAGATGGCGTCCTCCGGGTCGTCCGGAGCGTTGCGGCCGTCGTGGTCGTAGTCGCCGCCCCAGGTGGCCCAGGTGCCGAGTTGGAACTGGGCGATGCCGATCGCGTCGCCGCCGTTTTCCGGCGGGTTGTGCGCCACCGCGTTGGCGTCCCAGCTGCTTTCCAGGTCGATCTGCGCCGCGATCATCGGCGGGCTGATCTGTGGGCAGATCGAGCCGGCGCGCACCACCCACGCGGCGAGGTAGCGGGCGTGCGCCGGGATCGCGTCGACGTTGAGCTGGCCGCCGCCGGTGGGCGCCTGGGCGAGCGTGGAGCTCGCGGCGAGCATGGTGGCGGCGCCCGAGCTGACGAATGCGACCAGCCCGACGATCACGGCGAGTACGGCGGCAAGCAATATGACCATCGCCCGCACCGACGAGTTGGGCTGTTCGTTGGGGGCGCTCATCGTAGTCAGCCGGTCTCGTAGCCGGCGACCCGCCAGCCAGCGTCACCGAGCCGGAGTGTGCAGACGACGGTGCGGCGCTGCGCCGGGCCGCGCCAGCCGTCGCGCCCGATCGGCCATGCGGTGACGACGGCGGCGTGGTGCTGGACGCCGTCGGTGGCAGGGGGCAGCGCGTCGCCGGCGTACGGGCCAACCTGGACATCGAGGTAGACGCCGTGCGCGGCCCACTGCTGCCACTGCGGCGTCTGCGGAACGGGTGGTTGGGCGGCGACGGCGGCGGCCAACGTGGCATCCATGTACGCCGTCGCGCGCCGATACGCCTCGGCCGGTCCACCGTCCACCGACGTGTCCACCCGATGAAGCGCCACGGCGAACGCGCGGCATACCCGCTCCGGGTCGCGGTAGTCGACGGCCGGGTCGGCAGCAGGCGCAGTCGCGGACGGTGCGGGTGCCGTCGGCGGCGATGCCGCAGAACAGCCCGAGGCGCAGGCCGCCACAACGGCTGCGGTGGCCAGCAGCACAAGAGTTCGACGGGTTCGGGTCATGTAGGCCACGCTGGCGCCGACTGGTTAGCGGCGGCGCTGCCGTAACCCCGTAGCGCCGCCGCTAACCACAGGCTCACCTCACTGCTACTGGTACCTGCAACGCGTCAATGCGGCTCGCTGGAAACAGCATCTGAGCCGCGCCAAACGCCGCTCCGGCAGGCACGACTGACCGCACGTTTCGTTCCGCCACTTCGCCCGGCGACCAATTCCGACGCCGGCCGGACCTGTGCTCGCGTTGCTGCTGTTACGTGGGTACATTCCGCTTCCTGTTCCTGCTGCGGAAGGAATGAGGAAGCGGAAGCGGAACCGCACGGTGCCCCCGGCCGTAGCGGTGGCGCGTGTACCGCCACCCGCTCCCACGGGGGCGTGGCGTTTCCGGGAGCGCTACCCGTAGCGCGTGAGCCGTCTCTACCCGCTGTTGACTCAAGCCCGAGTCGCCGTGTGCCGGTGAGGTTCGGCCCGCGTGCGCTCGATACCGGCAATGCGAGCGCGGGCACCTTGGCCGGCCCCGTCTGCGGCGTGGTGTTAGCGTCCCCGGCGCCACCCGTGACGTGGCCGCTCGCCGGGCTGCGGTACGACGTCGGACTGGTCAACGGGTGTGCCAGCGTTGGCACCGAAACTAAGGCCAGCCACCGACGCCGGTCCGCGCCCTGGTGTCGGCTCGTCGGGTTCGTCCAGCCATTGTTGCCGGCCCCGGTCGACCGGCTTGGGCAGTCGCAACACCTCTGGTGAGCCGGTCTCGCGAACCCAGATCTCCTCCGCTTCCGCGGCCCAGTCGGCGCGGACCACCGGCATGACCGTGAACGCGAAGCCGTAGTGCGTGTCGTAGTCCCCGAAACCGTAGAGGTCGACCACCTGCTCGGTGTAGTGGATCTGGTTGACGACGCCGGTGGCACCTTCTGGCTCGCCATCGGCGTCGAATCCCCGAACACGCACATGGTCACCAACGCGGACCTCAGCGGCATGCACATACAGGCGCCCGACGCTTGGGTGTTGCAGCGCCTGGAGTAACTCCAGGCCCGCCCGAGCCGACTGGTCGAGGGTGCCGTACCAGGCGGCATCGCAAGACCTCTGGTGCAAATGCCCGATCTCATCGGCTATCTGCTCGGCGGTGCGGGTGTCCGCCTCACGCATCGCGCGTCGGGCCGCGGCTTCGTCAAGCCAGTCGCGGAACTCATGCTGATCCGAGGTAGCGCGTCCGCCGATGGCCGCCGCCGTCGCGTGCGCGTCGTGCGTTGCCGCAGCGCCAAGGAAGTCCTGCTCATCCATTGCGGGTCACCGATAGCCCGGGCGGGCAGAAGCGCGGGTTGCTGCCATACCGGTCATCGTCCGGGCCTTGGCCATCGGCGGGGCTACCCGTAGCGCCCGTAGCGCCGCCGTTAACCCTGGCGGCAACCGTAGCGCCCCCGCTTCCCAAGCAACGTCTCCGGCAGCGGCCCCCATCCAGGGCCGCGTTCGCATGTCGGAGGAGATCTATATGTTCCTCAAGCTCGTCGTCGCCGCCCAAGCGACGCTCGTCGCGCCGGAGCCCTCGGCTCCTGGGGTGGCGCCCAACCCTGGTCCGGTAGCCCCGCCCGGTATGGATGCCGTAGCTAGCACGTTCCTCGGCTGGGGCAAGTGGGTCCTGCTGGTCGCCGGCGTTCTCGGCTTCTTCATCTGCGCGGGCATGATGATCATCGGCCGGAGGAACCGGTCGCAGACCGCGGTGGACGGTGCGGCGGGTGTGCCGTGGGTGCTTGCCGGACTCGCGTTGACCAGCCTGGCCGCCGGGATTGCCGGGGTGGCACTGACATGAGCCGCCCACGTTTCCGGCACGCGGCGCCACGCCGCCGCGTCTCACCCCTTGTCGTCGCAGCCGCCGGGCTCGCGCTGCTTGTAGCGGCGTCGTATGTGGTCGCCCGCACCGGCGATCGCCCGACGCAAGGCGACGCCTCGCGCGACCGCCAGGTCGTCACGGTCGGTCCACGCGAACCGTCCGCGTCGGCGACGGCCGACCAGGTGGCCGCCGACATCACCTGGCCGACCGACCTGACCTGGATCACCGTCGCGGGGCTTGACCTGCCCGTCTCGGCGGCAGCCGGTCCACGCGATCTGGCCGACGGCCGAGCACGGGGGTTCAGCCAGACGCCCGCCGGGGCCGTCCTCGCGGCGCTGCACCTGCTGGTGCGCTCCAGCCCGCAGGTCGGTCCCGGGGTGTGGGAGCCGACCCTGCGCGAGCAGGTCGTCGGCCCGGACATCGCCGCGTACACCGACGCGGTCAACCACGACTACGAGACTGCCCGCGAGCGGTTGCAGGTGCCGTACGGCGAGCCGTTAGGCCGCATCTACGCCTCGATCGGTGGCGTGCGCGTCGACGCCTACAGCCCGCAGGCGGCGAGCCTGCGAGTGCTCATCGAGGCACCGGGCGGCGACGGAGGCATCGCCCGCGCCGCCACCGTGGTCCAGGTGTCGTGGTCGGGCACCGACTGGCAGTTGATCGCCCCGCCTCGCGGCGACTGGTCCACCGTGCGGGTGCTCATCTCCGCCGACCTCGCCGCCGGCTACACGCCACTGCCGGGCAGGTAGCCATGTGCGACGCATGGGACCTCAAATGCCAGTTCAAGGAAGGCGCCACCGAGGTCGCCGGCGCGGTGGCCGACACCATGATCGGCCAGCTCGCCTTCATGATCAAAGAGGCGCAGAGCACCGTGATCACCTCGACGGTGACCTGGTGGCTGTACCTGCCGCCGGTCAACGTCGAGTCCGCGCCGGCCGCACAAACATTGCAGGAGTGGATGCTGCCCTTCGCGCTGCTGATCGCGGTCGGCGGCATCATGTGGCAATCCCTGCTATTGATCATCAACCGCAAGGGCGAGCCGCTGGTCACCGTCGTGAAAGGACTGTTCACCACCGCGCTGTGGGGAGCGGTGAGCCTGACCGGCACGCAGATGGTGCTGCGGGCATGCGAGTCCTACACCGAATGGGTCCTCACCCGAGGCATGGACTGCGATCCAGGCATCGGGCAGGACGCCGCCTGCAAGACCGACGCCCTGGCCAGCCGGATCCAGCTCATGCTCACCCCCGCCGGCGGGATGGCCAACATTTTGATCATCATCGTGGGCTTGTTCGTGCTCATCGCCAGCATCATGCAGGCGATGCTGCTGCTGTTCCGCAACGGCGCGATCATCATCCTTGCCGGGATGCTGCAACTCGCCGCATCAGGCACGTTCACCGCGGCCACGTCGAACTGGCTGCGCCGGGTGCTCGGCTGGCTGCTGGCGTTGACGTTCTACGAACCGTTCGCCGCCACCTCGTACGCAGTCGCGTTCATGCTCATCGGCGACCCGGAGAACAAGGACATCGCGACCTGGTTCACCGGTGCCGGCATGCTCGGCCTGAGCCTGGTCTCACTGCCGGCGATGATGCGGTTCTTCAACTGGACCGTCGGCGCCGTCCAGCAGTCCGGCAACTCCGCCGGCATGCTCGCCGCCGCCGGCGCGGCCGGCCTGCACGCGGTCGCGTCTCGACAGGGCGCGTCCGGAATGACCGCCACCGACTACGCCCGGGACATGGACCGCCGCTACCCGCCTCCGTCCGGCGGGGGTGGCGGTGGTGGCGGGTCTGGTAACCCGCGGCCTACACCGCCGACGTTCACCGGCCCATCGCCGACCGCTCCCGCCACCACTCCGACGGCGACGAGTACCAGGGCCGCGAGCACCGCCAGTACCGCGTCAACGACGGCGACCGCCGGTGCCACCACCGCCGGTGCGGGTGCAGCCGGAGCAGGCGCGGGAGCAGGCGCAGTGGGAGCCTCGGCCGCCGCAGGTCCTGCCGCCCCCGTTGTCGCCGGGGTCGTCGTCGGCGCCAAGGTCGCCGGTACGGCGGCCCGCACGGCGGCGGACACGGTGGCGCGTTCGGCCGAGGAACGGTGAGCACGATGGCTGCTGTTACGCGCTCAGACGAGCCGCGCACCTACGGCGGATGGCGACGGGCCCGAACGCTGGGGCTGTTCGGGCTGGGCTTCGCCCAGACGATGGTGGTGCTCGCCGCGATGACTGTCGCGCTGATCACGGTGTCAGTGAGTTTCGCGGCCGTCGCCGTCGTCGGACCGATCTGCCTGGTCGTCATCGTCGGCAACGTCGCCCAGTGGGATGGTGTGTCCCTCGCTCAGGCGCTCGTGCAGCGCCTGCGCTGGGTCACCGGCGGCGCCCGCGGGCAGACCAGCTACCGCGGCGGGGTCATGTCCGCGCAGGAGCACGCCTGGCAACTGCCCGGCGTGCTCGCCCCCACGGTGCTGCTGTCGGCAGATGACGGGCACGGCGGCAGCTACGGGGTGGTGTGGCACCGCCGGCTGGGCACCATGACCGTCACGTTGCGCTGCGCCGCCCAGTCCACCTGGCTGGCCGACCCGGACGCGGCCACCGCGTGGGTGTCCAACTGGGGCGGTTGGCTGGCCGGGCTCGGGCACATCCCTATGGTGCGGTGGGTCGCGGTCACCGTAGACACCGCGCCGGACTCCGGCACCCGGCTGGCCGACTACATCACCGGACGCCTGGCGCCGGACGGGCCGGCCGCGGCGGTGCGGGTGCTTCAGCAGCTCGTCGCCGCCGCGCCGCAGGCCGCCGCCGACGTGCAGACCACCGTGTCGATCACGTTCGACCCGGCCGGTTCGCCGGCCAGGCCCAAGACGGTGCCGGACTTCCTCGCCGAGGTGGATCGGGCACTGCCGGGGTTGCAGGACGCGCTGGCCGGGTGCGGGCTGACGGTGCTCGGCCGAGCCAGCGCCGCCGAGGTGGCCGGAATCGTCCGGCACTGCTTCGATCCGACCTCGCGTGGCGACGTGACCCGGCTGCTGGCGGCGGATCCGGATGCGGCGGCCGAACTGCTCGACTGGAGCAACGCTGGCCCGGTCTCCGCACAGGAGCACAACGACCGGTACGAGCACGAGGGCGCCACCAGTGTCACCTGGGCGTGGCACGAGGCACCGCGGCAGCCGGTGACCCACCATGTGCTCGCCCGGCTGCTCGCGCCCGGCGACCACCCCAAGCGGGTCACTGTGCTGTACCGGCCGCTTACTGCTGCGCAGGCGGCGGCCGAGGTGGAGCAGCAGGTCAACGCCGCCCAATTCCGTTCCGCGTACCGGCGGGCACGCAAGCTCGACCCCACCGCCCGGGACATCGCCGACCACGAGCAGGCCGCCCAGGCAGCCCGCGAGGAGGCGCTCGGCGCGGGCGTCGGACTGATCAGCCTGTGGGTCACCACCACCGTGCTCGACCCGGCCGACCTCGGCCGTGCCGTCGCCGATGTGGAGAGCCGGTCGGAGACCTGCAAGGTGCGGCTGCGCCGGTTGTGGCGCTCCCAGGCCGCTGGGTTCGCCGTCACCCTCCCGGCGGGAATCTGCCCGCCGGTGCTGTCGCGGCAATGGCCGCACTGATCTCTCGCTGGAGGGAGGCAACGAAATGAGCACCGCAACTGGCTCACGACTCGGCCCTGACGGCGAACCTAGTGGCCCACCGCCCTACAGCCGGGAATGGCTTATGGCGCTGCCCGACCAGCGCCTGCAAGAGCTCCACCACAACATGGAGGAAGCGCTCTTCAGGGAGTACACCCTGGATGCGGCCTCGCATGGCCCAGATGACGACGTATGGAACCTGGACCCTGAGGACCGGCCATATCCCCTGGTCGAACGCGACCAGCCAAACCGCCGGCTGGAGGAACTTGAAAGACGCTACGGCCTCCTCGACCAGGAGCTTCAACGCAGATCACCCGACTTGGCCTCGCGTGAACTCGTCGCCGAGCGCGAACCGACCTCGGGCGAGATTGACGCCATGCTCGCCGATCCGTTCGTAGCCGGGTCCGAGGCAGAGCACGCCTATTACTGGGAGAACGGCGGGGAGTTTCCCGGCGACGACCTGGCCGACGAGGAGATCGACGAACTCGACGCCGAGGAGATCGAGGCCGAGGACCGTCCGGTCAACGAAACGATCACCTACATGGCGTCCACCGCCGACGGCGCAGACATCCAGGGCGAGATCACCGTGCCGCACGTGGTCCGCCGGCGCCTGGCCGAGCAGCTGGCCGAGGCCGACGCCGTCGCCAGCTCGCCGACCAGCGAGGTTACCGACGTGGAGGTGATCAGCCATCTGGACACCGAGGGGCGCGAAATCAGCGCGTGGCAACTGTTCGACGAACAGACCGGCGTGATCTCCGAGGAGACCGCCCGGAGCGCGTTCTCCCCAGCCGACGCAGCAGCGGTGTGGAACGCCGACACACGGCCCAGCAACACGATCGAGACCATCGACGGGGCTATTGCGGGCCACGAGGCATCGGCTGAGCACCCGTGGCGCCGGATTCCTGCGGACGAGTCGGCCACCGACGACCCGCTGACCGAGACCGTTCCGACGAGCCGGTCCGAGTTTTCGGCCCAGGCCGTGGCCGAGCCACCCGGGACCGCGTGGCCGGAACCTGGATCCTCTCGGCAACCGCCCAGAGTCGCAGCGGCGTCGTTCCCTATCCCGCCTTCGACCGCAGTCGCCCCGCCGAGCCCAACGGCGATAAGCGACGGTGCCCGTCCGCATCCGCGTCGAAGCCGGCGGTCGCAATGAACGGTCAACCACCGCGCAGGAGGCTAGGCAATCGCCCTGCGACAGCTACACGGTCCTGGACCCCCGATCCCCACTCCAGACGACAGATAGGCCTGCTCGTCGAACGACAAGACGTGGCGAGTTCCTTCACGCACCTTCCTCAGGAGCATCAGCAATGACCACAGTGGACTTTGACGTGTCGTCGTTCGGGCCGGTGCCGCCGGCGTGGGGTTGGCGCAGGCGCGACGCGGGCCGCGCCGTGCACGTCTCGCCCGGCGTCGAGTACCAGGCCACCACCGTGCAGGCCGCCGGCCTGTACCCGTTCACCGCCGGCAGCGGCTCCCCGCTGCTCGGCGTACCCATCGGCCGGCACCAACTGTGGGGCGAGTCCGTGCTGCTGGACCCGTTCGAATGGTTGGCCGCCGGACTGATCACCAACACCGGCATGTTCGTGCTGGGCCAACCCGGCGCCGGCAAGTCGGCCCTGGCCAAGCGCCTGGTGATGGGTATGGCCGCCACCGGCGCTCAGATATTGGTGCTGGGAGACACGAAGCCGGACTATAGCCGCGTCGTGCGGCACCTTGACGGCCAGGTCATCCGCGTTGGCCGGGGATTGGATCGCATCAACCCGCTGGATGCCGGGCCGCTGGGCACCGCGCTGTCGCGGATGAGTGGGCCGGATGCCGACCAACTCCGCCTGGAGGTGCGCGGGCGCCGGCTCACTTTGCTCGTCGCCTTGTGCACTCTGGTGCGTGACGGCGGGCGGGTCTCCAACACCGAAGAGGTCGTGCTCGGCCGGGTGGTGGACCTGTTCGCCGAGCGCCACACCGGCGACCCGGTGCTCCCGGACGTGCTGGCCGTGCTCGACCAGGGACCGGACACGATCCGCGCTGCGGCCCGGGCCACCTCGCTGGCGGACTATCGGCGGCGGGTCGATGACCTCGTCGCCACGTTGCGGCTGCTGTGCGAGGGCACCCTCGCCGGTGTCTTCGACGCCCACACCTCCACCCCGATCGATCTGTCCGCGAAGGCGGTCAGCATCGACATCTCCCGAGTGGCCGCCGCGGGCGACAAGCTGGTCGCGGCGGCGATGCTGTCGACCTGGAGCTACGGGTACGCCGTCATCGACGCCGCCGCCGTGCTCGCCGAGCAGGGCCTGGCCCCCAGGAGGCGGCACCTGGCGGTGATGGACGAGCTATGGAGGGCGCTACGGGGCGCGCCTGGCCTGGTTGAGCCGGCCGACGCGCTGACCCGGCTGTCGCGGAACCTCGGCGTCGCGCAGATCATGCTCACCCACTCCTTGGACGACCTGGACGCGCTCGCTAGCGACGAAGACCGCGCCAAGGGCCGGGGCATGGCCGAGCGGTGCGCCATCAAGGTTCTGGCTGCGCTGCCCGGCCGCGAGCTGGAACGGATCAGCCAAATGGTGCGCCTGTCCGGTCCGGAACGCGACATGGTGTCGTCCTGGGCCGCCCCGGAAGCCCTGGTGCCCGGCGCAACGCATCCCGGCCGGGGCAAATATTTGCTCAAGACAGGTGAACGGGCAGGTATGCCGGTCGCCCTGCACCTGGTCGGCGACGAGCTCACGCTGTACGACACCGATGCGGCCGTACGGGCAGGTACGCGATGAGTGGCATCCGCGGCCAACAGCCCATCTACCCGCGCGGTAGCGCCGGCGGATACCCCCTAGCGCCGTGGCTGATCCTCGGTGCCTGCTGCGCTGCGGTGGCGCTGACCTGGCTGGGCTGGCTGGCCGGCCGCATGGCTGCCGTCCTATCTGGACGCCCGTGGGATACTGGTCCGCCGTTCGGTTGGGACTTCACCGCCCGCGTTGTCGACGGCGACTGGCAACAGCTATGGCCCGGTGTTGCACCGCTGCTGGTCGCGGCTATCTACGCCGTGCTGGTCACCGTGGCCATCGTGCCCGGTTTCTGGGGTTGGGCGTGGTGGCAGGCGCACCGGCCGCAAGCCGGCGACCCCCTGCCGTCGCTGGCCCGGCCCCGCGACGTCGACGAGCTCCTCGGCGCCACGGCGCTGCGGCGGGCGCAACGGCTGCGGCCCAGCCTCGCCGATGTCAAGCCGCGGCAGGTACCGGCCGCCGCGATCGGCATCGCGCTCGGTCGGCTCGTCACCGCCCGCCGTCGGCGCGGTCCGGTGCTGCGCTCCAGTTGGGAAGACGTCCTGCTCGCCGTGATGGCACCGCGGGCGGGCAAGACCACCGCCTTGGCGGTCCCCCCGATTCTGGACGCACCGGGGCCGGTGATCGCGACGTCCAACCGTTCCGATGTGTGGGCCGCCACCGCCCGCGCCCGCCAGCGGGTGGGCCGGGTGTGGCTGTTCGACCCGCAACGGGTGACCCGGCAGCCGCAGACGTTCTGGTGGGATCCGCTGTCGACGATCACCGGGGTGGAGGAGGCCGCCCGGCTAGCCGACCACTTCATCCAGGAGATCCGCGGCGTCGGCTCCTCCGACCCGTTCTGGCCGCTCGCCGCCGGGGACCTGCTCACCTGCCTGTTCCTGGCCGCCGCCAACTCAGGCGGCACCCTCGCCGACGTACAAGCCTGGCTGTCCGATGTGACCAGCCGCGAACCAGTCACGCTGCTACGCGCCGCCGGGTTCCCCCAGGCCGCCCGATCCCTGGCTGGAAGGCAAAGCGGCGCACCCGAGACCCGTGACGGGGTCTACGAGACGGCGCGGACCGCCGCGCGGTGCCTGTCCGACCCGGACATCATGGCCTGGGTCACCCCACCGGTCACCGACACCGACCGGCTCGACGTGACCACGTTCCCCACGTCCCGCGACACGCTGTACTTGCTCAGCAAAGAAGGCGCCGGGGCAGCGGCGCCGCTGGTCGCGGCGCTCACCGACGCGGTGTTCCGCACCGCCGTGGTGCACGCCGAAGCAGCCGGCGGGCGCATCGACCCGCCGCTGCTCGCCGTGTTGGATGAGGCAGCCAACATCTGCAAGATCAACGACTTGCCGCAGCTCTACTCCCACCTCGGCGGCCGGGCCATCATCCCGATCACCATCATCCAGAACATCGCCCAAGGCCAAGGCGTCTGGGGTGAACGCGGCATGGCAGCCCTATGGTCCGCGGCGACGGTGAAACTCATCGGCGCTGGGCTGGACGACGCCCGCCACGCCGAAGACGTCTCCCGGCTCATAGGCGACCACGACGTCGCCGTGACCTCGATCAACCGGGACGGCAACGGTTACGCCAGCTACAACACCAGCGCCCAGCGACGCAGGATCCTCGAACCCGGCGACCTGCGCGCGCTGCCGAAGGGCCGGGCGATCCTTCTGGCGACCGGCGCCCGCGCCGCCATGATCGAGCTGATGCCCTGGTACACCGGCGAGCACG
Source organism: Actinomycetes bacterium KLBMP 9797 (assembly GCA_037414955.1). Lineage (GTDB taxonomy): Bacteria > Actinomycetota > Actinomycetes > Mycobacteriales > Micromonosporaceae > Phytohabitans. The sequence goes on from JBBEWH010000019.1 coordinate 56,880, forward strand.
CCGGCGCCATCGGCGTCGACACCGCCGCCAGCGTGCAGGCCATCACCCGCCGCGCCCGCGCCGACCTCGCGACCGGCCCGCACACCCCGGACCACGGTGATGCCGATCTGCCCGATCCCGAGCCGCGCGGCGGCACGCCATGAGCGCCAGCCCGTCCCGTCCGTACGCCGACCAGCAGTGGGTGGAGTCCATGTTCGCCGACCTGCAGCGCCAGGTCGATGAGCTGTCCGGCCAGCTCCAAGCGCTGACCAACCTCGTGCACATCCACACCCTCCAAGCGCTCGGCGAACCGCCGCACGAGGCCGGCCCGACCTCGACACCGCACGAGGAGGGCAGCGATGCCTGAGCCTCACCAGCCCGCGCCGGAACGGTTGCACGCCATCAACGCCGCCGCCGCCCGCTTCTACGCCGGCCGGCTGCCCACCTCCAGGAAGGCAGCCAACTACCTGCAAAACCACGGCATCACCGCCGCAGCCGATCCGGACGGTCCGTGGCAGGTGGGCTACGCCCCACGCTCCTGGACCGGGCTGGCCACCCACCTACGGGCTGCGGGGTTCACCGCCGAGGAGGTGACCGCCGCCGGCCTGGGGTTCATCCACCGCACCACCGGACACCTGCTCGACCGCTTCCGGGACCGGCTCATGTTCCCCATCACCGACGAACACAACCGCGTCGTCGCGTTCACCGCCCGCGACCTGTCCGGCCGCGCCGAAGCCAAATGGATCAACAGCCCCGAGACCAGCATCTACCGCAAGCGCCTGGTGCTATACGGGCTCGGGCAGCAGCTCGCCCACCGACCGGCCGGGGGCGGCGACCCAGTGGTGTTCCTCGCCGAAGGCGCCGCCGACGTACAGGCCCTACACCGCATGGCGCAAGCGCACGCCATCTTCCCGGACACGCGGCCGGTATATGCGGTCGCGCCGTGCGGCACCAACCTCACCCGCGAACAGCTCGACCTGCTCCAGCAGACCCTGCCCGGCGCCCACCTCATCCTCGCCTTCGACGGCGACGACGCCGGTCGCCGCGCCATCAGCCGGGCCTATCCGATCGCCGCGAAATGGCCCGGCGAACTGTCCGGAGTCCGCCTGCCAGCAGGTCAGGACCCCGCCGAGATGCTCGCCACGAACGGACCCATGTTGGCTATCAGCGAGATCGTCGGCGCGATAGAGCCGCTCGCCCAGGTCCAGATGTCGAACGTTATCGAGGACCTGTTCAAGCGCGGACGGATCACCGACCCGGTCAAGTACGCCGCAGACCGGATCACCGCATACCAGGCCATCGCCGACTTGTTCATCGACGCGCCGAAGGCCAGCCGGCAGATGGCCGAAGCCGCCGCAGACCAGCTCGGCGTGGATCCCACCGACATCGTGCGCGGGGTCATCGAGGCGTGGGAGGCCCGCACCGCCACCACCGGCACGGACCCACCAGCCGATCTCCCACCTCCACCGACGCCTGGTCCCGTCCCGCCGGAAGCCGAGCATTCAGCTGACCAACAACCGGCGGCGAACGACCCCCCTCGGGTCGGCGCCGAACGGACCACGGTCTCGGCGTCGGCGCGCAGCACCGGCGGGCGCGCTGCGGACACCACCGCGGTGGCGACACGCCACGACCAGACCAGCGGGATCACGGTATGGGCGCTCGCGGATGGCATAGGCCAGCATCCGGAGGCCGCGACCGCGGCAACGATGGTCGCTGACATCGCCGCCACCGTCGCCCTACGCTCGGCCCCAGCGGCCGGCGCGAACGCCGCCCGCGCCGCGATCAACGCCTTCTACGACGGGGTGCACGCAGGCCAGGCCGGCGACGCCTCGCTCATCGTCGTCGCCGCGTACCCGGCGCCGACGACAAAGCACGGCGTCCGCTTCGAACTCGCATGGGCCGGTGACTGCCGCGCCTACACGATCCGCGCCGGACAGCTCGCCCAGGTCACCGCCGACCACACCACCGCCCGGCAACGCCGCGACCTCGGCGAGCCTATCCAGGCGGGCAGCATCGCCGACCTGCTGCTCACCTCCAGCGTCCGCGCCGGCGACATCAGCGTCTGCCCGCTGGCACCAGGGCCGCTGCTCGTGTGCAACAGCACGGTGCACCGGGTAGTCCCCGACGCGGCGCTGGCGACAGAACTCGCCGGGATGAGCGACGCACAAGCCAGCGCCGACCGGCTCGTCAGCGCCGTTGGCTCTCACCACACCAGCAACGCGGCCGTACTGCTCATCCACGCCAGCTCCGCTCCGCCGGCACGAATCACCACGACCGGGATGACGCGGGCCGCAACGCTCACCGCGACGGGCTCGGCCGCGGCGCTGGCCAGAACGTCTTTCGCCAGCCCAGCAACCGAGGCGGCCCCATCCCCTGCTAGCGCCGAACCGTCGACGGACCGCCGTGCGCACCCCTCGAAGGGTCTGCGGCGTTGACCACTGGTTCTCGGCAGGTGGCGCTGCCCGAACCCGGTGAGGGGCCACCGTCCGCCGATCCCATGACCGCACCTGCTCTCTGTCGGAAGGGGAAATGGGATGAATCGCAAGGACTATCAGGAGGTCGCATCCGCCCTGCTGTCGGCGGCGGCGCGACTCGACGGAGAGCTGGAGCCCGGCGGCGCATTCGAGTCGATCGACCGGGCCGATGCCAGACGGCTCCTCGCGGTCCTGGCGGGTGGTATGGCGGACTGGTTCGCCGAACACAACCCGTACCGATTCAACCCGGAGGCGTTCTTGAGCGCGTGCGGGCTGCTCGAAGACGTCACCGCCGTGACGCCCGCTCGCACCGGCCGCCGGACAAACGAGCCCATCGCCCACGGTGACGTGAAGGTCGGCGACTGTCTCCGCTACGTCACCGGTGGCGGACAGAATTATGCCGGTATCGTTACAAAGGTTACGGATCTGACGGTCAGACTCGAACATGGCTGGAACCTGGACATGGACTTCGAGATGGCCAAGGTCACGCTGCGGCGAGCCAACTGGTCGCGACACCACGTGCGTCTCATGGACTCCACCGACACGCCCGGACCGTCCGACGCACCTCAGCCGAACGCCGCCAGCGTCGCCAGTCAAGCGTTTCCTCACCCGCCTGGGACAGAGGCTCCGGCAACCAGCGCCGAGCTGGCCCCGACGGACGGGTCGCAGCCACCCAGGCAGGCCCGTCGGCCCCGGTAGTCCTCGAATCGTTCGCCCGCCCCGCGCTCACGTCACCGGTGGTGGCCCTCACGTCGCCCCTTGGTGGGCAGGGCGTGCTGCACGGTCTGGTCTGACGGTGCGCCTGCGCGGCTGCTCGGCTCCAGCCCGATCGCCGTAGCGAAGGCGAGCTTGGCCAGCCGGGGCGCCTTTTGATCAAGCTCCCAAGGCGATGAAGCCAGCGCAGAGGCGCCGGCCTCGTACAGCGCCGAGCGCAGCCGCGAGATCCCGTCGTCGTTGGTGTCCGTCACGCGCCAGCGAGTGACCGCGTGGAACACCCCCAATCTGGGCACGTGGTTCAGTTCCCGTCCCTCGGAGACGAAGAAGTGGCCGTGTCGCGCGGCCCTGGCCGCCGCCGTTCGAAGCACCTCAGCCAGCGACGGTAGTACGGCAGCGAGCGTGTCGATCGCCTCACGGCGAGGACCGGTGCCAGTGAGTTGGCCTGGGCGCGGTGCGCCGGGTCGTACCCATCGGGTGAGCCGGTCCAGGTCGCCGGCCACATCGGCGGCTGCGCCATGTGGTGGGGTGCCGTGCAATCGGCTGGCGGCGTGTGCGGCGGTGCTCCAGGAGCGCCAGTCTGCTCCAGGGGCATGAGGCGTCGCCACTGCGCTGACGGCCAGGCCCAGCCGGGTGCCGCTGGCCAGGTGCGCGGCCCGTACCTCGCCGACGTTACGGTGCATCCAGTCCCGCGCTGCCAGCAGCGCCGACCGGGCCGTAGCGCCGTCAATGATCGGGGTTCGCGCCCCTGGTGCCGGTGCCACTTCGAGCAGCCGCAGCAACGAGGGAGAGTTGCCGCCATTGGCCATCACCCGGTTGGTGAGCGCGGCGAGCCGGCCGCCGCCGGCCCACCGAGACCGGGCCAACGTGGGTTCGTAGACGTCCTCGGCCAAGGGGTGGCTGGCAGCCGCCCAACCGGGCAGGCTGGCATCCACCAGCAGCACCGCGTGAGTCAGGTCGGCGATGTCGATGATGGCGGCGGTGTAGCCGGCGCCGGCACGGATCGCGACACCCTCGGGGGTCAGCGGTTCGCGGATGGGCGGGGTGTGGCTGGCGAGGATGTCGCCAGCCACCGCGAGCGCGTCCGCGGCCGAAGCGAGGTGCCGCCCAGGCCGGCAGGCCGGGGCCCGGGCGGGCGCCTCGCGGCGGTCAAGCCCGGCCGCTGCGGTGAGCCCGAGATACAGCAGTGTGGCGTGGTCTCCGGCGTGCTGCAACGCGATGTCCACAGTGTTCCGGTCGATGTCGGCGCGGGCTGGCTGGCCGCCGGTCACCAGTTCCACAAGTCGGGCCAGCCCCGCGTAGACCTGCTGCCGTGCCGCCATGGCCGCGCCGACGTCATCGATGCTTGCGGCGGGGTCTGATGACAGTCGGTCGCGGGCGTCGGCCAGCTCGCGGTGCGTCCGCTGGAGCCAGTATCCGTAGTTCACGCCAGCCCTCGCGCAGCGCTGTGCAGGCGTGACGCGGCCCCCGCGTAGGCGAACCGGCGCCCGCTCGCAAGCTGCGGCTGTGCGCTCGCGCGCTCGTAGCCTTCGGCGAGCACGCGCACCAGGTCGAACACTGCCGCCCGTACCGGAGGACCCACCGTTGAGGGCTGCGCGGCGATGATGGCCACCGGTGCCGGATCGGGGTAGAGCTCCGCGAGCACGGAGAGCAGTTCCAACCCGAGGAGTGCCCACGCCTGATCCGACGCGGTCGGGGAACGGAACGCTAGGCACGCCAACCGCAGGCCGGCTTGAGCCTCAGCCTCGTCATCGACTCCAGCAGCTTGAATCTGAGCGGTTGCCTGGCGCAACGCGGTCATGTAGTTCATCGCATCAGCCTCATCGACGGAGTGGACGAGCGTCCACCGGTGTGGGCAACGCCTGTGGATAACCGCCCAAGGTCAGCCCTATCCACAGCCCGCGATCGGGTTACGACCCGGGACTGTTGACCAATCCGCCTGGCCTCCGGCGGTGGCGTGTGGCGTTGCGGTTCACGGGCGGCCTTGCCGGTCATGTAAAACAGGAACTGTTGTCGCACAGCGCGTCACCGGCCTCAGCCTCGAAGCCAGGCAGCATCCCTTGAGCCGCAGGAATCGCATCGCGGAAGGCCGGTTGTAGCGGGTCAGCCAGACCGAATCCCTGCCCAGCGTACGCCGCCGGCCGTTGAGCAAGTCCTCCAGCGCGCTGGCGGCGTCAACTGGTCCGGTCCGGTCGCGGCGCATCTCGGCCCACCGCCGAGTTGTCCTCAGTGGCCACGATATTGCGAGTATCTGGTAACGACGCCGGCCTGAACCTGCCCACCGGAGTGGTGGGAGGATCTGGCTCGGATCATCGGAGCTGTGATGGACAGCGGACGACGAGCCGGGGAGGCAGACGTGACTGGCCAGGAGCTCACCAGGATTGAGGAGCTTGTCCTCCAGTCGGCCCGGACGGGGGCACGAGTCAAGTTCGAGGTGCTCCGCAATCCCGGTGGGGACGAGCCGGATGTCGACGTGGATCTGAGGGCCGCGCGGGCGGTACGGGCAGGGTTCCTGGCCAGTCTGCTGACCGGGGAGCTGACCCCAGAGTCCTCCCGCCTGAGAGCCGTGAAGGTGGAGGGCGCGTGGATCAGTGGTCTTCTGGACCTCCAAGGCACGGCGCTGGTGTGCCCGCTGCTGTTGGTGGACTGCGACTTTGAGCAGCCACTGATCTTGAGCGAAGCGAGAGCGCATGCGGTGCATCTCCGCGGCTGCCGGGCGCCAGCGGTCCTCGCCGATCAGCTGCGGACAGAGGCCGATCTTGACCTCAGCCAACTCCGTGTAACGGAAGGAGTACGCCTGAATGGCGCCCGCATCGGCGGGCGAGTCATCCTCGACGGCGCAAAGCTCGCTGCCAACCGGCGCCCAGCACTTCTTGCCGAGGCTCTGACCGTCGACCTTGGCCTCTCCTGCCAGCATGGGTTCGTCGCAGAAGGAGAGGTGAGGCTGGTCGGTGCCCGCATTGGCGGCCAGCTCAATATGATCGGCGCTGACCTTTCCAATCCGGACGGCACTGCTCTGGCCGCCGAGCACATGACCGTCGCACAGAGCATGTTCTGTCGCGAGGGATTCACAGCTCGCGGAGAAGTGCGACTCACCGGCGCCGAGATCGGGGGCACACTCGATTTCAGTGCCGCCAACCTGATCAATCCAGACGGTGTCGTGCTGTTTGGCGACATGTTGACGGTCGAGCATGTCGCCACCTTCGGTGGCGGCTTCACCGCGGAGGGACAGCTGCGCCTGCTCGGTGCTCGCGTGGGCGGCCAGCTCGTATTCAACGGTGCGAAGCTCATCAATGGCCCCGATCCAGATGGCCTCCCATGGCCTAAGGGTGGCCGTCCACCGGCGCTGGTTGCAGACGGCCTCGTCGTCGACCACGACCTGATCTGCGAGGACGGGTTCACAGCGCTGGGCGGACTGCGACTCGTCGGCGCCCATGTCAAGGGGGAACTTCGTCTCAACAACGCCGTCCTGTTCAACGAAAACGGTGTGGCCCTCGCCGCCGCGTCTCTGACTGTCGATCGCGACATGTACTTCGTCCGTAGCACCGCCCGCGGTGAGGTAGCGCTCGTGGGTGCCCGCATCGGCAACTCGCTCGACTTCACCAAAACGGATCTCGCGAACCTCGGAGGCATGGCTCTCGACTTGGAGTCGGTCCGTGCCGCACGACTTGTGCTGATGCCCCTCCATGATCCGTTCGGTGGCGTCGACCTCACGAACGCCGAGGTAGAGCGTCTCTACGATGACCTGTCCGGGTCGGTCCGCTGGGTGCGCGCGTCGCCGTTGCTCCTGACGGGGTTCACCTACGGGGCGTTCGGGGATGACACACTCGGTGATTCCCACGTGAAGGTCCGCGCGCGGCTGCGTTGGCTGAGACGAAACCAGCATGGCTACACGCCACAACTGTACGAACAGCTTGCAGCGGCTTACCGCAGGTCGGGACGTGATGATGCGGCGCGGCGGGTGATGATCGCGAAGGAGTGGCGACGCCGCCGCCGACTCAATCCATTGGGCAAGGTGTGGAACCTGCTTCTGTGGGCCGTAGTCGGCTACGGCTACCGAGCCTGGTTCGCCGCCTTGTGGCTGGGGGCGCTGGTCGGAGTAGGAACGTGGGCCTTCGACTCGGCGCATCGGCGCGGCGATTTCGTGCCCGCTGCAGCGTCGGTCCCCGATTTCCAGCCTGCGATCTTCGCGCTCGACACGCTGCTGCCCATTGTCGACCTCGGGCAACAGAAGGCGTGGCAGGCCCAAGGATCCGCGTTGCCCTGGTCCTGGGCAATGATCGGATCCGGCTGGATCCTCACCACGGCGGTGGTTGCCGGGCTGGCTAAGGTCCTGAAGCGGGAGTAGCCATACGAGCACCAGCAGCGCGGTGGGTTGAACCTCACTGTGCGAGATCGCCCTCATAGGTGTGCTCATCAGTTCCACCAGCCCTCGGGGGCGGGTTCGGCGGTGGCCGGCGGCAGGTCGGTGTGCCGGGCGTCGCGGTCGTCCTCGGCGGCCCGGCACTGCCGGAACGGGCCGTCCTCGCCGAGCAGATGAGGCAGGTGCCGGTCCAGCTCGACCGACCAGCTCGACATGCCGGTGGCCGTGTTGCGGGCGACCTCCCAGGAACGCCACAGGGTTTCCAGGCGCCAGATCGCTTCGGCGTGGCGCCACCATTGCGGGCACCAGTGCCAGCGTTGCCCGTCGACGCGCCAGCCGAACATCGGCAGGAACATCCCGTGCACCCATGCTTCGACGGTCGGGAACCTCAGCTTCACCGGCTTGGCGGTTGAGGCGGCCGGTGGCTGGTCGTCGAGGCGCTGGGTCAGTTCGGCGACCTCGGTTTGCAGGGCGGCGACCATGCCGGCGAGGTCATCGATGCGAACGCGGCCGGTCACCGGGTCCTCCTCTGTGTGGGACGAGCGGTCGGGGTGGCCGCGGGCATGGCGGTCGGGTGAGCGGTGATCGCCCGCTGAGCGGGCACCGGGAACGACTGCGCGGCGAGCTGCGCGGGATGACCACCACGGGCGGCCTCGGCGAGCGCAGCGGCGTCCGCCGTGTGGTCGCTGGCGCGTCCGTCCGCTGCGGCTGCGCCGGCTCGGGCGGCCTGGTGCTCGTCGACGGTGGTGGCTGGGTTGTCGGGTGTGCCGGCGGTGGTGGACGCGGTGCGGTGCTCGGCCTCGGCCCGATCGAGGAGTGCTTCGATGTGCGCGAGGGACTGTGCGGACCAGCCGCTGTCTTCGAGGTTGCGTAGCAGCCGCGCCCGCCCGATCGGGTCGAGTGTGCCGGCCAGCCGGGTGATCTCGTGGTCGAGTTCTTCGCCGATCTGGGTGAGGGCGCCGGCGGTGGGTGGGTGTCCGCCATGGCGGCGGGCCGGACCGCGACCGGCACGGTCGAAGTCGCGGGCGGCGTTGGCCATCGCCTCCTGGCGCGGTACGCCGTCGTCGCGGTACTGGTCGTAGAAGTCCATCAGGCCGGCGGCGCGGCGGCGCAGGTCGTCCTCGCAGGCGGCTAGCACGGTGGCCGCGGTTGCGTTGCTGTCGGCGTGGCCGGATGCCTGCACCCAGTGCCGGGCGACCTCTTGTAACGGCAGCCCGGCCAGGTGATCGCGCAGGCGGTCGCCGTCGGCGGCGAAACGGGACCACTCGCGTGCCCGCCGGCGCGCTTCGGCCGCGGCGAGCCGCTCGGCCTTGCGGGCGTCCAGTTCCCGGCGGGCTTGCTCGCGCAGTTCCTGCTCCGCCTTGTTGGCTTTGCTGCGGGCGTTCTCTGCGGCCAGCCGCGATCCGGCCTCGATGAGCACGCCGAGGGCCATCAGGCGTTCCATCGCCCGCTGGGTGCCTTCGCTCCAGGGGTCGTGATGCTCGGGTTCCATGGCCGCAACGCTGGCCGCTACGGGTATCCGGCAGCGCTACCGGGAGCGGCGCCGGCTGTGCTGCCAGGGCGCTACGGGCACCGCTACGGGTGCTGGTGGCGTCCCCGCTGTGGGCGCCGTTGCTGCCCGGTTCGGTGGACGAGGCCGGCTGGCGGCGTGCAGGTGCGCGGCGGCGGTGTACGCGGCGGCGGCGTGCGAGCGCTGCTGTTGGGCCTGGCGAACGGTGGCGAGGCTGTCGGCGAAGCCGGCGATCAGGTACACCAGGTGCAGCGCGGCGGCAAAGTCCCGGTCGTCGCTGAGCTGGCCCATCAGCCCGACCAGCCGGGCCAGAGACCGCAGGTGCACCGCTCGGGCGTCCGGGGCGAAGGTCGGGCGACTGCGGCCGATCGCACGGTGCAGCAGCTCGGCGGCGTCGAACACCAGGTGTGCCGGCGGATCGGGCAGCGCGGAGGCGGCTGCGGTCAGGATGTCCGCGACGGCGTGGATGCGCTCCGCGGCCACCGGCTCGGCGTGGTCGGCGATCCCGTTCGACTCGGTGCTCACCGCGTCGCTCGCCTGCTGCCACACGCGCTGGCGTTGTCCCGCCGAGGCGGGCACGTCCTCGTCATGCGTACGGGGCGTCCGTGCCCACCGGTTGCGCAGGTGCGGCAGGCTCAGCTCGGGGGCGAGTTGGCCGCCACCGAACCAGACCGGCTGCCCCCCGCCTGGCGAGGCGGGGTGGCTGACGGCGTATCCGCTGGGCCGGTCGTCCGCGTGGCCGGGGCGGAGCCGTACCCGCAGCCCGGCACCGCGCAGCCGGGCGAAGAAGTCGTCTTCGTCGGTGGCGACGATGGCGGCGGCGCGTACCTGGCGGCGCAGCCGGTCGCGGGTCGAGGGCGGCGTGGTCCGTCGGCTGGGCGGGGCATGCGGCGGCACAGGCGGCGTCGTAGCCGGTGTCGGTGGAGCCGGCCGCAGGCGGAGCCGGCGCTCAAGAGCGTGGGTGGCGTCGACGCAGCGGCGGCGGTCGTCTCGGGCCGGTTCAATGCGGCCGTCCTGACGGACGAGGGTCGCGACGATGTCGACCCGGCTGCCGCCGTGCGCCACGGCGATCCATCGCACCGCGTTGTGATCGCCGCGGGGCGCTAAGCCAGCCTCGTGGAGCAGCTCGCGAACGGCGTCGCCCCATTCCCGCTCGGACAGGCGCCGCTCGCCGGCTTCCAGTTCGAGGGTGCAGCGCCAGACCGGTCGCGTCGAGGGCGGGCTGGCCTGGCTGGTCAACGGTTCGGCGAGAAGGGTGATCAGGCGGGCGGTGTCGTGGCCGCCGGGCCGCGCCGGCGCGTCGAGGTCGGCCAGTTCGCCGCTGCCGTCCCAGGCGGCGATCAACTGAGGTGTCGGGTCAGACACGTCGCGGGGCGCGTAGGCGCGGCGCACGGCGACGCCGACGAGCGCGCCCCGCTGATGCACTCGGGTAATCATGGTCGATGCCCGGCGTGGTCAGTCGGCGTCGAGGAGCTTGAGCAGCGCCGGGATGCTGACCTTGTAGCGGCGTCCGATGCGCAGGATCTTCACCGGGAACTCGCCGGTCTTGGCCAGCTCGTACGCCTTGGTGCGGCCGATGCCGAGGATCTCACCGGCGATCTCGACGTCGGTGGTCATGCCCAGGGCACGCACTGCCTCCTGCGTCCAAGCCGGTGCGCCGGTCGTGGCGGTCGCGGTGGTGGTCGTCATCGTGGGGTTCCTCCCGCTGCTGTCCGGTGCTGGTCTGTGGGACCAGCTCTTGGCAGCGACGATGTCGATGACGGGTTCCCGGCGGCGCTACCCCGTAGCGCCGAAGCGGCTACGGCGTGGCGGGCGAGAAGGCGGGCCAGAGCCGCTTGGCGTACCAGATCGGCGCTACGGGTAGCGCGCCCTACGTCTCACTGGCGGGCGTCGTGCTCTTGGTCGGCCGGCCGGGGCTGGACGCCGAGCCGGACCGGCTGTTGATCCAGGTCTGGACCCGGTGACGCTTCCAGGAACGGATGACGCCGTGGCGGCCCGGCTCCTCCCGGTCGGGCTTGGGCAGGTAGCCATCCCGGCCTTCCTCCCAGGCCGGGATGCTCTTCTCCACGTACTTGGACCACACGCCGTGACCGACGCTGATGATCGCGCGGAAGTCTTTGGCCGGGATCAGCTCGTCTGGGTCGCCGTCGAGCGTGACCTGGTGCACCTTCGCCTGGCGGGCGCGTCTCTTGGCCTCCAGGTAGGACTTGCGGAAGGAGTCGAGGTCGTCGAAGGCGTACCACTCTTGCCCGTCTTCGACATCGACGTACGCGGGCCAGCCGGTGGAGGTGCGTCGCTTGGGCGAGGCGATGAGGTTGATGGTCTGCAGGCTGCGGCCGAGGTACTCGGCGGCGCCTGGCCGGTTCGTGCACCGCCGGCCTTTGACCACCCGCTCTTCCATGCCGCTCCTCGTCCCGTGTCCACCGGGACCATCGCCGCTTCGGCCGCTGCCCGCGGGCGTCGCGGGCTCGCCCTTCAAGTGGGCGAGGATCACTGTACCGGGGGTGCTGGCGTACTCGCCCTCGGCCGGCGCAAGGGTCGTGGGCATCGGGAGCTCCCAGGTCAGGTTGGTGCGGCTTAGGTGTGCGCGCCCGGTCCCCGGAAGAGGGTCGCACCGGGCTTTGGCCCCCCATGCGGGCGAGCGCTGCGTCTGCATCGGGGGTACCCGCCGCCGCGCCCGCCGGTCAGCACAGGTTGGCCGGCGGGCGCGGCGGCGAGAATCAGGCGGTTCGGCTGGGCGCCCTGACGCGGACACTGCCGTCCGGCGCCCAGTGGTCAGGTCCCTGCCAGGGCCAGGTCACGTTCGGGCGCGGCGGCAAGCACCAGGCGGACGGTGCGGTCGCTGACCCGAACCCGCTTGGCGAGTTCCTTCTGCGTGTCGCTGGGGTGATCCTTGCGGGCCTGGAGCACGGCGAGGACTGTGTTGGCGCCGACCCCGTTGACCTCCGGTACCGGCGCACCCTCGAACATCACCGGTTCGCCGGCCGGCGCGGCTGCCCGGCGGGCGCGACGCGGGCCGCGAGCTTCGGCTTCGGCCAGGCGCTCGCGCAGTTCGGCCAGCTCCGCCTCCAGTGCGGTGGATGCCTCGGCTTTGCGGCGGGCGTCGGCCTCGGCGGCCTGCCGGCGCCGGGCTTCTCGGGCCATGGCCTTTTCGTTGGCCGCCACGGTCGCCTCGGCCTCGTGCCGGCGCTGTTGTTCGGCGTTCAGCGCCTGCGCGGCCTGCGCCGCGGCCGCTTCGGCGGCGTCCACCCGACGTTGCCAGTCCACCGACGCCGCGTCGGTCTGGCCCTGCACCCGCGACGCGCGTAGTTCCGCTTCGCGCGCCTGTGCCTGAGCGGCGTCCGCTTCCGCTTCCGCCTTCGCCCGACCGGCTGCTTCCGCTTCCACCTGGTTGCGTAGCGCTTCCACTTCCGCTTCCACCACGGCCCGCAGGCTCGCTTCCGCTTCCGCATGCTCTCCCGCTGCTTCCGCCGCGGCTACCGCTGCCGCTTGCGCCGCACGCGCCGCTTCCGCTTCCACCCGGACCGCTTCCGCTTCCGCACGAACTCTGGCGGCGAACGTGCGCTCGGCGGCGTCGACAGGTCGAGTCCGCTCAGCCGCGTGCCAGACCCGCTCGACGCGGGCGCGAGCGTCGTCGAGCATGGCGTCGTCGGCGTGCATCGCCAGCCGACGCAACCGGGCGTGGCACCAGGCCCGCCGCCATCCCCATCGGGTCGAGTGCAGCCGGTGCGACACCACCGCGATAGCGCGCACGTGCCGCTCCCGGTCGACCGTCTTCAAGTCGTGCTCGCCAGGGCGGGCCAGCCCGAGCGTGACCAGGATCCGGCGGGGTGTCCAGGTCCAGGTGATCGCGTCGGCCGGCTTCTCGGCGCCGTCGCCGGTCAGCCCGACCCACCACTGATGCGCTACCAGCAGCGGCACCGCCAGCCGCAGCACGTTCTCGACCAGGCTGTCACCGGCCATCGCGGCGATCACACCGGCGACCACGGCGATCAGCCACACCGAGCGGCCGTGCTTGCCTGGATGGCGGTGCAGCGCCTGGTGGCGTTCGGCGCGCATCATCGCCGTGGCCATCTGGCTCTCGAACAGGAAGAACGCGAAGCCGGCGAAGACATACGACAGGTGCAGCCGCTGGGTGGCCACCTCCCACATCGCCTCACCGGACCAGGCGAACCCGACCAGGAACGACAACCGGGCCAGCCACCGGTCTGGCCGCCCGCTCTTGACCGCCCGGCGCACGGTCCACACCAGCAGCAGGACGGTCAGGCCGAGCCCGGCGAGGAGGAGCAGCTCGCGGTGCTCGCCCGCCCAGGCCAGCAGATTCCGGCCCGCATCCAGGGTCTCGTTCATGCCGTCACCCCCGTTGCGGCGGCCGGGCGGCGCCGGGTGGCCGCCTGAGGGCTTCCCGTTCGCTGGGGCGGGCGGCAGGTGGCCGTAGGGTCAGTCATGGGTCGGACCTCCAGTGTCCGATCAAGGTCCCGGCCGGTGGTGGCATCCACCGCGCCGGGACCGCCGTGTTGGGGTCGCACGACGCACCAGCAGTCGGTTGATCATCTGGCCCATCGTGGGTGCTACGGGTTATCGGCGGCGCTACGGGTAACGCGCCGGGTGTAAGGTGGCCGGCTCGCGGTCCGCGGAGCGCGCTAGGCGCCGGGCGGGTCGGCCGGGGCCGGCGGGTCGATCGGCGCGGCGAACGCTTCCAGGCCGTAGCCCGTGAAGTCCTTGCGCCATAGGGTGTGGTCGGCGTCATCGGCGTAGAGCAGGTGCCCGGCGCGCCGGTTTGTGTCCAGCACGTAGCCGGCAGCGCGCAGCCGGGCGGCGGCCTCAGCGCGGGTGATGACCTGCCAGCCCAATTCGTGTAGCGCGGCGTCCACGTCGGCGGCGGTGCGCTGTGCGTACGGGTGCCCGACGGGCAGCGGCGACGGGGTGGCCGACTCCAGCAGCCTGGTGGAGCGGTCGGCGATCGGGCCATTGTCGTGGTGAGGGCGGATACCGATCAGGCCAGCGGCCCCGGTGGGCAGGTGCAGCCACGCCTGGCCGATGCCGGCGGTGCTGTGCCGCACGCCAGGCCAGGTCTCGGGCCGGTCGCCCGCGACGGGGTTCACCGCTCGTCCCGGTCGGTGCGAGCGACGATGACGCCGGTGGGGTCGATGATCCGGCCGCAGGCGGGGCACAGCCACGACTGCGGGCTTGCCGCGTCGACCGGCTGGCCCGCGGCGTCGCAGGGCCGGAACGGGAGGGTGCCAGCGGTGTTGCCGCACACGCAGGTCCAGCCGGTGGACGGGTCGGGTCCGGCCGGCTCGCCGGTGGTGACCGTGGTTATGGCGTCGAGTCTGGCGTGTGCGTCGAGCGCCTGCGCGGTGGCGATCGGGTCCAACTCGGCGAAGTCGACCAGGGCTCCGTCGCGGGACGGCGCATTATCCGTGGCGCGCGGGGCGGCGTAGTACAGCGCACGGCCGACCAGCCAGAACAGCCCCTCGGTCGCCGGGTCAACGGTGGCCGGCTGCCCATGCGGGCCGACGCGGTGCGTTTGACACAACCGGCCGGTAACCGACGGCGGGGCGGTCAGCCGACGCGAGCATCGCCAACATTGCAGGCCCGCTTCGACCAGGGCGTCCGGGATCACCTCGTTGATATCCACTCCGCGACGCGCCACCTCGGCGATCTCGTCCCATGCTGGTGTGCGGATGACACGCTGCCACTCCTCGTCGGTGACCTCCTCGTCATCAATGTCGAGGTCTTCCCGCAGGACCGTGGTTGCGTTGGCCCGGTCCCACAGGACGTAAGCCCATCCATAGTGGACCGCAAGTGCGGCGATGAGCTGGCGTGCGTCGTCCTCGGCGAGGGTGCTGGCCAAGTCAACGCCGTCGGGTAGGTCAGAGATGCGGTGGGCAGCCGGATCGGCCGGCGTGGTCATGAGTGACTCCCGATGGTTGAAGGGATTAAGGACAGATGCTCCCGGCGGTCGACCAAACCAAGAGATACTTTTAATGATACCGCATTAACTGCCGGGGTGGGGCCTGGTACGCCGAAGGAGCCGAGCGGACGCCGGTGGGCTCAGCGGGCAGGTAGTCGAACAACGTCAGTTGGTTGGGGGCCGGCGCACAGCGGTGGGAGCGTCCCCTCGCGCCCACCCGGCGGACTGCGGCCGCGGGCGCCTCGGCGGACAGCGGCTCGTGCACCGCCCGGCCCGGCCGGGCGGCCTGCCTGACGGCGTCCATGACCTCTTCCCGGTACGCCAAGGCGTAGCGGAAGCAGTTGCGGCAGTCGGTTGGTGCCCGCACCCCAGTTGCCCGGTCGGGGCGGCTCATGTGCGTACAACCGGGCAGCCGGATGTGCTCGGCGCGGGCGGTCGCTGACCACGCCTGGCTATCGGCGCTGTCCAACAGGCGCCCTGCCAGGCGCAGCGCGTTGATCGACACGCCGAACCCATGGATCAGCATCCCCAGTGGCGCGAGCCCGGACAGCACTGCGGCGACGTCGCGCTGCGAGCCGCGCCGGCACAGCGAGCCGACGCCGACCTTCCGACCGGCGAGCGTGACGCCTGCCCGCTCGTACATGGCCGCGTGCTCCAGGTACTCCCACGGATGCCATCCCTGCAACGTCGCCAGCCACGGCACCATCGGGAACTGCTCGGCCAGGTAGAGATACGAGCGCAGGGTCGCCTCCTGGTGCTCGCGGACGCTCAGGCCGGTACGCCGGCGGGCGCCCGGCTCACATGGAACGTCCTGGACGGCCACGAAGTCGGGCGGGCCGACATCCTCCATGAACCGCACCCACATCCCGCCGTACTCGTCCGGGTGCATCCACCACGGGTGCTCGTCCGGTCGGGTGGTGAGCATCAGCGCGGCGTAGGCACCCGAGTCGCCGGCCCAGGGACTGTTCATCCGCACCGGGAAGTCCTCACCGCGGCTGCGATAGCGGGCCAGGGTGGTCGCGGACAGGAACAGCGGCACCGGGCTGTGGCGCAGGTGGTGCGGGTGGCCGACCCCGAGGTAGAAGGTCCACCGGCGCGCCGGATCGGGATGGAACTCGCTGCGGGTGTACGGCGTGACGGGTCCCCACGGGGTGTCCCAGCGGTCCGGGCCGAGCCCGTATCGGGCCACGTGCTCCTCCCACCGCGCCCGGCGTTCGTCCACTGTGGGCGGCGGCGGTGGCCACTCGGTGAGGTCGCGCTCGCGCATGAGCGCCAGCAGCTTCGCGGCCCGCTGCGGCGGCAGGCGGTAGGAGTCGACGTTGGCGCGGCGGATCGCGTCGGCGTTCACGCCGGCACCACCGCGCCGACCTCGAAGAGGCCGAGTTGCTCCACGTCCGGGTGCAGGGCCGGGGCGACCTCGGCGAGTATGCGACCCATCGTGAGCCGCAAGGAGTTCGGGTTGAGGTCGCCGCCGTAGAAGCGGCGCCGCTCGTGCAGGCAGGCGACCGCAGTGGTTCCGCTGCCTAGGAAGGGGTCGGCGACCAGGCCGCGTTCGTTGGTGGTCGAGCGGATCACGCGGGACACCAGGGCCGGGGACAACGCGTTGTCGTAGCGCAGCAGGCCGCGCCGTCGCTCCTCCGGCAGGTCGGTCCACACATCGACTGCGTAGACCTGCCCGTTGCGACCCCGGGCCATCTCCTCGGGGCGGTGGAAGACGCGCAGCGGCGAGTCCAGCGGCCCCTTGGTCAGCAAGGTGACGCGGTGGTGTTGGTGCACGTACCGGCGGGTCGCGAACAGACCGAACTGCCTCGCTACGGCGATCGAGTTGACGTAGGTCAAGCCCGCGACGTCCTCGGCGGCCACCTGGACGCGGGCGGCCTGCTGCGCGCCGGTGATCACCGCGAGGTAGCCGCCGGGGCGCAGCGCCTCACCGGCCGCCGCGATCCACCGCGCCGTGAACTCCGCGTACTCGCCGGGGTCGACCTCCACGTACCCGCCGACCACCCGGTCGTGGTCGCGGCCGTACACGCGCCGGTACGCCGACCTGCTGCTAGCGCGGCCCAACGCCCACGGCGGGTCAGCGACCACGAGGTCGATCGGCTCGTCCGCCTGGGCCAGCACCGTGGCCGCCTCACCCAGGACCAGCTCGACCTGCGACGGGTCGCTCGGAAGCCAGACCAGCAGCGCCCGACGCGGCGCCACCGTGGTGCCCTCGATCAGCCATGCCGCTTTGCGGTCGCCGGCCTGCCGGGCGCGGCCCTGCCGCTTGAGGGTTTGCAGCGCGGAACGGACCCGCCGTTTGTACTGCGCTTGGCCGTCCTGGATGACGGTGCGGGCGCCTGGCCGGTCGGCCAGGCCCGCCCGCTCGGCCAGCCGGTACAGCTCGGGCAGGGTGTAGCAGCCAGCCTCAAGCGTGCGCAGCAAGTCGGACTCGGTGCGAAGCGGGCTCACAGCGTCACCGCCGGATCGACGGCGACCGGGTACGGCAGCTCGACCAGGCCAATCGGGCAACGCCGCCGCCAGCCCCGGTCCCCGACCGGCCAGGCGAAACGGTGGCACCCCCGATGGCGGACCCGACGGGCGCCGACCTGGACGAGAGCCAGCTCCAGCCACTGCGCCGGGGTTAGCTCGATGCCCATCAGTGCGAACTCGGCCACCATGTCCGCCAGCGGGCGGGCGCCGAGCGCTACGAGGCGAGCCCTCACACCGGCTGCACCGCGTTCCCCGCGGCAAAGCTTCGACTGTGACCTGGCGGTCAGCACCGTCCCGTCGGGCAGCAGCGTCACGGTTCTGGCGGTTCCCCGCCCCAGGTAACGCCCACCGGTGACGCGGTACACGTGTCCAATGTGTCCACCCAGCAGCACGTCGCTGGCCACGATTCTGGGCAGCGGGTCGGAGAACGCGACCAGACCGCGCAAGCCGTGCTCAGCAGCCAGGCGGAACAGCCGGCCCAGCACGAAGCTTTCCGCGTTGGACGGTACGTCGTCCAGCAAGACCAGCCGCGAGAGGTCGGCGGCCGTGTCGGCGCCGAGGGTGGGGAACGGCTTGGTCAGCACGGCCGGGTGCATGGGCACACCAAGCACAGCCGCGCCGACCAGGTGGTCGCCTTCCAGCAGTCCGAAGTTCATCCTTGAGGCGGGGAAACTGTGACTGTAGTGGTGCTCCTCGATGAATCGGCGAGCCGGGGCCTCCGGGATCGGCACCACTCGGTACCGGCGTGCGTCGAACCCGCCTTCGTGCACCGGTCGCCAGGTGGGCGTGCCTGCGCGCCAGCGCTGGCAGAACGCCGGGTCGAAGAGGGAGAGCTGCTCAAGGCGCATCATTCACCTACTCAGGACCGATGGTTGACGGCTAGGGGATGGGTCGCCGGCTGACTTGCGGCGAGGACTCGGCGCCGGGTGTGCGGCCATCGCGGAAGCGCAGCGGACCGAAAGCGGATCGGTGGCTCGGTTTGATAGCGGCGAACGGGCGCCGTCCGCGAGGTCCGCGTTACGCAGCGATGGGCTCCGGCGTGGCCGGCACGGTGTCGCTCTGCGGTAGCGGTGCCTCACCGCAGGCCCGCCGCTCCACGGTGGACAGCTCGTAGCCGTTGGCTTCCAGGTAGCGCAGGTAGCGGGTGGTGCTGTCGCTGACGCTGCGCCAACAGTTGCGGTTGGTCGCTTCCTCGTAGGCGGCCAGGACCAGGCCGAGCGCGATCATCTGGGCACGCGCATCGCTGGCCTTGCCAACCAGCTCGACCATGGCCGGGGCGCGTCTGCCGAGGGTGGGCGCCTGGTCGGGCAGCCCGAGCAGGTCGTGGGCGAGCCGGTTCCCGGCGGTCAGGGCCTGCGTGATCGCGTAGTCGGCGCTGCGGGCGAGGCTGCCGGCGATGAAGCCAGCGGCCGTGGCCGGTGCGCTCTTGCGCGCCAGGAACGTGCGCAGCCACTGCCGGCGGACCATCTCCGCGCTGTCCCAGTCCTTGTTGGACTGGATCACGTCGCGGCGCTGCGCGCGAGCCTGTTCGCGTTCAGCGTCAGTCATCTCCGCGACGGTCTTGCGTCCGCTACCGGAGTCATGCCCGCTCCACCGCAGCGCGTGGCCGTGGGCGGCGAAGTCGGTGCACACGAACTCGGGCACCCACGCCCGGTACGGAGCAGGCCGTTCCTGCTGGTTCCCGCTGCTGTCGTCGGAGTCGGTGTCGTCCTGGTCGGTGTCGTCCGCCCACGGGTCCTCCGCGTCCTCGGACTCGTCGGGATAGATCCACTCATCATCGAGGTACGCGGCATGGCCAGGGCACGAGGCGTGGTCGGCGGCGGTGAGCTGCTCCTCGCCGTGTTGGAGTTCACGCAGCCGCTTCACCTGCTTGTTGTCCCAAGCGGGTCGCTCGACCACGGTGATACCGGCGGCAGTCAGCGCGTCGGCGGCCTCGGCCTTGGCCGCAGCCTCGGTGCGGGCGTCGCGCAGCCGCTGCGCGTGGTGGTCGAACCCGCCCTTCTGCGCGGCGACGACGAGTTGCTTGACGGCCTCGGCGTCGTCCTCGAACTCCGCGACCACCGCCGCCTGATCCAGGGTGAGGAACTCCCACCGTTCCGTCGCGGCGCGGGCGAGCTTGCTGCGCGCCACCGTCAGCGCGCTGTCGACCTCCGGGCGGCTGGTGGCCATACCCTTGGCGATCTCCGAGGCGCTGACACCGCAGAGGGCCAGTTGCTCGTAGGCGGCCACCCGCTCGGCAACGGTCAGGGACTCCCGGTGGTCGTTCTCGGTGACCTGATCGAACAACCGGTCGCGTTCGTCGGGTCGCGGGACCACCATCACCGGGACGAGGGGGCGTTCGGCCTGGACGGCCGCCAGGGCGCGCCGCTGGCCGAGGAGCACGACCAGGGCGTCGTTGTCGTCCCGGTACGCCACGATGGCCTGCTTGACGCCACGCTCACGGACGCTGTCCACGAACTTCTTCTTCAGGCGGGCGGTCAGGCGCGCGTTGGCGCCCACGACCAGAGTTCCGGGATCGACGTAGACCAGCGTCGCCCGCTCGTCGGTCGTCGCTTCGTGTGCGCGGATTGCGGTCCTCACGGCGTGCTTCCTTCCAGGAGAGGGTCGGGTGCGCGGACGGGCCGCCATCGGGAAGTCCCGCCACGTCACGCGGTCCGGGGCGTCCGGGCGGGCCAGCGTTCAGCGGGTCGCGTAGTCGTTCTCGCCGCCGCCGTTGATCTCGACGGCGACCACCTCGTCCGGCGTCTCGGAGGTGTTGACGTGCACGTACAGGTCGCGGGCGCGGCGTTGCACGCCGACGGAGACGCCATGCAGATCGACCACCACGTACGGGGTGCGGGCGGCCGGGTCGTCGTGGTAGGCGCGCAGGTTCAGGCCCGCCAGGGCGTCGGTCGCCGCGCTGGGGTCGGCCGAGCGCAGCATCGCCGTGATGCGCGCGAACAGCTCGCCGGCCTGCTGCTCCAGCCGCTGCTGGTCGGGGTCGCCCAGCCGTTGGGCGCGCTCGTGATCGGCGCGCAGGTCCCCGTAGCGCTCGATCAGACCGGGCAACGCAGGGTTGGCCTCGACCGGCGCGGCGAGCATAGGAGCCGAGAGAATCACTGTGACGTCCTTTCACGGTTGTGTGTGCAGGTGGCAGCGCCCCTAACGTCGATGGGTGTCGCTGCCGGCGGATCGGATGCGGTGAAGGGCTACGGGGTTACGGGGTAGCGCCGGATGGCGCTACGGGTAGCCGGGAGCGGCTACTCTGGGCCGTGCGGACCGTCTGGCGGTACGCCGGGCTCGGGTTGTAGCGGCCTGGAGCCCAGGTGCTGGCCCGCCCGGGTACACCGTGCGGGCCGGCGCCGTCACCCGCGTCGCAGCGGGATCTCCACGTCGTGTTGGCCGAGGAACTGCTGCCCCAACCAGGTGCGGACCCGATACCTGGCGATACCGCCCCGCTCGGGAAGCGCGGTGGTCTCCACGTCGACAGGGACCAGGGCGTCAGCCATCCGCACGTAGGCGGCGACCAGCGCACCGCGCGCCCCAGGACCGTCCAGCAGCCGCACAGACTCGGCGACGGCGACCGCGTTCACGTTGCCGAAGACCATCCCGGAGTCCGCCGTCACGGTGGTCAGCACGACGTAGAAGGCCGACTGCCGCGTGGGCACGGCACGATCGGCCGGCGTCTGATCGGGTGCCTGTGGGTCGCCGGACCGGTCGATGGTCATGGCGTGCCGCCGTCGGGCGCGACGCTGGTGACCTCCGAGATCGGGGGAAGGTCTTCCCACGCGATCCCGGTCCAGATCTGGAAGACCTCGCCCTCACGAAGTGGCCGCTTACGGTGCAGCCTCCGGACGATCGCGCCCCACCACTCACGGTCGGCCGGGGCGCCGATGCCGGCCGGCACCCCCTTGACGTGGCCGTGGCCGCACCCGAGGGGCCTGATCGGCATGAGCAGCCGCACCGGGGTGCGGCCCTTGGCCAGCCACGACTGCACCGCCACCGCCGTCTGCTGCTCATCGATCAACTCGTTGAGCACGTCATCGACGGTCACCTCGTTGCCGTCTTCGTCGCGGCACAGCGCGACAAACGCTCGCAGGTCAGCCTCGCCGAACGGCGAGCCGGCGTGCGGCTTGAACCAGGTGTCCGTGCCAAGCGGGTTGGTGACCTTCCCGACCGGCTGGTCATCGAGGTACAGCACTGCCTCGTACGCCACCCGGCTGCCTACGGACCAGTGGCGCAGGTTCCGCGCCGTCAGCCGGGCATGCGGAGCCCGCAATCCGGTGTGCGGCAGCACGACCACCGCGCCGATCCCGTTGTCCAGCACCGGGACACCGGGTTGGGTCTGCTGCGGCGCGGGTGCAAGCAGGAACGTCTGCCCGCCGGACAGGTCCGACACCACGCCGACGTCGGTGACAACGTTGTAGCGGGTGCGCCGCCCGGCTACGACCTGCTTGCCGAGCACGGTCGCGGTGGTCGCGCCGGTCTTGACGCGACTCGGGTGCCAGTCGCCGCGCGTGCGCGTGGACGCCTTGGCCGGGTCGTTGGTGATCAGGATGCGGTCCCCGGCCGACAGGCCGGTCGTGGTCTTCTTGCCCTGGGTGGTCACGGGCGTTCCTTCCGTCTGGCGGTAGTCGCTCGACGGCGCGGGCCGGGTGGTAGCGACACCCGTCTGGCCACATGCCGAAGGGTTCAAGGTCGATGCCGGATTGGTGATGAGGCACCGAGGGCTGGCAGTCGAAGCCGAGCGCCGGGCGCTCTCACGCCTGGCCGTCGTTGACCGGTGATGAGCGCCGACCGATGACCAGGCCGGTGTCCTGGTTCAGGATTCGCCCGCAGGAACGGCAGACGTTCGTCTGCTGGTCCCACGCGGGCGATCCGGGGTCGATCGGGTTGCCGTGCTGGTCGCTTGGGGTGAACCCGTCAAAGTGGGGTTCGTTGCCGCACAGGCAGACCCACCACCCCTCGACGATCCCGCTGATGTATTCGGGTGCCTGGGCGGGTGGATCGGTTGCGGGAGTTGCCATCGGTATCCCTCCCCGGGAACTCAAGTCGGCTTCAGCCGGTCTGTCGTCAGCCGTGCTCAATCGCAGTCGCCGCCGGTGCCACAACGGCAGACCGCTTCCACGAGGGCAACCCCGTTGGTGGTGGCGATGTACTCGATGGCGGAATACGCCGAGCCGAACTGCGCGTCCATGTCCGCGATGTCGGGCGACCACACGTCGCCGCAGCCGAGCTGCCACCGATCGCCATCCGTGCGGGTCGCCACGGCCAGGCAGATATCCCCGTGCGCACCACCCCAGGCGCGCACCTCATTGGCGGATTGCTCGTCGTAGCCGTCGCAGAACTGCCACCGCACGGCGACGGTCTCCAGGTTGCTCACAGTCCCTCCCGTTTCGTCCACACACCTCGCCCTCACTTTTAATGATACCGCATTAGACGCTGAAAGGCCAGCCCACATGCAGATCGGTCGATGATTCTGGGCGCCGAAAGCCCGGGTGCCTACATGATCAACATCGGCCGGGCGCCCCGCGTTCTCGATGCCCCATCGTCAGACCCGGGTGGCGCCTAGCCGTCCGCGCCTGCCGCGAAGGCACGTTGCTCAGGCGCCCAGCGCTCGCACCCCGTAGCGGTGACGAGAGACGGCGGCAGGGCTGCTGAGCAAGTTGTAGTACCGGTTCCCGGATGTGCCGACCGAGCGCGGTCGGCACATCCGGGAACCGGCGAATGCGCTGACCCAGCGGGGTCAGCGCGGTGGAGGCTAGGGCGTGGCAACGGCTACGAAGAAGGATCGCGCTACGAAGCAACGCAATCCGTTAACGGCCAGCTCCGCCGGTGCCGGTTCTACCTCTGCCCACGATGGCTAGGTCTTGGTGGTGATCGAAGTGCGCAGCCGTCTGCCCGTTCGTCGCCGTAACCGCGCCAATAGACCGGGGGCACTTCCTTCCGCTTCCGCTTCCTGATTCCTTCCTCTTCCAGGTTCAGGGACTCGAAAGAGCGCTCCGTTCCCTCCTCTTCGGCCACCAAGACGCAGCCGTACGGCGCTACCCGTAGCCGTGCCGATAACCCTCGCGACGAACGCTTCTCGACGACGGCTACGCGATCCAGGCACAGGAGGTGACGGGCGTGGACCAACCTGGGCACACAACGATCCCCGTAGTGCGGGGTTCCGACCGGCGCCACCAGTTCCCGGGACGCCAGCAGCGGGTCAACCTCCGGTTCGACTCGAACGAGCACCGGGACGTGGCAGCGGCTGCCGCACGCTCCGGGCTGACGCCCGCGGGGTTCTGCGCGAACGCTGCGTTGGCCGCCGCCCGCGGCACCGGCGCTCCCGGGAGCCTCGTCTCCGGCACTGGCGTCACTCGCTACGAACTGGCCGAGTTGCAGCGGGAGCTCTTCGCCGCCCGCACAGCCGTCATCCGCACCGGCACCAACCTGAACCAGGCGACAGCCGCACTCAACGCCACGGGCGAGGCACCAGCATGGCTGGACCAAGCCGTCAAGCGGTGCGAGCGCTCGCTGGACCACCTCGACGCCATCGTGGCCGACATCGACCGGCGGCTACGCTGATTCCCGCCATCCACCCCCGCGGCAAGAACGTCGGCGGCCTACTCCGCTACCTGTTCGGCCCAGGCAAGCGCGAAGAACATCGAGACCCCCACCTCGTCGCCGCGTGGTCCGGGCCCGCGCAACTCCCGTCCCTGGAACCGCCGACGACCCCATCCGGTCGGCACGACATTCGCGAGCTGGCTCGCCTACTCGAACAGCCGGTCCGCGCAGGGAAAAACCCCCCTCAGAAGCCCGTCTGGCATGCGTCCATCCGCAACCACATCACCGACCGCACCCTGACGGACGCCCAATGGGCGCACATCGCGGCCGAGATGGTCGCCGCCGTCGGCATCGCGCCGCATGGCGATCCAGACGCCGTCCGGTGGGTCGCGATCCGCCACGCCGACGATCACATCCACATCGTGGCGACGCTGGTTCGCCAGGACGGCGATACCGTCTGGGCCTGGAACGAACGTCTCAAGGCCCAAGCAGCAGCACGCGATCTCGAAGAGCGTTACGGGCTGTACCGCGTCGGCCCAGTCGACCACACCAGCCACCGCCGACCTGGTTCAGCCGAGCAGAACAAAGCCGAACGCCAGCGACGCGCCGAGATTCCTCGGGATCGACTTCGCCGTGAGGTACGTGCCGCTGCGGCGGCAGCCGTTGACGAAACCGACTTCTTCAGCGGGCTTCGGGCCGCCGGTGTTCTCGTCCGGCTCCGTCACAGCACGGTCACCCCGGACGAAATAACTGGATACGCCGTCGGGCTCCCCGACCACCACACCGCAACCGGCGACACCGTGTGGTACGGCGGCGGTCGCCTCGCGCCCGACCTGACCCTCCCCCAGCTTCGCCGCCGATGGCACCCAGTCAGAGGCACCGCGCCACGCGCGGGACGGCCAGGAGCCCGCACACACCAACGCGCCAACGCCTTCCGCCGTGCAGCAGCCGCAACGCAAAACGCCGCCGAGCATCTCGCGCGCAGTGAGGCCAGCGACGACACGTCCGCGCTGAATTACTCCGCAGCCGACGTCCTGACCTCGACGGCCCGCGCCTTCGAGGGCCGCCGCGGCGGGCCACTGACCGAAGCCGCCGAGACGTTCGACCGCGCTGCCCGCGAACCATTCCGGCGGCCGGCTGGCTCCTCCCGGCCGGCAGGCGAACTCCGCTCCATGTCTCGCCTCATCGCGGTCATGGGACGGCTCGCTGCCGACCATGACACCGCAGCGGCGCTGCAACTGGTGCTCCAGATGGCCATGCTCGCGGACAACCTCGCAGACCTCCGCGATGCCCAGCGAAGGCTCCATCAAGCCCGTGCAGCCCGGCTCGCCGCAAGCCAACTGCGGACCGTCACGCAAAGCGGCACAGATGCAACGCTGGTTCATCAGCCGGCGACCGGCCCAGTTGCCCCGGCTCACGGTTCCACCACGATCCGAACGCCACGCGCGCACACTGCCTGACGAGAGGTCTCCTGGCGTAGGGCGGCGATATCCGCTCCGGCGAGGCTCACAGGTCGCTTCGAGGCATCCGTGGATGATGTTGGGTTGGAACCAGCATCGAGCAAAGGATAGGACATTTGTTCGACTACGGTTACGCTTGGAACGTGAGGAGCTGCTATGGGTGACCGAAGTGCCATTGAATGGACCGAGGCGACATGGAATCCCACGACTGGGTGTGACAAGGTGTCGCAGGGTTGTGACAACTGCTACGCGATGACGCTCGCGAAGCGCCTCAAGGCGATGGGGCAACCCCGCTACCAACGCGACGGCGACCCGCGGACCAGCGGCCCTGGCTTCGGCGTGACACTCCATCCGGAGACGCTTGGTCTGCCGTTGACGTGGAAGAAGCCGCGGCTGGTGTTCGTCAACTCGATGAGCGATCTGTTCCATGCCCGCGTGCCTGTGCCGTTCATTCGTCAAGTCTTTGATGTGATGGCCGCCACGCCGCAACACACGTACCAAGTGCTGACCAAGAGGGCCCGCAGGCTGCGCCGGTTGGCCGACTCCCTGCACTGGCCAGACAACGTATGGATGGGCGTGTCCGTGGAGGACGCCGAGGTACTGGACCGCGTGGACGACCTTCGCGCGGTGCCGGCAGCCGTGCGCTTCCTGTCATGCGAGCCCCTGTTAGGCCCAATGCCCGCCCTGCCCTTGGACGGTATCGGGTGGGTCATCGCCGGCGGAGAGAGCGGCGCCGACGCGCGTCCGATGGATCCCGCATGGGTTGAGGACCTGCGTGATCAATGCAAGACGGCCGGTGTGCCGTTCTTCTTCAAGCAGTGGGGTGGCCGCACGCCGAAGGCCGGAGGTCGCCACCTCGACGGACGCACTTGGGACGAGATGCCGCTGGCCTTGGTGCCTGCCTAGGGAAAATCGATCGTGACGCCGGCGGTGAACTGCCGCCTTCCGGGCGGCCGGTTGACCTGGATCACGCCTTCCTGCTCCAGCGGGCGCAGGACGGGACGACGCACGTGGGCCTTGCGGTAGGGGGTGTGCAGGAGCGTGTGCCACTCGATGTCCTCGACGGCGACACCGCGCTGGCCGGCAAAGTGGCCGAGCAGCTCAGCCCGGAGCGGCGCCAGGTCGGGATCGAGCGTGAACAGCACGTTCTCGTCGGCTAGCCGGTCGGAGAACGTATAGCCCCCGCCGGGGTCCACGCGCCACATGGCGTCCTTCATCAGCTCCACACCTTTGGGGTGGCGTGTGCCGTGCAGCAGGTAGTAGCCGATGTTCCCGGTCTTGTTGATCATGGCGAAGGACTGCACGTGGTCGAACCCTGCCCTGTCCTGTAGCTGCCGAGCGTAGACGGCGCGTAGGTGCTCGATCCGGTCGCTTTGCCCGTCATAGCCGTCGAGTATGTCGCTGACGTCCATGCCGAACAGCTCGCGCATGGGCTTCTCCTGGCCGTCACGGGTGATGAAACGCTGCACGTAGCCGACCATGAAGTTGACGAACACCTCGGTGCGCGGATAGGCGAGTAGGTCCGCCATGAGATCCATGGGGATCCCGCTGTAGCCGAATGGATCGATGAAGGCGAACGTCGGCGCAAGGCGGCGTTTCTGCTCGCGCAGCTGGTCGAGGATCGCGTTGGCCGTCACGTCGAACTTCTCGTTGACGACGTATGTCTTGACCGTGGCGGGCCACGGCGCCTTCTCCGCTTTGAAGGCTTCGATCTCACGCTCCAGCGAGGCGGCGTTGTCGCCGTCGGCCTCCACCAGGTAGAAGACGAACTCCCGGTGGCTCATTTGTGGGAACGACCGATGCTCCACCAGCCGCCTGAGCGCCACCAGGGGCGAGCCCTCGGACCCGTCGTTGTACCGTCCCCTGCCTGCGAAGCCGTCGAAGTACAGCACTCGGCCGTTCCACTTGGACAGGGTGGGGAACCAGCCGTCCAAGTAGGAAGCGAGCATGTCGTGCTTCGCCTTGGTGTGCGGCGGGCAGCCCCATTTCGAGGGGTCCGAGTCGCTCGTCATGCTCCACTGCTCCATATGGCCGTGCGTGGCATGGTCAAGAACGATGCTGCCACGCTAAGCAATGTCGCGGTAGCCCTGCGTGTGGACTGCTGCCGCTAGCCGCAGCTCCGGGGGCGTGAGGTAGCCACAGTTTGGACCGGGCGCCCGCCGCATCGACAGGCGTGGCGGGCGCCCGGCCCTAGATCAAGATCCGACGCTGTGCGGGTTGGGTGCCGGCTCAAGTTCGGAGATGGCCTCCAACTCCAGCTCCACTTCCTCCGCGTCGGGTCGGACTGTCCCCTGCCATTCCAGTACCACGTCTCGGTCGAAGCCGACCCGCGCCATGTGGTCGTTCCAATCGAAATCGAGGACCGGAATGTCGTCATGGAGGTAGACGTCGCTCTTGTGTATGTAGCCGTCAAAGCTCACAGTTGCCTGCACCTCAAGGGTGCCGACTTCCGTACCGTCCTCGTACGTCTCGGCGCTGTTCCACACCATCGTGTCGAGGTTCGGGGCGATCGCATCGATGCCGATGTCATCGACGACGTGATGCGGCAGATCGACCTGGTCGAAATCCAGACCATCGGTCCGGAAGTCCTCGACGTCGTCGTCACGGGCTACCGGTTCGGTCGCCATCTGAGCGCAGGCGCCGTCGATCGCTCTCCGCAACAGCGCGTCCATCGACGGAATTGACTCCGCAATTTCCCGCATCCTGTACTGCAATGCCCGCGCATCACGCACTCGTCGCAGTGCGTCGCCGAATGAGATCCCCAACTCATCAGCGAGTCGCTTCGCCGGCTGGTGATCCACCATCACCTGCCGACGCGCCTCCGCGGACGGGAGGCCCATCTCGTCGGCGAGCTGCTCTGCATCCTCGAAGTCCTCGCGCACCACGCGGAGGGCCTCGACATACGGGATGTCCAGATCGGAGGCGAGCCGCTTCGCCTCACCATTCTTACTCATTTCGGAATGTCCTATTCCTCGGCGGACCCCACGCGACCACCGAGCCGTAGACATGCCGCAGTGATCAACCTGCGCGAGCTTTCGGCCCTTGTCCCTCTGTGCCGCCTCGCCGAGCGTGGGCCAGCATGCGACCGGAGAAACCGGTGGCGCAGGGCCACCATGGCCTCCACAGTAGCCCTCCGACGAGGGGAGTCCAACCCCAAATCGTTGTCCTGCTATTGCGCGGCAGAGGTGTTCTCGGAAGGCCGCGTCCACGCGTTTGGCGTCCTGGAAACCTTGCCTGTCCGCTCGATGCGCTGGGCTACTACATATCCCGCACGCGGCGCCCTCGGTTCGGTGGCGCGTGCGACGGCGCCGGACCCCAACGTCAGGGCAGCCAAGCCCAAGCCATCGGACACCGCCACCCGCGGCGTCGAACGCCTTGGGCGCGACGCCGATGATCACCCGCCAGATCGTGGTCTTCGAGGACAGGCTGGCCGATGGTATGGCTCCGCTGGGCAAGTACAGGTCGTGGGGAATCCCGACCGGTACGTCGTCCGCCCACCCTGTCGGCCGATCCCGCAGCCTGTCACCCGTCACCGAGTCGTGACGTCCGGTCCCGGTGACAAATGGATGACAAATGATCAAGGGCAGGCACTCGACGATTTCGAGAACCTGCCCTTGACCTGCGATTTCTTTGTGGAGCTGAGGGGATTTGAACCCCTGACCCCCTCGATGCGAACGAGGTGCGCTACCGGTCTGCGCCACAGCCCCGCCGCCGGACACGTCCGGCGAACCGGCGACAAGGCTAACAGGTCGCGCATCCGTTTCGCGAATCAGATCCCGGTGCGGCGCCGCACCTCTCATGATCAAGGCGTCCTTCAAGTCGTTAGAACTACTTGAAGGACGCCTTGATCATGAGAGGGGGGAAAGTCAGGGGGTGAGGGGGGTCCAGGGGGTGGCCAGGGCGCGCGGGCCGGCCTGGAGGTGGAGGCGGGCGGGGCCCGCGGGCGGGGGCGGCGGGAGCACGAAGCAGCCCACCGCATCCGTCGTCGCCTCGTCGGAGACGGCGGCCACGGTTTCCAGGCGCACCCGCCACCCGTTCGCAGGGGTGATTTGTCCGACTATGCCGGCGCCGCTCACCTCGATCTCCACCGTGACGTCGTCGACCTGGAACGTGAGGATGCGCACGTCCGCCGCCGCCCCGCTGCGGGTCGCCAGCTCGGCGTCCACCGCGGAGTCGAAGACCAGCTCGAAGAGGGCCAACTCGGCGTCGACCGTGCGCCACGCGAACGCCGCGATCCCGGCGGCCACGAACTCCGGTGGGACAGTGTCCGCGGGGGCGCCGCCGTAGGCCGCGCGCAGCTCGTCGAGCAGTACGTCGTCATGGTCGAGTGGGGGCAGGTTCACTGCGATCACCCCTTTCACTGGAGGGCGCAGCGGCAGCGTTGACGAAGGCCGCCAGCGCCGGGCATTGGCGCAGTCGGTGGAGGCAGCGGCCCCGGGTGGGGCCCACGCTGCCCACGGGCATGCCCATCCGGTTGCCGATCTCGTCGTAGCTCAGCGGCGGATCGTGCAGCATCAGTCCCAGGAGCTCCTGGCAGCGCGACGGCAGCTGGGCGAACGCCTCCCGCAGGGCGTGCTGCCGCTCCGCCTGGAGGAGCCGGTCGTCGACCGGAGCCGCGCCCGGCTCGGTCCAGGTGCCGGCGACCGCTTCGGAGCCGGTGAGCGGGTCGAACAGCCAGGTCCGCCGGCTGGTACGCAGCACGCGCAGGCACTCGTGCCGGGCGGTCTTGGCGATCCACATCGGCAGCGCCGCCGGTTCGCGGAGCCGGGGCAGGTGTTCGACGAGGCGCAGCCACACGGTCTGGTTGACGTCGGCGGCGTCGCCGGACCGCAGGTGGAACCCGCTCACGACGCTCCAGATCAGGGGCGTGAAGCGGGACACCAGCGCGGCCCAGGCGTCTTCATCGCCCGCGGTGGCGGCCGCGACGAGGACATCGATGGGAGGCGGATCCGCCGCGTTCATCCGACCAACACCCCGTAGCCGTTCCGCCAGGTGGGTTGACTGAGCAGGTCCTGCCGGGCGTCGACCGCGCTGTACCGGTTGGCGGTCATCATGGCCGCCAGCCGGCCGGCGACGTGCGGCGCGGCGAAGGATGTGCCCGCCCAGCTCGCGTATCCCCCGAACTTGATCGACAGCAGGCCGAGCAGCTCCAGCGAGCCCAGCACGTACGTGCTGGTGCGCAAGCCGTCGGCGCAGGCGTCGACCCAGCCGCCGAAGTTGCTGTACGGGGCGGGCGCCAACGCGCCAGGCGCGACCGCGGCGACGGCCACCACGGTGGGCATCGCCGCCGGATAGCAGGGCCGGTCGGTCGCCGAGTTGCCGGCGGAGGCGACCACCACCGTGCGGCGCTGCTCGAGCTCGGCCATCTTGTTGACCAGCGGCAGCGGCGCCATGTCGTCCTGGGTGAAGTAGCCGAGCGACAGGTTGATGATCGACACCTGGGAGTCGAGCCGGTCCAGCGCGGCCACCAGCCTCTGCTCGTCGCCGAGCCCACTGGGGCTGAGCGCCACCTCCGGATCGAACTCCACGCCCGGGGCGGCCTGGCGGAGCACCCCGGCCACGAACGTGCCATGGCCGCCCTGCAACGCCAGCAGCTGGCCAGCCCGGTAGAGCGGGTCCACGTCGTCGGCCTCCGGCAGGTAGCTGCCCCCCAGCCAGTCGAGGTGGAAGGCCCCGGCGCCGTCCCAGATACCGGTGTCGCAGACGCCCACCAGCACCCCCTCGCCCTCGGGCGGGTTGGTGAGCGGCGGCGGCGCCAGCGGCAGTGCCGCCAGCGGCGGACCCTCGGGGTTGCCCATGATGTTGTCGTGCCCGACGGTGACGTGATGCGGCTGCACGGCCGGCGGCTTCTGCCGGGGCCAGCTCTTCGGGTCGCGCAGGTTCGCCACCAGCTTCGGGATGTCCACGTCGGCCAGGTGCACCTGGGTCACCCCGGCGAACCGGGCCGCCGGGTCGCCACCCAGATGCAGCTCCTGGAGCCGCTTCAGGACCTGCTGCAGGTCCTGGTCGGCGACCAGCAGCTGGCGCGGCCGGTAGAGGAACTCGCGCCCCTTCTCGAAGAATCCCCGCACGTTCGGGTCTTCCGCCACCATGGCCTTGAACGCCGCCTGGTAGGCGTCGCTCTCCTTGGAGCCGACCTGGGTGGACCCGGCGGCGGCGCGCGGGGCGAGTCCGCCCAGCGGCACGGCCAGCGCCGTCCACATTGATTGGCGGAGCAGACGCCGCCGCGATAATTCGAACACCGCATCCTCCGTCGAGATATCGGGCGCGCTCACTACCCGCAGGCAGATTAGCGTCACAGGGTTGACCACGCTGCCACACTTCCGACACCATGCGCCGGTGGGGGACAACGGCGACGGCGCCCAACACGCCCTCGACGCCGTGCAGCGGAGTCCACAAGAGGCGGTCGCGCTCGCGCGACGGTTGTTGGCGCGCACCGCCGCCGACGGCCCGACCGTCGAGCGGGCCACCGCGCAGCGGGCGATCGGCTTGGCGCTGCGCGAGTTGCACGACCTCGCCGGCGCCGAGCGCCACCTCCGCCGGTCCATCCGGACCGCCGAGCGCGCCGGCTCGCCCGACGCGGCGGCCCTGAGCCGGATGAGCCTGGGGTACGCCTTGGCGAGCAACGGCCGGAACGTGGCCGCCCTGCGGGCGGTGTCGGCCGCGCTGGCCCGGCTGTCCGGATTGGACGCTGGCCGGGCCCGGATGCAGCGCGGCGTGGTTCTGCACTACTGCGGCCGGCATGAGGAGGCGGCCCGCGACTACGGCGCCGCGGTGGAGATCGCGCAGCAGGAGGGCGATCTGCTGCTGGAGGCGCGCGCCCGCAACAACCGTGGCGTGATGCAGACGCACCGGGGCAGCGCGCGGGCACTGGACGACCTCGAACGGTCCGCCGCGATCTTCCACGGGCTGGGCCTGCCGCTGGCCGCGGCGGACGTCCGGTGGAACATGGGCATCGCCGCCGCCCGGCGCGGCGCGGCGGCCGAGGCGCTGCGGATCTTCGCGGCGGCCGATCAGGAGTACCGTCAGCTCGCCGTGCCCCGTCCGGGCCTGCAGCTGAACCGGCTGGAGCTGCTGCTGTCGATCCCGCTCATCGACGAGGCGGCGGCGGTGGCGGCCGCCGCGGTGGCCGAGTTCGACCGCCGCCAGCTGCGCTCCGACCTGGCCGAGGCGCTGCTCGGGCAGGCCCGGGTGGCGCTGCTCGCCGACGATCTCGACCGGGCCACGACCTCCGCCGGCCGGGCGCGCCGCCTCTTCCGCCGCCAGGGCCGGCACGCGTGGGCCCTGCTGGCCCGCTCGGTGGAGCTGCACGCCGACTTCCGGCGCGGTGCCCGCAGCCGGCGGCAGCTGAGCGCCATGGTGCGCACCGCCGACGAGCTCCAGGCGGCCGGCTGGCCCGGGCCCGCGCTGACCACCCGCATCGAGGCGGCCCGCGTCGCGGGCGACCTCGGCCGCACCGACGTGGCCCGAGACCTGTTGCGGGCCGCCGGGCGCGCACGCCGCGGCGGCACCGCCGGGCGGCGGGCTCAGGGTTGGTACGCGACCGCGCTGCTTCATCGGCTCGATGGCGACGACCGCGCGGCCCGTACCGCACTCCGTCGCGGGCTCGTGGTGATGGACGCCCACCGGGCTCTGCTGGGCGCCACCGAGCTGCGGGCCAGTAGCGGCGCGCAAGGCCAGGACCTGGCTCTCGAAGGGCTGCGGATCGCCCTCGGCACCGGCCGTCCGGCGCTCGTGCTCGCCTGGGCCGAACGCCGGCGGGCGACGGCGCTGCGGATGACCCCGGTGTCGCCGCCGCGCGACCCGGCGCTGGCGGACGCCCTCGCCGAACTGCGCGGTCTGAACGCCGCGACGGAACGCGCGGTGCTCGCCGGCCGGGGCGCCCCGCGCCTGCGCCGCCAGGCGCATCTGGAGCAGCAGATCCGCGAACTCACCCGGCGCGCCGACGGCGGCGGCGCGGTGCTGCGCCCGCCGAGCGCGCGGCAACTCGCCGGCGCGCTGGACGACCGCGTGCTCGTCGAGCTGGTCGCCCACAATGGACAGCTGCGTGCGGTGGTCGTCCGCGACGGGCGGGCCACGCTGCACGACGTCGGGCAGCTCCGCGACGCGCTGCACCAGCTGCGGCTGCAACACTTCGCGCTGCGCCGGCTGGTGGTGCGCGGCGACTCGGACGCGGCCCGGGCCGCCGCCGCGCACGCCGCCGCCACCCTCGACCAGCAACTGCTGGCGCCGATCCGGCACCGGCTCGGTACCCGGCCATTGGTCGTGGTGCCGGTCGGCGAGCTGCACGCGCTGGCCTGGTCCGCGCTGCCGACCTGCGTGGGGCGGCCGGTCACGGTCGCGCCGTCGGCGGCCGCGTGGCTGCGCGCCGCGCGGCGCCCGGTCGCCGGCGGCGTCACGGTGCTGGCTGCCGGGCCGCGCCTGCCCGAGGCGGAGCGCGAGGTGGCCGCGCTGGCCGCCGCGCAGCCGGACGCCGCCCTCCTGACCGATGACAAAGCCACTGTGGACGCCGTGCTGACGGCCATGAACGGCGCCCGGCTCGCCCACCTCGCCGCGCACGGGACGTTCCGCAGCGACAACCCACTGCTGTCCACAATCGAGCTGGCGGACGGCCCACTCACCGCGTACGAGTTGGAGCGGCTGACCGCACCGCCGGGCTGCGTGGTGCTCTCGGCGTGCGAATCCGGCCTCTCCGCCGTGCATCCCGGCGACGAGCTCATGGGACTGTCCACTGTCCTCCTCGGGGCGGGCACCCGCAGCCTGATCGTGAGCCTGCTGCCGGTACCCGCCGACCGGACCACCGAATTGATGCTGTTGCTGCACGCGCGGATGCGCGCGGGCGACGGGCCGGCGCCGGCGCTCGCGGCCGCGCAGGTGGCGCTGGCCCACGACCAGGACGGCGTGAGCCAGGCCACCGCGGCGGCCTTCACCTGCTTGGGCGCCGGCTGACGCAACGGACCGCTACTTCTGCACCACGAGGAACGAGATGCCGCCCAACGGCACCCCCTGCTCGTGCTCGACGATGTGCACGACCTGGTACTCCCCGGGCGCCAGTGGCCCGACCGGCTTGGTCCGCACGTAGAACGGCACCCGCTTGCCAGCCGGCACGAACAGGTCCAGGACGGGTCCGTCCTCACCCTTGGGCTCGGCGGCGAGGGTGACGTCGATGGCCGGCTGGCGCGCGAACCGGTACCCCTTGCGGCCCAGGTAGGCCAGCGTCTCCGCGGGCAGCGGGCCGCCGAAGCCCCAGCTGATCTGTACCTTCTTCGGCCGCTCCAGGTCGGCCTGGACCCAGGTCTGCACCAGATTCTCGTCCGGGGCCAGGATCACCGTCAGGTTCTTCTGGGCGACGTTCTGGTAGCTCGGTGGGTCGATCAGATTCGGGAGCGCCGGGTCGTCCGGCAGGCTCGCGGTCGCGATCAGGCACTCGTGGCCGCCGTTGACGGTCACCACGTTCCACGGCGTCGGGCACAGCACGTCCAGCGTGGCGCCGGCCGCGATGTCCAGCGTGGCGGTCCCGATGTGGTTGACGGTGCTGAAGTACATCGCCGTCGACGGGTCACCCCAGTAGTAGTTGACCGCCACATCGGACGCGTCCATCCGGCTGACGTTCTGGACCCGCGCCCACACCCACGCCTGCCCCCCGGAGAACGGCGACCCGGGCGGTCCGTTGGGGTTCGACCCCGGCACCACCCAGATGTCCGGGCTGTTCCACCAGTGTGGTGAACCGTCCCGGATCAGCAGGTCGGTCTGTCCCGAGACCAGTCGGAACGACGGTCGCTCCGCGCGCGACCCCAGACCGAGCGACCCGATGGCTGCCGCGCCGAGCGCGGCCCCGCCAGCCAGCTGGATCACGCCGCGCCTGGACACCTTGTCTTGCATCGTGGCTCCCCTCATGCGATGGCCAGTCGCACTACAGAGCCCCGCCGTCGCCGGCAAATACATCCTCCGTTGATCGAGGAAGTTTCGTGGCTATCAGGTCATGACAAATCCGGACATCATAGCCACGATATTTCCTCGATCAACGACGAGAGGAGGCGTGGGGAGGGACGGGCAGGGTTCAGGCGGTGTGGGCGGTGCCGGGGCGGGCGGCCTCGTAGGGGCGGCCGCGGAGGCCGCCGGCCCGGCGGTAGGAGACCGACGCGGCCGGCACCGAGCCGTCCATGCCCATGGCGGCCCGGCGGACCGCTTCGCGCTGCGCCGCGAGCCGGCGTTGCTGCTCCCGCCGGGCCGCGGCCCGGCGGGCCTGCTCGCGGCGGACCTCCGCCTGCCGCGCGGCCAGCCATGCCGCGTGGCGGGCGTCCGCGCGCCGGCGCCGGCGCTCCTGCAGGGCGCGGTTGCGCAGGTGTACGACGTACGCGCCGAGCAGCGTGCCGGTGACCGAGACGCTGATCCAGAAGCCGGGACCGACGACGATCACGCCGACCAGCTCCACGAGGTTGAGCAGGAACAGCGCGGCCAGGACCCGGCGGCGCCGGTAGACGGCGGGCGTGTGCCGGCGAGCCGGGGGGCGGCGGCGCGGGCGCCTGGTCGGGCGCGGCACCGCGCGGAGCCGGGCGGCGCGGCGGCCGGGCACGCCGGAGACGGGCGCGCCCGAAACCGGTGCTCCGGACACGGGGGCGCCGGAGACCGGGGCGCCCGACACCGGCGACTGTGGCGGCGGTGCACCAGCACGGAGAGTGATGACAAGAGTGCGGCCGGGCCGGATCGGCCGGGCCCCGGGCACGGTGCGGCGCCGACGGCGGCGCTCCAGCACCCGAGCCGTCGACTGCGCCCGCTCCGCCACCAGCCGCTCGGTGGCGTCGTACCGGCGGACCAGCGCCGGAGCGAGTGCGAGCAACCCGGCGGCGGCAAGGACGGCGAGGAGCACCGAGGTCGGCACCCTCACCCCTCCCGTCACCCGATCGGCGACCCGTCACAGCAGGTCACCGCTGTCCCTGTGGGCTTGAGGTTACGGGCGGTTCAGTGGGAAAATCGCGCGCCGCGCCGATGGCGCGCCACCGGCGAAGATCACGACGAAGCAGCGCGGAGG
Organism: Actinomycetes bacterium KLBMP 9797; assembly: GCA_037414955.1. GTDB lineage: Bacteria > Actinomycetota > Actinomycetes > Mycobacteriales > Micromonosporaceae > Phytohabitans. The sequence continues at coordinate 93,329 of JBBEWH010000019.1, forward strand.
CGGTGCCAGCGGGCCAGCAGGCCGCCGTCGACGGCGACCTCCTCACTGGTCAGCGCGTATCCGATGTGATCACGCCACGCGCCGTCGATGTGCATGTAGCGCGGATGGTAGGCCTCTTCCCGGAAGCCCAGCTTCTCGACCACCCGCCGGGACGGCTTGTTCTCCGGCCGGATGTTGACCTCGACCCGGTGCAGCCCGCCGGGGCCGAACGCGTGGTCGACGGCCAGCGCCATCGCGGTCGGGATCACGCCCTGGCCGGCCACCCGGGAGTCGACCCAGTAGCCCACGAACGCCGAGCAGAACGCCCGCCGCACGATCGTGCCGAGGTTGATGTGGCCGACCAGCCGGCCGTGCAGGCACACCGCGAACGGCATGCTCTCGCCCCGCCGGGCGGAGCGTTGCTGGTCGCGGAAGACGTAGCGGAACGCGCTCGGCGAGTTGACCTCCGCCCACGGGCCGGGCGGCGAGGACTCCCACGGCGCGAGCCAACGCTCGTTGGCGCGGCGCACCTCGGCCCAGGCAGCCGCGTCGGACCGCTTGTAGGGCCGCAGCGTCACCGGCCCGTCCACCAACGCGGCGGGCCAGCCGGGCGCGGACCAGAGGCTCATCGCCGGCGGTCCAGCAGCATGACATCCACTGTGGAGCCGGCGGTCGCGGTGGTCACCCGCTCGCCGAGCACCAGCAGGCCGTTGGCCTCCGCCAGCCCGGACATCGTGTACGGCCCGCCGGGCAGCGGCTGCACCGTATAGCCGCCGCCGCGCCGCTCCGCCACGTGCGCGGGCCGGAACTCCCGCAGCCCCACCGGCGACGACACCGTCTCCAGCAGGTGGGCCCGCACGCTCGGCCGGAACACCGGCTCGGCACCGGCCAGCAGCTGGATCGCGGGGCGGGCGAGCACCTCGAATCCGATCAGCGCGGCGGCGGGCTGACCGGGTAGACACACGATCGGCACCTCCTCACCACCGACCGTACCGAATCCGAGCGTGGTGCCGGGATACAGTGCCACCTCGCGGAACGTCACGGCACCATCGCGCCGGGAGAGGATGCGCCGCACCATGTCACCCGGGCCCTTGCCGGTGCCGCCGGTCGTGACGATGAGGTCGGCCCGCAACGTCTGGTCCTCGAGGAGCCCCCGCAGCCCCTCGGGATCGTCGTCGCAGATGCCGACCCGGTACGCGAGCGCGCCGGCCTCGACCGCCGCGGCGGTGAGCGCGTGCGAGTTCGCGTCGACCACCTGGCCCGGCTGGCTGGCCCGGCCCACGTCGACGAGCTCGTCACCGGTCGCCACCACCACGACCCGCGGGCTGGAGCGCACCACCACGTGGCCCACCCCGGTCGCGGCGAACACCGCGACCAGGGCCGGCGAGATCGTCGTACCGCCGCGCGCCAGCACCGTGCCGGCGGGCAGCTCCTCGCCGGCGCGCCGCAAGCCGTACCCCCGTTTGGGGGCCTGGAAGATCTCCACCGCGGCCATGCCCTGGTCGGTCCACTCCACCGGCACCACGACGTCGGCGGCGGCGGGCAGCGGCGCGCCCGCCGCCACGGAGAAGCAGGTGCCCGGGGTGAGGCGGACCGGGCGCCAACTCGCGGCGCCCAGGTCACCGACCACATTGAGCCGTACCGCCCCCGGCCGGCCGCCGTCCAGCGACGCGGACGCGGCGGCGACGTCTTCCCACCGCGCCGCGTACCCGTCGACGGCGGCCTGGTCGAAGGCCGGATAGGCGTGCGGGGCGACCACGTCCTGGGCCAGCACGTTCCCGTACGCCTGGGTGATGTCGAGGTCGAGCGGTGGCAGCGCGCGGAGCCTGCGCAGCACGCTGCCCAGGTAGTCCGCGAGAGGCGTCAGCTCGTTGGAGGCGGCCGCCTCGGCATCGGCCGTGGACGTCATGTCACCGCCTCCGGTGGTCCGGGAAGGCGGCCGCAAGAGCGGGCCGGCAGAGGCACCACGTCGATGTCACGTCAGCGACCCCACAAAGGAGGACAGCCACGAGCGGAACTCGGGGCCCACGTCGTCGCGCTTGACCGCGAGCTGCACGACGGTCTGGAGGTAGCCCATCGGCACGCCGGTGTCGTAGCGGATGCCGCGGTAGACGATGCCGTGCACCGGGGTGCCCTCGGCGAGCAGCAGCGCCATCGCGTCGGTGAGCTGGATCTCGCCGCCGCTGCCCGGCTTGGTGCGCTTGATCGCGTCGAAGATGTGGCCGGGCAGCACGTACCGCCCGATGACCGCGAGGTTGCTCGGCGCGTCGGCGGGGGCCGGCTTCTCCACCAGCCCGGTGACCCGGACCACCTCGCCGACGTCGCGCAGCGTGTCGTCGGCCGGCTCGACGGAGGCGATGCCGTACCGGCTGGTCTCCTCCGGTTCGACCTCCAGGAACGCGAGCACGATGCCGCCGGTGCGGGCCTGCAGATCGATCATGGCGGGCAGCAGCGGGTCGGCTTCGTCGACGAACTCGTCGGCGAGCAGCACCGCGAACGGCTGGTCACCCACGTGCGACTCGGCGACGCCGACGGCGTGGCCGAGCCCGAGCGGCTCGCCCTGCCGGCAGGTGTAGATCTCGGCCAGCTCGCTGGGGCGACGCACCGCGGCCAACCGTTTCGCGTCACCCTTCTCCTCGAGCCGGGACTCCAGATAGGGCTGGCGGTCGAAGTGGTCGACCATCGACGTCTTGCCGCGGCCGGTGACGAGCAGGACGTCCTTGACGCCGGCGGCGGCCGCCTCCTCCACGATGTACTGGAGGACCGGCCGGTCGACCACCGGCAGCAGCTCTTTGGGCACCGCCTTGGTGGCGGGCAGGAAGCGGGTGGCGAGCCCGGCGGCCGGGATGACCGCCTTCACCGCCCGCTGCCCGGTGGGGGGGCGCGAGGTCGTCGTTGCTGGGATGGCAGAGTGCTCCGACATGCCGCGAGACTATCGGCCACGGCCCTGTCTCGGCGGAGGAGTCCCAGGTGACGCGCCGCCGGCCCGTGGAAGATCGTCGTCTGGCGGTGCCCCGCCAGCGGGTACCGAGAGCTCCAGCACCGGGGCCCGCTTGCCGGGCGCCGCGATCCGGTACCCGTCCCGGCCACCGGCCTTGGCCGCGTAGAGCGCGTCGTCGGCGGCGTCCAGCACCTGGGCGCCGGTGAACCCGTGGTCCGGATAGACGGCGATGCCGATCGAGACGGTGACGTCGATAGCGGCGTCCGGCCCGATCGGGATCGGTGAGCTGCGGACGGCCGCGCCCAGGCGCGCGGCGACCACCACCCCGCCGCGGGCGTCGGTCTCCGGCAGCAGCACGACGAACTCCTCGCCGCCCTGCCGGAACGCCAGGTCCACCTCCCGCACCTCGGCCCGGATCCGCCGGGCGAACTCGGCCAGCACCGCGTCCCCGGCGGCGTGCCCGTGCGTGTCGTTGACCTCCTTGAAGCGGTCGAGGTCGAGCGCCAGCACGGTGAGCATCCGGCCGAACCGGCTGGCCCGTTCCACCTCCCGCCGCATGGACTCCTTCAGGTACCGGTAGTTCCACAGCCCGGTGAGCGGGTCGGTCAGCGACAGCCGCTGCGCCTCCTCGTGCACCCGGACGTTGTCGACCGCCACCGCGGCCTGCCCGGCGAACGTGCGTAGCGTGACCAGGTCGGCGTCGTCGAACTCGTCGGAGCCCAGCCGGTCGTAGAGGGCCAGCACGCCCAGCGCGGGCGGCTCCACGTCGCCGACCGGTGCCGGGCGGCAGAACGGCACCGCGACGTAGGTGAGGCAGGTCGGCTCGTGCTCGGACAGCACCGGCCCGTCCCGGTCCACCCGGCCCCGGCGCGGCTCGCCGGTCGCGGCCACCGTGCCGAGCAGCCCCCGCCCCAGCGGCACTCGCAGCTCCGCCCAGTCGCCGTCGAGCCCTTCGGCGCACTGCGGCACCAGCACGCCGCCCGCCGGGTCGAGCAGCAGCACCGCGCCGGCCCGCGCGCCGGTCGCGGCCCGCGCGGTCTCCAGCAGCACCTGGAGGATGCGGTGCAGGTCGTGGGTGCTGGACAGGGTGTCGCCGAGCACGGCCAGGTGGCCGCGGAGCTGGTCCCGGCTGGCGGTCAGCGCCTGCACGTACGCCTGGGTCTCGCGGGTCATCCCGTTGAAGGTGGCGGCGAGCCGGCCCACCTCGTCCAGCGCGCGCACCGGCACCCGCGCGTCGAGATCGCCGCCGGCCACCCGGTCGGCCGCGCGGGCCAGCTCGGCGAGCGGCCGGGTGGTGCTGCGGGCCAGCCACCAGGCGGCGAGCACCGCGAACAGGCCGGCCAGGATGACCGCGCCGACCAGCACCGCGTACCGGCCCTGCGGCTCGTCGCGCGGCACCGAGAGCACCAGCGGCAGCGGCTGGCCGGGGGCCGGGTCGAGGCGGCGCACGTACCGGCCGGCCGCGCTCTCGCTGACCGCCCCCGGCGGTACCCGATCAGCGGCCTGGAGCACGGCGGCGCGCGCGGCGGGCGACTCGGTGGTGTGCGTCGGGCCGCCGCGCAGGGTGACCGCCGCGCCGGTCGCGGCGGCGAGCCGTGCCACGAACGCGTCGTCGACGCGCGCCGCGGCCTCCACCGCGCCCACGACGGCACCGGCCGCGTCGCGCCGCTCCACCCGCACACCGACCGCCGGGAACGCGCCACCCGGCGTGGGCGCCGAGCAGTCCGCCCACGGCCGCGCGGGCGGGTCGGCCGTGCTGAACGCGTCCACCCGGACGGCGGCGGCGAGGCCGCGCGTGACCACCTGGTTAGCGGCGGCCGCGCGCTGCTCCGGGGTCGCGGGCAGCGCGACCGCGTCGGCGGCGGCGTAGAGCTGCCGGCACAGGGCACCCATCGAGGTGCCCGCGGTGGCCGCCGCGATGTCGAGCCGCTCCACGGACCGGTCCCGGCTCACCGCCGCGAACGTCGCGCCCACGAAGAACGCGCCGAGCAGCACCGGGCCGAGCACCACCGCGAGGAACGCGGTAGTCAACCGCCCGCGCAGCGTCATGTCTGGGATGCTGACACAGCGAACGGACGGTGTGCCGCTAACGGCGGGAGTGTTGCGTGCCGGATTTTTCAGGAAAAGAAGCGATGCGCGCCGCCCACCTGGCGCGCCGTCGCGCGCTGGCCGCGCCGTCGCGGGAGGAAGCCGCCAGGCTCGTGCTGGCGGAGCTGACCTCCCTGGTACGCCGGGCGGCGCCGGACTGCGTTGCCGGTTACGTGCCGGTCGGCGCCGAACCGGGCGGCCCGGGGCTCCCCGATGCGCTCGCCGCCGGCGGCCGGCTGCTGCTCCCGGTCCTGCTCCCCGACCTGGACCTGGACTGGGCCGAGTACGCCGGGCACGCCTCGCTCACGCCCAGCCCCCGCGGCCTGCGCGAGCCCAGCGGGCGCCGGCTCGGGCCCACCGCGATCGCCACCGCGTCCCTGGTGGTCGTGCCGGCCGTGGCCGTCGACCGGCACGGGGTGCGGCTCGGCCGGGGCGGCGGCTCGTACGACCGCGCCCTCGCCCGGGTGACGCCCGGCGTGCCGACCGTGGCACTGCTGCACGACGGCGAGTTGGTCGACGAACTGCCCACCGAACCGCACGACCGCCGGGTGAGCGCGGTGATCACTCCGGGTGACGGTTTGGTGATGTTGCCCGCGTGAACTGGACGGCGGGGTGATCGTTGTCGCACTATTGGCACTCGGAGAGGTCGAGTGCCAGTCTGTGGTCTCTGTGTCGTCTTGGAGGATCCCGTGCCCACCTACCAGTACGCCTGCACCACGTGCGGCCACCAGCTCGAGGCGGTGCAGTCCTTCGCCGACGAGCCGCTGACCGAGTGCCCGGCGTGCGAGGGCCGGCTGCGCAAGCTGTTCGGCTCGGTCGGAGTCGTGTTCAAGGGCTCCGGCTTCTACCGCACCGACTCGCGCGCGTCTTCGTCCGCGCCCTCGGGGTCCGGGTCGTCGTCCGGTTCGTCCTCGTCCTCCTCGTCGTCGGACTCCTCGTCGTCTTCGTCGTCGTCCTCGTCCGGGTCGTCCTCCTCGTCGGACGCGAAGTCGTCGTCTTCGTCCTCGAGCGGCAAGCCGGCCGCGTCGTCGGCCGCCGCATAGCAGATCCACTCCCGCCCGCGGGAGTTATCCACAGGGCCGCCGGTTATCCACAGGCGGGCGGACAACGCTCCCACCCGGGCCCGGCGGCGCCTACCCTTCCGCCCCATGCGGGAGCCATCACTCGATCCCATGCGGGAACCGTCGCTCGATCCGGTGCGCCGGCCCCGCCTGCCCCGCCGAGGCGCCACGCTGCGTGCCGGCCTGGTGGCGGCGCTGCTGCTGACCGCCGCCGGCGCGCTCTACCTCCCCGAGCCTGCTCCACAGCCGGCGCCCTGCCCGCCGCCGTCGGCCGCTCCCACTCGTCCCGCTCCGGACCGCTCCGCTCTCGACCAAGACGGGCGGCTCGCGGTGCCTGCCGGCGCGGTGGGCGTGCCCGTCCGGCTGGCTGAACCCGCGGCGCTGGCGCTGCTGCGTCCCGGTGACCGGGTCGATCTGCTCGCCGCCGGCCAACCCCCCACCGTGGTCGCGTCGAACGCCCTAGTACTCACCGTGGCCGCCGCCGAGGGGGCAGTGCTCCTGGCCGTCCGATCCGACCAGGCCCGCCGAACCGCCGCCATTCCCCCCGAAACCCCCTTAACCACCCTCATCCACCCCTAAGCCCTCCCCCGTTGTTGATCGAGGAAGAATCGTGGCTATGATGTCCGGATTTATCAGACTTTGATAGCCACCACTCTTCCTCGATCAACACGAGAAGGGAGTGGAGGGGCGGGAGGGGTTAGAAGAGGAGGCGGGAGCAGAGGAGGCAGACGACGATCACCATTACCGCGCCGGCGATCATGCCTACGCCGTAGGTGAGTGTGCGCGCGCCGCGCTCCTCTTCCTCGAGGCCGGGCACGTCCTGCGGCGGCAGCTGGCGCGGCGCCGGCGGCTGCACGACGATCGGCGGCTGCCAGCCCCGGGGCGGCGGCGGGCTCGACGGCGGGCCGGCGTACTCCGGGGGTGCCTCCGGCGCCGGCTCCGGCTTCGGTGAGGGCGGTCGCGGTTGGTCGCCGTCCGCGGGGCGCCGCCAGAACGCGTCGGGGTCCGTCACGGGTACCAATCTAGGCGTTCGCCTTCAGTGGGTACGCTCGAGAGCGTGAGACGGGGTGTTGACTCTGACCGTGTCGTCGAGCTTGTCGACGATGACGACGTGCCGGTGCTGCCCGACCAGACCCGTGACGACACCGACCGGGGCTGGGGCGAGTGGCGCTCCTCCAACGACGACCGCCTCCTCGACGAGCGCCCACCCCACTGGGACTGACACATGATCAAGGCGTCCCTGTAGTCGTTATAACGACTACAGGGACGCCTTGATCATGGAGTTAGACGCCGCTCCAGACGGCGTTGGCGCCGGAGTCGCCGGACGGCGTTGGCGCCGGAGTCGCCGGTCTGATAGACGAAGTAGCCGGTGACGCCGGCCAGCACCAGCACCACGACGCCCAGCGCCCAGCCCACCCAGCCGGGCGCCCGGCGGGCTCGTCCGCTGGTCGCCAGCACGAGCAGCAGCGTCGCGAGACCGAGGCCGCCGCTGAAGTAGACGGTGAGGTCGCCGTACCCCTGGTGGTCGTTGATCTGAGCGAGGATCTCGGGCCCGTAGTTGGCCGCGATCAGCCGCTCTTCCAGCTGCTCCCCGGAGAGTTTGGCCACGAACGCCGCCCCCGGCGCCGCGATCGCGAGCAGCACGGCCGCCCAGCCGATCCGGCCGCGCACCTTCGGCACGAACGCGTACACCACCGCGACCACGGCCAGCAGGGGAACGAAAACAACCGCCGCGTGCACCAGAAGCGGATGCGCGGGCAGCCCCATTATCTCGTCGAACACAGGCCCTCCTCAGGTCAAGCGAGATCACCCACAGCCTACGGTTGTTCGTTGAACTCGCAACTACGCCGTAACACACTCAGCTATGCCGATATACGTGATCAGGTTCACGCGCTTGTCGGCGGCCTTTTCACGTGCTGTTATTGCTATATGCACAGTGAGGACCTGCTGAGGTCACGCGGCCTGCGGGTCACCCGGCCGAGGATGGCTGTGCTCGATGTCCTCGGCGACGGTGGCCACCTCGAGGTCGACGAGATCGCCCGGCGGGTTCGGCTGCGGCTCGACTCGGTCTCCACACAAGCCGTTTACGACGTGCTCGGCGCGCTGTCCCGCGCGGGTCTCGCGCGCCGGCTGGAGCCGGCCGGCAGCCCGGCGCGCTATGAGCGGCGCGCCGGCGACAACCACCACCATGTCGTGTGCCGGGGCTGCGGCGAGATCGCCGACGTCGACTGCGCGGTCGGCGAGGCGCCGTGCCTCGACCCGAACCGCGGCCACGGCTTCGAGATCGACGAGGCCGAGGTGACGTTCTGGGGTCTCTGCCCCCAATGCCAGCGTCGCCGGGCCACCGACGAGTAGGGGCCGCGTGACGGATCTAGGACTCTTCGGCCCCGGCTCGGTCAGCTGGCGCGTCCACGAGGAGCCGGTCCTGTTCCTCGCCGGGCTCCGCTCGCTCTACCTGCAGGCGCTGCACCCCCGCGCGGTCGCGGCCGTCGTGCAGAACTCCGACTACAAGACCGATCCGTGGGGCCGGCTGCTGCGCACGTCGCTCTACGTCGCCACCACGATCTACGGCACGACCGACGAGGCGGAAGCCGCCGGCCGGCGGGTCCGGGCGCTGCACGCGCGCCTGCGCGGCACCGACCCGCGCACCGGCGAGGTGTTCCGCGTCGACGAGCCCGACCTGCTGCGCTGGGTGCACGTCGCCGAGGTCGAGTCGTTCGTCACGACCGCCCGGCGGGCCGGTGTGGCGCTCACCGACGCCGAGGTCGACCAGTACTACACCGAGCAGCGCCGCTCGGCCGCGCTCGTGGGCCTCGATCCGGAGAGCGTGCCCGGCACGGCCGCCGAGGTGCGCCGGTACTACCAGCGCGTCCAGCCCGAGCTGGCCATGTCCAAAGAGGCGGCCGAGACGTTCCTCTTCCTCAGCGCGCCGCCGCTGCCGTGGCGGCTCGGCCTGACCCCGGTGCGGTTCGTCTACTTCGGTGTGGCGGCCACCGCGTTCGCCCTGCTGCCGGGGTGGGCGCGGCGCAAGTACGGCGCGCTCGGACTGCCCATCGCCAACGCACCCGCCGACCTCTCCACGCGCGGCATCCGGCTGCTGCTCAGCGCGATCCCCCGCCGGTACTTCCACAGCCCCGTGCATCAACGCGCCCTCGAACGCGCCGCTTCATGATCATGGCGTGAGGGTGCGTTCGATGCCGGCCCACGGTTCCTTCGCCGCGGTCTCCGCGCCCGCAGGGCATGACTTGCGGTAGTCACACCAGGAACAGATCTGGCTCGGCGCGGTCGGGAAGGCCTCGTCGGGATCGGTGCCCTGAGCCACCGCCTTCTCCGCCGCCACGATGTCGCGGGCGGTGTCTTCGGCGCGGCTCAGCTGGCGGGCCAGCGACTCCGGCGTGTGGTCGTGCGCGGCCACCGTGCCGCTGGGCAGGTGGTGCAGCTCCACGCGCCGGCAGGGGCGGCGGAACACCCGCTCCGCGGCATACGCGTACAGCGCGAGCGCCTGCGAACCGCGTGCGTCGTCGCTGTCCAGACCGGAGCGGCCGGTCTTGTAGTCGACGATCGCGAGCTCCGCGCCCCGGGCATCGATGCGGTCGGCCCGGCCGTTGAAGGCCAGCACCCCGGTCTTGACCGCGACCACCCGCTCGACGCCCACCGGTTCGGTGTCCGGCTCCAGCGTCGCCACGTAGGACTCCAGCCACTCGAGCGCTCGCCGGTAGGCGGCCCGCTCCTGCTCGTCGTCGCGGTAGCCCTCGCGCACCCAGGTGCCCTTGAGCAGGGTGGGCAGGGCCTCGGGCCGGCGGCGCTCCGGTGGCAACGCGAACCAGTTGCGCAGTGCGGTGTGGACGCTCGCGCCCAGCGAGTTGTGCGCCCACGGTGGACCTTTGGGCGGCGCCGGACGGTCTATATAGGAATAGCGGTAACGGCGCGGGCAGTCAGCGTAAGCCCCCAGCTTGCTCGGCGTGCACACGAACAACCGCTCCGGCATGCCCTCGAAACCCAACTGCACCGCTTGTGTCGCCACCCCTGAATCCTCCCATCCAGGTACGACAACTGCCGGCACCGCCCCATGATCAAGGCGTCCTTCAAGTAGTTCTAACGACATGAGGGACGCCTTGATCATGGGAAGTCGGTCGCGGAGTAGGCGGCGACGAAGGACGCGACGGCGTCGGCGATGAGCTGCACCGCGATCGCCGCGAGCAGCAGGCCGGCGATGCGGGTGAGCACCTCGATGCCGCCCGGCCGCAGGATCTTCACGATGCCGCCGGAGAACCGCAAGGTCACCCAGACGGCGGCCATCACCGCGACGATCCCGCAGCCGATCGCGACGTAGTCCGCCAGCCCGTCGGCCTCCTGGACGAAGAGCATCGTCGCCACGATCGCGCCTGGGCCGGCCAGCAACGGGGTACCCAGCGGCACCAGCGCGATGTTCGCGGTGACCTGCTGGTTCGGGTCGCCGGTCTTACCGGTGAGCAGTTCCAGCGAGATCAGGATGAGCAGCAACCCACCGGCGCCCTGCAGCGCGGGCAGGTCGACGTGGAGGTAGTCCAGCAGGGTCTGGCCCGCCACCGCGAACACCACGATCACGCCGAGCGCCAGCCCGACCGCCTGCGTGCCGGCGCGGTTGCGCCCGCGGGCCGGCAGCGTGCCGGTGAGCGCCAGGAAGATCGGGATCATGCCCGGCGGGTCGGTGATGACCAGCAAGGTCACGAACACCTCGCCGAACAGCTTGAGATCCACGCCGCCACGGTAATGCACCCATGATCAAGGCGTCCTTCAAGTCGTTAGAACGCCTTGAAGGACGCCTTGATCATGAAAGAGGGGGGATGCCGGTGGCGGCGGTGACGATCTGGTCGTAGGCGTCGGGAGCGGTGGTGAAGGCGCCCAGCCGTACGGACTTGTGGCTGCCGTGGAAGTCGGACGAACCGGTCACCGCGAGGCCCAACTCCGCGGCCAGCGCCCGCACGTGCGCCCGCCCCGCCGGCGAATGGTCCTCGTGGTCGGCCTCCAGCCCGAACAGCCCCGCCCGCGCCAGCTCGACGATCAGCGAGTCGGGCACCACGACGCCGCGCCGGGTCGCGCGCGGGTGCGCGAACACGGGTACGCCGCCGGCGCCGAGCACGAGCCGGACCGCGGTGAACACGTCGGTGTCCTCTTTGGGCAGCCGGTACCGCTCGCCCAGCCACTGCGGCGCGAACGCCTCCCGGGTGCTGCCGACCAGCCCCGCCCGGATGAGGGCCTGCGCGATGTGCGGCCGGCCGACGGTGCCGTCGCCCGCGTACCCGAGCACCTCGTCCCAGGTGACATCGACACCGTCGGCGCGCAGGCGCGCGACGATCCGCTCACCCCGCCGCTCCCGGGCCCGGCGGACCCGGGCCAACTCGGCGACCAGGGCCGGCTCGGTCGGGTCGAAGAGGTATGCGAGCAGGTGCAGCGGGATCGCCGGGCTGGCGCCGTACCACCGGCAGGACAGCTCGGCGCCCCGCACCAGCGTCAACCCGATCGGCCGGGCATCCGCTGCCGGCGCCCAGCCCGCGGTCGTGTCGTGGTCGGTGATCGCGACGACGTCGAGCCCAGCGTCGGCGGCGGCACCCATCAGCTCGGTCGGGGTCAGCGTGCCGTCGCTGGCGGTCGAGTGCGCGTGGAGATCAATCCGCACTAAGCGAGCCTCTTGCTGATGAGCACCAGGACGCTGTCGGGCGCCGCGCCGGAGACGGGCACGCTGTCGACGCCCGCCTTGCCCGCGGCGATGCGGTCCACGCGTACCCGGAAGAGGGCGTTGTCGACGGCGTGGACCAGCGTATTCGGGTCGGCCCAGACGGTGCTGCCGCGCAGCGGCGGGCCGGCGGGCCGCGCCGGGGCCGGCTTCGTCGTGAACGCGCTGCTCAGGTCGACCACCGCCGCCGCGCCGAAGCTGGCGTCGGCGACCAGCCACCGTCCGTCGGGCGAGACCGAGCCCGCGCCGCCGTCCGCGAGCGACAACGCGCAGGCCGTCTTGAGCACCGACAGCGCGTTGTTGGCGTCGAGCAGCGCGAGGCAGGCCGGGGTGCTCTCGTCGCGCACCTGACCGACCACGGTGTGGCCGTCCGGCATCGAGCCGTAGACGCTCACCGCCGCGTCGTTCCACGCCGGCTCGAAGCCGCCGCGCTCCGGCCACCACACCGCGTATCCGTCCAGGTCGCCGCCCTGGGCGCGGCCCATCAGCACGGCCGCGCCGACGAAGCTGATCGGCAGCCCTTCGCGCGGCGCGATAGCCTGCTTCGCGCCCGCGATCTCACCCTGCACGACGGCCCCGGCGAACAGCCGGGCGCCGTCGATCCAGGCCACCTGGCGCCCGTCCGAGCCCAGCACCATCGCCTTCGCCGGTGGCAGCAGCTGGCGGCGCGCGCCGAACTGCCCGACATACCACAACGCGAACCCGTCCGACGGCTGCCCGCTCACCACCAGCCAGCCACCGTCGACCTCGTGCGCCTGCCGCACCGTGCCGAGCCCGTCGATGCTGACCACCCGACCGGACGCCGTGCGCAGGTTGCCGGCGACGACCACGTCGACCAGCGGCCGCTGGCTGAGCTCGAGCTGCTGCTGGCGCAGCTCGGGGCCGTCGGGGAGCGCGGGCGACGGGGACGGCGTCGCCTCGTCCGGCCGCTCCAGCTCGGGCGCCGGATCGAAGACCCACGCCGGTCCGGCCTGTCGCTGCTGGGCGGGGACGATCTGGGTGACGCCAGCGCCCGCGACCACGGTCGCGGCCGCGACCAGCGCGACGCCCGCGACCGACCACCGACGCTGGGTGCGCCGCGCACGCCGGATCGCGGTGCCAGCCAGGTCATTGTTGCGAATGGGGTACGCGTCGGCGGCCGCGCCCGAGAGCGAGTCCCGCAGCGCGTTTTCCAGGTCGTCCGGCGTCACGCCGAATGGACGCGCTGGACCCGGCCGGAGGTTGTCGCCACCGGTCATGATCAGGGACTTTCCGCGCCGATGGACCCGATGGCCGGCACGCGGGGCACGATCGGCGCCGGCCGGGCGGCCGTAGCCGGCCTGGTGGGTGTGGGCGGCTTGGTGGGCGCGGGCGCCTTGGTCGGCGCCGGCGGGGCTGCGGTCGCCGCCTCGGGGGCGTGTTCGAGCGCGCTCTCGGCGGCGTTTTCGGCGGCGAGCCGCTGGCGGAGCGTGGTCAGCGCGCGGGAGGTCTGGCTCTTCACGGTGCCGACCGAGATGTCGAGCAGGGCCGCTGTCTGGGCCTCGGAAAGATCTTCGTAGAACCGCAGCACCAGGACCGCCCGCTGGCGCGCCGGCAGTGCCTTGACGTGCCGCCAGAGCGCGTCGCGCTCGAGGTGCTCGCTGATCTCGTCATGGGCGGGCCGCTCCGGCAGCACCTCGGTGGGGCGCTCGCCGTGCCAGCGCCGCCGCCACCAGCTCGTCGCGGTGTTGACCAGCACGCGCCGCGCGTACGGCTCGACGGCCTCGATCTCGCCCAGCCGCTTCCACGCCAGATAGGTCTTCGTCAGGGCGGTCTGCAGCAGGTCTTCGGCGGTCGCCCAATCGCCGGCGAGCAGGTAGGCGGTGCGCAGCAGGGCCGCGGATCGGGCCGCGACGAACTCGCGGAACTCCGACTCCACGTCGTACTTGGGCGCCACCGAGATCCTCCCCCGGACCGTGTGCACCCGAAAGGCTGTCACAACAGACCGGAAAGGGCCATGGCCCTCATGGACCGTTCAGCGTCGGCCGTATCGCTCCACTGATCGCAACCGGTTACGCGCCGTCATCGGCCTTCGAGTCGTCGGCGTCCTTGCCCAGCCGCGCCTCGACCGCCTGCGGCTCGTACATCTCCTCGACCACGCGCAGGTAGAGCTCGTTGGGGTTGGGCAGATGCTTGATCTCGCGCAGCGCCTGGTCCTGACCCGCGGACTCCAGCACGAACGTGCCGTAATTGAGGGCCCGGCCCAGCGGTGACTGCTCGTACTTCATGTCGGTGACCCGCAGCAGCGGCATCATCCCGACCTTGCGGGTGATGATGCCGTTGACCACCATCACCCGCTTGTTGGTCAGGATGAAGCGGTCGAAATACCAGTCACCGACCTGCCACGCGACCCAGCCCATCACGGCCAGCCAGATGATCACGGCCACTGTGGTCAGACCCTGCACCTCCTGCCGGGCCAGGAAGCCCGACAGGTAGCCCAGCGCGAACGTGGCCACCGTGCCCACCAGCAGCGGGGTGGTCAGGTGGATCCAGTGCCGCTTCCACTCGCCCCGGTAGCGCTCGGTGGGGAACAGGTAGCGCGCGACCAGCGAACTCGGCTCGTCCTCCAGCGGCAGCACCCGACGCGGCCCGATCGGCAGGCCGGACGCGTCGGTGCGCAACCCGGACAGCTCGTCTTCGGAGATCTGCGGCGGCATGTAAACCGTGTCGGTGTCGCCCCGGTCCTCATGCGCGTAGCTGGCACCTTCCGAATATCCCGCGTCCGGATTGAACGCGGGACCGTCGGAGAACGCCGGGCCGTCACCGTAACCAGGGCCTTCATCAGGCCGCCGGCCATGGGAGATCGGCTCGGTGTCGCGTTGCCACTCGGATCGTGGCGGTTCGTCAGGGTCCGGCGGTTCGCCGGATGGTCGGCCCATCGGCGGCTACGCGATGAGGTCTGTGAAGAAGTCGCCAAAACCCGTGGCGATGTCGGAGATCGTGGTCCCGATCGACGAGAACACGTCTGCCGCGGAGCTGGGTCGGTACGCGATGAAGAAAATCAGGAACGCGATACCGCCCCAGGTGAGCACCTTCTTGATCATTGCGGGCCGTCCCTCCGCACTGCGCCGAGCCGCTCACTCGGCACCACTTAGCGTATCAGTGATGCTACGTGTCGCTATCCATCCATGTCACCATGCTCGGCAAGACGCGCTTACGCCTTGCCGTGCAGGTACGGCGATGGTGCGCCGTACACGAGTTCGGGCGGCAGCCACTCGGACAGGTCGTGCAGCACGACATGTTCCGCGAGGAGGTAACCCGCACTTGCCGGCCAGGTTATCGCATACAGCCACATTCCTCGGGCTTCTCCGGCATAGGCGCTCCGATCCGTTGGCGACTTCACCGACCACAGTGGAGTCGGATGACCGCCCACTTTGATCTTCGCGTGCGGGCCGCCCAGCTCACCGACCTGCGACACGCCGTCGCTCATCGCGTCCGCGATCAGCTGGCCGGGGTCGGGACCGGGGATGCCGCCGAACCGGTTACCCAGGCCCACGCCCGGCTCCTCGGCCACGAGCACCAGATCGGCCGGACCGCCGCGCAGCGGTGCCGGCCCGCTGCAGGCCACCGCGGTCGCCCGGACCCCGGTGCGGTCATCACCCGCCCACGCCACGCCGGTCATCGTCCAGCCGGCCGGTAGCGGCCACGGGCACCACACGGGCATCTGTGGCCGGCCACGCGCCGACTGGGCGCTGGCGATCTCACCGAGGGCGCTCGCCACGATGTCGGGACCAATGTGCTCAGCCACATGCAGCGGCGGCACTGACCCGCAGTCATCGCAGCGCCACTCGGTATGCATGAGGTCGGGCGGCCGCACCGGACCACCGCACCTGGGGCAACTCACCGATACGCCCACATTCCTACGGTGCGGGCGAAACCCGCCCCAGTCAAGCCACTCTCGTGATCAGGGCGTCCTTCACGTCGTTCTAGCGACTACAGGGACGCCTCGATCATGAGGGTGGGTGGGCGTGCGCCCGGATCCAGTCGTGCATGGCGATGCCGCTGGCCACCCCGGCGTTGATCGAGCGGGTCGAGCCGTACTGGGCGATCGAGAAGAGCGCGTCGCAGGCCTCGCGGGCGGCGTCGGACAGTCCCGGCCCTTCCTGGCCGAACAGCAGCACGCACCGCCGCGGCAGGGTGACCCGCTCCAGCGGGTGCGAGCCGGGCAGGTTGTCGATGCCCACGATCGGCAGCGCGGCCTCCCGTGCCCACGCCACGAACTCCTCGATCGTCGGGTGATGCCGCACATGCTGGTACCGGTCGGTCACCATGGCGCCGCGCCGGTTCCAGCGGCGGCGGCCGACGATGTGCACCTCGGCCGCGAGAAACGCGTTCGCGTTCCGCACCACGGTGCCGATGTTCAGGTCGTGCTGCCAGTTCTCGATCGCCACGTGGAAGTCGTGCCGGCGCCGGTCCAGGTCCGCGACGACCGCCTCCCGCCGCCAGTACCGGTACCGGTCCACCACGTTGCGCCGGTCGCCCTGAGCCAGCAGCTCAGGGTCGTAACGGGGGTCGGCCGGCCACTCACCCACCCACGGCCCGACCCCGACCTCAGGCTCGACCTCGTCGCCACTCACGCACGTAGGTTAGGCGCACCCATGATCAAGGCGTCCCTCACGTAGCTCTCACTACCTGAAGGACGCCTGATCATGGAGAAGAGCTCTTCCTTGGGTCAGGTGAGGTGGAGGGCCTCGGCCAGGTCGGTGAGGAAGGCGCGCTCGGCGGGGCTGACCTGCTCGCCGCCGACGCCGAGCAGGCCGCCGGTGCGGGAGGCGCCGCACACCCGTACGGCCACCGACTGGACCCACTGCCGGTACGCGGCCGAGTCCGCGGGGTCGGCCCGCGCGGCGAGCACCTCGGTCGCCTCCCGGCAGGCCGCGAGCACCTCGGCCACGCCGGCTTCGCGGTCGGTGAACTCCTCGGCCGCCGGGGTGTCCTCGCCGGACTCCGCGTAGATCGCGGCGGCCACCGCCCGGACGAGATCGCTGTCGAACACCCGGCCCGCCGCGATGGCCTCCAGCCCGGCCAGCCCTTCGGCCACGGTGCGGCGCGGGCTGTCCGGCTCGGCGGAGGTGGCCGCCACCACGACCCGCGCGGGGAGCCGGGTCAGCAGCCGCCACTCGGCCGCGGGGTATGCCGGCGTGGTCAGGCCACCGCCGGTCGCGGAGTCGGTCGCAGGATCTCCAGAAGCGGACTGGCTCGCCATAGCGCCAGCATATGCCCGGTTTAGGCTACTACGCGCCGTGTCCGGGAAGCTCGGTCATTCCGGATCCGCACGGCCAACTCGAGCCGACGACACAGAGTGGGACAGGCCCGATGTGGGATGGGCGTTGCAAATGAGCCCGGACGCAATGAGCGGCGGGGCCCTCCCCGGCACCCGCCGCCCACGCTTTGTTGCATGTGATTTTGCCCTGCCGAGCGTTTGAGAAGAAGACCTCAAGGCGAGACGCAGGTCACAGTTATCCTTTTGTGACATTACTATCGGTAGGAGTTGATCGTGCTGTGACGCTGTGTCACGCGCTGTGATTCCCCTGTCAGGCTCGGAATCCGTGCGAGGAAAGCGCTTCCGCGCTGGTGGCGCATGGAACCGCTCCCATCACTCCTGGTAGCGGCTGTCATATTGCTTACCGTCGTTGTTAACGGCACGGTGCGTAACCCGCCGTCCGCGGGTCCCAGGGAATGCCGGGCCGCGCCGTTAGGTTCCGGTAGAGGTAAGCCAATCCCTGTGATCGGAGAGATCAATGGCGACCGTGGAGCTGACCACCGCGAACTTCGACGAGGTGACCAGCCAAGATGGCATCGTGTTGGTTGACTTCTGGGCCAGCTGGTGCGGTCCATGTGTCCGCTTCGCACCGGTCTACCAGCGCTCGTCGGAAAAGCACGACGACATCGTCTACGGCAAGGTGGACACCGAGGCCCAGCCGGAGCTGGCCGCGAAGTTCGACATCCGCTCGATCCCGACGATCATGGCCATCCGCGACGGCGTGATCGTTTTCGCCCAGCCGGGCGCGCTGCCCGAGTCGGCGCTCGAGTCCCTGATCGAACAGGTCCAGGCCCTCGACATGGACGACGTCCGCAAGCAGCTCTCCGCCCACAACCACTAACTTCCCCATGATCAAGGCGTGGCCCCACAAGAGAAATGAAATTGGGGGGCGCCGAGATAAATAGAGGTGGG
>JBBEWH010000020.1:0-4509 GCA_037414955.1 Actinomycetes bacterium KLBMP 9797
CCCACCCCCACCCCCCCCCCCCATCACGGCGTCCCACAAGTCGCTAGAACTACTTGCGGGACGCCTTGATCATGCGACGTGGGTCTCGTACGCCGCGATCGTCGCGGCCAGGATGTCGCGGCCGGGCCGCGCCCACAGCTCGGCGTGGAAGACCTCGACCTCCACCGGCCCCGTGTACCCGGCGGCGTCCACCGCCTGGCGGAAGCGCCGCAGCTCGACGGAGCCCTCGCCGGGCAGCCCGCGGCCGAGCAGCACGCCCTCGGGCAGCGGGGTGATCCAGTCGGCCGCCTGGAAGCACGCGATCCGCCCGTCCCGGCCGGCCCGCGCGATCTGCGCCCACACCTGGTCGTCCCACCACACGTGGTAGGTGTCGACCACCGCGCCGACGGCGGCCGCCGGATAGGGCGCGGCCAGGTCGAGCGCCTGGCCCAGCGTGGCGACCACGCACCGGTCCGACGCGAACATCGGGTGCAGCGGCTCGATCGCGAGCCGCACCCCGGCCGCGGTCGTGTGCGGCACCAGCTCGCCGATCGACTCGCCCACGCGGGCCCGGGCGCCGTCGATGTCGCGACTGCCCTCCGGCAGGCCACCCGACACGAGTACCAGAACCGGGGCACCCAGCAGCGCGGCCTCGTCGATGGCGCGGCGGTTCTCGTCGTACCAGTCCGCGCGGTTGAAGAAACCGCCCCGGCACAGTGACGTGACCGCGAGCCCGGCGTCTCTCACGAGCGCCGCGGTCTTCTCCAGGCCGAACTCCGCGACCTGCTCCCGCCAGAGCCCGACCTGGGTGACGCCGGCCTCGACGCAGCCGGCGACCAGGTCGGGGATCGGCCAGTAGTTGGCGGTCGCCTGGTTGAACGAGAAGCGGCTGCGGGGCCCGCTGGGTGCGCTCACAGCTCGGGCACCTCGAAGCGGCGCCCTTCGCGGGCGGACCGCAGACCCAGCTCGGCGAGCTGGACGCCGCGGGCACCGGCCCACAGGTCCCAGGTGTACGGCTCGTCCTCGACGACGTGCCGCAGGAACAGCTCCCACTGGGCCTTGAAGCCGTTGTCGAACTCCTCGTTGTCCGGCACCACCTGCCACTGGGCGCGGAAGTCCTCGGTGGCCGGCAGGTCGGGGTTCCACACCGGCTTGGGGGTGGTGGCGCGGTGCTGGATCCGGCAGTTGCGCAGGCCCGCCACCGCGCTGCCCTCGGTGCCGTCGACCTGGAACTCGACCAGCTCGTCGCGGTACACCCGCACCGCCCACGAGGAGTTGATCTGGGCGACGACGCCGCCCTCCAACTCGAAGATCCCGTACGCCGCGTCGTCAGCGGTGGCCGCGTACTCCTGGCCGGTCTCGTCCCACCGGGTGGGGATGTGGGTGCTGACGTGCGCGGTGACCGAGTTGACCCGGCCGAAGATCTGCTCCAGCACGTAGTGCCAGTGCGGGAACATGTCGACCACGATGCCGCCGCCGTCCGCGGCCCGGTAGTTCCACGATGGACGCTGGGCGGCCTGCCAGTCGCCCTCGAACACCCAGTACCCGAACTCGCCGCGCACCGACAGGATCCGGCCGAAGAAGTCGCCCTTGACCAGCCGGTCCAGCTTGCGCAGGCCGGGCAGGAAGAGCTTGTCCTGCACGACGCCGTGCTTGAGGCCGGCGGCGTCGGCGGACCGGGCCAGGTCCACAGCGGACGCCAGGTCTTCGGAGATCGGCTTCTCGGTGTAGATGTGCTTGCCGGCGTCGATCGCCGCGCGCAGCGCCTTCTCGCGCTGCGAGGTCACCTGGGCGTCGAAATAGATCTGTACGTCTGGCCGAGCCAGCGTCGCGGTAAGGTCGGTCGACCAGTCGCTCAACCCATGACGTTCGGCGATCTCGCGCAGCTTGGCCTCACTGCGGCCGACCAGCACGAGCTCCGGCCACAGCCGGCTGCCGTCGCGCAGCGGCAGACCGCCCTGCTCGCGGAGCGCGAGCAGCGAGCGCACCAGGTGCTGCCGGTACCCCATCCGGCCGGTCACGCCCCCGAGCGCGATGCCGATCGTTCTGCGGTCCATGCCGCTGCCTCCTCAGTTGTCCCGTCCCCACGTGGGTAAGCGCTTTCCTAGGCACCGTACTGGCGATTCACGTCTGCCGGCAAGGGCTTTCCTCCATCTGGCCCGCGACTCTTCTCAGGTAACCTTCAGTTCGGGTAGGAGCCGTGGCGACCAACGACGGAGGACGACCCGAATTCCGGTTTCGATATCCTCTGCTCGCAGCCGGCCCGCGGACGGGCCAGGGAAGGACGGGGGCGGATGGCAACGCTCGCCGATGTCGCCCGCCGGGCCGGCGTGTCGCCGGCCACGGCGTCGCGGATCATCAACGGCAGCTCCAAGCCCGTGACCGACGCCCTGCGCGAGCGGGTGCTGGCCGCCGTCGAGGAGCTGCAGTACGTGCCGAACGCGCACGCCCAGCAGCTCGCCCGCGCCCACCGCAGCGCCATAGGGGTGATTGTCCACGACGTCTCCGACCCCTACTTCGCGGAGATCACCCGCGGTCTCCAGCGGGTGGCGACCGACCACGGCCGGCTCGTCATCATCTGCAACAGCTACCGCGACCCGGGCAAGGAACTGGAGTACGTCGAACTGCTGCGCGCCCACCAGGTGGCCGCGATCGTGCTGGCCGGCTCCGGCTACCACGACGAGGAGTTCACCCGGGCGCTCGACACCAAGCTGCGGGTGTACGAGCGCACCGGTGGTCGGGTCGCGGTGATCGGCCGGCACGAGCACGCCGGCGACGCGGTGGTGCCCGCGAACGAGATGGGCGGCTACCTGATCGCCACCGAGCTCTACGCGCTGGGCCACGACCGGATCGGCGTGATCGCCGGTCCCAAGCTGCTCACCACCACGACCGACCGGCTGGCCGGGATGCGGCGGGCCGCCCGCGAGCACGGTCACAAGTTGCCCGCGCGCCGCATCACCTACGCCGACTTCGACCGGGGCAGCGGCGCCGCCGCGGCCGCGGCCCTGCTCGACGCGGAGCCGGAGCTGACCGCGATCGCGGCGCTCAACGACTCGATGGCGATCGGCGCGCTGGCGCTGCTCCGCTCGCGCGGCGTCGCCGTACCCGAGCGGATGACCGTGGTCGGGTTCGACGACATGCCGGTCGCCCGCGATGTGACGCCGGCGCTCACCACCGTGCGGCTGCCGCTCGCCGACATGGGCGCCCGCGCGATGACGCTGGCACTGGAGGGCCCGCGCGACGGCCTCGGTCCACGCATCGAAGAGGTGGGCGCGGAACTCATCCGCCGCGACAGCGCCGGCCCCGCCCCGTCTCCATGATCAAGGCGTCCCTGTAGTCGTTAGAGCGCCGTGAGGGACGCCCTGATCACGGGGTGGTGCTTGCCATAGGCTCGTACGCATGTTCGAATGAAGACCATGCGCTGGGACATGCTGTCGGCTCCCCCCGACGCTCTCGTCCCTGACGGGCCAGCGCCAGCGGCTCCACCCCTGCCGCTGGCGCTGCCCGGCGCGGTGGCGCGCACCTTCGCCACGCCGGCGTTCGCCGGCATGACGTTCTACGAGGTCCGCGCCAAGTCCATCATCAATCGAGTGCCCGGCACGTCGCGCATGTCGTTCGAATGGACCATCAACCCATACCGTGGATGCAGTCATGCTTGTCAATATTGCTTCGCTCGCAACACGCACACCTATCTGGACCTTGATGCCGGGCATGACTTCGACACGAAGGTGATCGTCAAGGTCAACGCGGGTGAGCTGGTGCGGCGCGAGCTGGCGGCGCCGCGGTGGCGGGGCGCGCACATCGCCATGGGCACCAACGTGGACTGCTACCAGCGGGCCGAGGGCCGATACCGGTTGATGCCGCAGATCCTGGCCGCGCTGCGCGACTTCGCCAACCCGTTCTCGATCCTCACCAAGGGCACGCTGATCCTGCGCGATCTCGAGCTGTTGCGGCAGGCCGCGTCGGTGACCGAGGTGGGCCTGGCGATGTCGGTCGGCTTCGTCGACGAGACGGTCTGGCGGTCGGTCGAGAGCGGCACGCCCAGCCCGCGGCGCCGGCTCGACGCGGTGCGCGCCCTCACCGACGCCGGCTTCCGGGTGACCGTGCTGATGGCGCCGATCCTGCCGGGGCTGACCGACACCGACGAGTCGATCGAGACCACCGTGGCCGCGATCGCGGCCGCGGGCGGCGCGAGCGTGACCCCCATCCCGCTGCACCTGCGGCCGGGCGCCAAGGAGTGGTATGCGGCGTGGTTGACCCGGGAGCACCCGGCGCTGGCACCGCTGTACCGGCGGCTCTTCCAGCGCGGCTCATACTCGCCGAAGGAGTATCAGCGCGAGGTCACCGCCCGGGTGCGGCTGGCCGCCCGCCGGCACGGCCTGGAGCGGCCCGAGCCCGGCGAGGCCCGCCGGCTACCCGTTCCCCCGCCCCCACCCGAGCAACTCACCCTCCTCTAACCCTTCTCATGATCAAGGCGTCCCTCACGCCGTGGTTTAAGATGTTGGGGTGGCCGGGTGCCGTGGATGGGTG